>CAZAFH010000046.1:0-44386 GCA_964484265.1 uncultured Singulisphaera sp.
AGCGCTCAACAGGGCACCATGCTGAGCGCTAAGCCGCAAGCGGCAGACACGGAAGGTATTCTTCAAGCCTCTCTAAACGAAAATCGAAACACGGAATCCACAATGCTCTCCGATGACCTACGTCAGCGCTTGCGAGAATTCGGGCAAGACCATCTCATCGGCATCATCGAGCGAGCCGAGCAACCGGTTCGCGCGAAGCTCGTCGCCGACCTGCAAGCGATCAACCTGGCGGAAATACACGCGCTATTTCAACAGCGCGAGCGCAAGGACGCGCTGCCGGATCGAAGCCGAATTCAGCCGATACCCGTGCCAACCATGACTGACGCGGACCGCATACATTTTCGAGACGTGGGCATTCAAGCGATGAAGGCCGGCGAGGTCGCGTTCCTCGTGGTCGCGGGCGGGCAGGGCACTCGGCTCGGCTTCGATGAACCAAAAGGAATGTTTCCAATCGGACCTGTTTCCAAGAAATCGCTCTTTCAAATTCACGCCGAGAAGGTGCAGGCGCTGCGCAGCCGATACGCCGTCCGGTTGCCGTTAATCGTCATGACAAGCCCGGCGACCGAC
This sequence comes from uncultured Singulisphaera sp., assembly GCA_964484265.1. GTDB lineage: Bacteria > Planctomycetota > Planctomycetia > Gemmatales > Gemmataceae > SIAQ01. The sequence goes on from CAZAFH010000046.1 coordinate 568, forward strand.
GCGGCGACCCGGCAGTACTTCAAGCGCAAGAACTACTTCCGCCTGCCGCCGCAGGACGTGCTCTTTTTCTGCCAGGGCACGATGCCCGCCGTCGATCTCGCGACGGGCCGATTGCTGCGTGAAAGCCACGATCAGCTCTGCCTCAGCCCGAATGGCCACGGCGGCACGATCACCGGACTCGATTCCGCGGGCATCCTCGAAAAGCTCAGGGGCCGCGGCATCAGGACGATCTCGTACTTCCAGGTCGATAATCCACTCGTCAATCTCGCGGATTTCGTCTTCCTCGGCCGGCATCTGCGTGAGGAGGCGGAGGTGTCTTCGAAGGCGCTGCCCAAAGCGGGACCGAAAGAGAAAGTCGGCAACTTCTTGCTCGTGGACAACCGCTGCGCGATGATCGAATACTCCGACCTGCCCGACGAGTGGGCGCTTGAATCGGATGACGCGGGCAACCTGAAGTTCTGGGCAGGCAACCCCGCGATTCATCTGTTCGACGTCGGTTTCCTTGGCGAAATCGCCGGGGACGCCGAGCGCTTGCCCTGGCACCTGGCGCGGAAGAAAGTGCCGCATCTCGACGACGCGGACACGCCGATTAAACCTGAATCCGAGAACGCCCTTAAATTCGAGCGGTTCATTTTTGACGCATTGCCTCAGGCCGAACGCTGGACGATTTTGGCGACCAATCGCGAGGACGAATTCGCGCCGGTGAAGAACAAGGACGGCGTCGATTCGCCAGATTCCGCGCGAGCGCTGATGATCGGCCAGGCGCGGCGCTGGCTGGAGGAAGCCGGCGTCAGCGTTGCCGAGGGCGTTGGCGTCGAGATCAGCCCGCTGTTCGCGCTCGATGTCGAAGAGATCCGCAAGAAATGGCGTGGCGGGTCGGAGATACGAAAATCCACGTATATATCGTAAAAACAATCTCCAAGCCCCAGGATGAGCGCAGCGATTCCTGGGGGTGATGAAGCAGCAGATTTACCCCCAGGAATCGCTGCGCTCATCCTGGGGCTTGGTTGAGAATCAACATGCTACACGCATTTATCATGGCCGGCGGCGGGGGCACGCGGTTTTGGCCTCGCAGCCGACGTGCGAAGCCGAAGCAATTCCTCAAACTCGCCGGCGAAACGACGTTGATCCAGCAGACGCTCGAACGCATCGAGGCGCTCACGCCGCCCGAGCGGACATGGGTCATCACCGGCGCCGACTACGCCGCCGAGACCGCCCGCCAACTGCCGACGCTGCCCGCCGAGCGCATCGTCGGCGAACCCTGCGGGCGCGACACGGCTGCGTGCATCGGCCTCGGCGCGGCATTGTGCGTGCGAGACGACCCCGAAGCGGTGATGCTGGTCATGCCCGCCGATCATGTCATCGAACCGGCCCAGGAGTTTCGCCGAGCCGTTCAGGTCGCCGAGCAGATGGTTGGCGAAAATCCGAACGCTCTGGTCACGTTCGGCATCCCGCCCACGTTCGCCGCCACGGGTTACGGCTACATCGAGCGCGGCCGCGATCTTGCGACGCGCCAGGGCGTGGCAGTTTTTCGGGTCGGTTCGTTTCGCGAGAAACCGCACGTCGATCTCGCCGAGCAGTTTCTCGCATCGGGCCGGCATTATTGGAACGCCGGCATCTTCGCATGGCGTGCGGCGACGATCCTTTCGCTGCTTCGCGCGAACCAACCAGCGCTCGCCGATGCCGTCACGCGCATCGCCGAGGCGTGGGACAAGCCGGAGCGCACCGAAGTGCTGACGCGTGAATACGCCGGCCTGGCGAAGATCAGCATCGACTATGCCGTGATGGAAAAGGCGCCCGAAGTGCTGATGGTGCAAGCGCCGTTTCAGTGGGACGACGTCGGCAGCTGGCTCGCGCTCGAACGCCGACACCCGCAAGACGCCGACCACAATACCGTGCTCGCCAACCACCTCGGCATCGACACGCACAACTGCGTGATCGCCGGCGACGGACCGCGATTGATTGCCACGCTCGGCGTCAGCGACCTGATCATCATCCAGGACGGCGATGCGATCCTCGTGGCCCATCGCGACCGTGAAGGCGATATCAAGAAAATCGTCGATCTCCTCAATCCGCGTGGGTTGAGTGAGTATCAATAAACTGATTTTCGTTTAGCCGCTCGCCTCTGGCGAGCGCGTTCTGCATTTCGGTGGCGGAACGCGCTCGCCAGAGGCGAACGGCTAAACGGGGACACCTTACATGCGTATCCTCGGCATCGATCCTGGCAGCGTTCGTATCGGGTTGGCGATCAGCGATCCCGATCGGCGGATTGCGTCGCCGCTCGCGACGTATGGAAGGCGTGATGCGAAGCAAGACGCCGCGTACTTCAAGAAGGTCGTTGCCGACGAAGAGATCGCGGCTATCGTCATCGGACTGCCGACGCGCGAAGACGGCTACGAGGGCGAGCAAGCGAAGATCGTCCGCGCGTTCGGCGCCTGGCTGGCGGAAGCGACCGGCGTGCCCTGCGAGTATTTCGACGAACGCTACACCACCGCCGCCGCCGAGTCCGCGCTGCTCGACGCGGGACTGACGAAGAAACAGCGCCAGGCCCGGCGCGACCGTGTCGCGGCACAGATGCTGCTGCAGGCATATCTCGATGCGGCAGCGGAAACGAAACAGGAAGCGTCCTGATTTGGCCCTTTCCGCTTGCCACGCTGTTTACTCGTCATCGGGAGATTTCTTCTTTGTCGGCGCCTGCCGTAGGATACAATTTCCGAGAGCCGAACATTTGCAGGTGATATGTGTCGTTGTCAGTTACGGCGGATTTATCGCACGAGTTTCACGGATTCTGAAAATCTCATGAGAATAGGCGGCATGCGTTCGCCTGAACTACCATGCTCGAAATCACAGCCACACTTGCGATTCCTGAGGACGAGTTCGAGTGGTCGTTCGCGCGCTCGGGTGGGCCAGGCGGGCAGAACGTCAACAAGGTCGCGTCCAAGGCGGTCTTGCGCTGGAACATTGCCGTGAACACGACGATTCCCGCCGAGGTCAAGGCTCGGCTCGCGGAGCAGCAGAAGCGGTTCTTCACTCTGGATGCGGGCGTCATCATCACTTCGCAGCGCTACCGCGATCAAGAACGCAATCGCGAAGACTGCCTGGAGAAGCTGCGTGCGATGATCGTGCAGGCGACGTTCGTCCCGAAACCGCGCAAGAAGACGCGCCCGACACGAGGCTCCCAGCGTGCCCGCTTGCAAGACAAAAAACGCCGCGGCGCCATCAAACGCGACCGACGCCGGCCTGGCGATGAATGATGCCCTTCGCGCAAAATTCTTAGCCACGGAACGACACGGAAGCGACACGGAAAAAGGGCCTCAATCGCATCGTCATCTCATTGACGGGGCACGACGACCCGCCTCTGTCTGCATTTTTTCCGTGTCATTTCCGTGCTTCTTCCGTGGCTGAATTTGCTTTGTTCGTTGTAGTGGATTGCCCTTCTTCGCGGCTCTGCGGCATTGCGTGAACTTCGAGCCATTACCAGTCCGCCTATCTTGCCAAGTCCGAGTCCGAGGCGGCTTGACGCGCGGCAACTCGTTTGTGTACATTCGCTGCCCGCCCTCGAAACCCATGGAAGGGGTCCTCTGCATGTCGGATCACGATTCGCGCGGCATTGCCCGCATCGACTGGATGCTTCTCGCGCTGTTGCTTCTCCTGGTAGCGCCGCTGCGTATCTGGCTGATTCATAACACCGAAGTGACCGCGCGCGATGGCATCGGCTATATCCGCTCCGCGCTCATGTTCGATCGAAAATCCGTTTACGACACTCTTAAAGAAAATCATCAACATCCCGGCTATTACTCCCTGGTCTGGGCGGTGTCGGTTCCGATTCGCGCCTGGCAGGGCGAGACGCCCGACTCGATGGTGTTGAGCGCTCAGTCCGTGAATTTCATCGCATCGCTCGTGCTCATGTTTCCGATGTACTTTTTGGGTCGGCAGTTTTTTCGTCGCCGAATTAGCTTCGCGGCGACACTGCTTTATCAATATCTGCCGATCAGCGCGCATCACCTTTCCGATGCGATTTCGGAGCCTGTTTACCTCGTCTTCCTGGTCAGCGCCATCCTTCAAATGGTGCAGACGATGCGTGAACGCAGCATCGCCCGCAGCACGCTGTGCGGATTATTCACGGGTCTGGCCTACCTCACCCGCCCCGAAGGCGCGCTGGTCCTGCTCGCTGTCGCGGCTTCGCTTTGCGTCGGGCAGATGATGCCGGCTTGGCGCGTCTCCTGGCGGCGCTTCGTTGCCTGCGGCCTGGCGACGGCTTGCGTGGCGATAGCGGTCGGGTGCGCATACGCCATCGTCATCGGCGGGCTTTCTCGAAAACCGACCACGAGCCAGGCTCTGGGCAGGGAAATCACGCAAGTGGTGATTCCCGCCGCCGACTTCCTGTTCGCCGCCAATTTTCCGCAGTCCGATTATCGTTCCATTCGCTTTCAGCGCAGCATCACGGCGATCGGCATGGAAGTCATGCAGGGCTTGTTCTACGTTGGTCTGCTGCCCGCGCTTATGGGCATCCTGGCTGCGTTTGGGCGGTTGCGCGCCAGTCTGGGCTTCTGGGCGATTGCGATCTATGCGTGCATTCACACCACGATTCTGGTGATGCTGGCGATGTCAGTGTCGTACGTTTCCGATCGGCATCTGATGATCATCGTCATCCTGGCGACGTATCTACTCGCGGCCGGCATCGATGCCGTGCCTCGCTGGATTCTCTCATCTTCCGGCGAAGGGATTCAGACCACGTGGCGGCGCTCGCCTGTCGTGTGGAGCATGCTAATCGCCGGCGTGTTCCTTGCCGCCTGTGCCACGAAAGCGACCCAGCGACTCCATGGCAATCGCGTCGGCAATCACGAGGCCGGGCTGTGGCTGGCGAAACAGGTCGTCGATGGCGACGTCATTCTCGACGACCATGCCTGGTCGCATTACTATTCTGGGCTGCTGTTTCAGGAAGGCCGCGAGCCGACGGTTCCGAGCGGCATTCAGCCGACGTGCTATGTCGTACTCACGCGGTCGCGCGATGCGGAGGCGGCAAAGGATCGCGAAGGCAAGCAATTGGCGCCGGATGCGCAGGTCGTGTATCGCTGGCCGACCAACGCGGAGGTGGCAAAGGCGCGTGTCGTTGTTTATGCACAGAAACGCAATTTCGAGACCCATCCGTGGAAAAAGGGGCCGTGATCGCGAATTCGATCGCTTTGCTCTTGCTCGACCTGGCCATGCCGGTATAATCCCCAAACCCAATGATTGGGGCTACCACTCGTACTCGCAGCAAGGAGGCCGGCACATGGGCATGACGCTCAACCTGATCGATATTCTTCTTTCCACGGGCCGACATTTTGTTGAGTTGGGTTGTTATTCCGAAGCGATAACCTCGCTCAACAAGCTTTCCAACTTTCGTAACTTGCCTGAACCGATTCTCGAAGAAATGCAAGCGCTGCTGGCCGACGCCCAGTTAGAACTGGGCAACTACAAAGACGCTCGGCGTCACCTAACCGCCGCCATCGCCATGAAGCCGACGCATGCGGAGTATCATTATCTGATGGCCGTCGCCATCGAGAAAGACGAAACCGCCGACCTCACCCGCGCGGAGATGTATTACCAACGAGCAATCAAGCTCGATGCTGCTGAGCCGGTCTACTGGCTTGATTTCGCCGGCTATCTGTTTTCGATGGAAAAGAAGCCAAAAGCATTGAAAGCGGCACGAAAAGCGATCGCTCTCGCGCCGCTTGATATCGATATCCTCGACCCCGCAGCCGATCTGCTGCGATCCAACGGCTGCGCGGACGAGGCGACCAAGGTGCTGCGCGATGCCCTCTTCCTCAGCGGCGGCGGCCGGGAGTTCCGCTCGCTGTGGCAGGAGCATCAGTTCAAGCTGCTCCAGATCGATCAGGACGAGGAACGCACGTCACGGACCAAAATTAGCGGCGAACCGGTGATCTTGCCCTTCGTTTCCAGGCCGTCCCGGGGCACGTTTCAAACGCTCGGCGGCAAAACCATCCGCATCGACCAGGCCGAATCCCTGCCCGAACCCAAGGCGAAAAAGCCCGCCCCATTCCGCCGCCCACCGACGAAGGGGTGAGCGATTTTGACTACTTATCGCGCATCGGCGGCACGGGCAGCGGCAAGGGTAAGGGACGCGGGCCGCCGGCTCCCGGCGGTGGCGGCAGTATGCGCGTGAACGGCTCGATCGGCAGGTCTTCCGTGGCTTCGACCTCCCCCTTCTTATTAACGATGTACGCTCGGCCGAATTCGATGCCAAACGTCGTCCCCGTCTTGAACTGCTGAAACCGGGGTGGCCTTGCGCCGCCGGCCTTTCCCGGCGCCGGCGGCTGCTTGTTTGGCGGCAGCGGCAGCGCCGGCGGATCGCGCAACTCGGCGCCGCCACCGACCATCGTGTAGGCCCCATCGCTGATCGTCGTGCGGAAATGCACGCGCAGCGTCGCGCTGTCCGCTAGCCAGGTCAAGTACATCAGGTCCTTCTGTTCGCGCGGCCCGGTCGGCTCTTTTCCGTTCAATGCTGTTTTCGCCAGGTTCTTCATCGTCTGGTCGATGAGGCCGTGCTGCTTCTTGAGGTATTCCCCGTACTGGGTCTTGACGAGCTTCACCACGTCGGCGACTTTCAGCGGATAGTCTTTCGAACCCTCGATGACGCGCATGTTCGTGGCGACGAAGCTATCGTTGGCGGGCGTGCCTCGGCCGCCGTTGACTTCGATTTCGACAAGGACATAGGGCTGCGTGATGCCCCACATCGCGACGGAGGGCGGGTTGGCGAGGTTGAGCGACGGATAGACTACGACCTGCCCGGCATTGCCGACGGGGACCTGCAGATTGGTGATTTGCGGCTTCACCACAGTCGGCGTGTAGATCCAGCGATAGCTATTGCCATTCGCGGAAAAGACAAGCTGGTCCGGCGGCCCGGAGCGGCCTTCGCTGCTTAGCACCGGTTGGCCATCGGTAAGCAAGACGCCGATGGCAGCCGGCCCGATCGGGGCGTGCTTGCGATTTGGAATAAACGTCTGCCGATCATTCACGATCGGTTGCGCGAATCCACTCACGCCAGCAAACGCCGCGATGACGAACGTCAGCAAATGTCGATACATGGTGCACCTTCTTGTTGGCGAGCAGTGAATATCCTGGCCGAGGTCATTTCTTCATCGCTTCCGGTTCGCGCTTGGCGGTCCAGAAGATGGCGTTGACGAGCAGTCGGCGAAAATTCTCGTCGCGAAAATCCTCGGGCGTGCCCATCGATGTGTAAACGGTTCGGCCGCCCTTGTAGGTATGCGCCCAGGTCACGGGCTGGGGTGTTTTGCGCTCGGAATCCACGATCTGCAAGACGACGGCGTCCGCTGCCAGCTTCCCGTTGTTGTAGTAGCCGCGCGAGGTGATGAGCTTCACGCCCTTGACGACAGGATGCTGGGCCTGATCCTTGGCGACGATGGCCTTGAACGGCGTGGTGTAGCTGCCCGAGCCTGTGTAGGCGCCGCCGAGGACCTTTTTGTCGAAGACTTCGTTGTCAGCAAGTTGAAAAGCATGGCTCGACGTTCGCATGGCCACGATCGGTTTGCCTGCTTCCCAGTGAGCGCGGAGGATCGCCATCTGTTCGTCGGGCAGGTTCATTCGCCTCGCGAAGATGACAAGCAAGTCGGCCGATTTGAGTGGTTCGAGGTTGTCGAGCTTCTTTCCATTGCCGCCCAGGGACGCCGAGCAGACAACGCGAAAGGACTGTTCGAGGTGTGTCTTGAATTCCGCGAGCGACTTGGCCGCGTCGTACTCACCGACACCGATGAGGTGAATCTTCAGCGCGGCCGGTTGCTGGCCGAGTGCCGCCGAGGTCAGAAAGCCGATGGCTAGCAGGGTATACAGAGTGCGAATCACGGAGAGGTTCCTCAGAAGCTGTCGGCAGATTGTCCGCCGATCTAGGCCTTTCGTTTTTCTACGGAAATTCCAGCGGTTTATCGCTACGTCGGACGATTCATCGATCGAGGGAGTGAGGAACAAGTAGAATATTCGCTAGGGCGATTCATTCTCACGTTGCCAGGGAGCGTGCTGCCATGCGTTTGCCGAAGCTGATTTCACTTGTTGCGCTGTTGCATCTCGTCTCACCGTCACCGGCGGGCGAGAAGCCGGCGGTCATGGATATTTGGCCCGGCAAGGCGCCGGACGAACCGGGAACGATTGGTCCGGAAAAGACGCTGATGTCGCCGAAGTTTCCGCGCAAGGACGTCGAGATCACGGAATCGACGCGGCTGATTACAAACGTCACTCGGCCGACGCTGACGATCTACCGCCCCGCGAAGGACAAGGACACGGGCGCCGCGGTATTGATCTGCCCCGGCGGCGGGTACTGGAATCTTTTCTGGGAGATCGAAGGTGAGGAGGTTGCCGCCTGGTTGAACAAACTGGGGATCACCGGCATCATCGTGAAATACCGCGTGCCGCGCCGGCCTGACGAGGTGAAGGGCGAACCCGCGCGTCGGCCCTTGCAAGATGCGCAGCGGGCCGTCAGTCTGGTGCGAAGCAAGGCGAAGGAAATGGGGATCGATCCGAACCGAATCGGCATGATCGGCTTCTCCGCCGGCGGGCATCTGGCGATCGCGACCGCCACCAGCTTCGAAAAGCGAACCTATGACGCCATCGACGACGTGGACAAGGTTAGCTGTCGGCCCGACTTCGCGATCCTCGCCTATTCGGGATACCTGAAGGCGAAGGACAAGGATGAGCTTGCGCCTGGATTGCGCATTCCCGCGAAGACGCCGCCCGTGTTCTTGGTGCACGGCAGCGAGGATACGATCAGCACGCCGCTGCATAGCACGGTGATGTATCAAGCGTTGAAGAACGCCGGCATCTCCGCGGAACTCCACGTCTACGCAAATACCGTCCACGATTTCGGCGTCCGCCCGAGTGATCGCCCCTACGGCCTCTGGACGCGATCCTGCGAGCGCTGGCTGCGCGATCAGGGACTCCTGAAAGCGGCACGATGAACTCGCTCACCCCAAGAACCACGGCATTAACTCGTGGCCCTTCTCGAAAACCTGTTTCGCCTGCTCGGCGACGATCTCGTCGTAGCTGAGCTGCCCGTGCGGCTTCACGCCCGCGCCCGCAACCGCAAACGGGACCATGCCGTACGCATGCGCTCGCGTGCGCAACGGCGTGCGGTGGTCTGGTGAGATCAAGATGCGCCAGTCGCCATGGCTCGGCAAAGCCGCGAGCAACGGGCCGACGATGTGTTCGTCGATCCGTTCGAGTGCCTTGACTTTTTCGTCCACCTTGCCTTCGTGCGAGGCTTCATCCGGCGCTTCGACATGCACGCAAACCAGGTCGTGCGTTTTAATCGCCTCGATCGCATAGCGTCCCTTGGCGGCGTAGTCGGTGTCGAGGTAGCCTGTCGTGCCAGGCACGTCGATGCGCGTCCAGCCGAGCAGCACGCCGACGCCGCGAACGAGATCGACGGCGCTGATGATCGCCCCCTTTTTGCCATACTGCTCCGAAAAGGATTTTAGCGACGGCGCCACACCCTGCCCCCACAGCCAAATCTGCGTCGCATCGCGCTTGCCTTCCGCGCGTCGGCGTGCGTTGGTCGGGTGGTCGCGCAACACCGCTCGGCTGCGAGCCATCAGGTCGCGCAGCAGGTCCGAGCCTGGGCCTTTCGGCAAGTAGCCTGCGATCGGTTGATCGGGGACATCGTGCGGCGGTTGTGCCTTCGTGTCGCTGGTAAACGGCGCGTCATCGCCGCGATAGATGAGGATGTTGCGATAGCTCACGCCGGGGTGGAATTCGAGCGTGCCGCGCAGGCCGCCGAAGTTGACGGGACCGCCGAGCTTGGCCTGGACGGCTTGCATCAACTCTTTGCCATCTTCGGGCGAGATGTGTCCGGCGGTGAAGTCGCGCATTTCTTCGTTTTCGACGTGCACGAGATTGCAGCGGATCGCCCAGTCCTTCGGGCCGAGCTTGAGCCCCATCGCGGCCGTTTCGAGCGGCGCCCGGCCGGTGTAGACGACGAGCGGGTCGTAGCCGAACAGGCTGAGGGTCGCGACATCGCTGGCGGGAGTAAGCGTTGGCGGGACATTGTCGGTACGGCCGACGATGCCGATCTGGGCGACGCGATCCATGTGCGGTTTCTTCGCGGCCTGCAACGGCGTTTTGCCGCCGAGCGATTTCTGCGGTTCGTCGGCACAACCATCGGGAATGACGATGACGTATTTCATCAATGTACCTCAATATCCCGCAAGCCCGCAGGCGAGCGCAGCGAGCCTGCGCGGGTAATAGTTCAGCTACCCGCGCAGGCTCGCCGCGCTCGCCTGCGGGCTTGCGGGAACATTTCCTTTTTTTGCGACAATGACCACATAACGACAATAGCGCTGCCAACTCGGCGCGGCGTGCAGAATCCAATCGTCGCATCGCGTTAGCACGTGCTTCAACGCCGGCACACGCACCACTCGACCGAGCATCGCGACGAGTTGATGGCCCGTCACCGAAACGTCCGTGAAATGGCGCCGCAGTACTTTTAGATCGCCTGGCGCCATCGGCGATTCATCGGCAGTGCGATGCTTTCCCGGATACGGCAACGCCGACCGCGCCCAGTTGAGCACGCGGTTGCCCGCCCATGGTTCGCAGAATACCGCGATGCCGCCCGGCGCGAGGATGCGGCTGAGTTCGCGCCCCGCCCGATCGATATCCAGATGGTGCAGCACCGCATTGGCCCAAACGCGATCAAACGCGCCATCGCGAAACGGCAATGCTTCGCCATCGCAGACCGCGCGATCGAATGCGACGTTATTGGCCCGCGCTCGCATGCCGGCTTCGCGCACATAGCCGAGCGAGAGATCGCATGCCGTCACGCGTGCGCCTCGCCGTGCCAGCACCACGGACGCCATGCCATGCCCGCAACCGAGGTCGAGAACGCGCAGGCCGAGGACATCGCCGAGGGCTGCGAAGGCGGGTGCGATCCACGATTCGTGGTGAAGGTAAGCGTCATCATCGACGAGGTAATCTGCAGGCAAGAGCGTCCTGGCACGAGCGTCGGCCTGCGAATCGTGAAACGCTCGTTCCTGGAGCAATCGCGCGTGCGACATGGGTTCCTGAATAGTTGTCAGTTGTTAGTTGTTAGTTGTTAGAGCCGTTCACAGATGCATTGCACATATCGTAGTGCGGGCTTTAGCCCGTTGCCCGCTTGAAAGCGGGCTGAAGCCCGCACTACGACGTAGGCAATGCAAGTGTTAACCGCTCTAGTTGTTAGTCATGCAAGAAGGTTGAGTTGTAAGTTGTTCGTCTTGCAAAGCCGACATCTAACAACTATCAACTAACAACTATCAACTAACAACTATCAACTCTCTCCTCCTCAATGATGCCCCTTCTCCGCCAGCCAGCGTTCCGCGTCGAGCGCGGATTGACAGCCCGAACCGGCGGCGGTCACAGCCTGGCGGTAGTAGCTGTCTGCGACATCGCCCGCGGCGAAGACGCCTTCGATGCTCGTGTTCGTGCGATGCGACACGGGCCAAATGAGGTAGCCCTTCGGATCGGTCTTCAGCTGGCCGCCGAGGAAATCGGTGTTTGGCGTATGCCCGATGGCGAGGAAAACACCGGTGACGTCGAGCGTCTCCGTGCTGTCGTCGATCGTGCTCTTGAGGCGGGCGCCTGTCACGCCAGCTTCGTCGTTGCCGATCACTTCGTCCAGCGTGCGATTCCATTTCATCGTAATCTTGGGATTTTCGAGAGCCCGGCGAGCCATGATCTTGCTCGCTCTGAGTTCATTGCGGCGAACGACCATGTTGACTTGGCTGGCGAACTTGGTGAGATACGTCGCCTCTTCGACCGCGGAATCGCCGCCACCGATGACGATCAACGGTTTGTTGCGAAAGCGCGGCAAGGCGCCATCGCACACGGCACATGCGGTGACGCCGTTGTTTTTGAAGCGATCCTCCGACGGCAGGCCGAGGTAGTTCGCGCGGGCGCCAGTCGCGATGATGACGGCAAGCGCTTCCACGCTGCCGTTATCGCGCGTGAACAACCGGAACGGGTGCTTGCCAAGCTCCGCCTTGACGACATCGTCGGTAATGATGCGCGTGCCGAAATTCGCAGCTTGTTGCCGCATCAGTTCCATGAGTTCGGGGCCATATGCGGCTCGTTTGCCCTGGTGAACCTTTTTGCCTTCGGAATAATGCGCGACGTTGGCGAAGCGTTCCGGCGGCAACGAGGATTTCAGCAACTGGTTGAACGCCGAGTTGTCCGCGAACGGCCAGGCCGGGAAGTTTTCGACTTCCGTGGTGAGATTGAGTTGGCCCAATGGCAGCGTGCCGTTGACGCGATTGGCGTCCCACGTTGCCGAACCCTCGATGACGAGCGGCTGCAGATTCGCACGAGCACAATAGATAGCTGCGGTCCACCCCGCCGGCCCCGATCCGATGATGACGACTTTCTCGGCCATTCTTGTTTGACTCCAGACGCCCAGTGGGTGAGCGAAGTGAACCCCTGGGATTAGTGCCATCCCAGAGGTTCACTTCGCTCACCCCTGGGCTTCATATTTTTGTTCAAGGTTATGCTATGAACTCGCAACGAGCGGAACATTGACGTTTCGCCGACCTTTCGTGTACAACAATAGTTACCCCTACCTGGTTTTCGGTCTGTTGCATCTCTCATCGAGGAGACTCTTATGTTCGTTCCTGCTCGCAGCAAAACATTGCTCGCGCTCGTCTTCGGTCTGTTTGCCGTTCCGGTCGTCGCCCAGGAGACGCCCGACCCGATCGTGGATCGGATGCGAAAGGACATCACCTTCCTGGCGTCCGATGAATGCGAAGGCCGAGGCGTCGGAACGAAGGGTCTTGACAAGGCCGCCGACTATATCGCTGCGCAATTCAAGGCCGCTGGGCTGAAGCCTGGCGGCGTTAACGGCACCTACTTTCAGCCGTTCCCGTTTGCGACGGGCGGGCAACTCGACGGCGCCAGCACGGTGACACTCGTCGGGCCGAAGGGCAAGAAGATCGAACTCAAGCAAGGGACCGACTTCGAAGTCATGGGTTCGTCGGCCCCTGGCAAGTTCACCGCGCCGCTTGCCTTTGTCGGCTACGGCGTGACGGCGCGCGACATCACCTACGACGACTATGCCGGCATCGATGCCAAGGGCAAGGTGGTCATCACGATTCGCCGACTGCCGAACTGGAACGACAAGGCCAAGCCGTTCGACGGGCCGAACAAGGACGAGCTCGCCGGCCTGGAGATCAAGCAATTCAACGCACAGGGCCACAAGGCTGCCGGTGCAATTCTCGTCAACGACGTCACGGAGTTGAAAACCGCCAAGGGCAGCGACGCGTTGATCCCGTTCGGCTCTCTCGCCAAGGGCATCTCCACGGTTTCCGTGCCGTTCATCCAGATCAAGCGTTCCGTGATCGACATGGTGCTCAAGGACGGCACGGGCAAGGATCTTGAAGAGACCGAAAAGGCCATCGAAGGCGATCTGAAGCCGCGCAGCGCCGTGCTCAAGGGTTGGTCGATCGCCGTTGACATCAAGGTAAAGCGCCAAGTCACGATGGTCCGAAACGTGATCGGCTATGTCGATGGCAGCGGCCCACTCGCTGACGAAACGGTCGTCGTCGGCGCACACTACGATCATCTCGGGTTCGGCGGCATCGGGAGCAGAGTAAAGGGCAGCAAGGATATTCATCACGGCGCTGATGATAACGGCTCGGGCACGACGACGATGTTGGAGCTCAGCCGCCGTTTCGCCGGCCTGAAGAATCGCGACGGCCGACGCATGGTCTTCATGGCGTTCACCGCGGAAGAGCGAGGCTTGATCGGCTCGCGCCACTACACGCGGGTGGAGCCGTTGTTCCCGATCAAATCGACCGCGGCCATGTTCAACCTCGACATGGTTGGCCGTCTCGTCGATGATCCGAAAACCAAAAAGACCAAGCTGCTCGTCGAAGGCGTGGGCACGGCCAAGGAATTCGACGGCCTGGTCGCGAAATACAATCCGGGTCTCGATCTCGTCAAGAAGCCCGGCGGATACGGGCCGAGCGATCACGATTCGTTCTATGGCCAAAAGATCCCCGTGCTCTTCTTCTGGACCGGCTTGCACGCCGACTACCACAAACCGAGCGACACGTCGGACAAGATCAACGTGCCCGGCATGAAACGAATCGCCGACTACGCGGAGAAAGTCATCAACGATCTGCGGACGAGCGAGAAGCGCTATGCCGTCGTTTATCAGCCGCGCCAGTTCACGAGCGGCGGCGGGACTTTTCCGAAGCTTGGCATCGTGCCTGACTACGAGTTCGGAGGCAAGGGCGTTCGCATCGAAGCCGTCGCCGCCGGCGGCCCGGCGGCGTCTGCTGGCATCAAGAAGGGTGACATCATCAACCAGATCGCCGGCAAAGCCGTGCCGGACGTCACGGGCTACATGTCGGTCCTGCGAACGCAAAAAGCCGGCACGCCGCTCGAAATTCGAATCCTGCGCGACGGCAAAGAGCTGCAACTGAAGGTGACGCCGAAGTAGACGAAAGATCTAGCCGCTCGCCTTTGGCGAGCGAGGGCGGGCGGCTAAAACAACCTACCAGATTCGCGTCAGTCCATACTGATCAAATTGCGAATCCGCACTGACGACGGAAATATTTTCTGCGATCGCTTGTGCTATACTACACGCGGTGGAGATTGTCGCATTTGCCGACGGACCGAAACATTTCCGAGCCGCGACCGTGAGGGAGCGGCCAGCCGGATACCTTGCCGGAACAGATCTTGTTGGCCGCTCCCTCACGGTCGCGGCTCGGAAAAGCGTCAATGTCACCTGTCGAAGGTATAACAGTTCGAGCCCAAGGTCGATGACTGCTTGCTGCATCCAGTCTTGATACGGTCGTTTCAGATCCAGTTTCTTGAGGCCAACTTTGATTGCTATTTCCCAAATTGTTGCTGCGCTGACCGCCAGTTGATTGCTCAAATCCTCACGCGCGATCTTGGCACGTGCGCCGAGGCTCGCCGGATCGTTTACGGCCCAGATGACGGCGTGCGAATCCAAGAGAAGCTTCACTCCATGTACTCCCGAAATTCGTCAAGCGGAGCGTCGAAGTCGGGCGCCATGTAGACGACGGATCCTTTCATCGTGCCGAGTTGGCGCTTCGCAGGCGGCGCAGCGGGCTTCTCTGCAACCAGCCTGGCAACGGGGCGATTGTCGCGAGTGATGACAATCTCGTCGCCGGGATGAAGGCTGGCAATGAGCTGGTCAAACTGTGCTGCTGCGAATTCGAGCGTAACGGTGGACATGGCCTATCCTCGCGTTTCGTCAATCGGCCCGCGCTCACCAGAGGCGAGCGCCTAAACCATCACTTCGCCAATTCCTTGCGTTTGTTCACGATCAACGCCAATAGCGCCTTCTGCGGGTCGGCGAATTTCTTGATGCCCTCGGACATTAGCGTGTCTTCGAGCTTTTGCAAATCGACGAGCTTCGCGATTTCGGCGAGCACGCTCTGCGCGGGCAGCTTGTCCAACTGACGCGTGAACGATTGGCCGCTCGCCTCGGTCAGATCGTTGGTCGCGGGCGGATTGGTTTCGATGTCGGAACCGGCAAACGCCTCCACATACTTCCACGCCTTGTCGCTCGCTTTCTTCGTGCCGGTGCTCGCGAAAATCATTTCCTGCTTGAGCGGCAGTTTTTTATCGGCCCAGAACTGCTGATTCATCTGCCAAATCTGCTTGGCATTGACGATGCCGACGAGCCCCTGAGCGTCAGCCGAGAGTTGCGGCACATGCTGCTCGGTGTATACGTCCACGCGGCTCACGAAGATGCTGTAGACCGACTTGAACTTGTCGAGCTTGCCGAGCTTCTGGGCGCCGCGCCAGATACCATCGCGTGCCGCACTATATTGCCTCGGCGTGAAGATGAGCGTCACGTTGAGCGTGACGCCCGCGGCCGTCAAGTCTTCGACTGCGGCAAGCCCGGCAGGCGTCGCGGGAATCTTGATCATGCGGTTCGTATGGCCCGCGCTCCACTTCTTGCCCAACTCGACATATCGCCGCGTGCGCTCGGCCAACGGCATGTTCAGCGTTGGATCTTCGAGCAGCGGATCCAGCTCGAAGCTGACGTAGCCATCATCGCCCTTCGTCTCTTCCCAAACTGGCTGGAACACCGCCTGGGCCTGACGTACGAGTTGATCCGTCACCTGCCAGGCGACCGATTCGTCATCCAGACCGGTTTGCATCAGTTTGACAAGGTCGGCATCAAAGCGCCCCGTCTTGATCAAATCGGCAATGATGATCGGGTTCGACGTCGCACCCGTCGCGCCAAGAGCGCGATTGCGCTTCACCAAATCCGGATCGATCGAATCAAGCCAAAGTTTCGTGCCGGCGGCGATCAGGGATTGTAGAGGAGTCATTAGTCATTGGTCCTTGGTCATTCGTCTTTAGTCATTCGTCGAAAGTCGATTAGCCTTCACTTCCGACACAGTTGTCTATCTCTTCTATCATAAATCAACATACTCCGACTGACCACTGACTAATGACGAAGGACAAATGACCAATGACGAACCTAAAAAACCGCGTTGCTCTGGTGACGGGATCGGGGCGAGGGATCGGGCGGGCGATTGGCATCGCGCTGGCGAAGGCCGGGGCGCGCGTCGCGCTGACCGCGCGCACCGCCGGGGAGTTGGAGGAGGCGGTCGGCGTGATCAAAGCCGCGGGCGGGACGGCGGTCGGCCTCGTCGCGGATTTGCTGGCGAAGGATGCCGTCTCCTCGTTAATGAAAGACGTCAACGCCAAGCTCGGGCCTGTCGAGATTCTCGTCAACAATGCCGGCATCGGCTCCAGTTCCGATCCGAAGCCGGTTGTCAATTTCAACGACGATTTCTGGGAAATGACGCTGTATCTCAATCTCACCGTCCCCTACAAGCTGAGCAAGGCCGTGCTGCCGGCGATGCTCGCGAAAAAGTGGGGCCGAATCATCAACGTCGCGTCGATCAACGGCAAGCTGCCCAGCCTGCATGGCGCCGCCTACACCGCGAGCAAACACGGGTTGCTTGGCTTGACGCGCACGCTGGCACTGGAAGTCGCGAAGGAAGGCGTTACCGTCAACGCGATCTGCCCGGGTCCGGTGCATACGGTCATGAATGACAAACGCATCGAGTACGACGCCCAGCGCCGCGGAATTTCGTTCGCGGAGATCGAGCAAGCGATGACGCCGATCGGCGGCCGACTCGAACCCGAAGACATCGCCCCGATGGCGGTGTATCTCGCCGCCGACGAGGCCCGCATGATCACCGGCCAGGCTTACAACATCTGCGGCGGCGTGTTGTTGTACTAGTGCTACATCGCAACTTTCTCCCCTCTCCCACCGGGAGAGGGGTCGGGGGTGAGGGACGCAGGTTGTTTGCAATGCTGTGAATTTCCTCGCATTGCCATCGTCAAGCGGCCCTCACCCCTTCCCTCTCCCGGTGGGAGAGGGAGCACTTCGCGCCAAGATTTCGTGCGTTGGATACTGTCGAATCCGTGCGAGTTTTCAAAGGTTTTCATCAGCCCACCCTTGGGCTTGGAGGCTGTCATGCAAGTCGATCTCGTGCAGGTCACCACGCGCGATGGCGTTCGCCTCGATGGCATGCTGCAGCGTGCTGTGTCGTCGTCGCACGCGCCGGCAGACGGTGTCATCTTCGTGCACGGCACGGGTGGAAACTTTTACGCCTCGGCGCTATTCGACGTTCTGGGCGAGCGCTTTCTTCAGCGCGGCATCGCAGTCTTGCGCGTCAATACACGCGGGCACGATGGCATCAGCAATGCGGTCACGTCCAAGGGCGGCCGGCGACTCGGCGCGGCCTATGAATGCGTGGACGACTGCCGGCACGATCTCGCGGCCTGGGTCGATTTTCTCAAGGCGGCTGTCGGCCCGCGCGTGATTCTGGGCGGGCATAGTCTTGGCGCGGTCAAATGCATCTACGCGCTGGCGCAGGATGATAGCATCGGTGTCGAGCGCGCGATCGCGATTTCGCCGCCTCGGCTTTCGTATGCGTGGTTCTGCGAGAATCCCGAAGGCCCGCGATTCTTGGAGTCGTATCGTCAGTCGGAAGCGTTGATTCAAGCGGGCACGCCGTCGGCGTTGCTGGAAGTTTCGCTGCCGTTGCCGATGGCGATCACGGCAGCGGGCTATGTGGAGAAATACGGACCGGACGAGCGCTACAATTTTTTGCAGCACCTTCGCTATATGCGCGTGCCGACGTTGGTGACCTTCGGCGGCATCGAAGTTGCCAATAACATGGCGTTCCGTGCCGCGCCGGAGGCGGTGGCCGAATTGGCGAGCACGAAGCGTCCATTGAGCGTCGCGACGATTGCGGAGGCCGACCATTTCTACACGGGTAAACGTGCGGAGCTTTGTGACGCGATCGTCGGTTGGCTGTGAAGAGAGAGACCACTACGAAGCGGCTTGATTTCTTCTCTGGCATGAATCTGTAAATTCGAAAAAAGTCGAAAAAATGCTCTTGCATTCTTTGAAAAATCTGTTTAAGGTAAAGAATTGTTGGGCTAGTGCAGAGCGGTTAATGGAAGAGATCACCACGTCGGTATCCCCATTTTTGTCTCCTGTCCTGCTATCCCTTTTCTGAGTTTTGCGAAGTCTTTTCATGCGACCGAGTCAGCCTATGTCAGGTTCTTTCCGTGTTGCGTGAGTTATTTCTTAGGAGGCCCTCCGTGGCTATGAAGTTGTATGTCGGGAACTTGCCGTATAGCATGTCCGACAGCGATCTGCAGAGTTTGTTCCAGCAACACGGGACGGTATTGTCCGCCCAGGTGATCATCGACCGCGAAACCGGCCGTTCGAAAGGCTTCGGCTTTGTCGAAATGAGCAGCTCCGAGGAAGGCCAAGCGGCCATCTCGGCTCTGCACGACAAGGACATCGGCGGACGCAAGCTGACCGTTAACGAAGCTCGTCCCCGCGAAGAGCGTCCTCGTGGCGGTGGCGGCGGCGGCGGCGGCCGTGGCGGTGGCGGTGGCGGCGGCGGCGGCGGCCGCGGCGGCTACGGCGGCGGCGGTGGCGGCGGCGGCCGCGGCAGCCGTTATTAATCCAAAATCTAACCCTCGCGAATCCCTTTCGCGAGGGTTTTTCTTTTGCATTTCTTCTCCATTACCCCTTTTTGCAGCTGACGTCTACAGGCCGCGCGCCAGACTCGGGCGAATGCACCGATTACGTCAACCAGGCAAACTTCATCTGGTGCGGAAATCACGGCAGCTGATGAAGTCTGCCATATCGATAGCCGATCCATAGCGATAGCCCCTCTTCATGCCCGAAGAGATTCCCTCGATTCTACTCGCGGCGAAAAGGACTTTTCCATGAGCAGGCCACGCCGATTCTTCCTCGTTCTCTTCGCCGTATTTGGCTGCGTCCAATCGCTTCATGCCGATGGCGTTATTCTGCCTCCGACGCAAATCAACGCTACCCCGCCTGGCGATTCCGTGAACAACGGCGTCGTAATGCCAACAACATTTCCAGACGCCAAGGGACCGAACACGGAGCGCACTCGCACGGGTGAATGGGCGATTCAGGCCGGCGTCTACTTCTTCCACCCTGCGTTCAACACGAACCCGGCTTTCGTCATCAATCGCAACGCGGGCAACGTGTCCCAGCAGAATGACTTCAACCCCTCGTTCGACGCCGCCCCGATGGTCCGGCTCGACTACACCAGCGAACGCGGCTACGGCGTGCGAGCGCGATGGTTCCTCTTCGATCGCAACTACACTGCAGGTTACACCGCCGCTCCGGGCGAGACCGTCGTTGGCGCGTCCACGCTCGGGATCGGCAAGACCGCGGTTGGCGGAACGATAGCGACGCGAGGCAACCTCACGACCGATGTCGTCGATTTCCAGGCCACCAGCACCTGGGATGGTCCACGTTGGACGCACATCCTCGGCGCGGGCGTACGCTACACCTACCTGAACCTCGATTATCAGGCCGCACTGAACGGACCCGGAACGGCCATCAATCTCGCCAGCGGGCACAGCATGCATGGCGTCGGGCCATCGATCTCGTTCGACACGAAACGCCGAATCGGCGAATCTGGCTTCGCGATCTACAGCCAGGTCTATGGTTCCGTGCTGTTCGGGCATCAGAGCGAATTTCAGACAGCCAACAACGGCGTGACCTTTCAGCAATTTTCGCGAAGCCAGACGCAAGTGATTCCCGTGGGCGAACTCGAAGTCGGCGCGGAGTATCAGCGTTGCATCGGACGAGCGAAGGTGTTTTTGCAGGCAGGTTTTCACGGGCAAGTCTGGTGGGGCGCTGGCAACATGAGCAACGTCGACATGGTCGGCCCTGGCTCGGCGAGCGGCAGCAACATGGGCCTGATCGGTCTCGCACTCCGCGCGGGCGTGCGATATTAACCTCCAATTTTGCAATTGCCGCAAGCGGCGTCAGTCATCGTCGTCGTCGTTCTTCCTGCGGTTTGGGGGCAGCGGGGTGAGCGTCACGTCGATGGGCGGGTCGATCATTCGTACGAGCATCCAGATCATGATGCCGCCGCCGATCAGAATGCCGATGCCGCACGTGCCCAGCGGTCCAAGCCAGTTGAGCAAGTTCAAAAGGGCGGCAAGCGCGGCGCCTCGGCCTCGGCCTTCCCAGTCTCCGCCGACGAGCAGCGAAAGCACCGCCAGACCGACGGAGATGGCGCCGGTGATGACCATTGCCGTGAACGGGATGACCATTGCCGTTATCGACGTGTGCTTGGCAACGGTGCGTTTCCAGTCGTCGCCGTGGAGTTTCTCGATGGCTTTGAAGATATCGTCGCGTTCCGCATGGGTGCTTGGCGTCAGGGCTTTGGTCTGGGATTCATCACCAGCGGTATAGTTGATCGTGAAACCGCGCAGTTTCTTGTTGGAGTAGATCGACTGGATCGTATCCCACGGGAAAAAGTATGCTTTCTCCCCAAAAACCTCGGCGGGGTGGATGCCTTTTTCAAGCCTGCGCGTGGCTTTCTTGAGAGCCTCGCCTTTGAGAGAGACGAACCAGATGCCTTCCTTTGCGATTGCCATGATCTCGTTGCTAAGGGTCCCGGGGAAGACCCAATTCGGAATTGGGATATCGTCCACGTCGTCATCGTCTTTGCTTTCGGCCTCGTCTTCTTCTGGATTCTCCTCGTCGTCGAATTTCGGCGGCGGCGGTTTTTTGCCCGGCGGCTTCGGCAGCGGTTCGGCCGACACGTCGCTCGATGTTTTCTTGGGCGGCGCCGCGACTGGCGGCTCGACGGGGATGACAAAGGGAGCATCTTCCTGCGGTTCTGACGCTGGAACGGGTAGCGTCTTGGCACAGCCGGGGCACTTGACCTTCTTGCCCGCCAATTCGTCGCGCACCTTGAGTTTTTTGCCACACGCACATTCGAGTACCAACGGCATTTCGATCTCCAACAGTCGGGCGAATTGAGCGAATCGTGTTGAGTGATTTGTATTGCAATGTCGATTTTTTGCCGAGGCGCAAGTTGTTGAATTTAGGCCTTTGAGTCGCGAAGCGGCGCTAGCCAATAGCCAGGGCCGCAAGTCCCTGGGCTCGTGTTGTCCGCCCAGAAGCCCCGCCGACTACAACGCCAATTCCGCTTGTTTGACGCCGCTGGCAGTTCGGCACAGCGTGACGCTGCGAACCGTGGACGTCTCCAGCGCACGGCGGAGGTGGCGCGACAGGGCTTCCGGATCAGAATCCGCATCAATGGGCAAAATCGCCGCGCCGCCGTCGGCGGCAGCGTGGAGACGGCCGGCGAGCACGAGCTGTTCGTCGATCGGTAGTGCCGAATCCGATGACCACGGTTCTGCGTTGGTCGGGTTATCGACACGCAGTTCGACATTGGCGGATCGACTAGCGTCTTCGAGCGTCGCTTTTATTCGGGACAAGATGCGCTCGGCGAAATCGAGAGACAGCGGACTGCGCGTCAGCCGTTCGCCGGTCAGCGCTCGCACGACTTCAGCCAGGCCGAGCGGAACGATGACGCCGA
The DNA here is from genome assembly GCA_964484265.1 of uncultured Singulisphaera sp. Taxonomy (GTDB): domain Bacteria; phylum Planctomycetota; class Planctomycetia; order Gemmatales; family Gemmataceae; genus SIAQ01. The sequence goes on from CAZAFH010000046.1 coordinate 22,497, forward strand.
CAGAACGCTCGATGGTGAACGCCGAGGCCACGAGCGGATTCTTCGCGTGCAATTTCACGAAGGCCTGCTTCTGCCGAATGGCACTGACCGCCAGGCGGACGAGGCTCGGGAGTTTCTGTAAAAATCCAACCGCATCGAGATGGGCATTCGTCTTTCGCATCAACGCTGCAAGGTCAAGCCCAACCTCCAGGATTACGCCAGGCGTCTTGCGATCGAGACCGCTGCCGAGCGTGATCGCTGAATTCGGGCGATCGAAGAAAAACCGCACGACTCGGCCATGAAGCGCCTGGCGGAGCAGCGTGATGAGCCGTTGAGATCGTTGGTGATCCGCAAAGGCGGCGCTGTCCAGGTGCCAGGCGATCGTGGGCGGATCGGCAACGTCGAGCGCTTTCCAGCGTTCCAGCAAGCCATCCAGAAAGCTGCCTCGATCGGCGGCGTTGGCGTCGTCCTCGCCAAGATTGAACAGCGGGCGGGCGGGAAAAGGCTGCGCCCATGCAGGCGGCTGACTGCAGTTGAGATGCAATTCGACCGATCGGCTGGCGAGCGTCGGCAGAGCCAATAGTCGTTCAGACAAATGCGACGTGAACGACGGATTCATCTGCCCCGTGCATAACCATTCCGGCCCGTCCACGATCCAGGCCGCGCCGCCGGCGTCGCGCCAGTTCGCGAATTCTCCCCACCACGGCAACTCGGCGAATTGCCTCGTATCGAGGACAAGACTCGCGAGTGCCGTCGGCGCGACGGGCGATAGGGTACGAATCAGCCCGTCGGCAAGCGCCGCGGAAACATCGGGCGAAAAAATCGCCTCACGTTCGAACGCCTCAAAGCAACGCGCAATCAGCTGGTCGGCATTGTGAGGACGAGCTTCGGTGGCCTGTTGTTCGCCGCGAGGCGCCTTCAGCGTGATGTCGCGCTGCATTTCGCCGAAGGTGCGTGCCAATGCCGGTTGACCGGCTTCGCTGACGATTTTTTCGACGAAGTCGGCGATCTGTGCCGTGCTGGTGATGCTGGGCCAATCCTCTAGGGACAAGAAGTGCTGCACGACATCGGTAAGCTCGCGAGCCAGGAACGCGCTGGGATTTCCGAGTTTCGCCGCCGCCTCGAATAGTGTTTGGCAGATTTGGTCAGCGTCAAACGGCACCTGGCTGCCGTCGCGCCGCCTGACAAACATAGGCAGGTGTGCGTTCATGTCGGCCATTCGGGTCGATCCTTCACGAAGGGAAATGACGCGCGTTGAATGGGGATAATATACCGGGTGCGAGCGCGATTGGCGCTGCTTCAGCGAATGGAATGGCACGACCGATCCATCAGGCCGCTTCAATCGTGATGGGCAGAACGTGATTGATGATGTAGCTGCGTCGATCGGTGTCGCGCCGAAGCGGCTGGGTGTTGCCACGCGCGTCGGTCGCACGCGCCATGAGAGTCGTCCGCCCGGCATTCGCGGGGGTTCGCCAGGTCAATTCCCACTGCCGCCAGCAGTTCGCTCGAGCCTCTCCGACGAGGCGTGCCGGCGTCCAGCGTTGGCCATTGTCGGTGCTTACATCGACGCGTGTGACCTCGGAGTCGCCCGTCCAGGCGATGCCGCGAATACGAACCTCGGTATTGCGTGCGATGCGTTGCATGTTGGTCGGGCTGAAGATAATCGACTTGACGTTCATTTCGGAGACAGGCGTGACGGTGACGAGCGCCTGGTTTCGTTCGTAGATGCTGTATTCCATCGATTGGAAGTAGCCGTTGAAGGGCCGATCGGTAACCATGATGCGCGTGACCCATTTCACGGAAGCCATTCCGTACCATCCGGGTACGATCGCCCGGCACGGGAAGCCGTTGTTCGGCGGGAGGTCGGCATTCCCCATGCGATGCGCGAGAATGACATTCTGCTGCCTCGCCTTGGCCAAGGGGATGCTGCGGGCGTACTGCACGACACCCGGAGTGCGCGGCTCGGCCTGGATTTCGCCTCGATCTGAGCCCTCGAAAACGACATCGACCGCATTGGGCCGAAGTCCGGCGCGATTGAGCACGTCAATCAAAGACACGCCCGCCCACTCGGCAGTGCTGATTCCGCCGTTGCCCCATTGCAGACCGCGAACGGCGGGCATGAGCGACGCCCGGGAATTGCCCGCGCATTCGAGCGTCATCGGCACAGTGCGTGTCGGCATGCGGCGCAGTTCTTCAAGAGAAAGCTCGATGCGCCGTTCGACAGCACCTTCGACGCGCAAACGCCAGGTGTTTGCATCGATTGTTGGCGTCGGGAAATGGTTGCGAACATAGAACAGTTCGTTTGGCGTCAGGAATCGGTCAAACGCTTCGAGCGGCGTTTCAAGCACCAACGGCATCGCCGACCGCTGGATGCGCTGTAAAGACGCCGGTTGCGCGGATCCAAAATATGGAGCCAACAAGATTGAAGATGCAGCAGCTGAGGCAGCCAAAAATTCGCGACGGTTCGTGCGATGTTCGTCAATGATTTGCATCGGAGTCATCCATATTCGGGAAAGGGTTGCTGAACTCTATGGCGGCTTTCTACGGGTCAGTATAAGCAACACCTCCCTTTCGGCGACATGAGTTCCTCGACTTCACCAGCCAGGGAATGGGGCATGCAATTGAAAAATAATCTGCAAGCATTCGCTGCGGGATCGTTCTAAAATAAACATCAGGCGCCGGTTGGCGGTCTGATGATGGTTGACAACTCACGGTAGGATAATGCTGGCGCGGCCAAGAATTCCTTACCGCTCACGTCATTTCGCGGAGGGCCTCGAATTATGATGCGAAACTTTTTGAATCTTGCGGTCTGTGCGACGGTGTTCGCCATGCCGATCCAATCTTCGTTTGCCCAGGACGATCCAAAACCAAAGGACGAAAAGCCATCGTTCGGCGACAAGGACGACGTCGTCCTTCAGAACAAGCGGTTCCTCAAAATCAGCAATGTCACCGGCGACAAGCTCACGGTGTTCCTGCAATTCCGTACTCCCAAGGACGACGCCTGGGTTTGGGTTCCCGATAGCCCGGCAAACTCGACCGACGCGCTCAGCTTCGAGATCGAGGCCGGCCAAGAAATCGAAGTCAAGCGCAACGATGAACCGGTCGCCGCTAGCCGAATGCGAATCTGGGCGAACTCCGCAACGCAAAAGTGGCTGAAATACAAGTCGAAGGACGCCTGGCTAGTGCCTGAGAAAACCGAGGATGGCGAGCACGTCTATACCTCGCCAGGCGTCGAGACGTACACCTTCATCTTTTCCAACGACAAGGACAAAGGCGTGATCGCCGGCGATTCGGACATGGTCGGCCAGCAGGATCTGCCCAGCGAAGGCGAAGCGATCCCGCCGCCGATCCCGGAGATCCCGTGGGACGACGTGCCCTTCCCGCTGCCGCCGGACTTTCCGATCGTTCGAGATCTGGCAGTGATGCCTGTGTTCACCGTCGGCTCCAATGCGATGGTGCGCGTGAAGAACCTCGGGCACTTCGGCAACAACATGGGGCGTCGGCTGTTCGTGAAACGGCTCGCGCCGGGTTCGCTACCCGAGGACGTCGGGCCGATTGGGCCGCTTTATCACTACAGCGTGAAGACGTTTTTCCTGATCGGACTGAAAGCCGGGGATTATGTCGCTTATGTGACGCCCGGGGACAATATCCCGTACCACATTAACGATAAGCGTACTTTCACGATCACGGCAGCGTCTTACTCCGATGCCGCCGTACTGCCTGTCGCATTTGCCGCGGGCAAGGTGTGGTTGAAGGTAAAGAACGTCGGCACGGCGCCGCTGGGTGTTGGCCAGCACCTCAAAACGCAAAAGCTTCCCGCAGGTCCCATCGTCGATCACGGCCCGATTGGTCCGTTGGGCGTCAACAGCATCAAGGCGTTCCCCGGACTCGTTATGCCCGCGGGTAGCTATCGCGCCTTCGTCACGCCGGGCGATATGCCGCCTAACAGTGGCAACGACAAGAAGTTCTTCGTCGTCGCCAAGAAGACCTTCGTCGATCTCGACCTGATGCCGATCTTCCCTTCGGCAGGGAAAGCAACGATGAAGGTCAAGAACATCGGCACCGCCGACGCTCCCGCCGGCGCACATCTGAAAACGCAAAAGCTGCCCGGTGGCCCCATCGTCGATCATGGCCCGATCGGAGCGCTCAATGTCGGCAGCACGAAAATTTTCCTCAACATCCCTTTCCCGGCTGGAACCTACAAGGCTTTCATCTCGCCCGGCGATGCTCCACCGCACCATGCGAACGATAGCGAATTGTTCAATATCGCCGCGTTCTTCGATCACGACATCCTGCCTGTCAGCGTGTCGGCAGGCAAGGCGACGATCAAGGTCAAAAACATCGGCGGACTGAACGCTCCCGCCGGTGCTCGCCTCAAGACGCAAAAGCTGCCCGGCGGCCCAATCGTCGATCACGGCTTCATCGGCGCCCTGGCTCCCGGCGCGACGCGCACCTTCCTCGCGATTCCCTTGTCGCCGGGAAACTACAAAGCGTTCGTCAGCCCGGGCGACGCTCCGCCGCATCACCTCAACGACGCGCAGTCGTTCGTAATGCCCGCCATGCCCGACCTGGAGGCAGCCTTCGTGATCAAGGTCGGCACCCATGTGAAGGCGCAGATCAAAAACAACGGCCCAGGCGCCTACCTCATGAGCGGCGGGCGGACCTGGCGGATAGAGAAGTTCTTCATGGGAGCATGGACGCCCGTGCCGATCGTGGACCCGATCACGATCCCGACGCTGGCGCCCGGCGCCTCGACGACCGTGCAGGGATCGTACACCGGCCCTGGCAACTATCGGCTACGCCTCACGCCCGGCGATCCGGTGCCTGGCAATGACGTAAAGACGAAGGTATTGCCGTAACCAATTGCGAACGCGAGCGTGGGTAGGTATTCGTCTGGATACTTATCCCCGCTCGCCGGATCCACGCGACTGGACGTTCCACTGGACATTTCGTCATTTTTTGCTACCGATACTACGATAAGAGAAGAAATGACTCCACTGTCCCGCAGGTGGGTTTTTGTTCATATACTCTTTCAGCGGCGGGCTGAAAACGGGTGGGAAACATGACGCATACTGTTTGCGAACCGTGTCACGACTGCAAATACACTGATTGCGTGGCAGTCTGTCCGGTCGAGTGCTTTTACCAAGACGACGTGCTGTTGTATATCGATCCGGCGGATTGCATCGACTGCGAAGCCTGCGTTCCGGAATGCCCCGTGGAGGCGATCTTCGCCGAGGCGAATGTCCCGGCCCAGTGGCAGCACTACACGCCGATGAACGCCGAGCGTTCCGCCGCCATCAAGGCCGCTGGCGATGGCCACATCACCGAAAAGCAAGACGCCAAAGAAGGACCGGGCTGCAAGAAGAAAGCCTAACGAAATCGCAAATCCGAAAACCGAAATTCGAAACAAAATTCAAATAGCCAAATCCGAACGAGCCTTTTTTGATTTGGATTTGGAGTTTGTTTCGGATTTCGTGTTTTGCATTTCGAATTTCGCCCCGAATCTGAATCACGCACACCCCGTTGGTTGATTTTCATGCTAGGCGTTCTCATCATTCAACTCGGAACGCCGGACGCTCCGACGCCGGAAGCGTTGCGTCCTTACCTCAAGCAATTTCTGGGCGATCCGCGCGTCATCGAGAATCCGCCCTGGTATTGGCCGTTGATCTTCCAGCTGATTCTCTGGCGCCGCCCTGCCGCCTCGGCCGCCAAATACGCGCGTATCTGGGACAAACAGACCGGCTCGCCCTTGATGCACTGGACGAAGCGTCAGACCGAACTTGTTCAGGCTCGCTTCCCAAACATCCCCGTTCGTTTCGGCATGCAAGTCGGCAATCCGCCTGTCGCGAAAGTCGTCGATGAGATGATCCGCTCTGGCGTCGATCGCCTTGTCGTCTTCCCGATGTACCCGCAATACTCCGCGACAACCACCGCCTCGGCGACCGACGTGCTCTTCCAGTGCTTGCTGAAACAACGCCGCGTGCCCGCACTGCGTATCGTGCCGCCGTACTACGAACATCCGCGCTACATCGATGCGATGGCCAAGCTCATCAATGACGAACTTGCAAAGCTCGGCTGGCAGCCCGATCATTTCGTGCTGAGCTTCCATGGCATTCCGAAACGCTACGCCACGGCCGGCGATCCCTACGCCACGCACGTCAAACGCACGACGCGGGCCTTGATTCAGAAGCTTGGCTGGAAACGCGAAACCTGGACGCAGACGTTCCAGTCGCTCTTTGGCCGCGAGGTCTGGCTGAAACCGTACACCGACGATGTGCTCGAAAAGTTGGCCCAGGCGGGCAAGAAGAAACTTTTCGTCGCGCTGCCCGGATTCACGGCCGACTGCCTGGAAACCGTGGACGAGATCGGCCACGAGTCGCGGGAAGCGTTCCAACACGCCGGCGGCGATAAGCTGCACGCCTGCCCGTGCCTTAACGACCACCCCGCATGGATCGACGCCATCGAGACGATCGTGCGCGAAGAATCCGCGGGGTGGATGTGATTCGCGTATGATGGAAGGAGAGCGCCAACATACGAGGGATGCCGCCATGCCGATTCACAATTGGTCGCGTGTCAGCGACGGGATGTTTCACTGGTTTCATCAAAATTGGGTAGTTTCACTTTCCAACTGGCTGAATGAAGGCCGCCTGCCGGAGGGGCTTTATGCCATCGGCGAACTTTATGCTGACGGCTATTACCCAGATGTCCTCGCCGTGGAGGATCGCCCCGCGTCGAACGGAAAACGCGAGACGCCGTTGAGTAATGGTTTCGGCGTTGCCGTCGCCGAGGCGCCGCCGAAGACGCGGTTCATGTGGGAATCGGAACCAGAGGGCTATCTCGCGCGGAAGGATCTGTTGGCGATTCGCAACGTGGATGGCATCCTGATCGCAGCTATAGAGATCGTTTCGCCAGGCAACAAATCCAGCAACGCGCGTCTGCAAAAATTCGTGCAAAAGACGGTAGATTTCCTGAATCAAGGCGTGCATGTCCTCGTCATCGATCTCTTTCCGCCGACATCGCGCGACCCGTTCGGAATACACCATGTGATTTGGAGCGAATACAACGGCGAATTCGAGTTTCAACCCGATAAGCCCTTGACGTTGGCATCCTACATGGCCCGCAGCGAGGACACCATCGCGAAGGCCTACGTCGAACCGATCGCGCTCGGAGAACCGCTGCCCGAAATGCCGTTGTTTCTTTGGCCCAATCGCTACATCAACCTGGACCTGGAAGCGACCTACGCAAGCACCTGGGCCGTCTACCCCGCACCGCTGAAACCTAAGCTGGGATGATTGTCATACTTCGCTTGCGTTTAGCGCTCGGAGTGTTCCACGTGAACGCTAAACGCTTGCGTAAAAACCTCAATACCGCATCATGATCTCCTCGCGTGGCACGCCCGCCAGATCCTCGAAACCGCCGGCGACGATCTTGTCGGCCAGGTCGCAGGCGGTGCGGAAATACGCATCGCTTGGGCGTTCCCCCGTCAGTTTGCGCTTGAGGTCCTGGCACAGCACGTCTGCCGACGCAATGGCGATTTCCGTCTTCTTGCCGTGGGCCCACATTAATGTCACGATCATCACGATCGTGTCCTGCACACGCTGCGACAACTCCGACATTCGGCACTGGCGGTCGGCGAGCTTCAGCTGATGCTTCGTCATCGCGTTGGAAATATCCACGGCATGATTTTGGCATAAATCCTGGGCGAACTCCAGATGCGGCTGAAGACGCGCATCCAGGCCGTCAACCCGCGCGCGGTCGGCGCCGAGGAACTTGCGGCCCATCGTCCATTTGGCGTAGGCGCCAAGCTCATGGCGTAGCTTCCACAGATGGCCTGGGTTGGTCATGCTGAAGTCCTTGATGCCGTGAGCTTGCAGCGCCTTGCCGATCGGCTCGAAGTAAGTTTTGCCATGCTCCTTGACGAGCGACTTGAAGAATGCCATGCCGAGCATGTCGCCTTCGCCTTCGTAGATGCATGGCGCGAGGTATTCGTGCACGTTGTCGCCGAAGAGATGGCCGTGCAGGAACGAGCGTCCGCCGTGCGTTTTCATGAATAGCTCGATGGCGGCTTCTTTCTGCGCCTCGGAGCCGAAGATTTTCGCGATGATGCATTCAAGTTCGCCACGATAGCCTTCGTCTACGAGATACGAACCCCAGGCGATGAGCGCATCGCAGCCGGCGATGAGCGCCGCCAACCGGGCGATTCGGCGTTTGACGATCTCGCGCGTGTCGATCGATTGGCCATAGGTTCGGCGGAAGCTGGCCCAGGGCAGGATATTGGCAAGGAAGACGCGCATGCTTGCCGCCGCGCCGGCGCAGAGCGATAGTCGGCCGAGGTTCAGGCCGTGATAGGCGATGGTCAGGCCGTCGCCCGAAGGCGGTTTAAGGAGATTGGCGGCGGGCACGCGGAACTTGTTGAATTTCATGCCGACGTTGTAGGCGTGCTTCAGTGCGTAAAGTCCGTAGCGGACGATCTGAAACTCGGCGTTCTCCTCGCCGGGCAATTCGGCGATGAGCACGGCAGGCTTGCCGTCGATGAGCGCGACGAGGCCGATCATTCGCCCCGGCACGATGTTGGTGATGAAGAGTTTTTCGCCGGTGACTTCGTAATGATCGCCGACGAGCGTCGCGGTGGTTTTGAGCGCGGTGAGGTCGGAACCTGCGCCGGGTTCGGTGAGCGCGAAGGCGGAGATTTTCTTGCCGCTCGCCAGGATGGGCAGCAGGCGTTCTTTCTGCTCGTCGCTGCCAAAGGTGCGCAGCGGATCGACGGCGCCGATGCAGCCATGGACGGAGGCCATGGCGGAGGTCATCGAATCGAGCGTGCCCATTTTGGTGAGAAAGGGCGCGAACCGCGTAAACGGCGCGCCGCTGCCGCCGTACTTGGGATCGATGAGCAGGCCCCAATAGCCGGCGCCTGCGAGTTCGTCGATGGTCTCGGACGAGAGCTTTTGGTCCTGGTTCAGAAGTGTTTTTTCATCGCGGCGCTGGCGGATGATGTCGAGCGATTTCGCCATGACCGCATCGCACGGGGCTGACGCGGGCAGCGTCGGCGGCTGAAAGAGTTCGAGCGGAATTTTGCCTTCCCAGATCGCCTTATGAATCGGGCTGTTGGCGGTTTGGAAGCGAAAGAGCCGATCGACCTGTTCATCCGCCTTGTCCACGGCGCCCATCCGGCGTGATTCTTCCTCGCTCTTGCCACCCATGCGCATGGCGGTCTCGGCAAAACTGGCGGTTTCTTTTTCTTGCGTGGCTGGATTCATGACCGGCTCCATGACACAATAGTAAAGGCAACACTAAGTTTATTGTAACAGATCAAGCCCAGCGGGTAAGCGCAGCGAACCCCTGGGATAATGTCGCGGTATCCCAGGGGTTCGCTGCGCTTACCCGCTGGGCTTGAGAAACCTCAATGCAATGCGATACAGGTTATATCTGTGATGTCTGCGGACGCGATGTCGAAGCGATCACCGATTCGGATCTGTACCTGCGTTACATCATGGGCGATGTGCCGCCATTTGAACTGCCGAGGCAGCGCGAGCGCCATATTCGTTGCAATCCGGCAATGGCCCAGTACATCGTGGACGATGGGTTTGCGTCGGTCGAGTGCCCAGGTATATTCGCCAAGGCGAACCTCGATGCTGACTTCGTGCGCGAACAGGAAGCACTGGTCACCCGAGCCTGGTGCCGGCTGCAAGCGATTCCGCAACTCGGCGTGCCGATTCCGGAGTATCCCTTGCCTGAAGTCCTGGAACGCTGGCGGAGCGAAAATCGATGATCAGATACAACTTTCCGAGCCAGTCAGTGATTTGGATTGGCTGCGTGCTGATAGCGGTTCCCGGCTGCAACTTGCCCGAGGACGACTGGGGCATCATCCGCACGATCTGGAACGAATTCCCCTGGTGGAGCGTCGTTTGGCGCATCGCTGCATGGACTTCGCTCGGCGCGTTTGTCGGCTTGCTCGCGGGCTTGCCGATCTCGCTCACGCTGCGCTGGCTGGGGGCCTATCGCCTGCCGTGGCCACGCGTTCGCTTTTGGCTGACGGTCTTGATAATCACGCTAAACACGATCGCATTGCCGATCTTGTGCGGAGCGATTGGATTTTTCGAGGGAACGTACCGCTCGGCCGAAGTCGGCATCAAGCGCAGCCGAATTGGCAAGGAATGGCTGCCCGCAGTTGCCGCCTATGGGGCCGATGCGATCATCCTGGCGAACATGCGGGTCGAAGACGGCGAGGTCGATCTCGATCGCTGGGACGAGATCCACGAAAAGAAGCCGCCCTTGAATGTCGTCCGCGCTCTCGATCGGCTCGATCAGCTTCAAGCCGATGCCGCGGAGAGAATCGCCGCCCAGGCCAAGAACCGAATCTTCGCGGAGCACCCCGATTGGCATGGCGCAGCATCAGAAACGGTAATCGACTGGACGCTTCAGCCGCTCGTCAATTATCTGCTCAACCGCCAGCTGCAGCGCAAGCTCGCGGACTATGGCGTTCCCGACTTTCTCGGTGACTTGCGCGCTGCGGCTCGGGCTGATGGCGACGACCTGCTGACGCACGAAGAGTTGTCGCTCTTCCTCACCGATCGCGTGCTCATTCCGATGTTGCTCTACCCGCTGCGAAAATGGATCGACGGATTGCAAACGACGGCGATGCTGATCCTCGTCGCCTGGTTTGCAGTGCCGGTGCTGCTCTTCGCCATCACGCGCTGGATCAACTTCTGGTGGAAACGCCGAGCAAATCGGCGCTTGTGTAACGATCGGCTGTAGTAATTTCATCGTAGACATCACGCTCCGCGTGATGGTTTGTTGCATCACGCGGAGCGTGATGCCTACGGTAAGCTAATGAAAAAACGCCATGATGATCTCGATCAGGATGAGCAACACCACGATGATTTCCAGAAACTCCGTGCGGAAGCCCGCTGCTTGATCCGAGACCACCTGATACACGCCCTCGGCCACCTCGAGCTTGCGCTGGATGTTCTCGATCCACGTCTCCAGATAGAGCCGCTTGGCGATGAGCCGATAGACGCGGGCTAGGTACGGATCGCCGACCAGCTTCAGCGCGTTGCCCGTGCGCTCGAACAGGCCGTTCGCCTCGACCTTTAACTCTCCCAATGCACGAAGCGGACGGTCGTGCATTCGCCAATAAGCGAGCCGAGAATGGGCCAACGGCTGCACGAGGCGGGAAATGTCTGAGAGACTTTCATCGAGCCGATTGTCGATGTGGCGAAATTCGAGCAGTTGCAAATTGGCGAATCCTATCGCGTGCAGCGTGTCGTCGCAGTCGCGATCCACGAGCACAGCCGCGGCCCAGTCGGGCACGAACAGATCCATCGGACTGTAGCTGATGCGATACCGCGTCGCCTCGGCAATTTCCTCGGCGCTCAGTTTTCCGGACTCCAAATGCACCAGTCCCGCCAACCAGGTTTCGTCGGCAAGCTGCGTCAGCGCATCGGGGTTGAATTGAAAGACGATGTAGTCCTCGCTCAAATCGTCCTGCCAGAGCGGATCCCGAATCGCGGGCAGGAGCCGTTTGTGCAGCGGCTCGATGAGTTCACGCGCCTTGCGGACGAACGGCGCGGTTTCCGCCAGGGAGCCAGCGAGGGCTGTCAGCTGGACCTGGGTCCAACAGAACGGCACATGAAACGCGATGCTGACGGCGCCAAAGTCGAAAATCGTGGCGCCGACGGTCGCATCGACCCAGCCTATTTCGGGTAAAAATAGCCGATGGTTCGAGAGCGCGATGTGCAGCGGCGGGGGTTTGTAGAAAAAGGACTGCGGAGTGCGGCGACGTCGTGGAAGCTCTTGTGCCGAGGCCGCCACGATCTTGGCGACGCTATCCAGGAGAATCTCATCGCCCCAGTCGAAAGCGACATAAATGTGGAGCGTGCCCGTCAATCGTGCGACAGGCACGGAGGAAGGCGATCCGCTCAGTTCCAATTCATCACCGTGTAAGCCACGATGGAATAGATGGCGACGCCCATGCAAAAAATACCCAGTACGAGCAGCACCACCGCCTTGCCGGCGTTGTAGTCGTCAAGACGAAACCCAGCCCAGTCGGCCTCGGTGAACACCACGGCAGCACCATGATCGGCATGCCCGTCCGTCGGATGATGCGGAGCATCGCCCTCGGCAAACTGTTCGCTGGTGGATGGTTCTGTCATCGGAAAAGCCTCCCGTAGGCGGATCAACAGTCTCTTTTCCGAAATTATAGCGTGTAACAGCAAGATCGTCTGCGCGTCGTGTTTCGAGGTGTAATGCTGGCCAACAGGGCGCTTGGCCATTTGCTGTTGGCCAAGCGCTTTTGCACTTTTTCGGCCTTTTTTTGCACTTTTAGGGGGTGTTGGCCAACAAGCCGGGGGAGGGGTATAGGGAACCGCATGCAAAATATATCAGAAAAAATTGCGAAAAACCTCAGCACCGACTTTGCAATCGCATCCACACGCGTGTTACGATGAGGAAAAAACGCTGTCTGTTTCGCCTGCTGCTTGAGCCGGTTATCAACGCATGGCGGATGTTGCAATCCCTCTGCTTTTCTTCCCCTTTTGACGTAATTCGTTGGTACATGATCAAGGCAGTGCCATTCGGTCCTGCCACCTTTTTTCTTCTTTTTGATATTTCCTAACCGCTCGCGGGGCGAAATGTGTATAGTGCCTATTGAGTCAAATCGAAACTGAGTCCAACACATCAGCGCTGGTAGCGCAAATGCGATGTCCGCGATCATCTAACTCTGTGCAGTGCTAAAGCGGCAGTCATCCTTTGAAAAGAGCAAAATCGTGGGCAAAATGAGTGTACTTTGGGCGGATCCGGGTTTTCTCGCTACCATCCAAGAAATGCAAGCGGCGGCAGTACCCGCGGTCAGCTCGGCTCCAGCGCCGGCGCCAGCAGCGCCCGTTGTGCCGGCGGTCGGCATGGCAGCGGCGCCGGCCAAGTGCTCAATACCCGTTTCGGATCCCAAAGTCGAAGCCATTCAAAAAGGGCTGAAAAAGGCCGGCTATGATCCCGGCGAGATTGACGGCATCATGGGCAAAAATACCCGCGCTGCCATCAAGCAACTCCAGCATGACCACCGTTTACCAACCACCGGCCTCATGGACGCCAAGACGCAAAAGGCGTTTGGCAGCACGCTTGTTGCCAGGGCATTCATCGATACCGCTACGGTTTTCGCTGCGGATGTCGTGCAAGGCATGAACGAAACGGCGGCCGCTGCGGAGAAACAAAAGGCCGCTGACGCCGCCAAGCGTATTGCCGATTTCAGGCAACGGATAGCCAACTCGCGGTCAAATATTCAGGCCCTGCAAAATGCCGTTTTTGAAAGCAACAAACTCCGCGAGTCAACATCTTCGTGGGTGACGGGGCCAGTGCATGCCTACGGTGGCTCATGGGAACAAATAGAAATCGCTGATTTTCGAGATACCAACATCCTGCTCCTGAAGGCAGAAAAGGCCCTCGCCGACGGTAACCTAACCGGCGCCGAAGAACTACTCCGGCAAAGTGACGGGGAGTATTCTAAGCTGAATGAACGATTTGCGGAATACGGAGACGGAATCCAGCGGGGTGGCGATCGCGTGGTCGGCGGCCTGAAAGGTGTAAAGGTAGGAAGTGCGGCAGTTGTTGGGATCGTCGCCGCCGTCCCCGTCGCCGCCGGGGGGATAGGGCTTGGGATGGTAGGTGTGGCCGCTGTAGGAGGTACTGTTGCCGGAGCGCAAAATCTCGCGCAGCAAGCCTCCGAGGTTCACTACGGGCTAAGGGACAAGATCAATTTTAAGGACCTTGCCGTTGAAACCGTGGTTGGTGCGGTCACCAGTTATTTCGGGGGCAAGCTTGGCAACATGGTTGTTGAGAAGTTAATGGGCACCGCCGCAGCCGCTTCGCTTGGCCGGAAGACAGTCGCCACGCTTGTGGGTGATTACCTCGCTGGTGGCGTAGGCGGGTCGGCCAATCTCACGATTCAGACGCTTTATCATAAAGCCCAAAGCAGCGGCAGCGATGTGACGTGGGGACAGTTCCTGGATCAACTCGTCGATCAGTTCACGGATCCTTCCCAGGTGTTGACGAATATCGTCCTTGGCCATGTAAGTCGTGCTGCCGGCGCCCAACTGGGCGGCGCCAAGAAGGTGAGCGTCGGGGGGGGCAAGGCGGAAGCGAGCACCGGCAGTCGCCGAGACGCAGGTGGTGCTGAGACGCCCGGCAACGCGCAACAGTCGCCGGAACCGCCCTCTGGGCCAAAAGGTGGACCGCCCGAGTCGTCTGCCGGAGATACACTCCTGGGTCATCCAGGCTATCCGGCAGTCCGGCCGCCAGCAGCGCCGCCGTCTCCTCCTCCGCCTCCACCAGGCAATTCGGATGTCAGCCAGCCTGCCCTGCCGAAAAAGATTCCGTCAAGGGCGGAGGTGGAAGACGCCAAATACAAGGAACAGCTTAAGGCCTACGGAATCGGACCGAAAATGAGGGCGCATCCAAGTGACGGCAAGCCATATACGATCGATCAGGCGTTGAGCCAATCGCACGGCCGCGTGGAAGGCAAAAACTCCACGTTAATGAAAGTAATTTGGCGAGACAGCCTGGGGAACAAAGGCGATCCACCCGACGCATTCAGATATGGCGATAGAATCCAAGTGAATACCGACAAATTGAATGGCGAACAACTACAGAAATATATCGAGATCGACAAAGCGCGAAACCCAGACGCATACGCTCCCGATACGGCGCCGCAAACGCCAGACACAACGCCTCCCAAAGTGCCGCCCGCCTGACCTGGATCATTCAACGAAGCGGGTTTTTCAAGACAGAGACACAGCGCGGCTGAGCCGCAACCACAGAGCATGAGCAAAAATTAGCCACGGAAGGACACGGAACAACACGGAAGAATTCAAAGGCCTTGTTTTCAATCATGCATTTATTCGCGTTCATTGCATGTGTTTCCGTGGCTAAATTCTTCGCAAGGAAGAAAAGCCGTCGGGAGTCATTGTTTTCCCCTGGATTTATCGACTGCTTGCCGACGCCCCCTCGGTATCAGCGTGGACTGCAAGCCCAGACGCTCCGCGCTTGCCTTGAGCACCTTTCCCTGCCAAATGGCCTGCCGCGCAGGATACATCGCCGAAGCACCGTCAATTCAGCCGCTGTTTCCGGTTATTCGACTCGCTTTACTCACTTGTCTGGCCGTGGTATCGGACCGTCGTCGAGAGGCGGGCCCGGCAATTGCAGACAGCGTCGGCCCAGGCTGCTCCTGCGCCATTTCGCGGCACAAGTGACCGGCAGGCCAAGCTGACGCTCGAAAAATAACTCCCCGGTTTGCATTTCCCGCTTGCGGCTTACCGCTCAACAGGGCACCATACTGAGCGCTAAGCCGCAAGCGGCAGACACGGAAGTTATTTTTCAAGCCGCCCTTACCGTCATTCGACTCCGCCTTCTTTTCTTATCTTGTTGATAGGTATTCGGTTTCTTGAGAGCGACTCGATTATTTGTTAAGATGAATATTGAAACTGAGCCACCGAATCGGGTATGGAGTTTTTCACATGCACAACATCCCCAAATTCTTCGCACCGCCCTTACCAACCTACGGCTCGCGCCGCGAGTTTTTGTCGCGCGTCGGCGGCGGGTTTGGCGCGATCGCGCTGGCGGGCATGCTCGGAGATCAGCAACTGCTGGGACAGGCTCCCTCACCCCCGGCCCCTCTCCCGGGGGGAGAGGGGAGCTGGATGCCGCCCGACCCGCGCTATCCGCTGGCGCCGCGCGTTGGGCATCATCCCGCCAAGGCGAAGAACATCATTTGGCTGTTCATCAATGGCGGGCCGAGTCATGTCGATACGTGGGACTACAAGCCCGAGCTGATCCGCCGCGATGGCCAGGAACTCGTCGGCTTCGATCGCAATACCGGCTTCTTCCGCGACAATGTCGGGCCGATCATGCGGTCGCCGTTCCGCTTTCGGCAGCATGGGCAGAGCGGGAAATACGTATCCGATATTTTCCCTAATCTCGCCCGTCATGTGGACAAGATGGCGTTCATCCATTCGTGCTGGACCGACTCGAACAACCACTCGCCCGCGCTGATGAAGATCAACACCGGTTACACGCGCATGGGCTTCCCATGCACCGGTTCATGGGTGACGTATGGCCTGGGCAGCGAAAGCCAAAACCTGCCATCGTTCGTGGTGATGTACGACACGCTTGGCCGCGGCCTGCCCAAAGGCTACTCGCAAAACTGGGGCGCGGGTTTCTTGCCGAGCATCTACCAGGGCACGGCATTGAAGCCGCAAGGCGCGCCGATCGATAATCTGTATCGTCCGAGCGAGTTGACCGATCAGCAGCAGCGCAATCAGCTTGATTTACTCAATCGGCTCAATCGCCGGCAGGCTCAGGCGAGGCCAGGCGATAGCGAGCTTAGTGCCCGCATCGAGACGTTCGAGCTCGCCTATCGCATGCAGATGGCGGCGCCGGAAGCGATCGACATCGACCGCGAAACCGTGCAGACGAAGCGACTTTACGGAACCGACAATCCGCGCTGCCAGCATTTCGCCAAGCAATGTCTCATCGCTCGCCGAATGGTCGAACGCGGCGTGCGCTTCGTGCAAATCTACTCCGGCGGCGAGGAAAACGAACGCAGCTGGGACGGGCACATGAACATCGCCGCGAATCATACGGGGTTCGCCGGCGAGACCGATCAACCGATCGCGGCACTCATCACCGATCTCGAAAGCCGCGGCTTGCTTGATGAGACGCTCGTCGTGTGGGGCGGCGAGTTCGGCCGACTGCCTCTCGTGCAACGCGGCGGCACAGGGCGCGACCACAATCCGCACGCCTTCACCTATTGGCTGGCAGGCGGCGGCGTCAAGGCGGGCTACTCCCATGGCGCGACGGACGAAGTCGGCCACCGCGCCGAGGTCGATCGCGTCAGCGTGCACGATCTCCACGCCACCATCCTGCATCTCATCGGCCTCGATCACCTGCGCCTCACCTACCGCTACAGCGGCCGCGACTTTCGCTTGACGGACGTGCACGGCGAAGTGGTGCGCGAGGTGGTGGGGTGAGGATAACTCTGGCGTCGCTCAAGATTGCATCAATGACCGTAACCGTAAAAGGCGAGCCTCAACGGATGACATTGACGCTTTTCCGAGCCGCGACCGTAAGGGAGCGGCCAACTGGATGCCGTGCCGGGATGTATTTTGTCGGCCGCTCCCTCACGGTCGCGGCTCGGAAATGTTTTGCTCCTTTTGCAAATGTGACAATTTCAACCGCTTGGAGTATAGCCGGCGACTTCCGCCTGACCGACGTGCACGGCGAGTGGTGAGGTGACCAGCCCCAAACCGGGTGATCTATGGAAGTTCGTACAGAGATTTTTGAAGACATTGGTGAACAGGATGAACAGGGGTATTACGAATACTATTATCGTGGCAAGATTTTCACGTTCGTACATCGAAAGAAAGGTTTGGTCGCACGACAATACGACGAGGAGCCAGGCGAGGCTCATTTTCTTCACCGGCTCGACGGAAAAAAACGAAACAGGTTTACTGTTATTCCCTATGACGATGAGCTCTTTAACAATGCGGTCGTCTATCTCGTGAATTGTGTTGGCGTGCGTGAAATTAGAATACTTTTGGATGACGGATACCACCTTCTTGAATTGAAAAATTTCTGCTCGCTCGAAAATTCAACTCAGTTACCGTAGCATCCGCGGCAATGGCGTTGACCCTCGTGAATTTCGTTCCAGTCAGATATTGCTCACTTAACCCCCCAACCCCAGGAGCGTCCCATGCCCTTTTCCCTGCCCACGCCTAACGCCAGCGTCGTGCACAATGCCCAATACTTCGTGCACCTCTCCGACAAAGCCTACATCAAAGATCTGAAAGCCAACGACGACAGGCTTGAAGATTTCAGGTTCATCGATTCGGCACCGATCAGCGGTCCCGACGGCATCAACTTCGCCATCGCGGGCCGCATCGATGGCGCTCTCGTGATCGCGTGCCGAGGTTCGGACGATGCCGAGGATTGGTGGCACAACTTCAACTTCAATCAGACCGGCGACTACGACGGCTACGTCCATCGCGGGTTCTACACCTCGGCGAACAGCATCTGGACGCCGCTCGTGCGTTATCTGAATGCGACCTGGGAGCCTGACGACACGGTTTGGGTGACAGGCCACAGCCTGGGCGGCGCGATTGCCACGCTTATCGCACGCTGGCTGCAGAAGATCGACTGGGAAATCTCGGGAGTGTACACTTTCGGCCAACCGCGCACGGGCGACGAGGACTACGCCGCCGCCTATCCGCTTGGCGACGTGCATTACCGATTTGTCAATGACAGGGACATCGTGCCGCAACTCCCGCTGCCGTGGATGGGGCCAAACGTCAGCTACAAGCATGTCGGCATTCCGTATAAATTCGACGCGGCAGGCGACCTCCAGCGCGGCGAACGCGGTTGGTCGGCCCTGTCCCTGGATTTCGCGCGATCGATGCTCACAAGCGGCATCGGCTCTGCCTCCGCGGGACTGGTCGACTTCAACTTTGAGGATCACCGTCTCAAGCACTATATCGAAAAGATCGACGCTTATCTGCAGCGGTAATAACCTGAAATCCAGCCAAAGGAACGCACGATGCCACCTACCGTTATTGCGACATGGAAGTTCGGCGAAATCGCTGCTCGCGCAGCTTTGCCCTTATTAACGCGAGGCGAATCCGCGCTGGACGCTGCCCTGGCCGGCGCTCAGGCTGTCGAGGACGATCCGTCGGTCGATTCCGTCGGCTTTGGCGGGCTGGCGAATCGCATCGGCACGGTCTCGCTCGATGCCTGCGTCATGGACGGCCGAACGCTCGGCTCTGGCGCGGTTGCAGGTGTCGAGAACATCCGCCATGTCGCCGCCCTCGCCAGGCGCGTCATGGAGAAGTCGCCGCACCTTCTTCTCGTGGGCGAAGGCGCCCGGCTCTTTGCGGTCCAGGAGGGGTTTCCGCTCGATTGTCTTTACACGCCGGAAAGCGTCGCGCTTTGGGAGCAGCGCCGGCATGACAAGATCGGTTCGCACATGCCGCACGACACGGTGACGGTGCTGACGCTCGATAGCCGCGGTTCGCTTGCCGGCGTGTGCACGACGTCGGGCCTGTCGCACAAATGGCCAGGCCGCGTCGGCGATTCGCCGATTCTTGGGGCGGGGCTTTACGTGGACGACACCGCCGGGGCTGCGGGAGGCACGGGCGTGGGCGAGGAGATTCTGCGCACCTGTGCGAGCAGCCTGATGGTCGAAGCGATGCGTTCGGGCCAATCGCCGCAACAGGCGTGTGAATTGGCCGCCCGCAGAGTCATCAGCGTAGCAAGCCGACGCGGCGTACCGACGGCGCGCGTGGCATTCATCGCGCTCGATCCGCAAGGACGCCACGGCGCCGCCAGCACGGTGGGCACGAATTTTTACTTTGCTCTGGGAATCGGCGATACAGTAGAGGTGCGCGAGGCGGTGGAGATCGGGTAGATCCCAGGGGTTCGGATTACCTCGCCCCTGGGCTTGATTTGTTTACTTGCTCGCGGCGGCGACCACTTTGGTCGCGGCGTCGGTGAGGTCGGTCGCGGGCGTCAGGTTCAGACCGCTCTCGGTGAGCATTTTACGGCCCTCGGCGACGTTCGTGCCTTCGAGCCGAACGACGAACGGAACCGTCGGCTTGACTTCCTTGAAGGCGGCGATGACGGCGCCGGCGATCGTGTCGCATTTCATGATGCCGCCAAAGATATTGATGAGCACCGCCTTCACCCGCGAATCGCCGAGTAGGATGCGCAAGGCTTCGGTGACTTGGTCCTTGTTGGCGCCGCCGCCGACGTCGAGAAAGTTCGCCGGTTGGCCGCCGTGGTATTTGATGATGTCCATCGTGCTCATCGCCAGGCCGGCGCCATTGACGAGGCAGCCGATGTTGCCCGTCAGGCTAATGAAGCTCAGCCCCGACTTGGCAGCACGGAGTTCGGCGGGGTTTTCCTCGGTCTCGTCGCGCAGTTTCTCGATATCGGGATGGCGGAACAACGCATTGTCGTCGAACACCATCTTGGCGTCGAGCACGATCACTTCGCCCTTTGGCGTGACCACCAGCGGGTTGATCTCGGCGATGCTGCAATCCTTCTCGAGGTAGACCTTGACGAGCGCCGTCATGATCTTCTCGGCCTGCCCGACCTGATCGCCGGTGAAGCCCAACTCGAAAGCGAGCCGGCGCGCCTGGAAAGGCAGTAGGCCCGTCTCGGGAGCGATGGCGACTTTGAGGATTTTCTCCGGCGTGTGGGCCGCCACTTCCTCGATATCGACGCCGCCCTCGGCACAGGCCATGAGGATCGGCACGCCTACGCCGCGATCGAGCACGACACCGACGTAGATTTCTCGGGCGATGTCGGCGGCGGACTGCACGAGCACCTTGGAGACTTTTTGCCCCTCGGCATCGGTTTGCTTGGTGACGAGCGGGTATTTGAACATGACCTCGGCGATTTTGGCTAGATCTTCACGCTTGGTGACAAACTTCACGCCGCCGAGTTTGGGGTCGGAGTGGCCCTTGAACGAGCCTTTGCCTCGCCCGCCGGCGTGAACCTGGGCCTTGAGAACGACGGGGCCGCCCATTTGATCGAACGCTGCCAATACCTCATCGACATTCGAGGCGACGATGCCTCGCGGAATGGCGGCGCCGGCGGCGGCGAGCAGGTCTTTTGCTTGGTATTCGTGAATTTTCATCGCGTTGCCTTTGTGGGAAAATAGAGCAAGCCCAAGGGTGAGCGCAGCGAACCCTTGGGATATGAATTAGCAGAGGCTTCATATCCCAGGGGTTCGCTGCGCTCGCCCCTGGGCTTGCGGGAATAATCAATTTATACGTGCAAACAAGTCATCGGCGATACGAAAAAAGCCGCGACAGGATTCTGCCGCGGCTTCGGGTATTGATGCCTGATGCGTTCAGGCCGAGATTACTTGGTCTTCCAGGAGTCGGGGATGGCGTCGAGCGTGGTCGAGCTTGACGTTTGCGTTTGGTCGAGTTCGACGACGGTCTTGGAGTTGCCGACTTCGATGGTCAGCGTGCCCTTGAGCTTCATCGTCAGCTTGGAGCTATCAAATCGGCCCTTGGCGCGATCGAAGACTGCCGAGCCCGTGCCCGCTTCGGTCTTCAGGTCGGCGCTCTGGATGGTGAACGGCAAGCCGGTCTTCTGCGTCGGAGCGGTATAGGTCAGGTTCGTCTTGACGTCGATCGTGTCCTTGCCGTCCTTGCTGTCCTTGAGCGTGAAGGTGAATTCGGTCTTGTAGCTGCCGATCGGTCCGAGGGACAGCGTGCTATCCTTCTTCCAGGACTTGCTGGCCGGGATTTCACCCTTCGGCGGGAAGGCCCACCAGGTCGGCTCAGCCATGCGCTTCAGAGCGTCTTCGCTGAGGATTTCTTTGAGGAGCGAGTTCATTTGTGGGTTGACATCGCCGAGATCCTTGATGAACTTGTCGCGACCATCGATTTTTTCGACCTTTTCGAGATCGGAGCTGACGGTGAAGGTCAGTTCGTTCTTCATCAGCTGTTCAAAGAAATCGGTCATCGGGTTCTTGGGATTCTTGGCATCGGTGGAGTAATACTTGATTTTGTTGCCGCCGATTTCGATGTCCATCTGGATGCCGACGACCTTCTGGGTGACGACGTATTTGCCGTTGTCATCGGTCGAATTCCATTCGATGAGGAATTTTTGGTTTTGCTTCTGCGTGACCTTCTGGTTGTTGACCGTCATGATTTGAACGGTCTCGGTGTCTTGCAGTTGGTAGGTCTTCGTGCCTTTCTTGAAGGCCTTGAATTCGATCTTTTCGCCGCCGGTGGACTTCGGCGTTTCCGTCTTCTTGGTTTCTTCGGTTTTCTTTGGCGCTTCGGTCTTCGGGGCCGGCTCGGTTTTCTTTGGCGCTTCGGTCTTCGGGGCCGGCTCGGTTTTCTTTGGCGCTT
>CAZAFH010000046.1:44486-54901 GCA_964484265.1 uncultured Singulisphaera sp.
CGGTCTTCGGGGCCGGCTCGGTCTTCTTGGTGTCGGTTTTCTTGTCGTCCGTCTTCGGAGCGGTCTTGTCGGTTTTGCCCTTATCGCCGCCGGCGAAGACAAACGACTTACTGTTCGCGCCGACAAAGGCGATCGCTGCGACTAGAAAGAGAGAAACTCCCAGGTAACGCCACAGATTCATGCTTTTTTCCTCCCGGTATGTCCCGGACTATCAGTGCAAAAATACCCATTTTTCCCGAATTAGGAATCCCGTTTTCCTATATGCCAAAAACAAAAAAACAAGCCTTCCCAATAACAAATTGGGTTCGACTCGTGCGTTTGATCCAGATTTCTTTTGGCCTATTGTAAAAATCGATCCCCAGCGAGGCCACTGCATTTCGTAATTTTCAGCACACTCGATTCGAATGGAGTACACTACGATGAGATTCGCCCCAGAGTTCGATTGCGTTTGCGCCAGTGGCACAATAAAAACAAACCACGGATAGCACCGATAAACACGGATAAATGCAGTCGGAAATGCGCATCAACACGATGTCGGTAGGATGGAAAACAGGTACGTGCGTTCCGTTTTTTTCTTGCATTTATCCGTGTACATCGGTGTTATCCGTGGTAAAAACTGATTCTCCTTGGGAAGGTTAACGCGAGGTACGCCATGAATCTGCTAACGACTTTCCGCGGTTCGATGATGGAGGGCTTCCTGCCTGCGGGATGGAACCTGGAAAAAATCGACGCCCTGGCCGACCTCGCTGGCCCCGCGCTGACAGCGCGGCGATCGTGGTGGCATCCGAAGTTCGAGCCGATCGCGTGCGGTTCTCTATCGGATTTCGATACCTTCATGGGTCACGAAATCGCCCGCGAAATCCAGCTGACGCGCCAAACGGGTCGACCGCTTGCGATCATCCTTCCCGTAGGTCCGATGGGAATGTACCGCTGGGCCGTCTATTTCCTGAAAGAGTGGGGCGTCTCTTGCGAGCATGTGCATGGCTTCAACATGGACGAATGGTCCGACGCCCAGGGCAACACGCTGCCTGCCGACAATTCCGGCGCCTTTCAGTTCGCGATGGAGCATGCGTTTTATGGGCCGCTTGGCAACGCGACGGTGCCGAAGTCGCAACGCCATTTCGCGCTGAAGACCGAGTTGCCCACCTACGCGGAACAAATCGGCGACTTGAAGAAAAAAGGCGCGAAGCTTGTCACGGTCTTCGGCATTGGCCGGGTGTGCCACATCGCCTTCTGGGAGCCGCATTTCGCAGGTGAATACAAGGCAGAGGCGGAATGGAAGGCGCAAACGCATCGCTTGGGAGCGCGGCTTCATCCGCTCACGATTGAGCAAAACGCCCTGACGAGCTTCAAGAGCCGAACGACGCTCGTGCCCGCTTTCGCCAATACGATTGGCCCGGCTTTGTTCCTCGGCGCCGATTCGATTATCGGCGGGGCCGACGGCAGTTTTGGCCGAGGCATGCAATGGCAGGGTTTGTCGCTGCGCATGACGCTGGGCCACGAGCCGACGCCGTGGATTCCGAGCACCTACATGCCGACGCTCGCGGGGCGATTGTTCTATTTGCAGGAAATTGCGGAGCCGCTCGTGGCGGAGTGCAACTAAAATCGTCCTTAGTCCTTTGTTCTTTGTCCTTGGCAAAAACATCCACGGGCCGAGGATACTCAGTATTATTCCGCGTCAGAAAACCGGCAGGCCAAGGACAAAGGACCAAGGACTACGGACTATTCAGGCAATGGCTTGCCCTTCGTCTCGGGCAGGAACGGCAGCACGAAGAAGCCAATGAGGAACACGCCGCACATCGTCACGCCGGCGTAGCGGAGGCTTTGCACGGGATCGTCGGAGAGGCTTTGGAAGTACCGCTCAAGCGCCGCCTTCGCCAGCGGGCCAAGAGCTGCCGCGAATCGGCCGACGTTGTAGCAGAAGCTAGTACCAGTCGAACGTAGCCGGGTTGGGAAGAGTTCCGGGAAATAGATCGCGTAGCCGCCGAATAGCGACAACTGGCAGAAGCCCATGATCGGAACCATGACGAATATCTGCCAAAAATCTTGCAGAAACCAGAACACGGAAGCGGTACTGATAAACGCGGCTGATAGTGCGATGACGAACGTCGGCTTGCGGCCAATGCGTTGAGCGAGCACGCTAAAGCCGTAGATTCCGAAAAAGGCGCCGAGATTGATCATGAGCGAGGTGTAGCTCGACCAGCGCGAGAGTCGCCCATTGATCGACGGCTCTGCGGTTTTCTGAAGATCGACGAGCTCATCGGCAAACTTTTGGCCTTTCAGCTCGCTTTCACTAATCTCTTCCCATTTCTTGGCGAGTGCTTCGTCTTTGTTGGCACGCGCCTCGGCAATTTCCTCGCCGTAAACTTCCGTGGCCATACCTTTTCGTTGGACGTAGCGGATCAGATCGGGCGTGAAGAATCCGACCGACCACAAGCCGATGATGCCAGAGCAACCGAGCAGTAGGCCCAAGATGGCGTGCTTGCGCCAAACCGGATCGCGGAATAGCTCGACGTAGGATCCCATTTGCGGCTGCGTTCCGCCAGACGCGGCATTATCGGGAGACGCTGCCTTTTGATCGCGAGCTTTCTGCCAGGCTTCGGGTTCTTTCAACCCCCAGCGAATCGCCAGCGCGAGCAAGGCGGGTAGCGCGCCGATCATGAACATGATGCGCCATGGACTCGTCACGAGGCCGTCTTCCTCGGCAATTCCCAACCCGAGGTTGATGAGCGCTGCCGTGATATTACCCACCGCGGAGAGCGCTTGCAGCATGCCGATGGCGCCGGTCCGCGCCTGGGCCGGCATGACCTCTGCCATCAGCGCGACACCGACGGCGAACTCGCCGCCCACTCCCAATCCCGTCAAAAACCGGTACAGGGCAAAATCATAAAGACCCACCGAAAAGGCACTAAGCCCCGTAAAAAGCGAATAAATCAGAATGGTCAGCAGCATCGTCTTGGCCCGGCCAATGCGGTCGCCCAGCATGCCAAAGAACAATCCGCCTGCCGCCCAGCCAGCGATAAATAGGGACGTCGCAATATCGCCTGCCTCACGCTGGCGGAGCGACGTGACCTTGGGCGATTCCGTCGGCGTTTCGGGTTTGACGAGTTCCTTCATCGCCGCCGGCCGAGCGAGTACGAAGAGTTGCTGGTCCATGGTATCAAAGAGCCAGCCGAGCGCCGCGACCGTGAAGACGAACCAGTGATAGCGATTCAGGAGCAGATACCAGGGTTTCTTATCGCCTGAGGACGGTGCACTATCGGGACCTTCGGTGGGATGCATCGGTTGTCTCTCCGTAGGCGGGTAAAGAGATGAGGATAGAGCAACGTGAAGATAAAGCAAAGTGAAAAATCGAAAAAGCGAACCGACACCATGCGATCCAGAGGCTTCGCCTGGAACAAGTCACAAATCGAACCACGGATGTCACCAGTTGACACGGATATATCAATAGAAACGATAAGAACCGAAGCCCCTTCGTTTTTTATCCGTGCGCATCGGTGTTATCCGTGGTTCAAATTCTTCTCGATTACTCCTTCCCGTGCCGCAGCACGCGGCCTGCGAGCTTCGATGTCGCCTTGCCATCGTCAATAGCCAGTTGGCCGTTGACGAACAGGTAACGCACGCCCGTCGAGAACTGGTGCGGTTGGTCGAAGGTCGCCTTGTCGCGGAATGTCTTCGGGTTCAACACGACGATGTCGGCATAATAGCCCGGCTTGAGATAGCCACGCTTCGGCAGACGCAGGATGTCCGCCGGCAGGCCCGACGCGCTGCGAATCGCAAACTCCACGGGAACTAACTGATCCTCGATCGCGAATCGCCCGATCTTGCGGCTGAACGTGCCATAGCTGCGCGGGTGCGGAACCGTC
This sequence comes from uncultured Singulisphaera sp., assembly GCA_964484265.1. GTDB lineage: Bacteria > Planctomycetota > Planctomycetia > Gemmatales > Gemmataceae > SIAQ01. Next base: position 48,353 of record CAZAFH010000046.1, read on the forward strand.
GCCGACGGCAGCATCGAACTGCCATCGCTCGCTGTGGCGACGTACGGCTCCTTCATGAATAGCCTCATTTCTTCGTCGTTCATGCCGAAATTGACGATCTGGGCGCCGCCGTTGCGCGTGATGTCGAGGGCGATTTCCAGGGCGGTTTTCTTTTCGCTCTGGGCGATCGTGTAGAGGTCCTTGCCCTGCCAGGCGGGGTTTTTGGTGTAGCGAGCGATGCGGATGCTTTTGCCGCCCAGGTGGCCTTGGATCGATTGCTCGATGGCTTTTTTCATTTTCGGACCGAGGTCGGCATCGTCGAGGCGTTTGATGAGGTCCATCGTGGAGCCCTCGCGAAATCTCGCCGGGATGACAGTTGCCGTCAGCGAGGTGCTGCTGGCGATGTAGGGATACTGATCCGCGGTGACGTCCACGCCGTCCTTGCGCGCCCGGCGAATCAGGGCGATGACGTCCGGCGCTTTGCCCCACGCGCTGCGGCCGGACACCTTGATGTGCGAGATGTGCACACGCAAACCCGCACGCCGGGCGATCGCGATGATCTCGGCCACGGCGGCGAGCACAGCGGTGTTTTCGTTGCGGATGTGGCTGGCGTACAGGCCTTTGTGCCGGGCGGCGATCTTGGCCAGCGCGACGAGTTCCTCGGTCTTGGCATAAGTGCCGGGGTTGTAGATCAAACCGGTAGCCAGGCCCCACGCGCCGGCCTTCATGCCTTGATCGACGAGTTCTTCCATTTTTTGCAACTCGGCCGAGGTCGGCTCGCGATTGGCGTTGCCCATCGCTTTCTCACGCACGGCATTGTGCGGAACCTGATGGATCACGTTCGTGCCCACGCCGATTTTTTCGAGCTTGCTGAAATACGCGCCGACATCAACTGGCCCGAAGCCGCAGTTGCCCGTGACGACGGTGGTCACGCCCTGGGTTTGGTAGTTGTAGTTGGCGTTGGTCTTTTTTTCTTGCAATGCATTGTCGCTATGGGTATGCAGGTCGATGAATCCCGGGCTGATGATCATGCCTTCGCAGTCGAGAATGCGCGGCTTGCCTTTGACCTTGAACGTGCCAACGGCGACGATGCGGTCGTCCTTGATGGCGACATCGCCGATTTTGCCCGGCTGATCCGTGCCGTCATAGAGCATGGCGCCGCGCAATACGGTGTCGGCCTCGACCGGCGCATTAGCCTGGCCGAGCGTGAACGATGAAAGAACAGCAAGCGTGAATGCCAACATGACAGTGCTCCAGGTGACGCGCAACGCGCAAAGGAATCCAATAGCTCATGCGACGATTATTCTAGGAGGCCGGCAGTAGCGATGCCGCCAATCTCCATACAATACTCGCCATACCACGCGAACGATCGAAAATCTATTGCCAGGAGCCGACCCATGTCGATGGTACGTTGCTTCCATTGCGCCAGCACATTCGAGCTTGCGGCGAACACGGGTGATGCTGTCGCCTGTCCGGCGTGCTTGCGGTTCTCTGTACCCGCGAATGCACTCGGGGCGGCGCCGACGGCAGATCGCATGGCGGAGGATGCGGACGACGGCGCCATCGAAGACGACGAACGCCGGCCCGCTCCCAAGAAACGCGCCGATGGCGGGCAAGACGTCGCCGTTGCCGTCGGTGCGAGTGCAGGCATCGCGGGCATGGGCGTCGGCATGATCCTGCTGATAGTCGGCGGCCTTGGGGCGTGTTGCCTGTGCGTCCCGGGCATTGGCATCGCGTTGCTGCTGCCTGCAGTTCAGAAGGTGCGCGACGCCGCCGCCCGCACGCAATCGACGAACAACATGAAGCAGATCGCACTGGCGTTTCACAGTTTTCACGATGCCAACAAACGCTTACCTTTCAATGGAGCCGATCAGGACATCGGCGGTCTCAAATACTCAGCGAAAGCGATTGGCGGCAACAACCTGAGCGGAAGCTGGGGCTTCCAGATCTTACCCTACCTCGACCAGGCGCCGCTCTTCAACGCGCCGAATCAAAATTCGGCGGTTGTTACATTCATGTGCCCGGGACGCGGCCGACCGCCCACCGAAGTGAACGGCGGCGCGTGGAGCGATTACTTCCTGAATAATTACCTTAATGCACCCGAATCCGCATCGAAGCCCAACAACAGCGATCGCCGACGCACTTTCGTCGGAATCACCGACGGTTCGTCGAACACGATCATGATTGGCCACGGCAACATCCAAACCACGCAATATGCCCTCAGGGCGAACGTGGCGAACGGCTCCAATATCTTTCTCGGCGGAACCTGGGGCACGGCACGCGGCGGGAACGACGGCGTCGCCTCGCCCGGCGGCTGGAAACTCGGACCCGATAGCGCGCAAGCGCCAACGTTCGGCAGCTGGGGCGGGCCCTTTTCCCAGGGCGCATTGATGGCCATGGGCGACGCCACCGTCCGCATGTTCCCCTACACCACGATTAATTTCGGAGTCTACCTGACGCCCACCGGCGGCGAAGACCACCGCGTGCCAGGGTTCAACGATTTCTGAGTCCACTCTCGCCGCTTGCGACTTGGAAACGGTGGCACAGACATTCGTGTATATTCGTGTCTGTGCCACCATTCCAATTTGTCTCCTTTCGCCCCGCTCGAAGTATTAAGCCGAATCCCGCCGCGCATTTTTCCTCATCGGAATATTCCGCAGCCCTTGACAGGTTTTATTCCACCCCCTACAATCCAAAAAGGTCAATAGCAAAAGGGAAAATACCAGCTGGCGTCGATCTCATCGTTGATCGGCATGGGATAGGTCAAGATCATCATCTGGGCGAATCTTGACGATTGTGCGGGGAAAGACACGGAACATTTGTTGCTACCCAAGGAAGGGAAGCCCCTACGTGCCCGTTTCAAACACATATACTGACTATACGTCGTTCGGGCCTTTGCAAAGCCGCCGTTCGACTTGGGCTGCGCATTTCGCTCCCGAGAGCGAGCGCACCTATTCTCTCGCTTTTGCCTTGCGTTCCCACGGGTGCGCCGTGTACGACGATCGGGCAGCACTGAAACAGCAAATCAAGGACGCCAGCGACATCGCCGATGTCGTCGGCCGATATATCAGCTTGCGCCCGCTCGGTCCCACTTTCAAGGGCATCTGCCCGTTTCACGACGATCATCGTCCGTCGTTCGACGTCGATCCGCGCCGGCAGCGCTATCGTTGCTGGTCGTGCGGCAAGCATGGCGATGTTTTTGACTTCGTCCAAGAGTTTGAAAAAATCAGTTTTCCCGAAGCGTTGGAACTTCTCGCACGACAGGCCGGGATTTCTTTAGAAAAAATCCAAAAAAATCCGCAAGGACCCAGTCGTGCGGGTATGCTTGACGTAATGAGATGGGCTGGGAAGCAGTTCCAAGAGTGTTATCTTGAATCGGACTACGCCAAAATCGCCAGAGAATATATTGGCGAACGCAAGTTGACAGGCGAAACAGTGAGGGCGTTCGGTCTGGGTTATGCTCCGCCAGAATGGGATTGGTTGGTGCGGAAGGCGGCGAATTCCAGTATTTCGGCGGACCTATTGGAAATAGTCGGTCTGATTGGAAAACGGAAAGAAGGAAAAGGCTACTACGACCGATTTCGCGATCGGGTTATTTTCCCAATTCGCGATCAACAGGGGCGTATTGTTGCATTCGGTGGTCGTATTCTTCCTTCATCTTCTGTATCGGCTGATCAACCTCAGGCAAAATACATTAATTCGGCGGAAACGCTCTTATTTAAAAAAAGTGAGCAGTTGTATGGTTTTGACCTCGCGCGGGATTTTGCTGCCAAAGTCGGTTATCTGGCAGTAGTAGAAGGCTACACCGACGTAATGATGGCTCACCAACATGGCGTTGGCCAAGTTGCTGCCACGATGGGTACTGCTCTGAACGAGTGCCATATCAGAACACTTAAACAACAGCGTGTTCCGCGCGTCGTTTTAGTTTTTGATGCAGACGCTGGCGGAGAATCAGGTGTCGATCGCGCAATGAAGGTATTTGTTCTAAACGACATCGATCTTCGCGTCGCTACGTTGCCGAACGGGCTCGATCCGTGCGACTTATTGACCTCAATGGGATCTATTCCGTTCCGGACGGCTCTTGAAGAATCGGTAGACGTATTTGAACTAAAAATCCAGCGCGTCGCGGCACGAATGCCTTCGAATAGCATAGATGGTCGCCGACAAGCCGCTGAAGAGCTTCTTACGTTCGTCGCACTGACACCACAGCCGCTGCCAAAGGCTTCGGAATCGCCGAAAGTAGGATTGATGGTGAATCGAATCGCCCAACGTTTTCATATCAAGGAGGATCTGCTTTGGTCCCGTTTGAAGGAGTTGCGGGCAAACCGCAGGACATCGGAAACGCGCGAAGCGCCTCGGCCAAGTGCCTCGGCGCCGAGCAATGCCCAGCAAGCTTCCGAACCTCAGACCGCGCGAGCGGCGCGGCATGAGATCGAACTTTTGGAACTGCTGCTGGCCGAGCCTTCGCTCGTCCCCGGCGCCGCGGCGGAAATTCCGCCCGGAGATGTAGAGCATCCTGGTCTTCGCAAAGTAATCGAGGCTCTTTACAGCCTCCAAGCCGAAGGGCAACCGCCGGACCTGGATCATCTGCAGCCACGCCTGGATAACGAGCGCGTTTGGGAGAAATGCCGCGAACTTTACGATCGCGGGCTGGATTATCCCGATCGGCCATTCGCCTTCCAAAAGGTGCTAACGCGGTTTCGCGAACGCTCGCTGGAGCGGCGCAAACAGGCAATACTAACACAATTGCAGGGAGCCGTCGATGATTCGACCAATCTCGATCTATTGCGGCAATTACGAGACCTCACAAGTCGTGGGAGCCATTAAACAGGCGCAAGCACGGATGAAAAACCGCGCCTCGGCGATCTCCCAGGCAACGACTTCCGACTCCAGCTACTCCACGGAGGATGATATGGAACTCAAACTCGACGACGGCCTCAAAACGTTGATCGATTCCGGCAAGGAAAAAGGCTACCTCACCTACGGGCAGGTCAACGAATTCCTTCCCGACGACCACGTCAACCCCGAGAAGCTCGATCAGCTTCTCATGCATCTCGAAGAACAAGGCATCGACCTCATCGACGAGGCCGACGTCGGTGAACGCGAAACGAAAGACGGCAAGCCCAAGGCCGACATCGAGGCCGAAACCGAAGACATCGAAGCCGAACTTCGCGAAATCGATCTTTCCGCATTCGAAGACGAAGCCGGCGGCAAACGCATCGACGATCCGGTGCGCATGTACCTGATGCAGATGGGTTCCATTCCGCTGCTCAATCGCAAAGAGGAAATCGAACTCGCCAAAAAGATCGAGGTCACTCGCAAACGATTCCGCCGCCGCGTGCTCGAATGCGATTATGCTCTGGCCCAGGTGGTTGACACCCTCAAACGCGTCCACGCCAACGAGCTGCCGTTCGATCGCACGATCAAGGTCTCGCTGACGGAAAACCTGGAAAAGGACAAGATTCTCCAGCGCATGCCGCACAATCTCAAGACGCTCGAACATTTGCTCGAACAGAATATCGAGGACTTCACCAAGAGCATCGACGAAACGCGTTCGGAAGACGAACGCCGGTATTATCGCCGGGCGTTGAAACTCCGCCGACGTAAAGCGGTGACGCTGGTCGAGGAGCTATCGATTCGCACCCAGCGCGTGCAGCCGTTGATGAAGAAGCTCGAGCAGATCGCCAACCGGATGACCGAGGTAGAGCGCCAGATCGCCGGACTCGACGCATCGAATGGCCACGCGGAAGAACGTGCCCACCTGCAAAAAGAACTCCGCGACCTCATGATGATGACGCTCGAAGAGCCGGGCATGCTGCACAAACGCGCCGCGTCGGTCAAAGAGCGTTTCATGGAGTACGAAGACGCCAAGCGTTCCCTTTCCGGCGGCAACCTGCGTCTCGTCGTCTCGATCGCCAAGAAGTATCGCAATCGCGGGTTGTCGTTCCTCGATCTCATCCAGGAAGGCAACACCGGCCTGATGCGTGCGGTGGACAAATACGAATACCGCCGAGGCTACAAGTTCAGCACCTACGCCACCTGGTGGATTCGCCAGGCGATCACCCGCGCGATTGCCGACCAGGCTCGCACGATCCGCATCCCGGTCCACATGATCGAGACGATGTCGAAGCTTCGCAACGTGTCCAAACGCCTCTTGCAGACGCTCGGCCGCGAGCCGTCGATCGACGAAATGGCACAGGAAGCGGGCATCACTGTCGAGGAAACTCGCCGGGTGCTCAAGATCAGCAAGCACCCGATCAGTCTCGATCGGCCCGTTGGTGAAAGCGAAGACAGCTATTTCGGCGACTTCATCGAAGACGAAGGCGCCGAGTCGCCAGTCAACGCGGCCACGCAAGAAATGCTCAAGGACAAGATCGAGCAAGTGCTCAAAACGCTCACCTACCGCGAGCGCGAAATCATCAAGCTGCGTTACGGCCTGGGTGACGGCTATACCTACACGCTCGAAGAAGTGGGGAGAATTTTCAAGGTGAACCGCGAGCGCGTCCGCCAGATCGAAGCGAAGGCGGTTCGCAAGCTGCAGCATCACGTGCGCAGCCGCAAGCTCGAAGG
>CAZAFH010000047.1:0-54576 GCA_964484265.1 uncultured Singulisphaera sp.
CGCTATGTGCAGTCCCTGGAACTTCCCGGCGGCGGATTCCTCGGCGGCGTCTGGGACGAAGCCACCGACGTGGAGTACACCTTCTACGGGCTCGGCAGCCTGGCCATCTTGCAGGAAATGTGAAACAGTCAATGGCCGCGCGGCCGCACGAATCTTTGGCGATCGACCATGACGCTTGCGATTGACATTCCGGATTGCCCTGAGTCGTTTGTGAAGCGCCTCGACGCACGGTGGCGGTTGGCCTCGATTCTGTTCGCCTGTTTGGCGTTTGCACCGCTCTCGAACTGGGCGCCAGCAATGGCCGCGCTTGCCGGTGCCGTGCTGCTCCTTGCCGCCACTCGATTGCCCGCCCGATGGGTTATCAACCGCATCGGGACGGCGATGATCTTTTTCGCAGTCTTTCTCGTGTGGCTTCCTTTTGTCGTGAATCCCGGTGACCGCGAAGTCGACCTCGGCATCATCAGCATTTCACTGGAAGGTTCGCTTCGCCTTATTGGCCTGGGCGCCAAGCTATGCGCGATGACATCCCTGATACTAATCGTGATCGCCGTGGCTCCTCTGCATGAAACGCTTCACGCCGCTCAGGCGCTGCGCATTCCCGGCGTCTTGATTCACCTGATCTTGATGACAGGTAGATACGTGTTTCTTCTTATCGATGAATTCTATCGGCTGCGCACGGCGCTGCGGGTGCGTGGCTTTCGTAATCGAGCCGACGCTCACGGCTACCGCACGGTCGGGCAGGTGGCGGGCACGTTGCTCGTTCGCGGGCACGAACGCTCCGAGCGCGTCGCGCAGGCGATGCGCTGCCGAGCGTTCGCGGGCGAATTTCATTCTCAGCGTGAGTACCAAACACACGCGGCCGACGTCCTGATGTTCGTAGCCATCGTATCTTATTCTGCGGGATTGGTCGTCTGGGACCGGCTGATCTGACGGCAAACCGTTCCACTCAGGGCGACGCGTGAATTCACCATTGGCTCTCGAAATCGCTGACTTGTCTTTCGCTTACCCGGATGGAAAGCAGGCGCTTGCCGGCGTGTCCTTGCAGGTCCGCGCAGGTGAATCCGTGGGTTTGGTCGGCCCCAACGGCGCCGGGAAGACGAGCCTTTTCCTCTGTCTGGCTGGCGTGCTGAAGGCGAGCGCCGAGGTGTTTCGCGTCGCTGGCTTGAATCCTGGTTCGCCGGCGGATCGGACCAAGCTGCCCGCGAAACTCGGAATCGTTTTTCAGAACAGCGATGACCAACTCTTCAGCGCAACTGTGGGCGACGATGTCGCGTTCGGCCCACTAAATCTGTGCTTACCAGCGGCTGAGGTCAAGGAGCGCGTCGCAGAGGCCCTCCAGCGAGTTGGCCTGGCGGGATTCGGCGAGCGTGTGCCGTTTCACCTCTCTGGAGGCGAAAAGCGCCGGGCGGCGTTCGCGGGCGTCCTCGCCATGCAACCGGAGATATTGCTTCTCGATGAACCATCAATGTTTCTCGACCCGCGCGGCCGGAGGGAACTGATGGGTTTGCTCGGGGCGCTGCCAGTGACCAAGATCATCGCGTCGCACGATCTTGACTTGATCGTCGAGACCTGCTCGCGTGTCATTGTTCTCGATAACGGCAAAATTGCAGCGGACGGCGGCGCTAGCGCCATACTTTCGGACGCTTCCATCATGGACGCCCATGGTCTGGAGGTGCCCTGGCGGCTTCGCGCGGGAAAATGACCGGGCGGATTTCGGAAACCGAAACGGCACAAAATGCTTCTTTTTTCGCTGAAATTTGGTAGGATACCAATAATCTCTTATATGTGTCTCACGTCATTTTTTCGATGATTGACGCCAATGCCAGCGCCGATAGCGATCTTTTTTGAATTCAACCTTCCCAATGCGACGACGTGGTTTTATTTCTCGTTTCTCCTTGCGATGGCGTTGTTTTTCAAGTTCTCACGCTTGTTGAGCGTGCGCAATCTCGACGTGTGTACGGTTTTCTTGCTTGTGCCCGGTTTGCTGATCGTGCAAAACGCGCGACCACAACCCGTTCCCGTCGAGATATCGCCGGCGGTGCAGATTGCAAGTCTGATCGGCAAAAGCGCTCTGCCAACAGCGGGGATCGAGCGGCTTGCCGACGGCGATCATCTGACGCGCGAATGCGGGCGAATGCTCGAGAACGCTCGCTGGTTGTGGTTCGGCTATCTCTGGCTGATCGTCGGCAGCATCTATTTTCTTTTGCGGTGTCTACTCGACTTGGCCCTTGTACAGCGCCCTCAGCTTGGGCCTAACTTGCAAGTCGGCGGCATGGCATGGCTTGCCGGCGCAATGATGATCTGCATGCTCGCCGTCGCTTACCGCCAGGCGGAGCGATACCTCAATCCTGGCTTTCCGGCAACGAATCAGCCGTTGCCTGTGCTCTTGTTACACCCATCGGACCAAGCCATATTTGGAGTCGCCGTGCTCTGGTGGGATTGGCCGACCTGGGCGATCACTGGCTTGGCCGTGCTGTGCCATTGCGCCGTCGCGGTCGGATTGGCGTGGATGGGCTGGCGGCATTTTCAGGATATGTCCGCGGGCATGGCGGCGGCGACGCTCTACCTGCTTTTGCCCTATACGGGATTTTCCGTAGGCCTGGTTCATCATGTGCTTCCGATGGTTCTCTTCCTCTCAACGCTGCTAGCTTACCGCAGGCCGACCCTCGCCGGCTGTCTGCTGGGAATAACGACCGCCGCCACCTATTTTCCGTTATTCACGCTGCCGCTTTGGCTGAGTTTTTATCGCGACCGTGGAATTGGCCGTTTTCTGTTCGCTTTCTTCGTTAGCCTGGCAGCTGTGTTGGGGCTTATCGCAGCCCTTCTTTGGGCGCACGGGGAATTAGAATCGAGTACGCAAATTGCCCTGGATTCCGCCGCCTGGCAACCCTGGAAAGTACCCACCACCGAGGGCTTTTGGACTGGAGTTCATTGGGCGTATCGAATCCCGGTGTTTCTGCTCTTCATGTCGTTCGTTTTCGGAACGATGTTTTGGCCTTCGCCGAAAAACTTGGCCCACGTGATCGCGCTCTCGGCGGCGATCTTCATCAGCGTGCAGCTGTGGAGTGCCGAGCAGGGCGGGCTTTACATGATGTGGTACATTCCGCTGGTTGTGCTGATGATTTTTCGACCAAACCTAAAGGACCGCGTTCCGCCGACCATCGATCCGGAATCGGATTGGCTGACAGGTATCGGGCGAAGCCTGATGCGAACGCTTCGCCGACTACTGAAACGCCCGGAACCGATTACGACGACGGCGGCAGGTCCGGGTCGGTGAGGCCTCCGAAATACCTTGCGCCGCATTTCTTTCGTGGCCCAGTTTACTTCGTTCTTATTTGCACCTTGCCGCGTTAGGCTTCGCTTCATTGCGTTAGCCGAAAAATCCTCATTCAACCTTCCGTGACGATTGCTTGCCGCTCCGTATACTATCCAAGAATTCTCCATTCTCTGGAGCTTTCATCCATGCTTGACTATCTTCACCTCCAAGACCGAATTGCTTATCAAGGCATAACCTTCGACGATGTCCTGCTCGAACCTGGCTATAGCGAAATATTGCCTCGCGAAGTCGATGTTCGGACGACGCTGACTCGGCGTATTCGGCTCAATATTCCCATCGTTTCGTCACCCATGGACACCGTGACGGAAAGCGAATTGGCCATCGCCCTCGCGCAGGAAGGGGGAATCGGGATAATTCACAAGAACATGGCGGTTCACGTGCAAGCCCGCGAGGTGGACAAGGTAAAGCGAAGCGAGAACGGAATCATTACCGATCCGATCACGCTGACTCCCGACGAAAGCGTCGAAACCGCTCGCAAGATCATGGAGGACCACCACATCTCGGGTATTCCCATTACCCAGAACGGGTATCTTCGCGGCATTATCACGCGGCGAGATTTGCGCTTCATCGCGGATAACCATCAACGACTTTCCGAGGTGATGACGAAGGATAACCTCGTCCACGCTCCGGAAAATACAACGCTTGAATCGGCTGAGCGGATTTTGATGGAAAATAAGGTCGAGAAACTCTTGTTGGTGGACGAAAATAATAAACTGAGAGGCCTCATCACGATTCGCGATATCGACAAAATGAACGCCTTCCCGTCCGCCTGCAAGGACAACCGGGGTCGCCTTCGCGTTGGCGCGGCTGTCGGTGTGGGCGACTATGAACGGGCCGAGGCGTTAATCAAGGCCGACGTCGATGTGTTGGTGGTCGATTCGGCTCATGGACACACAAGTAACGTCATTGAGACAGTAAAGCAGCTCAAACATCGCTACGACATCGATGTGATAGCAGGAAACGTGGCCACGGCTGCCGGAGCAAGGGCGCTGGTCGAGGCCGGTGCGGATGCGGTCAAGGTGGGAATCGGCCCGGGATCGATCTGCACGACGCGCATCATCTCGGGCGTGGGCGTGCCGCAGATCTCGGCGATTGCCAACGCCTGCCAGGGTGTAAGGAATACCGACGTCCCGATCATCGCCGACGGCGGTATCCGTTACTCGGGAGATTTCGTCAAGGCATTGGCGGCGGGCGGGCATACCGTGATGCTCGGAAGCTTGCTCGCAGGATTGGCGGAGAGTCCGGGCGAACAGATCATCTACAAGGGCCGAACCTTCAAGACCTATCGCGGCATGGGTTCCATCGGAGCGATGATGGCCGGTTCGAGCGACCGTTACAGGCAAGGCACGAACACATCGGGGAAATTAGTCCCTGAAGGAGTCGAGGGCCGTGTTCCTTACAAGGGCAATCTGGCGCCGTTCATCTATCAGCTGATTGGTGGACTACGGGCTGGCATGGGCTATTGTGGGACGCGAAACATGGAAGATTTACGCACGAAGACGAAGTTCATTCTCGTGAGCGGCGCTTCGGTGCTGGAGAGCCATCCCCATGATATTCTCATTACGCAAGAAGCGCCAAACTATTCCTCTCGCGGCACCAACGTCGCCGGGACGGACGACAACTAGGTACACGCGGCGTGGAATATTTCTCGCGATCTACGTCGCAGCTTCTTGCCTCGGCATTTTCTCCGATTGCGGCGCGCAGCCTCCGCTGGCCATCGAAGATCAACCGGCGCCGCCGATCATTCCCAAGTTTGTTCCTGCTCAAGGCAATCTGCCGATTCAAGGCAATCTGCCTATTCAACTACCTGTTACGCCAGCCGCGCCGGTCGAGATTCCGCCTCGCACTTTCACGCGCACGCAACCGCCTTTGGCGCCCTCGGTCATCGCGGAGGGCATCGGCGCCGCGCAGGGATTCGTGGACGATGTTTCCGACATTCAAATTCGGCCCGAATTGCCAGGCATCGAGCGAATGTTCATGCGTGATTCCGAGGCAAATTTTTTCAACCGCCTCAGGCAAGAAGCGAAGCGCGTGCCCGGGGCCGGCCCAGTGATCTTCCCCACCCAAACACCAATTAGCAAGGAAAAATACACCCAGCCGACTTACCCGCGCATCGACCCGCGAACCAAGCAACCAATGGAAAGCAACATCTGCGCTGTCGAGCCGTGCTATGTCTGCCATCGGCGACTTCTGTTCGAGCAACCGAACTTCGAGCGTGCCGGCTATAACTATGGCATCTTGCAACCGGGCATCTGCTTTGGCGTATTCATTTACGACCTGGCGTTTCTACCCTACCACTACTGGTCCGAAGTCCATGATCACGGCGAATGCAACGTCGGCAAGACGCTCCCCGGCGACCCGTATGCACCGCTGCTCATCACGCCCGAACGCTTCAGCGTAACCGGCGCCATCGGCCAGGCCGCAGCCATCCTCGGCGCCGGCTTTATCGCACCGTGAGCGACGTTCCCGTCACACCGTCGGCGTCAGCGACCGCGTTTTTACCTCGCGCATGAGTCTATCCACGAATTCCGCGATGGGCAGGGCGCCGCGGTCGCCCTCGCTGCGTGAGCGCACGGCTACGGTCCCGCTCGATTGCTCCTTGTCGCCCACGACGAGCATGTACGGGATCTTGTCGAGTTGAGCCTCGCGAATCTTTGCGCCGATTTTGTCCGGGCGAAAATCGCTGCTCACGCGAATTTCGCTTTCTCGCAACTGCGCCTCCACCTTTTCGCCATACTCGCGGAATTTGTCCGATACCGTCAACACGCGCACTTGCTCGGGCGCAAGCCAGGTGGGAAACGCTCCGGCGAAGTGCTCGATCAAGATGCCCATGAATCGCTCCATCGAGCCAAACGGCGCCCGATGAATCATGATGGGCCGATGCGGCTTGTTGTCGGCGCCAATGAATTCCAGATCGAAGCGTTTCGGCAAGTTGTAATCGAGTTGCACCGTTCCCAGCTGCCAGTCGCGGCCGATGCAGTCCTTGACGACGAAATCGATCTTCGGTCCATAGAAGGCCGCTTCGCCTGGTTCAGCGCTGTAGGTCATGCCGAGCGACTTGACGATTCCCTCGAGCGCCGTTTGTGCGGTATCCCAATCCTCCGCGCTGCCGACATACTTCGTGCTCGCCGGGTCGCGGAAGCCGAGGCGAACGCGATAGTCGTTCAGCCCCAGCGTGCGGAAGATGAACAACACGAGTTCGATATTCGCGCGAAATTCCGATTCGACCTGATCGGGCCGAATGAAGAGATGCGCGTCGTCTTGCGTGAAGCCGCGAACGCGCGTCATGCCGTTGAGTTCGCCGGTCTGCTCGTAGCGATAGACCGTGCCGAACTCCGCGAGCCGAATCGGCAATTCGCGGTAGCTATGCGGCTCGGCCTTGTAGATGTTGATGTGATGCGGACAGTTCATCGGCTTGAGCAGAAAGCCTTCCTGGTCCATCAGCCATTTCTGCAATGCATCCGCGCGTTCGGCGTGATTGGTCGCGCGGTGGTATTCGGGCAGGACTACCTGCAACTCTTTCAAGAGACGCAAGACGAATTGATGGGTCAACTCTAGCTTCGCCGCCTGGGTCGGCGCGTCATGGTACTCCGGCGGAAGCATGTGGGCTTGCCGCATGTACTCGACGTACTCATGCTCGCGCTTCTCGTCGATCTCGCCCATCGCCAGGCGGTATTGGCACAGGTCGAGCGTTCCCGCCGCCGGGCGGTTGTACATCGGCGGAAATTGGGCATCGCGGTAATACGGAAAATGCCCGCTGGTGCGATACAGTTCCAGTCGCCCGATGTGCGGCGTGTAGACCGGCGAATAGCCGCGTTTGACGAGTTCGTCCTTGATGAACGACTCGAGGATGCCTCGCACGGTCGCGCCTTTGGGCATCCAGAGAATCAAACCGCTGCCGACCATTTGACTGATGGTGAAGAGCTTCAACTGTTTTCCGAGGACGCGATGGTCGCGCCGTTTCGCTTCCTCGATGCGATGCAGGTGCGCTTCGAGGTCCTTCTGCGAAAAGAATGCGGTCCCGTACAGACGCTGGAGTTGCGGCCTGGTCGAATCGTTTTTCCAGTAGGCGCCGGCAATACTCAGGATCTTGAACGCGCCAATCTTCCCCGCGTGCGGAATGTGCGGTCCGCGGCACAAATCCACGAACTCGCCTTGCCGGTAGAAGCTGAGCGACGGATGCTTCTTCAATTCCTCGTCGATATGCTCCACTTTCAATGGCTGTTTGAGGTCGGCGCAGAGCGTGCGCGCCTCGGTTGTCGCGAGCTCGAATCGGTCAAACGTCTCGGCCTTGTCCACGATCTTCTTCATCTCGGCTTCGATCTTCGGGAAATCATCCTCGCGGATCGGCGTCGGCGATTCGATGTCGTAATAGAAACCGAATTCTCCCGCAGGCCCGAAAGCGAGCTGCGAACCAGGAAAGAGCCGCATTACCGCGCGAGCCATGACGTGAGCACAGCTATGGCGCAATACATCGAGCGAATCGGGATCCTTGTCGGTGAGAATTTGGAACGTGTGCTCGCCGTCGGCGGGAAGCTCGCGATTGAGATCGACGATCTCGCCGTCGAGCTTGGCAGCGATCGCCGCCTGCGCGAGACGTTTACCGATGCTCTCTGCAATTTGCCGGGCGGTGGTCCCAGCGGCGGCGTCGCGAGTGGAATTATCGGGAAGTCGCAAAACAACCATGATCCTAGTTCCTTTTTTTTCCAGGCAGTTTTTCCTCCGGTCGCTAACGCTCCCGGCTCGCCAATCTCCTTGGATAACGTCTATCGTACAATTCCGACAACGGCGCGACGACGCGGGTTCGTAGGTCGCGAGCGCAATCGTCGCCGGCTTGATTGGAATATTTGAATTGTTGGTGTACAATTCAATAAGCATTTGCAATCGAGCCACCGAACCAATCGCCAAATCCTGAACGCTCCATGCGGAGATCTTTCGATGATCTATCGAAGTTTGTTGCTTCTTCTCGCCTTCTCGTTGACACAAGTCGCGCACGCAGGCGAGAAGCCGAAGAGCGAACCGAAAAAACCGGCCGCCAAGTTCGACGCCAAGCCGGGATTGGTTCCATTTCGGCTCACCGATACGCATCACACGCTCGTGCGAATCAAGATCAATGGCAAAGGACCATTCAACTTCATCGTTGACACGGGATGCCCTGTGTTGCTCATTGCCGAACCTGTTGGCAAGAAGGTCGGCCTGAAAACGGACAAGGGCTGGGCGATTCTCGATTCGCTGGAAATGGAAGGTGGGCTGGAACTGACAAAGGTAAAGGCGCGCGTCGAAACTCCGTTCCAGATCGAGGGTATGAATGGCATGGGCCTGGCAGGCGTCGAACTGCATGGTCTCATGGGCTACACGGTGCTGGCCAAGTACAAGATGGATTTCGACTACACCAAGAAGCAGATGGCGTGGACACCGTTGCGTTCCGACCCGCTGCCGCCGCAACCGCTGTTGGCCGACAAGAAGAAACAAGTTGCCACGGGCGGCATGGACTTCATGGTCGGCCTGGTGAGAATATTGACTTACTTCGCGGGAATCGGCCCGCCGCCTCCGCCGCAACCTCGCGGGTTCTTTGGGTTCGAGCTGGACGCGAAGAACAACGAGATCATTGTGGCTCGCGTGCTTGCGAAAGGCCCGGCGGCGGAAGCAGGACTGAAACAGGGCGACCGCATTCTCGCCGTCGAAGGCGTGGAGGCCAAGGCGATCCGCGAGGTGTACGCGCATGCCAACAAGCTCAGTGCGGGAAAGACCTTGACGCTGTCGATCGAACGCGACAAACAGAAGCAAGAAATCAAAATCGTCGCCGGCAACGGGCTGTAATCGGCATCGCCATCAGGAAAATTCAACACCGGAATTTAGCCATGAAAAAATATATCGCGTTGGGAATCGTTGCCTGTCTAATGCTTCACGCCCCCGCTCGCGCTCAACAGGTCGAACCAAAGCCGGCGCTGGCGAAGAAGATCGTCGTGCCCTTTGAGCTGATCAAAACACAGCACATGGTAGTCAACGTCAAGGTGAATGGCAAAGGCCCGTACCGCCTCGTGTTCGACACTGGCGCGCCGGACAGTCTCGTCAGCAACAAGGTAGCCAAGGAAGCCGGGCTTTTCCCGAAGGATTTCAAGAAGCCGATCTTCGCGCTTTTCGGTTCGATGGGGCAGGTCAAGATGAAGGAAGTCGCGATCGGCGATTTGAAAGCCGAGAACGTTTCGACGATGGTGCTCGATCATCCGACGGTGCAGGCGATTTCCAGTTTTGCCGGGCCGCTCGAGGGCATCATCGGGTTCACGTTTTATGCTCGATACAAGATGTCGATCGATTACGAAAAAAAGGTCATGACGTTCGAGCCCAACGATTATCAACCGGGCGACGTCATGCAAGCGTTGATGAAACGCATGACGGCGCCGAAGTCGGTGCGCATGGCGCCGCGCATCCTGGCGCCGACGGGAGTATTGGGCATTCGCGTCGAGAAGGCCAAGGACGATGAAGCGCCCGGCGTCATCATCACCAATGTAATGCCCGAGACCGCAGCAGCCGCGGCGGGATTGGCGGCTGGCGATCGGATCCTTACGCTCGATGGCCGCTGGACGGACACGGTAACCGACCTCTATCTCGCGGCCGGGCTTATCGAAGTTGGTACGCCCGTGACGGCCACCATTCTACGGCGTGACAAGAAAATCTCATTGAAGATTACACCCAAGGCTGGGCTATAAGCGCCCAATCACGGTCTCGACACCGTGAACCGTCGGGTGTAGGTGACGCCCGTATTGGAATGAAATCGCAAGCTGAAATCGCCCAGTTCCCGAACACGACATTTCCACAGCACCGTGCTTGTCGCGGAATCGGCGGGCGGTTGGGCGATCGGTTGTGTTCGTTTCCCTTCCACAAGCTCGATTCCCCGCGGCAACTCCAAATTCAAGATTTGATTGCCTGCGGGATCCTCGACATTCGCCACGATGGTAAACAACTTGCCCGGCTCGAAGGAACCGCCGAACGCGAGAGAAACTCTGCCTTCGCCGTCCGGCGATGTCGCCAGACCGATTCCGTACGCATAAGCCAAGGTCACCGTAGCGCCTGGCGCGATGGTTTCCGGTTTCCAATACATCGCGCAATCGGAATCGCCCATCGCCTGCTGGACGGGAACGTTCCATCCGTCGTCCCCCGCGCCGTGGGCGGTGCAGAGAAATCGATGCGGACCAATCATGCGAGAGCCAAACTTGAGCGTGAAATGTCCGCGGTTGATCGGATTTTTCGGATCTGGGTTCTGCATGATTTGGACATAGGGCGGGAGCGTCTTTTCCTTCAATTCGATGCCATCAAGCACTTTTCCCGGAAAGGTAGGCGCCGCGAACAACGCGCCATCGTTATTGCAGTGCGTATCGATTCGCACGCGCGTCTCTACCGTTCGCGCCGCCGTCCCCTTGTTGGAAATATCGTAGCGGACGAGCACCGCATCGAGCCGACGCGCCGCGCCGGGCTTCGAGGGGCGTGTCGGGACGGCTTCTATGGTTTGGGTGATGGTCAAATCTCCGGATTTGTGGACCGTCTGATAGCCATGTCTCGCCTTGCCCTGCGGCGTTCTTGCCGGCAGAGCGACAGGCCCGGCGCTCGGATGCACCAGCTGGCCATCGATCTTGAACGTCGTCCGCGCCGATCCGGCGCTGAATGTGAGACGCACGTTCTCGGCGTTGAGGCCATAGGCCATCCCACCGGTCATTCGCAGCATCACTCGGAAGGTGGGATCGATCGGTGCGCTATCGGTCTCAACGACATCGATGCGAGGCTCGAAAAATTTGACGACCGCCGGCGCCTTTGGCGTTTGAGCGGAGGCGGTCACCGATAAACAGCTAAGCAGCAGTAGAAAAGAGATGGCACGCATAAGAAAAACCCTCATTGCGCAGCTACTGTATTCTTAGGTTCAACAAGCCCCACAGCACATTCGTCAAATGGCGCTGCGGGGCTGTTGACAATAGCTTCTGAACAAGAGACGCTTTTCTTCAAAAATGCTCACAGCTTCGACGCGCCCGGAGGAGGCGTCATCGGGCGGCCGCCGCGCATGCGCTTCTGGTAATCCAATTCCAATGCGCCGAAAGAAGCTTCGTGTTGTTGAACCACGTTCATCAGAGCGCCAAGCAATCGTTTCGCCGTGAAAAAATTCATGACGACGCGATGGCTCAACTTTACTGGTTCATTCGGATTCGGGCCTAGAGTAGTGTTCAAGCCAAAATCGAGCACCAACTCTTCGGGCGTAATGCTGACGCGGCAAAAATTGGTGTACACCGTCGACAGCCCGGTCGAATCCACGGGAATTTGTTGGGGCTGCGGATTCGTCGCCGTCGGACTGCCAGCGTCAGGGGATCTTAGCTCTTCGGACATAAGGCGGACTCCAAAAAAGAAGGAAGAGATGCTTTCAGGATTCCATTCCGTCAAAAATTCCAGGCATTCCATTGGAGGAATCATAGTGTTTAGATTCGTGAATGTCTTTATCAGGGGTACGTGCTTTCCATTCGTAATTTCTCCGCCTCGGCGATCCGAAGCATAAACTTCGTAGAGAGAAGACGTTAGGAGAAAAACACCGACGAGCCACTGCAAATGTTGATTTCATAAAATAATGGTTATAAACAAGTTAGGGACAATTCGGGTTGTTTGCAAATATCGAACAAATCGAGAAATTGGTCTAGGCAAAAAAATAACGGTTTGATAAACTATTAATGTGCAAGATGCACGCGCTTTTGACGATCCAAGGAGGGAATGAACGGTGACGACCACTCCTTTTCTCGTGCTCAATCTTCGCAATAAAAAAGATGCCGTGCTCGCGCGCCAGCGTGCCCGCCGAGTTGCCAGTGTGTTGATGTTCGACGCCCACGAACAGGCCTGCATCGCAGCCGGTACATTCATTATTGCCTGCCAGGCCCTGATCGTGTTTGGCCGCGCGCGGATTTGTTTTCAGATCGAAAATCACCAGCTGGGCATCAACGCCCAGGAGAGCCGAGTGGATGGGCATCCCGAGGCCCATCCGATTTCGCGTCGATTAGATACTTTGTTTCCCGAAGTGGACACCCGAGCGATGTTTCGGCTCGCGAAACCCCTGCCAACGACCGAATTGGTCATCAATGAACAAGAACTAGGCTGGCTAGTGAATAAAGTCGAAGAAACGGCATGTAATGGTCTATTTGACGAAATCGTCAAACAAAACCAGGAAGTGCTCGCCTTATTACACGAATTACGATTGTATCAAGGCCCGGCTCTGGTTCGGGAAGAGAAAATCGCCGCCCCCCATGCCGCTTGATGGGATAAGTGATAGGATAGTTTGAGTCACATCCAGGCTACCCAAACGACCACCCAATGAGGTTCTCCTCGGGCGAGTGGGGCGTTTTGGAGTTATTTTCACATTTTTTTCAAATGACTCTTGTAATCAGCAAATTTCGCGTTTAGAATGGTTCGTGCAAACAATAACGAGAACCACATCCTCGCATGTGACGCGAGGGAGCGTTCCTGGTGGGCAGGGACGTTGGAAAAAGTCAAGGATCAGCGCCTCACGATTTTTCTCTGGACCGGAACACGGAACTTGGAAAGACCGCGCAGGTACGATTGTCGACATCACCCAGGGAAGCAGTAGCCTCTCCCTTCGGTGCCCTGTCGCTCGTGCGGTTCGTCGCTTTACCTAGGGGCATGGGAAAGCGTCCTGGACTCACCCGCAACGTGGCTCGAATCGAACTCTACTCAATAATGGGAAGCACGGCCATGAAGACCAAGACCGTAAAGCGCCAGAAAAAGGCGCCCGTGGAAGCTATTCAAATCGACACCACGCAAACGATCTTTTCCTCAGACCTCCTCACCCCCGAAGAAGAAAGACAACTCCTCGCGACCTTCTGGGAATGCAAAAGCGAACTGGTCCGGAATCTCGTCCGATATTTCCCCAAACTCCGCTCGCACAAACCGGTCCTCGAACCTTGGCCAATGGCTCAGTTCATCCGAGATTATTGCGACAACGAAGTTCGAGAAAACGTCAACATCCGCAAGACTCACGATCGCTATGTTCATTGCAAGCATCGCCTCGCCTCGGCAAATATCCGCCTCGCGGCTCACGTCGCCAAGCGGTTTCGCCATCATGCCCTCGGTTACGCGGATCTTCTGCAAGAAGCGGTTTGCGGCCTGATGCAGGCGATTGACCGATTCGACGTCAGCCACGGGACCCGCCTCGCGACCTATGCCACCTGGTGGATTCGTCAAACGCTTCAGATCGCCGTCGCTCGCCAAAGCCATCTTGTCAGCCTCTCTCCGCATCACCTTCAAGAACTTGGCCTCCTTCAGCAAGAATCCGAAGCCCTGGCGCACGGCGGCCAACATCTGCCGAGCCCTCAGGAACTCGCTTCCCGCACTGGCAGCAGTCTCGAACACCTGACCCACCTGCAAACAGCCACGCGTGCTCCTGTCTCTTTGAATGCTGTTCTTGATGACGATAGCGACTTCAAACTCACCGAAGCGATGCCCGACAACGAAAGCCAAACGCTCCGCACCAATTCCGAACGGCAAGAAGCTCTCGGCTTCCTCATGGAAAACCTCAGGCCGCGGGAACGCAAGGTGCTCGACCTGCGTTTCGGACTGACGGGCAATGGAACTCACAGCCTTCGCCAGATCGGCCATCTGCTCCGCATCAGCAAGGAACGGGTCCGTCAGATCCAAAACCGCGCACTCGAAAAACTTCGCGCCAGCGCTGAACGCGTCGGCTGGGAGCCAAGCCTGCTTCTTGGTTGCTAATCCCGAATTGACAAAATCAAAAACGGACCTGGTAGTGGGGTCCGTTTTTTTATGCGCAGCCAGCAACTCTACTTAGCCTGCATTTCTCACTACAGAGAACACGGAGAAATGCGAAGTAATTGACATGCGGCAACTAGCAACATTGAACCTCTGATCGAGAAAAAGACAAAGTGTTTTTCATCGATCCTCCCTGTTTTTCTTGTATTCCTTTCTCCGTGTTCTCGGTGATCTTTGCGGTGAGAAATCCGGATTAGACCCTCAGGAGGGTTAATCAAGAAGATCGGCGAGACCTTCGATGCGGTCCGAACCGAGCGTAAGATGCTGGCGGCGGGGGTCGATGAGCCGGGCGGACATACCTACGGCGATTGCGGGGTCGTAGTCGTTCGCGACGTCGTCGCCGACGAAGAGAATCTGGGAAGGCGAAAGACTCAGCGATTCGGCCAATTGAAAAAAGAAACGCGGCGAGGGTTTGCGCCAGCCTATTTCGGAACTGATCTGAAGCGTTTCAAAGATTTCATAACCGGGCACAACGGTCACGACATCGCGAAGACGTCGGTCGAAATTCGAACCCAGAGCGACTCGGTAGCCTCGGGCCGCGAATTCGCGAATAACCCGCTCGGCATCAACGTCCGCACGCCACGCCTGGGGTACGCCGAATCGGTGAAATAAAGCCTCGAAGCAAACGTCAGTGGCGTTGCGGTCGAACTCGGCAAACACGGCGGCAACGATGTCGCGCCACCGTTGGCGTTCGCGATCTTCGTCGGTTATCCAATTTTTCGCGGCGTCGATTCGGTCTTGCTCGGCGAACGCTGCCCGGAAGCGAACGCGAACTATTGCTTCGTCGAGCGAGCTTCCGAAGCGGCGGCCTGTCTGGGCGTAAATATGCTCGAACGACGGATCAACGTGAATGAGCGTGCCGACCGCGTCGAATACGACGGCCTTGATGTGCTTGGGAATCATGCCGCCCTGATTTGCGGTTTTTGATTCGGCGCTCGGGTTCGATACGAGCGCCGAATCGAATAGGGAAAATGGCCTACTTCTTGCGTTTCATCATCGTGACTTCACCCGACGCGCCTTCAAAGTTCTTTGGTCGGTCCTTGCTGTCACCCTTGGCAAACGCAACGGTCATCGTGTCGCCCTCGACACGGACGATGCCCAGCTGCTTCTTGCCCTTGTCTTTGCCTTCGGCGACATCGATGTCGAGATTGTAGGGGCTTTTCGCGCCGCTAACCTTGTAGGTGCCCGACTCGACTTCCTTGCCTTGAATGCTGACGGAGTATTTGCCCGCCTTCAGCGTGACGGTCAGCATGAGCTTCTCGAAGATTTCCGCCGGCGCTTTCTTGCCTTCGGAAATTCCGCCGACGCCGACCCACGTTCCCTCGATCTTCGGGCCAGCGACCTTCTTCTTCGCTTCGCCGCCCGCACTGACCAATGCGGCACTGAGGCTGAAGCAAACTAACGCAGCGACTAGACTTTTCATGGGGATCCTCAATTGGAGAAATGTTTCCAGGAATCGGCAATCGATTACCCAGCATAATGAGCATTAGATCGATGCCGATCGTGCGCGGCAAGGCCGGAGTACCGCGAGAAAAATGGCGCCGATCGCAAAAAATTAAATCGGCATGAGTTGCGAATTTCAGCCGTGACAAGCTGCCCCCGAGCGCGTTATACTAGCGGGGTTAGGGTTAGACGATTTTTCAGAGGTGAATCCCATGCGAGCGAAATCGTTATTCGGTGCTTCGGTGATGATCTTCTCACTGCTGCTGGCGATTCCCGCCATGACCACCGGCCAACCCGGCGGGGGCGGTTTCGGAAAAGGCCAGTTCGGCGGCAAGAGCAAAGGCGGCGGCATGATGTCCCAGGCCGACCCAAGCCAGGTCTTCGAGTTCCTCTCGCGCGGCCGAGGCTACTTCCTCATTTCCGATACTCGTACCTTTCGTGACCCTCTGGCCAAGTACGCTCAGGAAAAAGGCATCACCAACGGACAAATCACCAAGGCTCAGTTCGTCGATTTCTTCGAGGGCTTCAAGGCGAAAATGGCGCCGCCTGCCGCTCCCCCGATGGGCGGAGGACCTGCGCCCGCCTCGCCGTCACCGCCGGACGGCGGCAAAGGCGGGTTCAAGGGATTCGGCAGTCCTCGTGGCGGGCCGCCTGTTCCACCGGGAGCCAATGCAACTCCCGAAGCGCTCAATGAATGGGCCGACAAGGAATTCGAACGCCGCGACTCCAACGGTGACCGCAGATTAAACCGCGATGAAATGCCCAGTTCTCTGCGATCGAGCCTGACTACCTGGGACAGGGACGGCGACGGCTTCATCAGCATTACCGAGTTCCGCGAGTATTTCCATGCTCGCGTGACGGGCGGCGATTCCAAGGATCCAAACAAAGGCATCGCTGCGATCATCATTGATGACGACGAACTCGACCGTAAACCAATCGTCTATCGCGCTGGCGGAAAGATGCCCGCGAACATGCCTGCCTGGTTCAAGGAACTTGACACCGACAGCGATGGCCAGGTCTCTTTTGCCGAATGGCGACGCGGCGGCAAAGTGCTTGATGAGTTCATGCCCTGGGACAAGAACGACGACGGCTTCATCACCCCCGAAGAAGCCTCCAAACACTACGCGACGCTGGGCACGGGCAAGGACAACAAGACCGTCGCCGGCGGCGAGCGGCCTTCCTTCGGCGGCAAGGGCAATCGGCCTTCCTTCGGCGGTTTCCCTCAAGGCGACGGCAAAACGGGCATGCCCGCCTTCGGCGGATTCGGCAAGGGCGGGTTCTTCGGAAAGACCAAAAAGAGCGACCGGCAGCCGTAAGTAAGATGCTGTCTTCGGCCAACGATTCACCCAGGCATCAACCGGCATCAAATTGCCGATTGCCTGGGTTTTTTCATTGCCAGCGGCTATCGATTTCTCATCAAATTTTGCTTGCAATTTCTGAAGACTCCCCTTAAACTCACTTTCACTCTGGCAATAATCTTATTTGGTCATTAGAGACGGTCCGTTGTCGTGGCGGCGCTCGTTCGCCACTCATTAATCGAGGCTGCCCCATGCCGATTCGTATTACCTGTCCCGGTTGCAAGACGGTCAATACCGCGGAAGAAGCAAAACGCGGAAAAAAAATCCGTTGCGAAGAATGCGATAAAATCCTGCAGGTTCCAGCCGCGAAGAAAACGACCCTTGCAGAATCCGCCGTCCAATCGTCGCCGAAAATCAAGGTAAAGCCGACTCCGCAAAAGAAACAGCGGGCGGAGGAAGAAGACGACGAGGATCGCCCGTCAACCAAGCGGAAGGCGGCCTCCAAGCGCAACAACACGACGAAAAAGGGTTCGTCGTCAACCATGCTGATCGTCGGCGGACTCGCTGCCGTGGCCCTCTTCTTGATGCTCGGCGTTGGCGGTGTCGCAGCGTTCTTTCTCTTCCGATCGCGTCCCGCCGGGAATGGCGCTGGGATAGCAAATATCGAAGCAAATCGCGATCAAAATGCCGACGGCAAGGTCGCGGATGGTGCGAAACCCGAAGAAAAGAAAGAAGAAACCTCCGACAAGAAGAAGCCAACTACGCCTGAGGAAAACCCGAAGAAGGTTGCGGACCCGCCGAAAAAACAGCTCGAACCCGCGAACCCCTTGCCGAACCAGATCGATCCCGCCGACGTGAAACGCGTCAAGCAGGCCACGGTTTATCTTCGCGTCACGATGCCCGGCGGCCAAATCGCCGAAGGCAGCGGCTTCTTCGTGGCACAGCCTGGGATCATCGTCACCAATGCCCACGTGCTCGGCATGTTATCATCCAGCAGCCGACCGCCCAACCAGGTGGACGTGGTGGTCCACAGTGGCGACACGGCAGAGTTCAAACTTGCTGGAAACGTCCTGGGCGTGGATCGCGAGAGCGATCTCGCTGTCATTCGCGTGCCTGTTGACGGCAAGTTGCCGCAGCCTTTGGCCTCTCAAGACGATCGAGCATTGGTCGAAACGCAGGGCGTATATATTTTCGGCTTCCCCTTCGGCGCCAAACTCGGACGCGATATCACCGTGAGCCAATCGAATGTTTCGAGCTTGCGCAAGAAGGCGGGCGTGCTCGATCAAATCCAGGTGAACGGCGGCATGCACCCGGGAAACTCGGGCGGCCCTGTCGTCAATTCGCTCGGCAATCTCGTGGGCGTATCAGTGGCGGGGATCACGGGGACGCAAATCAACTTCGCCATCCCCGTGGAAAAAGTCAACGCTCTGATGTCCGGTCGAATCGACGAAACAAAATTGGGAGAACCGTTTTCCGACGCAGGTAGGGCGAAGCTGCCTATCGCCTGCAAATGTTTGGATCCGCTCGCCAACGTGCGCGAGTTGCGAATCGAAACCTGGATCGGCCAGCGCGGCCCCATCCGCCCAGCGACCAGCAACCCCCCGAAGGCCGAGCCTGGCGACAACCAAAGACAGACGCATGCCGTCAATTACAAAGATGGCAAAGGCGAGGTGGAAATCGCTCTGCCTGCTCTCAATCCAAACGAAGTTTGCTGGGTGCAGCCTGTCATCGAGACCGCGAAGGGAACGCATTGGGGGGAAGCACGGTCCGTCGGCGGGACGTTGGACTTGATTCAGCGCGTGCCTACCGAGCTGAAGGCAAACTTCACCGCCGAGCCGAATCGGACCGCCGTCATGCGAAGTATCACCAGTACGACGACGGCCAGTTCGGCCAAAAAAACCGTACTGACCGAATCGACTACCGCCACCTTGGTTGAGGATGTGAAGGTCGATCCTCGGGGCGGGGCTCGAATCGAAACGGCATACGCTGCACTTCAAATTCGGCTGGATCGCGACGGCCGGCTCATCCCGATTCCTGGAGCTGGCGAGGCACTGAGAATTGTGCGGACGATGCCGCCGGTTTTTCTCGTCAATGACTTCAATGCAACGTCGGGTTATGTGAAGAACAATATGAGCAAGACTCATCCTCTGCGCGACATCGTCGAGGACTTGAACACGATGCTCCACACCCCATTCGAGGCCGCGACGATCGCGCTGCCCAATAAGGTGGTCCAGCCGATGGAGACCTTTCCGACCAAATCCACCATGTTCTTTCGAGACGACCTCGGCAAGGTGACGATTCTTGAACTGGCGCTTTCAGCCACCTATGAAGGAAAACGGGTGAAGAACGGGCGTGACACCGCCGTCTTGACGATCGTCGGCGACCTGAACCGGCGCGACAAGAAAGGCAACATCGAAGGGAAAATATCGGGAAAAGTCGGCGTCGATATCGCGGGTGGTTTTCTGTCTTCGGTGGACCTGATGATATACTCCGCACACTCCGATTTGACACAATCTTTGAAAGGTGGCACAGACATTCTTGTCTGTGCTTGATGTTCTCACAGACAAGCATGTCTGTGCCACCTATGTATCAATCCTGCCCGCGCGGAGTATATTTACCGATGCCGAGGCAACGATAGCAGGCCTCGGGACGATTCGCCGCGAAATGCGCAGCGAAATCTCCGTGTCGCGCACGCCCGGGAACACCACGGGCATCACGGTGGCGAAAGGCGGTACGCCGCCGACGTCGAGCGACAAGATTTTCATGGTGAAGGACGATACCCTGACCAATGCGGATCCCTTCGATCGGATTCGCAGAATTTCACGAGTGAAATGGTATTCGATTCCATTCGTGGCTGGCAAAACATACATCATTTCGATGCAGAGTTCCGCTCTGGATCCTTATTTGCGCCTTGAGGATCCAAGTCAAAAGCCGATCGCGGAGGATGACGACAGCGGCGGTGGGTTGAATGCCCGTATCGAAATAGTTGCGAAAACAAGCGGCATTCACAAGATTTTCGCGACCAGTTTCAATGGGGGCACGGGACAGTTTCGAATTGTCGTTCACGTGAGAGACGGGACAGCCGCCAAGAACGACCCGAAAATCCCGCCCATCGGCCCGAAAATCCCGCCCATCGGCCCAGGACAACCGCCAGAAGGATGGGTAGAGGTGCGCTCCAAGACGGGCACGTTCTCCGTTTGGCTGCCGAAGGATGGAAAATTCAGCGAAACAGAAAATGTGGTGCTGTTACCAGGCGTCGGGCAGGTTCGCATCTCAAACATTTCCGCCGTTCGCGCGGACGGCACAGCCTTTGTCGCCTCGCAGGTTATTCTACCGTCTACCTTGAAAACAAAAACGACACAAGCACGAATCGACCTGGTGCGCGACGCGACCTTCAGGGAGTTCAAGGGTAATGTGCTCAACCAACAACCAACCAAAGTAAATGGCTTTAGCAACGCGCAAGAATACCTCATCCAAAGCGGCGCTGTTCTTGCTCGCATCCGAATTTTCAATGCCATCCGGAACCATCACCGCACGGTAGTCATCGGCGCGAAAAATCGGATCGACGCCGAGGATGCTCGCATCTTCGAGAATTCGTTCCGGAAACTGTAGGCCGAAAAACGGCGACGCGCTCTACGGCGCCGCCTTCAGCGTGACGCGCCGCAGGTCCATGACGGCCACGCCCGGTTTCGTTTTTGCACGCACCGTGAGCGTTTGCATTCCAGGTGCGTCGAAGGTTATCGTTCCAATCGTACGCGGAATGAACCGCTGGAAATGGCCCGTTTCCTCGACTTTCATCGCTAGCGTTTTGCCGTTCACGCTGAACTCGACCATCGCCCCGCCGCTGCCCTTGCCGCATGCTTGAAGCACTTCGACGTCAAACGTGCCTGCGTTGGGAACCTTGAACGTCCACTCCGCCCAGTCGTCTTTCTGCACCCAGAAGCCGAGCGTATCCTTCTGCGGCGGATCCTCGTATCGCAGCTTGGTGCCCTGAACCTTGGCATCGCGAGCATGCAATACGACGGCGCCGGCTCCTGGCGATTTTCCCGGCGTTTTCTTCTTCGCGTTCGGCGTCACTTGATTCATGAGCGTGCGCCAGGCGTCCAACTTGGCCGCGAGTTTGTCGGCGGTGTCGGCCTCGGGCAGTCGCGAGGTGTCGATATCCTGGTAAAGCGTCTTCCACAGTTTGCCATTGAATGTTGGGTTGGGCTGCATGCCTTGCGCGCTGACATCGCGTCGCCACTTTTCGAGTTTTCCACGCATGCTCGCGATCCGCCCGGGCTGGGCGGCAGCGAGATCTTTCGTTTCGCCGATGTCCTTGTCGAGATCATAGAGTTCGCAGGCGCCGTTCTCGTAGTGCTCGATCAGTTTCCAGTTTCCCTCCCGAATCGCACCGGATGGCCGACCGCCTTGATTTACGTAGTGCGGCTGATGCCAATAAAACGCCCTCGCTGGCGGCGCACGACCTTCCAGCAGCAAGCTCGACAGGTTCACGCCATCGCTCATCGGCAGCGCCTTCGCCCCGGCGAGCGCGAGCAGCGTCGGCGTCCAGTCGGTGCTGATGACGGGCACATCGACGGTCTCGCCCGCCTTGATTCGGCCCGTCCAGCGCACGATCATCGGGACGCGCACGCCGCCTTCGTACAGGAAGCCCTTGCCCGCCCGGAATGGCCGATTGTACGTCGCCGGCGTCCTCGGCGTTTCCAGCACGTGCAACCCGCCGTTGTCCGAAATGAAAATGATGATCGTGTTCTCACCCAGGCCGGCCTCGTCGATCTTGCCCACGACTCGGCCGACGCAATCATCCAGCGTCTCAATCATGGCGGCATAAACTGGGTTGAACGCTTTCTTGTGCTTCTCGATGAGTTCCTTTTTCGCATTCAAAACGACATGCGGATTGTTGTGGCAGAGGTAAAGGAAGAACGGCTTGGCCTTGTTGTCGTCGATGAACTTCTCGGCCCGGCGCGTGAGGTCGTATTCGCCCTTGCCGCCCTCGGAATCCGACGGCTCGGTAAACGCCTTGCCGGGGTGGTAAAGATCAAACCCGCGATCGGTCGGCAGCGAGCCTTTGCCGCCGAGATGCCACTTGCCGATGCACGCAGAGGTGTAGCCGACGGCGCGGAGGAGTTCTGCCAACGTGCGGACGTTCATCGGAAGCTGCTGATTGATCGCCGGGTGAAGAAGCATTTGCGAGGGCGCATTGCCTCGGCCCGGCAGAAACGTCGTCAGCTTGAGGCGAGCCGGGGATTGGCCTGTAAGGATCGACGCCCGCGTCGGCGAGCAAACCGACGCGGCCGTGTAGGCCGAGGTGTAGCGCTGGCCCTGCTTGGAGAGTTTGTCCAGGTTCGGCGTCGGCTGATCCTTGCGACCGTAGCAGCCGAGATCGTACGCACCCAAATCGTCGGCGAGGATGAACACGATGTTGGGCGGCCGTTTGGCACCCTGGGCGCTGACACCGGGGACGAATGTAATGGCAATGGCGACGGCGAGAAGGAATCGGTGGAACATGTTTTTCTCGGAGAGGAGTCACGCCCCGGCTTTAACCAGGGATACGGTCAGTAAAACAAACACCCGCGCGGATTCACGCGGGCGCAAAACGACAAGCTGTTTCTTCTTTACTTCCCGATGCAATACAAATGCGTATGCGACCGAACGAAGAGCTGCCCATACGCCGGTGCAGGGGACGCACGGAAGATTTCGCTCTTCTCGGCGCCGACGCCGTATTCGCCGACAAGTTTGAACTTGTCGCCAGGTTCGACGACGGACGTGATGCCATCTTCGCTGACGAAGTAGACCAGGCCATTGACGGCGATCGGCGACGCAGTGAAATCGCCGCGCAGGCGGTCCTTCCATAGCTGCTTGCCGGTCGCGGTGTCGTAGCAGGTGGCAACGCCCTTCATGTCAGCCGTGACCAGGTACTTGCCGACGACGATCGGCGACGGTTGATCGCGTCCGCCCTTGCGTGGCGTATGCCAGGCGACGTGGGTTTTGGTCACGTCGCCCTTGCCGCCGAGCTTTACGGAATAGATATCACCGGGCAAACCGTTAATGATGTAGACCTTGTCCAACCCCGGAGCGACAGTCGGTTCGCCGCGGCCTGCGAAGGCCTTGCAGCGCCAGAGTTCTTTGCCCGTGGCCGGATCGTAGCTGACGACGTAAGGCTCGCCATTGAGCACGAGCTCTTTACGTTTGTTCGATTCCATGAGTACCGGCGTGCTCCATCCGCCCTTGGGCGGCGACTGGCGCGGCGTTTCCCAGACCGTCTTGCCCGTCTTGCGATCGACGGCGACGATCTTCGCCTTCGCCGTCGCATCGCAGTTTTGCACGACGAGATCGCCGACGATGATCGGGCATGCCGCCGTGCCCCAGGCGCCAGGGAAGTCGCCGAAATCGCGCGACCAGAGCTTTTTGCCATCGACGGCAAAGCAATGCAACCCGCCGCGGCCGAAGAAAGCGATGACGTGCTCACCATCGGTCGCGCAGGTCGGCGTGGCCCAGCCGTTCATCTTGTGAATCGGTTCGGGCGTACCGGTCCAAACCTTGTGCTGCCACAAGATGGTTCCCTTCTTGCGATCCACGCACAGGACGACGCGGTCCTTGCCTTTGTCCAGCGCCGTCGTCAGGAAGATGCGATCGCCCCAGATGATGGGCGACGACTGTCCCTCGCCAGGCAGCTTGGTCCGCCAGACGACCGACTTCGCGTCCCACTTCGTCGGAATAGACGTTTCCTTGGTGTGGCCATCGGTTCCCGGTCCACGCCACGCAGGCCAATCTTCTGCCCGCACGATCGCAACGACGGCTAGAAAGAACAGCGCCGAAGCGGCGCGACGAATGTTTCGATTTACCATGATGGGAACCTCAGAGGTAGGATGGAATTAGCCGAGCAGATCGCCTTGGGGAAAACGCGATGACTGCAAAGATAGTTTATGAATCCGACACGGATCGAAACGAGAATAAATTTCCACAAATTGTAGACAAAAAGTCAATCGGATTGACTCTAATACTCAAGAATAGCTGATGCGGAGCAGGCGATGCAGCAGGCCGAAGCACGGAGCGATGAGGTGGAAAAATCTCCGTACGAAGGAGAACGCAGCGCCAGTGCGCCCCTATGTAAACGGACGAATCAGCCCGAGCAAATTGCTGACCTATATGACGGCCATGCCGCCAAGGATTTCCATTACTTACTCGTCCTGGTCGGGGATCGCACGGAAGCGGAAGACGCCTTACATGCGGTCTTTTTGGAATTGGTAGGCAGACCCGAGGTCCTGACGGGTGTTCATTCTCCACGGACCTACTTGCTG
Source organism: uncultured Singulisphaera sp. (assembly GCA_964484265.1). Taxonomy (GTDB): domain Bacteria; phylum Planctomycetota; class Planctomycetia; order Gemmatales; family Gemmataceae; genus SIAQ01. The sequence continues at coordinate 24,195 of CAZAFH010000047.1, forward strand.
ACGATGGCCCGCAATTGGGTGTTTCGCTCACGTCAACGGGTGGCGCGACAACATGCTGCGGAAAGGAAAGCCGGGGAGGCGAGGCTTCTCAAAGCCAACGACCCAGGGGCGTTCGACGCAGAAGATACCGCCCAGCTCGAGAAAGCCATCATGACCTTGCCGGAGGAGCAGCGTGAAGTGTTTGTGCTCAAAGCATTTGAGCGATTGACGTTTCGTGAGATCGCTGCGGTCATGGGCATTTCGGAAAACACCGCAGCGAGCCGATATCGCTACGCATTGGAGAAACTGCGTGAATCCTATAACGCCCGACCCGGCTCCTGACGAGCCAGGGAGAGAATTCATGGACATTGAAGAGGTGCTGGGCCAGTTCCATTGGGAAGACCCCGAACCGGAGTTGAAAGAACGAGTCCTCAAGGCTACTCTCCAAAAACCGACGGCGCAGCGCTATGGGCGGCTGGCATGGTTTTTGAGTGCGGCGGCGGCAATTCTGGTCGCGCTGGGCGCAGGGGCGTGGGTTTGGACTTCGGGCAGCGCTGTCAAGCTGGTCGGACAGAGCGAACAGCCAGTCGTAGAGATTTTCGGTGGTCGGGGTCGGGTGTCACCGGTTGCCGCTGACGCACGTTTTACGGTGCTTGATGCGGATCAGGGGGCACGTTCGTCTGGACAAGGGCGAGGTGCTCGTCGAATTAGACGCCGGACTAAATTCATCGGCCGAGGTTCGAACGCCAGCCGGGACGGCGCGTGCTCACGGAACGTGTTTCTATGCCCATTACTCGGGCGATGAAAATCCTTTGTTGGCCGTGGCTGTATTGAGCGGCAAGGTCGAGATGGCGACTCCGCTCGGACAGACAACCTGCACTTCGGGCAGTGTCGTTTTTGCACGCCATGGCTTCGCCCCGCACACGCATTCGATGGTCTCCAAATATCCGGGTGACCACCATCATGGTTTCTGTCCTTTCGTGAGCACACTGGGACTCGTCTATCGACCGCAGGTTCAGGTCGAATTGCAACTTACAGATGCCCAGAAGATTCAATTGCAGCGGCCCGATACGGACGAGCGACGCGAGATCTGTCGATTCTTCAAAAGCCTGAATGGTCTTTCCTCCAAGGATTGGGCCAAGAAGTCCAACGAATTTTGCGCCGAATTGGAGCGGAAGACAGGCAAGGTGCTTTCTGCACATCAGCAGAAAAGACTGTGGCAGATCGCCTATCAACAGGAAGGCTATTTCGCCCTGCTGCGGCCTGAGTTAGCGCGTGAACTGCAGGTGAGCCAAGACCTGCAAGAAGGCATCCGAAAAAATCTGCGTGCCTTGGGTGACGCTCGGCGCGCGATTCTGGATCAGAGTCTGCCGAAGCAAGAATCGGACCGCCTGATCGCCGCAGCCTGGCAACAATCCCAGCGCGATGCCGAGAATCTGCTGAATGCCACGCAAAGAGAACAGTGGCGGGGCTTGATCGGGGCGCCTTTGAACTTGCCGTAATTGTTACGATCGCATCAACCTCAGTTACTCTCGATCAGCGATGTTATCGAGAAGCGAATTTCCTCTCACTTGACAATGGAAAAGGACGGTTCCTGCAACATGAAGCTCAAAATCGTCTTTGCCGCGTTGATTGTCTTCAGTTTGACCAGGCCCGTATTCTCGCAAGCTGGAAAACGCGAAGAATTGCAAAAGGCAGTGCAGCGGCTTGAGAAGCAAATCGCGGAAGTACGCGGATTGCCTTTCAAGAATCCCGTCATCGCCAAGGTAATCCCACGACCGGCGGACGCTCCCAAGGGGGTGCAGGGTTACTACAGCCTCGCGGAGAAGGCGCTTTTCGTCTATGACGACATCGCAGGCAATTACGAGCGCGGGGTGCTGATCCATGAGATGGTGCATGCCTGGCAGGATCAGCATTTCGGTCTCGCCAAGCTTCATCAAGGCTCATTCGGCAGCGATGCCGAGTTGGCTCTGGCGGCCCTCATCGAGGGAGACGCAACCTTTACGATGATCGAGACCCTCAAGAAGGATCAACCCGCCGTCGCCAAGATGCTTGATGCGCCCCTGGAAAAAGCCAAAAATCCACGCAATGCTTTTCTCTACGGCCAAGGCGCTCGGTACGTAAAGGCACTGAAGGATCGCGGCGGCTGGGCGGCGGTGAACGCGGCGTACAAGAATCCGCCCAAGACGACCGCAGCGATTCTCTTTCCCGGAACGTTTCGATCTACCATTCATCTGGGACCTGGGCAATCCAAAGGGGCATTCGGCATCATCGAAAAATTGGCCACACATCCACAAACCGCTTCCGTCGCCATCGAATCAGCCTGCGGGTGGATCGGTGATCGATTGGTGGAAGACAAGGATGCCCAGGCATGGATCGTCGCTTTTTCCACGCCTGAGCAAGCCCGGAAATTTCAACAGGCGTCGGCACAACTTCGCAAGGCACTCAGTCCAAAACACACGATCCTTTCCGATGGCCCTAACGGGCAGATCCTGCAAGAGGCCGACGGAATCGTTCATGCCAACCTTTTCTCCGAGACGCGCGTTTGGCTCATGAAGGCCACGACCCCGAAGCAACTGCAAGATATGCGAGATCGGCTCGAGTCGCCTCCGTTGGGTGTCTGGTCTTACCCGGACAAGCGATTTCTCTCGTTCGGTCAGTTCATCGACAAGCTCTCAGATGCCGACTTGATCTGTGTGGGCGAGAACCATGACAGCGAATTGCACCATCATGTACAATTGCGAGTCATCAAAGGACTCTTCGCCAATGACGAACGGCTTGGCGTCGGCATGGAGATGTTTCAGCGTCCTTTCCAAAAAACATTGGACGCCTATATCCGCGGCGAAAGCGTGGAGGACGCGTTTCTCAAGGATTCGGAATACCGTCAGTGCTGGGGCGTGGACTGGAGCCTGTATCGCCCCATCATCGAATTCAGCCGCAAGAACCGGATTCCGGTCGCGGCCCTCAATGTCCCGCGTGAGCTGACGCAATGGCTGTCCCAAGTTGGCCACGCCAATCTAACCGACGAGGAAAAGACTCAACTCGGCGAAATCGACTTCAACGTCAAGGCACACCGCGACTACTGGTTCGAGCGCCTCGGCAAGATGCACGGCAAAGTCGAGCTCCCGCAGGAGCAAAAGGAACGCTCCTATCAAGTCATGACCGCATGGGACAGCTTCATGGCTGGTTCGCGGCGAGGCGCTCTCACAGCTGCCGCAGGACGAAAGGCAGGTGTGGACCGCTCTCTGGAACCAGGTCAATCAAGTCCGATCCAACGCCTCCCGCGCGGCCTGCCTGTGGCGTGCGAGGTAAGCCGGTCTAGCGAGCAGCACAGAATGAACGTTCGCCGCTGGACGGATCGTCCGGCCGGTCAGTCCCTCGGCGAAAGTCCTTTGCCTGGTCAGTCTCTTTACTTCTCACGGCCAATGACAGAATGTTCGTATCGATTTCGTTTTTCTACTCGATCCTTGAACTTTGCCTGGATTAGCGTAGGATGTGGATTACCAGAAATGATAACGCTCCAGAAGTTTTGGTTGTCGTGCCAAAAAAGGCAGTTGGCAACGCAAACCGCATAGAAACCTAGTTGCCGAAGTGGCGGAATGGCAGACGCGCTGGACTCAAAATCCAGTACCCTCACGGGTGTGTGGGTTCAAGTCCCACCTTCGGTATTCCTAAAAAAAATACGGAGATTTCAGATAAATCAGCAGTGCTGACAAACGAACAGAAGGATAGACACTGCTGACATTTTGCTGACATGGCTTCGGTCGCATGGCAGTAGCGTTGCTCAACTGGAGCAACAATGGCTTCTCTTCAAGAACGAAACGGCGTCTGGAATTGCATCTTCCGGTACCAGGGTAAACGGCACTGGTACAACATCGGCGAAGTCGAAGAATCCGAGGCCCAAGCAGTATCTGCGAGAGTGGACTACCTTCTTCTCCGCCTCAAGCAACATCTCATCGAACTCCCAGCCGGTTGCGATATCGTCACCTTCATCGAATACGATGGTAAGCCGCCCTCACCAGAAAAACTTCAGCAAGCGCAGCAGCAATCCCTGACTTTGGTAGAACTCCGAGACCGATATTTTGATGTACACGGCAACGGCACCCTCGAAGAAAATACCGTCGCAGGAATGCGTTTGCATTTCAAACACTGGATTACGACGCTCGGTGCGGGATTCCTTATCAATTCCCTAACCATGGCCGACCTTCAGGGGCACGTTGATCGACGTTCCAAAATGAAGGGCATGCGGGGACTTCTCAGCCCCGCCACCATCAGAAAAGAAATAATCACACTTCGCACCTGCTGGAACTGGGGCGTGCAATTCGGCCTGTTGAGCGGACGATTTCCCAACAAAGGACTACGCTACGCAAAAATGGATGAGAAGCCCTGCTTCCAAACCTTTGCCGAGATCGAACGCAAGCTTCCTGGCTTGAACAAGAAGCAGGCTGAAGAGGCTTGGGATTCCGTCTACTTGACCGTTCCAGAGATTTCTGACATGCTGGAGTATGTCAAAGCGAATGCCAGCATGCCGTGGCTTTATCCGATGGTGTGTGTCGCGGCTTACACCGGTGCGCGGCGAAGCGAAATGATCCGCGCCAAGATCTCCGACATCGATTTTGAGGCGGGAACGATCCAGATCTTCGAGAAGAAGCGCGTGCGCGGGCAAAGGACGAGCCGCCGCGCCACGCTCACCCCATTCTTGCGGACGGTATTGGAAGAGTGGTTATCGGTTCACCCGGGCGGAGATGTTTTGTTCTGCCAGGGCATGGAGGTGGCGCGGAGTAAGAAACGCAGTAAGACTACCGGGCACAAGGGCAAGAATAGGGCAACTACATCAAGCGGAAGATTGGAGAAAGTTAGAGCCCGTGAGCGGCAGTCGCTTTGCCCGCTGACGCGCAACGAGGCTCACAATCACTTGAAGGATACGCTTGACGGGCACGAGAAGTGGGGGAAGCTCCGGGGATATCATGTCCTCCGCCACAGCTTCATTTCGGCTCTCGCAAACAAGGGTGTGGATCAGCGGATCATCGACGATATAGTTGGCCATCAGACCGAATCAATGCGCCGACGCTATCGTCACCTTTACCCAGAGGTGAAAGCAAACGCCGTCAACTCGGCCTTTGAATAGGAAGCAATCCCGATTTTTCATAACGCAAGACCTCGGCATGGGAGACTACCCACAGCGGGTATTTTCCCCTGCCGGATTGCTTTTTCTCAGCGTTGATTCTGCCAAGGCGACACCATTCTCTGACCGTGTAGCATTCTCGACTGACCAACACTGCAAACTCTTCTACCGTGTAGTATTCCTTCACCATCTGCCGCTCGACCAACACGATCAGCATGCCTTCGATTTTTTCGAGCCGTTGTTCGATTGTCACATGCTCACCTGAAGTAAAAGGAGCCGGGAGGGCGAGTCCCGGCGGGGTGGGGTTGTCAACTGCCGGCAACGCGTATGACGGCTGCGGCCAGGGTAAGCAGGGCGATAATTAGTTCCAAGGTCATAAAACGTACCTTTCAGAAAAAGAGGGTAAAGAAAAACAGGGTGACCGAGTGAGATTGGGCAATGGCTTTCTCATTGGGCTAGCTGATGTACAGCGGACCCGGAATGCAGATGATGCGGACGATCATCAGTAAAAAAACCACCAACATGGTTCGCTCCTTTGCGAGGAAGGTTGACGGGCGAACAAGGTCATTTCCGGAACATCCGGCTGACCAGCCAGGCCAGGCCGGTGTTTGCGGCCTTGCCGACCTCGGGGTTCGAGGCCGCGAGCTTTTGAAATTGGCGAAAGCAAACGGTGACGCAGAAAAGGAGAAACAGCCAGGTCCAGAACATCGTCACGCAGAAGTCCGAGTACCATTCCGCGAATAACATCGCATGATCCTTTCAAAACAGAGAATCGGGAAAAATGTAACAACGCCTTATCGTTCAATTCCGCATTCTTGCTGAGGCTCCTCCTTGCCGTGGACGCCGGCAGTTTGCTCCGGCGTTGACGGAATTTGTCCAGGGCCATACGGCACGAACCCGCTGCCATTAAACAGTCCCGATGCGATTTCGGCGGCGCCTTGCGTGCCTAGCCGCGAGAGCTCGGCCGACACTTCGGGGACCAGATTCTTCAAGCCCGGCGCTACCGTTGCCGCCGCGTCCTTGAGATTTTCGAAGAACTTCTGCGTCGCCTTGGACATGTTTCACCTGCCTTTCCTGATGAGTGACGATTCACATGGATAGCCGCAGTGCCAAAAGCCCCAGGAACGCGAACAGGACCACCGAGATTGCCAGGCATTTGCACGCGTCCTTGAATCGTTGCCATAGTCCAGGCGGCCCCAGAGTTTCCTCGTAATAGCGCACCAGTGCAGTTCGCATCGGTGGAATTCCCGGTGTAAAGATGATCGCCGTTCGCTCCGGCAGCGCCATGACCTCTTCCGGTTTGAGCAAACGGCGGCCGTGCTGTTGCCAGTTGTCGTTGCTGCTCCATGACGTACTGTGGCTGGTTTGGCCGCCCTGCTCGGAGTATTGCTGCGAACTGCTTGTGCTGTTACCGCCGCTCGCAATTACGATCGTTTCCTCGCCGAGGCGAGTGCTGACATGGTCCGCCGTGGACGGGTCGTTAATGCCGAAGTACACCTGGGATACGTTGCTCAAGAATGTTTGCTCTTGACCTTCCGGGAAGCATTTTTTCAACTGCCCCAGCGACTGAAAAAAGAAGAGCAATCGAATGCCGTAGCCGCGAAATTTGTCCACGGCGTCGTCGATCACGTCCAGGTGGCCGAGGCTTGCCGCCTCGTCAAGCACCACATGCACGCGGTTCTTTTCCTGCAATCCACCGCGTACGACGGCTCGCATGAGGGCGCTGATCCACATCCGAAGCAACGAGGACTGCGTGCGCATGTGATCCGGCGGCACGATCAAATAGACCGTCATGCGTCCTTGGCGAAGGTCAGCGGGATCAAAGCTGCTGGTCCGGGTACTACTCGCGACGGCGGGTGTGTCCAGGTATCTCAGGAAGCGATTGGACGTCGTGAGCGTCGAGCCGAGCTCTTTGTCCTTGAATTGCGTCAGTTGGTGGCCGAGCCTGGCCAACATGCCGTCGCACAGGTCGGATTCGCAGAGCAGCTTGATGACCGCTTGCATTTGTTCGGGGTCGGTGAGAAGGCCGCGGACCGTTTGCATCGACCGGTTATTCGGCTCGCCATAATAAACTACCGCAGCGATCATGGTTGCAATCCAGACCTCGGCGACGTCAGCCCAGTGAGGTTCCTTTTCCTGACCGGTGCGGATAACCTGTGACTCGGCCAGCGCCCTGCATTCATCGATGGCAACGGATGAGTCGCGGTCGATCCAGTCCAGCCCATTCAGCGAATCGGGCGATTGCGTGACCAGCTTGAACGGGTCGAGCAGTACGATACGGTGGCCGAATTTCTTCTCCCGATGCGCGCTGGTGATCCTTGCAAGCTCTCCTTTGAAATCCACGACAACCATCGCATCCTGGCACGTCAGGAGGTGCGGGACGACAAATGACACGCCCTTGCCAACCCCCGTGGGGGCAAAGATGGCGGCGTGAACGACGCCCGGCAGCTTCACCATCGGCCCTCTTTCGGACGGATTTTGGTAGAACGGCTTGCACGCCGATTGCGAATCGACACGAGGGTTCCATAACGATCGGACCGCCTTCACCAACGATCGTCGCGGCTCCTGAATTCTTCCAACCAGCAAACCATGCTTGGCGTCGAGCATCCCGGCATTACGAAGATCGTCCATATCGGCCCATCGCGCCGTGCCGAAGGCGGTCCAATGCTTCTTGCCGTGCTTCACCACGTAGAGCGTCAGTCCAACCAGGCCGGCAAGGATCCACGGCCCGCCGCGAACCGTGGCCATCACGCAGCAATAGATCGCGGCGACGACGCTGAGCATCAACAGGACCCGGCAGAATCGATAAGTCATTTTCAGCTACTCCTGCGTTTTCTAACGCCATTCCGGCCCGTGCCGACGGGAGCATTCTGCGAACGCCGCAATGGTTCTCTGCCTGGGCGCGCACGCCCCGCGCGGCCCGCCTGGGGATAAATTGCGAATTGGCGTTTTCGTTTGGGTTCAGGTTTTTAGCATGGCGCCGAGGCTCGAAAGCGGCAGGCCATGCTTTTGGAGTTTTTTCAAGGCGTTATCCAGTTGAACGAGCGACGCCGTCACCTTGTCGAAATCGGCGTCTTCGAGAATCATCGTTACGGAGCCGAGCTTGATCTTCACGGGCTTCGCCTGCGTCTTGTTGCGCTTGCCCAGAAACCGTACGACTTCGCTCTCCACATCGTCGCGTCGGAGCAAGCCGCTGGCGATTTTTCCGGCCATCTCCCGCATCAGTTCCGCGCCTGGCAGTCGGGACAACTGGTAGGCCGAACTCGGCGGAATCTTGCCATCGCCATCGCCGATCATCGCCTTGACGTCGTCGGGCAACTTCTTTGACACTGCCATCACGCGGCTGACTTGCCCCTCGCTCACGTGAATGTTCCGGGCCAGCTGCGATTGCGACCAACCGTGAAGGTTCATGAGCGTCGAGTAGATCTCCGCGCGCTCGATATCGGTGAATCCGAGCCGCATCTCATTTGCCTGAAGCTGCGCGACGAGTAGGTCCGCTTCGGAAAGCTCGTGTTCATAAAGCAGCACCGCCACGTCTTGAACACTGCCAACGAGCGCCGCCAGGCGCCGTGTTTCGCCGTCCACCGTCTCGCCCTGTTCGCCTTTGCGAACCGCGATGATGGGCTGCACCACGCCGCGGCTGCGGATGTCCTCCACCAGCCGCCGAAAGTATGATTCATATTCCTCGCCCGTCCTCTTTCGTCGGTCCTGTCGCACAGGCAAGAGCAGTGATGGATGCCAGTGCACAAGTGTCGCTCCAGGACGTGAAAGGGCAGGCCCTTTGGCTGCATTCGATGCGTTCTGGGCATCCAATCGACTTGAATCGTGTGGAACCATGTCTGTCTCTGATGTTGGGGTCGAGGAGTTCTTTTGCTCGTCACGCGCGAATGAATTGACGCCGGCACCGCAAACAGGCCGCCTCAAAATCCGCGATGGCAACCCGGACCGCGTATTGCGGCACGCAGCCACAAACCCATTTCTTCAACTTCGTCGGCGCCGGCGCTGGCTCTACGATCACCGACTCCGCGTTGGCGACGTTGGCCACGCCATGAATCTTGAGCAATTCCAGGAACCGCCCGTCCTTCGCATACTGTGTCCAACCCCTGGAGTCGATAATCAAACCACAGGAAGCGGCCTTTTCGCGAAACTCCCGGTTGTGATAATTGTTCAGCCCAGATCGGCCGTTAACGTCTTGCCAGGCGTGTAGCAATTCGTGAAGCATGGTGCCGATCACTTGCCAGAAGCAGCCTTCCTCGATCCGCGCCAGCATCGGACCTTCATTGATGAGTATTTCGCGTTTGAAGCCGAAGCCATTGTGGCCAGGCCGAAAGTACCCATGACAGTTCCGGCGCGTGTGTCCGATCGCAATCGCCACTTCGGGCAGGCCCAATTGAAACGCTTGTCGAAAAATATCGTGCCACCGATGCAATTCACGGATCGCCTTGGAGTACCGCCAGTCTTGATTCTCAAGCTGGTTCCGCGTAATAGCGGCATGCGGCGAATCACCTGTAGCGGCGTTTTTCCGGTTTATACTCGAAACCACCTGGAACCTGTCGGCTTGAAGGGCGAGAAAATGCGATTTACGTTCGATGGCAATGGCGTCGGGTTTCATCTTGAGGTTCCAGTGAGGATTGGATTCCAATCGCCTCCACCAAATAGTCGCTCGAAGTGCTCTTTCGTTACAGATTTATTTCGACTTTTCGGGGGGATTGCGGCTCCTATCCTAGTTTGTCATCGCTAGGACGTACCGAAGGATAGCCTCAGTCCTTGGGAACTCGTTACACGAGATTTCGGCCAAATCTGAAACCTGTGGCCTTTGGATTTCGCGAGACATTTACGCCAGAGACGATCGCCCCTTGGCCGCCGTTGACGTGTTAGAACAGAGATAACTCGAAAGTTTCTCTCGTCAAGGAGTCAAACCGTCAGAACGTTCCGGGGGGTTATCCTTATCCTTTTTGGCTTTCTCAATCCAAGGGTTCCCTGATTTTTTTAGATGTTCCCCGATCACTTCGACAGCGTCCTCCGTTAGAGGATATTTCGATGACAGAATCGCAGCAGATTCCTCTTTCGACAGAAAAGTGTCAAACGAATCGCGAATATTCAGAAAATCAGATAGTTGGCGATCCAGCGAGTCTACGAATGGGGACACCAAGAAGAGAGCATCCCCTTCCCCACGCACTGATGCAAGCACTACATCTTTTAGCTGATCTGGAACTTTTCGCGCCTCAACATCCGATCTGATCAGAAGCCCTGCGTTAGAAAGCTCGCTCCAGGTTTCTTGTGCGATTTCCTTTCCAAGGCACACGGACCGAAGACCATGAACAAGATGGCTAGTTTTTCGATCCGACAAAGTTGACTGAAGGAGGCCGAACGCCCCAGAAACGCCAAGCAAAGACCACCGGCACACACCTGTTGCAAGCTGAACTTTTTTGTTGAAGAAGCGTTCATCGATCTCAGACATTTTGAGAACATATCATAATCCAAAAAAACAGGAAGCGCAAACTGTTTTCCACAAATCAGTTGCGACGTCGAAAAAAAACGTTCGTTTTCAGTAACATTCTGGATTTTCAAACGACATGTATTGTGACCAACCAGAATGGGGGGACGTGATGGCTCCTGAAAAGAATGACGGAATTGACGGCTCCAATTTCCTCGTTGACTCAGAATACTGGGCGATGTTGATTCGAACGCATGGGCCTAGTCTAAAAATATTTATTGCCAAACGCATACGGAATGATTCCGATAGAGACGATGTTTTCCAAGCGACATGGCTGGCGCTGGTGAGATCGGTTTATCGGCAGGAACCGCCGATAAATTATTCTGCATGGCTAAAATCGGTTTCAACGCGAAATATTTGCAATATATTCCGATCGCGAAATGCACGCCCCACCGTCAGTCTAGATGATGTTCCCGCGAACATTTTGGGGAACAGTAGCGGAGATCCAAAGCTAATCATGTCAGACAAGGAGGAATGCGAGGCCCTTCTAGGTGCGATAGAGAGAATACTTAACGAAGTAGACCAAGCCGTATTATTTTTTCGAGAAGTGGACGGCTTGCCCTATGAAGCAATTTCCGAATTAATGGGCATTCCAGTTGGAACACTAAGAACACGAGTTTTTCGGGCAAAAGAGGCGATTCGAATGCACCTTCATACGCTTCGCTGATCCTGTGCTCTATCTTCGCCGCCTTCATAGAGAATTTCAGCGTTGTGAAATGTAATCTAGAGTAATCCGCAAAAGCGGCGTCGCAGCGATTATTCCTGAATTGTTAATTGTTCTTGAATATGCCGCGATTCTGTTATTTTCGCGAATGAACGGGAGAGACGAAATATGACTAATGGTAACACTCCGAATAATGATGAATTTCCTGATCCAGAGTTTGCGTTGCTCCTTGGTCAGATAGCAGAAACGCCACCCCTTCCGATGCGAGAAGAAGACATTGCATCGCTAGCTCACGCCTGCGCCGCCGAAGTGAGACGCCTGGAACAACTTGATGAATCAGAGCGACCAAAACAACATTTTTCCGAATCGAACGCCCGAAAAAGCGGTGTTTTTTCGCTTATCGCGGCTGCATTGTCGAGTGAAACAAGTGAGGCGCAATCCGCAGCAGCTAAGGATACCTGTCCCTTGCCGAAACCCAACGGAATGCACGCTCGAATTCGCATCGTCGTAGCGCTGGCCGCGGCCGTTTTGTTTGGATTGATCGCAGTTGGCATGGTCCGGCACCTTGGTCGCGGCCCCGCCAACCGCATCGCCGAAGCACCTCGTGTTGGGCGTGTGGATGCCTCAGGACTCCTGGGGAGTTCGGCCAAGGCGGCTGCCGCCAACCGAATTTCGTTTCTATTGCCTAGCGTTAGCCGGGACTCCTGGGTCTCTGTACTCCAATTTCGTAATGGCGAATGGCAGCTTTTTACCAAAACAAATCGGGACTGCCAGTTCGTCGAAAAGAACTCCGACGTTGTCGAGGAGTCGATTCCTCTCGAAAAAATCGTTGTGACAAGGAGCGCCAATCACCCGACCTACGTGTTATTTCTGTGGACCGAACGCCCTAGTGGATCGTTCCTTCAAAAGCAACTCGATACCGAGTCGATTCCGCATTTCGAAACCGACAATCCACAGGCCTGGATCGCCGAAATTGCTCGATTAATTGGCAATTCCTCGAACCAATTGCACTACTATCGAATCGAAGAAATCGCACCAATTCCTGTAAAGAAAGGCGGGGGCCAATGACATTTTTCCGTCCCTATGTCGTGATAACAGCATTCACGGCGGCCGGGTTAGCGACCGACGCGGTCGAATCTCAAACCGAACCGTTGAATGACCTGCGCCATTTGGCGAAAAATGTTCAGCAAGCCTGCGATGGTCAAAAACCGTGGACTGCGATCGCATCAGCGGCCCGACTAGAGAAAGAGGCGAGGAACTTGTTGCCGAAAGAATCCATTGAGCTCGCCAACTACCTGGAACTTGCCGCGTTTGTTTTTCGCCACACCAATCGCCAACCTGACGCTGAGTCATTGTTCCGCGAAGTTTTGGACCTTCGGCGACTTCAATTCAAGGCCGATGGCGGAGGTGCGAGAGCCCATCGGGTCGGTCTCGTGTTGCATCAGCTGGCCTCGGATGCCGGGAAAAGAGGAAGCCCGGTTGAGGCCGTTGGTCTTTTTCGCGAAACACTCGAAATCCTTTCCAACGACACTGACGAAAGCAAATCACTTCGAGCTTCCGCCCTATCAGGGATGGCGGTCCAACTCGCGCTCATGGGAGACTTGAACGCCGCGACGGAAATGCTCGAACAAGCAAAGACAATTGGCGGAGCGCTTCCAAACCCGCCGGCCATGATAATCCAAAGAATCAACGTGAATATGGCGTCGGTTTACATCGAGCGTGCTCGCTGGTGGCGACAACAAGCAATTACCGCGCCCTTCGGCATCGGCATCGATCCAGAGGAGGTGGAATTCGCCAAGAATCCCGAGGGTTATTGCAACAGGAAACGAAAAGAAGCATTAAAAAAGGCAACGGATCTGCTCGTTGGCGCGGCCAATTATTATGACAAGAAACCAGATTTGACGCCTGAAGAAGTAATCGAATATTTGAACGTCCTTCGATCTGCAAACCACTGTGTTGCCGAGAGCGGGCGGCCAGAACTCGCCGAGCGGATATTGGAGGGCTGCCTTGGAAACCTTGACATCTTAAAAAAAAACAGTGCCCTCCGCGGAGAGTTTCAGGCCGACCTCGGAGTAGCCCGGTTCCTCTTGGGAAAATACGAACAGGCCAAGATCGATATTTCAGCCGCACTTCTGGTTCTCGAAAAGCTCGATAATTACGCCCGCGGCGATATCTCGTGGTTGAAATGCAGCTATGCCGTCGTCCACGGAATTTCCAAAGAACAAAAATCATTCTCCGACGCTCTTTTGATGGCGCGCAACAATTTTGTTGAGCAACTGGAGTCGATCGAACAGGCATTTGTTTTCCAGCCTGATCGTGAACGACTTCTGGCACAGAAGCGAACGCGCTTTCCAGCGAGTATCTTTCTCACGCTCAATCTCATGAATGGTCCGCCAGGCGAAGATACGGCCGTCAAACTCTACGCCGATCTTTTACGATGGAAGCATTTAGGCTTTGCCCCGACCGAAGGCAGGGGCGACGCTCGCACCAGTATTTCCCGTTTGAGACGTGATCTTCAAAATCATGCAATAGCCTATCGCCAGTGCCTGATGATGGCGCCGCGAGGCATCGCCAAGGATGAATGGGAGGCCGAAAAGACGAAAACGCGAGACAAGCTTCGGATAGCGGAAAGAAAACTCAGCGAAGCCCGAGTTGCCCTGGAACCCATAGGCAAACTCACCCCCGGCGAAGTAGCAAAGGCGATTCCAGACGATATGGCCTTGGTTGATTTCTATGTGTTCAATCGACTCGAATCGCCGCGCGAAGGGCGTGGAGAATTCATCCAGCGACCGCACGCTCTGGCGTTCATCTCCAGGAAAAACCGACATCCGGAATGGGTTTCCATTTCTCTTGAAGGTCTGTACGTGCCGCTTTCGCGTTGGTATAAGTCGATTGACGAATTCAAGAAAAACAAAGTCGGCGCCGAATCGATTGTCGACCTTCATCGATATTCCAGCGAGATAGCGAAAATTATTTGGCAGCCGATCGCCAATCATCCTTCCATGGATAATGTGAAACAGGTCATCATAGCGCCGGACGCCGATCTTTGGTATGTGCCATTTTCCGCCTTGCCAGGGCGAGACGGTAAACGATTTCTCGTCGAAGAAATCCCGATTTCCTACGTGCTTTCGCCCAGGCAGGCTGTTGATTGCCTTCTCCGAAGAGGCAATTATGCCGACAAGCCCGGGAATGGATGCCTCGTTATCGGCGCAATCGATTACGGCAGGGGGGGACGCCATTCGGCAATCGCCTCAGAGCCAACTTGGACGAAATCAACTCTGTCGACCTATGAGACGCTCTTCGGAAAGTCCGCTGATAAACTGCTGGCCGCATCCGCGACGGTATCGAATGTCCTTAAAGAACTTCCCAATGGCTACAAGGAAATCCATCTCAATGGGCACGGACCGCGCGTTTACGGTCGAACCGAGGACTGGTTGTTCGGCGCGGCGCCTATTCAAATACCGCTTGCGATGGCCAACACGGACGCCGAAGGAAAAAGTCAACCAAACTCGCTCGACGCAGAACGACTGACAACGCTGAATTTACATGGCGTACGCGCGTTCTGGCCATGGGGGTGCCATTATAACACCGGCATGGACCGGGCTCCCGAGGGCATCGTCGGTGTACCGCGAGCGTTGCAGATTGCCGGTTGCCAGGCCGTCCTGTCTAGCCTCTGGGACACCGACGTGTTCGCGACAAAGGATCTTTCGGCAGACGTGAACCAGTTTTCTTGGCAGAGCGGAAAATCTCCGGCCCAGTCGCTTCGCATGGCACAGATGAAATACCTCGATCGTTCTCCAGCAGATGGACGAAATCCATTCTTTTGGGCTGGATGGATCGTCATCGGCGACGTCTATCTGAATCCTATGCCAAGGCCGATTGAGCCATCCCGACCACGTCCTAATGCCCCCAAAGTAAACGAGGAACCGAGACCTGTTGAGGCTGAATTTCCGTGGATGACAATTGCCTGCGGAGTTAGTGCCTTCGTGGTATTTTGTAGCTCATTACTGATAGCCGTTTTCTTGTGGCGCCCCCGTAAAATCGATGTTTGACCAATCACAGGCGCATTTTTCTTTTAACCCACATTCGACGGGCTGCTCCCTCGTTTTCCTTGGGAAACTGAAGCGTCGCCGGGACAGATTAATCTCTGTCCCGCTTGTCTGCGAAGTCGTCGTGGTGCGAGGTTCTCCGACCGGCGACAAGCAGCATTCTGAAATCAGGATTCCGGCTCGCCAGAATAGGTCCGTGGATTGTAAGTTTCATTGGAAAACCAGCTGCTTCTCTTGATTATTCTATTGAATGACAATAGAATTTGTGAGTTGTGATTTTCCTGGTAACGTCCTCGATTTCGCAAGGAGTGGCAGAATGATCGTTATCCTTGATTCGACTGTCTTTGATCAACAACCGCATCCGGTCGGAATGATTTGGAATAGACTCCGAGATTGGAAAGACCGTGAAACAGCGAGAATTCTTGTACCTCGAATTGTGATCGAAGAAGCCGCTCGCAGTTTTCGTAGTTCTCTCCGTGAAACCAGCCAAAATCTCGATGCCAATCTTCGCCGAATGAACAAATTGCTTCCCAATCATTCGGACTGGCGTCACCCACCGATCAACTTGGATGACGCCGAGGCCAACTATACCCAGTCACTTTTGACTGACCTTCGGCAATACCGTATTGAAGTCGTTGAACATGGAGGACTCTCGCTGCCATTCAGGCCGGAGCAGTCAACCAAAGGCGCCATCATCTGGGAGTTGGTCCAAAAATTCCTCCGGGAGACCGATCATTCGGCCACCATCATTTCAAGAAACACAAGAGAATTTGGCCGTGCAAGCCAGATGCCTGCATTCATCGCTTCTGAATTCGAACGGCAAGGAATTTCCAGTCATCGAATTCAGCAATACTCTCGCCTTCAAACGTTTGTTAAAGAGTACGTTCGGAAGCGAACCAAGCGATTTGACACGATCGTTGACGCAATCGAAAATGACCGTCACCCAAATTTTTGCCTATCAACGTTGTTCGTCAATCATCGCGACGATATTCTTGATGCCTTGACCGAATTAATCGACGATTGGCGTGACTTACCTTCCCATTTCAATACCGCCGAATTCGATTCACCAAAGATCACGCACATTTCCGAGGTGGCAGAGCGGTCGTGTATCGACGCGTGCCAAAATGAAGGTGGAGAAATCGACATTTTTGTTACCTATTGGGTCGATGGCGGCGTTCGCTGCAAGCTCAAGAATTCGGATAGCAACGGGTTCTTCTCAGGCCGGCTCACGTTTAACCTTTCTGTTTCCTGCTGTTTCGATCCTGATTCAGGAGACGTCTATGATTTTCAAGTCGGAGATCTCGGCTATTGGTTATGGCCTGGAGAGTGGCCAGATCGAGAGGCGGCTTAAGACCGTAGAAGCTCGACGAAACATCCTCTACCCAAAACAAAAGGAATGGAACAATGTCTAAAAAAGAGATTCTCGAAACTGGCGGCAAGCGCATGGCGAGACTCGGCTACAAGCCTTCACAATTGTGGTACACGGAGGATGAATATGACCTGATCCAGGCCGCCGCCAAGATCGATGGAAGGCCAATGACCCAATTTGCCATTCGCGCGGCCGTCGCAGCGGCAAAACAGATGTTGAAGGCAGCGGAACGATAGCATGCTCGTCGTGCTGATCGCTACACGATCGATCAGTTCGGGTATCGCAATGCAGCTCTTAAGTATTCGATGTGGGATTTGTCAATTCTTTAGGAACGCCGGAGCGTTCGTTGAAAGCCATTCACGTAGATCCGTATGCGACTCGAACTCCGCTACCTCGATGCTGTCAATCGTCGGGCCGGTGTTGCCGATGCTTTTGATGTCTTCGCTAGGCATTTCGCGAATCCATACCACGCGCTGGCGCTGCAGTCCGCCCGTCGTCAGATTCATGTGGCCGTCGTTGAGTGGCAAGGCGAGATTGCTTCCACGGATCAATACGAGATAGACCATGTCGCCGCTGAACTTGAGCAACAGGCCTTCGGAAGGATCGAATCTGCAGGGGCCGAGCCAGGCGTACGGGAACCAGATCGTGTTGCCGGTGCGGAAACGGAATTCCACGGTGCTGGCTCGATCTTTGATTCCGCGCAAGTAGCCAAACGCGCCGCACGAGGCCTCCTCGGATTCCGCCTCTTTTTTGACCGGCGGCAAGGCAAGCCCTGTGAGCATCGCATTCTGTTGCAGTCGGTCCTTGTGTGTCTTATCGGTCATGTTCGACCTCCCTCTCCGCCGTGGCGTCGCGCGCATGCTCCATCGGCGTGAATTCATTTCTCGATATTGACAGAGCTGTTTGACGAGCGAATGCCAGTCGGTTTTTCAGGCGGATGCCGGCAGACGGTTCTTTGGGCAAAGTCGCGGCTAATTGGGTCGCGGACAGCGGCTCATCCGGTCGGCAGACCGCCTTGAGCAGTTCCTGCCGGTCGTCCGTGAAAATCTGTGCTTGCTCACGTGCTCGTGTCAGGGCAACATAGGCGGTTCGCTGACCTGTCGCCGGGAACGACTCGCTTGCCATGCCGATAAAAACCTTGTCCACCGTCACGCCCTGGCTCGCGTGGCTGGTGATGACGTAGCCGTGGGTGATATGTCCGAAGTCGCGGTCAATGACCCAGCCGTGATCGACGACGATATCTCCGCGCGGCGTGAATCCCCCGACTGTCAGCAGCGAGCCATTGCTGAGACGATGCTTGCCGTCCTTCGTCTTGCCGCCGGCAGTGATACGGATGCGGTCGCCAACCGCCAGGGCCAATTGCGTGGGCCGGTAGAGCTCGAAGCGATGAGAAAGTGAAATCGGCGCTTCAACCTCGCCACCCACCAACAGGCGCGATCCCTTCTTGTAGCCCGGCGCGTGTTGATGAAATTGCAGCATATCCCCAGGTTCGTACACCGTGGCATCGGATTTTTCCGCATCGGTTAGGCGAGCGGAGATCCAGGCATCGATCACGCGTTCTTCTCCAAGCTTGCCGCGCTGCTTCAACGTTTCGCGTATCTCCTGCGTGATCTGGAATCCTTCAGCATGCGTCGGCGACACCACCAGCGCGGACTTGAATTGCCCACCGCGCTTCTTTTCTTCGACAGCGGCAAGGTAGCACGCCGCAAGCTGACGATTCCGGTCGCCGTCTGCAATTTGTTTGATCCAGCCGAGCTTGTCGAGCTCCGTGAATGCCTCTTCCATTCGTCCCTCGCTGAGCGCTTCCGCAGCTTTCTTGTAATCACCCTGCTGGCGGAGGATGTCGGTGACTTCGGCGACTTTGAGCCCCGCCGACTCTTCGAGAAGCTTGAGCGGTTCTCCCGCCGTGACGCTGCGATGCTGTCTGCGGTCACCGACAAGAATCACCCGTGCGCCAACTCCCTCGGCGACGTTGAATATCCGAAGCATGTCCCGTGTGCCTATCTGGCTGGCCTCGTCCACCAGGATGACGCCGCCCCTGGCTTTCGCCTGCATCTCTTTATCCTTCAGGAACAATGCCACCGTGTCGGCCTGAGCAAAGCCGGCCTCGTTTCGCAACACCTCACGGCTCGCCTTGACCGATTGCGCCAGGGCCACGACCGGCACTTTTGTCTCGCCCAGGGCCTCACCGATTTCCTGTTCCAGCGTGGTCTTGCCCGTCCCGGCGACGCCCCGGATAATCATCACCCGATCACGCGAGCTCAGAACGTGCTGAACCGCGGCTTTTTGGCCTGCATTGAACCAATCGCGGGAACACGGACGATGCTGATCGCCAAGCGGCCGGCATCGTCCCCGTCCCTTGCGGGCGAAATCGACGAGACTCGACTCCAGGGCAAGCATTTCCTTCGTCGTCGCCATCTTTCGGTCATCGACGTCGCTGCGAATCAGTGGACGCGCGGAGACCTCGCCTCTCACGCCTTCGACCGTGACCGACCCGAGGCCGCGTTTCAGCGCCTCGGTGTGGAGCTTGCGTTCCGGCACCACCGCGTCTCGCACGAAACTGTGATCAATGGCATGATCGACTGCCAACCCCTCGCCTCTTTCGGGCTTCGGCAGAGTCAACTCGCGCCGGTGGACCGCCGCCAGCGCCTCGCGCTCGCCCTGGCTCAGCCGGGCTTCCCATTCCTTACGGAGCGTTCCCCAGCTCACGGGTTTTCCTTTTTTCTCGCGCGTCTCGGCGCCAAGCTCGGCCTTGCGCTCGGGATCGGAGATACCCCGCTCGGCGGCTCGCTTCTCAATCAGCGTGGTGCGTCGCGAATATCGCTTGAGCAAATCCCTCGATGTCCCAGCAAGCTCGAAATCATCCCGCTTGCGATCGATGCCATAGCCCAAAGCCTGGAGGCGATTCGCCAACCGCACGCGGAATGCTGCCTGGAAATACGGTGCGTCGCGCTTGACGTCGCGGAACTGACCGGCTTTCCAGCGATGTTCAGCATCGTCCCAGGTTGTGTTGAACGCGAAGACGTGGGCGTGGAGTTGGGGATCGGGAACGCCCTCCACGGGCCGCGAGGTGGTATGAATAAACTCGGCCCAGACCAGATTCCCCGTAATGCGATTGGAATCCTGTCCGTCCTTGCGAACTCGCGTCTTCATCTCCGACTCGATCTCGCGCATTGTTTCGTCGACCGCGCCGCGGAATGCATCCATGATCTCTTGATCGCCGCTCAAGGCGTAAAGCAACGATACCGACTTCGGCACCGAGAACGTGAAATCGTAGCCGACCGTTCGCTCGGACCGGGTTCGTACCGTCAGCGGTGTGCCGGTCCTTGGATCAATGTTGTCGCACAACTGCTCGAAAGAAGCCTTGTCCACAACGCCATGAAGACCGAGGCGTTCCGCGGCTTTGCCGCCCCATGTGCCGACAAGTTCCTGGCCTTCGCTGTAATAATCCGCCGCGGCATAATATTGCTTTGCGGCCTTGGAACAATTCTGCTGGGTGACGCGTATCATCCCTCAATTTTACGCTATCACAACTTCGTTAATTCTTTCTTAACTGTTCTGTGCTCCACCGCAGCCAGCCTTGGTTTGCGGAGATTTCTCCAGCCCGAAATGCCACCCAAATGCCGCCCCGACGCCAGCGATGAACGTTCCAGGATTTACGCGGACCGTAACGGCAACTATCCACGCCCATCGAAATTCTCTTCCCTTCGCTCCTTGGACACTTGGGCTGTGCCTCCCACCCGTAGGAAATCGCCAAGACAGGCTCTCAGAGCCATTTTCCAGAGGACAAGGCCCTCAAATCGTGGTAAGGTGAAATATTCTCAAGTGCCTATTGAACGCATCTGGCGACGCTGAATCACCTTTGAACTCGATGATCTGCAACGAACTGCAATGACGCCCACGACAACACCGTCCACGCCCAATCCGCTCGAAGCACGCCATCCTGAGCTCTTCGCCGAAGTGAAGGAGTTTCGGAACCGATTCGAAGAGATGCTGCTCGCCAGTGTGGACGAAGTCCTCGACAATCCTCGGTTCCGCGACCGAGGCCATTTCTTGCCGAAGAGCGACCTCAAGGCGATCGCTCAGGTCATGCGTGTATTGACCAGCGAATCCTGGAACCAGGAAAGCTACGACCGATTTGACGCCCATTGGAAGGACGCCCTCCGCTCCGATCTTTTCGCGGAGGCATTCGAGTCGATTCGGTTTCGCATTGAAAACGCCGTGCAAACAGGGCGTGCCCGCCTGACCACAGGACTCGACTCGCATGGCGTAACCCAGGGCACGTTTTGGTAGAAGGAGATATTGCAATGCACGATATTCCAGAGACGGGCTTCCTGCGATTGCCCCAGGTCTTGAGCGTCATCCCGCTTGGCAAAACCTGCTGGTGGGAAGGAGTCAAAGCCGGCCGATTCCCGAAGCCGATCAAGTTGTCGGCGAGGTGCACGGCATGGCGTGCCGAAGACATTCACGAACTAATTCGAAGCTTGTCGAATTCGCAGCCAACCCACTGACGTCGGGTCTGGAGAGTCTCGATCCAAAAGTGTTCGTAACGTCGCTTTTGGATTGGGGTACAAAACCGGGGTATCCGTAACTATTCGTCGGGTGGATTTGCTGGTATTTCAGCGGCTTATTTGACCAGTGCGGAGACGGCCGCGGGCACCACTATATTGGACGGCGCCGTCCGCAAAAATCCGCCAAACCAAGCATGAGAGACGGTTATGGAGGAATGCAACGAACGGCGGCACACGTTCAAAGTCGTTGACATCCGGTGTAAATCTGGGGTACATTTCGCGTGAGATACCCCAGAAAAAAGGAAAAGTACCCCATGTCGCTCTCGGATGCCAAGGTTCGCAACGCTAAACCAGGGCCAAAACCTTATAAGATTGCAGACGGTGAAGGCCTGTTCCTTCAGGTCATGCCGTCCGGCAGCAAGTATTGGCGGTTGCGATATTTCCTTGCAGGCAAAGAGAAACTCCTCGCGCTGGGCGTTTATCCTCACATCTCGCTCGCCGACGCTCGTGAACGCCGTCTGCAGGCGCAAAAGCAATTGGCCCATGGAAAAGACCCCGCCGCCATCAAAAGATCGGCCAAGCGGGCGACGACGCTCAAACAGGCCAACACCTTCGAGGCGGTCGCGCGCGAGTGGCTCGAAAAACGGAATCACCATCTGGCGCCAATATCCCAAGAAATCAAGCTCAAACGGTTGGAAAGATATGTGCTCCCGACACTTGGTACACGACCGGTGGCCGACATTTCTCCGCCTGACGTCCTGGCCATGCTTCGTGTTATCGAGGAGAAGGGCACCCTGGAAGTGGCACGCCGGGTCATGCAGATTACCGGGCAGATTTTTACCTATGCCATCGCGACTGGACGTGCCGGACGGAACCCGGTTCCCGACCTGCGCGGCGCGCTGAAGACGCCCGTTGTCAAGCATTACGCCTTCTTCAAGGCGCAGGAGCTGCCTGAGTTTCTGCAGAAGCTAGAGGCCTACGATGGCAGCCTGCAGACCAAGCTCGCCCTTCGTTTCTTGCTGCTGACCTTCGTGCGGACCAATGAACTACGAGGCGCGCAGTGGGCAGAAATAGATTGGGACCATGCCGAATGGCGGATTCCGCCCGAACGCATGAAGATGAAGGAGTTGCACATCGTGCCCCTGTCGAAACAAGCAGTCGCCGTCCTTCGGGAAGTACAAAAAATCTCGGGCAATCGACAGCATGTGTTCCCCAACCAACACAATCCAGCGGCAGTCATGAGCGAAAACACGATTCTCTATGCCTTGTATCGCATGGGCTATCATTCACGAGCCACCGGCCATGGCTTTCGCAGCACCGCGAGCACCATCCTGAACGAACAAGGGTTCCGCCCTGACGTGATCGAACGCCAGCTCGCCCACACGGAAAGAAACGCCGTTCGTGCCGCTTACAATCACGCACAATATCTACTGGAACGCCGTACCATGATGCAATGGTGGGCAGATTATCTGGATGCGGTTGCAGAATAGAGAGGAAAACACAACGGCGCTAGGCGTGATTGGCTCTCGCGCACGTTCTTAATAAAAGAAAACTAAAATGCCGTTGGCTATTCTTTCAACGTGAAACGTGAAAAAGACCGAAAAGGCGGCTATCATCAACAGAATCTGGGAACCGTGTTTTTCGTTTGATCTTCAACCTTAGGATTCACGCAGGTACATTCGCTATCGCAAGAGATCGCGTCGGCGTGTCGGACCGACGCGCGCAACCTGCAATCGCTGCCGAGCTCGCCTGCGGCCGGAGGCGACAGCGTAGGTCGGCTCATCGGTAGCTCGGGGCCAAAAAATTGACCTTCCGCACGAGAGTTGCACGCTCGCCGCCATCATGTGGCTCGGCGGCGGAGCCGTATGCCACCATCGCCAATTAGCAGCCGCATGCCTCAACAGCCCATATATCGCGTATTCCAGATCCTCACCTGGTCCGAAACTCGTATAATAAATCCACTTGGCGGTTCATTTCTTCAGGCCAAACGGAGCAGCTGAGGAGATTTCAGATGGAAATTGAAAATAGACACTCATTCTTGACTGCACTCCGAAACGGCGTAAACCTGTTCTTGGGGGCCGGGTTTTCGATCCTCGCAAGAAACTCAGCAGGCTCCGAGTTGCCACTGGGAGATGCTCTTGCAGACGAATTGGCACGTCATTTTTCACTGAGGCTAGGCAAACTTAAACTTTCCCAAGTTTGCACAATACTTGAAAGCAAACAGCGCGCGGCACTTCGAGAGTATTTGGTTGGTCGATTCACTGTGACCGAATTCGATCCACGCTACTCTACGCTTGATCGGGTAAACATCAAAACTCTTTTTACGACTAATATTGATGACTTACTTTACAAGATATTTGCGACAAGTGTGATGCGATACTTGAATGATCTTGACTTTCACGGTCCGGCATTTGCCGAAAAAGCTGCCATAGACCTTGTAACCCTGCATGGTTGCATATTAGACAAGAACAGGCCGCTTCGATTCACGGACGTCGATCTTGCCAGCGCGTTTGGTTCAGATCCGGACCGGTGGCATTTCTTCACCAATAGGCTTCAACAGTTCCCCACTCTTTTTTGGGGCTATGGCTTGAATGATGCCGGTACCCTTCAATCCTTGAGTGGCGAGACGATCCGTGGCCGTCCACATCAAGAAAAGTGGATAGTTTTGCATCCGAATGGCGCGGAATCTGATACTTTGGAGTACTTCAAAGCGTTGGATTTTCAGATTGTTGTGGCCGACACGAGTGAAATGCTCGATTTTCTCGCTGGCCCCGAGGCTTGCCCTTCAATCAAGGCGCCGCCGCCCGACCTTACCGCTCCTATTGACGAACTCTTGCCTGATGACGTGATCCCTAAATTAGGAACAGTACCACTCCGGCCTATGCTCGATTTTTTTCTCGGCTCGCCACCGAAATGGTCAGATATTTTTTCTGGGAACTTACATTCTACCCATCACGCCGCTCGTATAAGAAATGCCATCAATGCCCAGCGGCATGTGATAATCGTTGGCGTACCCGTTTGTGGCAAGTCCACTCTGCTTCGTCAGGCCGCCGTTCAAACGTCCTGTGCAGATAAGTTGTATTATGATTCCCTTACGATTGAAAAAGCCCACTTTCTGTTGAATAAACTCGGCAAGCGCCGCACTGTTGTGTTCATTGACAACTGCACCGACTCTATTCCGGCAATTGATCGCCTGATAATTGCGCCGAACATTCAACTCGTCGGCGCAGACAGAGACTATAATCTTCAACTTGTCTCTCATCGTGTCAGATTATCGCGTTTCGATGTTATTGACGTTACGGAACAATCGGACTCTGATATACAGCAGTGTTTAGAGAGTATTCCTGACTCGGTCAAAGAGAGGTTTCCTCGTGAGCCTCAGATGGCTAATGGGATTTCCCCGACTTTATTCGAAATTCTTGAAGCCCATTTGCGCGAACCCACGCTTCGAAGCCGTTTTATTTCTGTTCTGCGGGATCTGCGAAAGAGGGACGTAATATTGGTGGATATGATCTTGATGTTTGCTTACGTACATAATTGCCGTACTCCAGTGTCCATGGACATGCTCATTGCATTCTTGAGAAATGTGACCACGGATTATCGTGAGGTACTCAAGCTAAGGAATAATCTTGGAGAGATGGTAACTGATTATTTGGGTCCATTGGTTGTTGATGGGCAGGACTATTTTGTGACGCGATCCGAGTCCTTGGCGAGGGCGATCCTTGAAAATGGAAAGCCAGACGAGATTAAGCGTATGCTTTTCACATTTCATGAACAGATTAGCCCCAAGCGCATCTGTCATTACGACGTATTTCGTCGGCGCGCTTACGACGCCGACATCGCAATAATGGCATTTACTGATGTCGAGGAGGGACAGGATTATTACGAACGCATATACCAGCGCGATAAATCGCCATACCTGTTGCAGCAGGCAGCGCTCTACATGGCCCGCAAACAACGCTATCATGACGCCTTTGCCTTAATAGATGACGCCATTATTCGGAGCGGCGGGAAGATTTGGAGTATCCGCAATTCTCACGCTATCATTCTCTTTCGAGCGAACATTGCTTTTGCTAACGATGAAGGAGCTCGTGAAACGCTCAAGCGAAGTATGAGTATCCTGTCAGATTGTTATAACTCGGACAAGCGGCGAATCTATCATGCGCTCACCTTTGCAGACTTAGCGATTCAGTATGCCCGAGCCCTCCGTGATGCAGACGCAATGAATTATTTGCGAACTGCTCAAGCATGGCTCATTGACGAAGAAAAGCACTCGCCATGGAGTCGCGAGGCAAAGCGATTGGCGTACATAGTGAGCAGGCAACTCCAATTACTTGGTGAGTAGGGCCGGAATCGAAGCAAATTGCATGGAAGGTCCGCTATGCAGAGCCAGCCTCACTAACTCCGTGCATCTGTTTCATCTCCGCGAACCGCACGGCGGTGATCTCTGGGGTGCGGTTACGCTTCGCCCTGGTATTATGCGGCTTTGCGGGTCCTTTTGCCAATGAAAGTGGCACAACTCCCCTGGGTTGGTAGGGGCCTCGCTTTCAGGAGGCTCTCATGTGCGCTGTTCCAAACGCCACTCAGTTTCAGCACGCGAAGGTCCACGATTCGTTGGCCGCCGATGTGCCAGGTCATGCCGGAACGTTTCAGGCGTTGCGTGAACACCGTTTTGCAGGCGGCCTCGGTGATGCCGCTGCCGATCGGCATGCCGTGGCGATGGTAGTCGGCGTATTGCATCCAGCGTGCGTTTTTGCGGAGGAATTGATAGGCGTCCCAAAACTGTTCGTCACGGGCCTTGCTGAACTTGCCGGCGAGGTTCATGTACTGCGTGGCGGACTTCAAGACGTGAGCGAGGCCGCCGCGGCGATCGCGCAGCCAATGGCGCATTTTGGCGAACCATTTCCAGGCTTTGCCGTTGTCGCCGAAAAGGGCAGTCGCCAATTTGTTGATGTAACCGCAGACATGCCAATAGTTGAGAATCCATTGCCAAGACAATTTTCGTTTGGGATCGTTGCTCCAAAGGTCGGGCATGCGTTTAAGGACTTTTATGTAGTACTCGCGTGGATGGTGGCCGCCGTCGGTAAGGTAGGCGAGGCGTGGGCAGGGCTGTTGCAACTTGTGCCATTCTTGCAGGACTCGTGTGACGAGCGATGTCAGTTGCTCGGTCATCGTGAGTTGTCCCGCTTCGGGCATGAAGCCGAGATAGATCGTACCGATGCGTTTGCGGCTGCGGTTATAGATGGCGAGCGTGGCGGCGCTGGCTTCCTTGTATTTTTGTTTACGGATCGGCACCATGATGCCGTCGCGGCCAATCGTCAGGACGGGACGAAAGCGGCCTTTGGATGCGAAGGCTTGCTTCAACCAATCGAGTGCCTTGCTGACCTGGGCGTCTTCACGAAACGCCGCCAGGCCTTCGCTGAGTGCGGCGGTGACCTTGCGTAAGGTTTTGACGGCCCAGCAAACGCCGTGATCGCGTCTGAGCATGCTGAGCACCTGGCTCTGCTCATGATCGACGGCGAGGCGGCCTATCTGTTCCGCCAAGACCGGCGTGGCGAGATGGGCTTGGAGTCCCAACTGAAGATCGAGGGGGAAGATCGAGACGTTGCCTCTTTCGCAGGCTTCGTAGCGAATGCGTGAGTATTCGATGGGGCCAAATGAAGAGTAAATGGTTTTGGGCTGGCTCGGTCGGCGACGATACGATTCGCCTTGGAAGGAGACGCGAGGCTCGGCGTCGGCGATGTCAGCGGGTTCGAGTTGGGCGAGCACATGTTCGAGCAAGGTTCGCCCGATCAAACGCAGTTCGCTTTGGAGGTCGGATTCGAATTGATGAAAAGCGGCAGGGGTGACAATTCGATCGAGAAATTGAACGAGCAGACGTGTAAGTTCGAGCAGGTGTTTTTGCAGAAGAACGGCGAGAACAGCGTGGTTTGCCGTTGCGTCGGAGGAGGCATTGCGAGTAGATTCAAGCACGGGGAATCCTTTCCTGTGGATGTCTTGTGGAAGAATCATCCAGCCAGAAAAGGCCCCCTTAAATCAAGCCCAAGTAGGGCATAGAACGACGAGTTGTGTGGCAGAGCCTTCACGCAGTCTCGCTTATTCCACGAAATCCTTGGGCAAATCGGAACTGCACCCGATCTCTGCAAGGTGGCAGACGTCCATAGCCTAGAGCGCGTCGGTTTCATCGACCGATGCTTTCTCGCGCGATCAACGCGATTACTTCAAATAACTCTGCACGTATCTCTGGGTCACCGTTTTCGTTCCATGCCGGCGGAGAGAAGTGCGAGCATCTGGACCAGCAATGAGATGTAACCCGGGTCCCGTGACTCCAGTATCGATTCGAGCAAATGGTGAGCCTGCTCGGCGGCGATCGCAAGTGCTGCTTCGGTGGGAGTTTCAATTTTTTGAAACAGTTCCTCAAACGGGATGCCCAGCGTGCGAGCAAGACGCGCGACGAGGTCGATTCCGGGCGCAATGGTCCCATTCTCAAGCCGAGAAATATAGCTTTCCGCGAGGTGGGTAACGCGCGCCAGGTCGCGCTGGGTCATGCCGCGAGCGTGACGGATCTCTCGCAGCTTTTGGGCAAAAACGCTGACGATGGCGTCCTGGCGAATTGGAGTTTTTCGGGCCATGAAGGTTCCCCTCGGTTTCTATCGGTTTCGAGGGGATGCAGAGAAAATAACACATTGATAAACTTGACATTTACATAAATAGCAATAATTCAGCAGGGAGGGATTGCCTCGCCCGTTTCGACTTGGCGCCCTTCTGCGCGGCACACCGGCACAGGGTGCGACGCTCAATATTGTTTCTGTGCATGGGAGGTACATTCATGGGGCAGAATCGCAAGAATGTCGAGGCGGTTACGGATTTCGCGGACAATCGACATTTCGTCCGCCTTCATCGCGACATCTTACTTCCGCCAGCAGTCTGCGACGCCGTACGGCGGCATCTGGCGGCTGGCCGTTGGAGCGAAGCGAAAAGCATCACGTTGGAACATGCGCCTGCAGATGCCCACGACGAAATTAACCTCTTTTTTGACGCGACGGCCAACGCGCTCTCCGCCGAATCCCAAGGGGCTCAGCTCTCGGATTGCAGCGGCCGCTGAAATCAGCCGGTTCTTTTCGCTTGGGACGGCTGTTGTGGGCCGTTCCCAAGCTACAGACCCGTTGCTTTGACATTCTTTGCCGGTAGCGCTATACTCGACGGATGAATATCAATATTCCCTTGACGCCTCGCCTGGAGCAATTTATCCGCGAGCAGTTAACCAGCGGCCGTTTCGACAGCGAAGCTGAAATCGTTGCCGCCGCGTTGCGACTACTCGAAATTCAATCAAATTCAACGAACACTCAGCGAACGGCGCTTTCATCTGGTACCGGCGTCAATCGGAGTAGCCCGCGAGGGATCCTTTCAGACCTTCAGAGCAACCTCACGTTCGATGAAATCCAGGAGGCACGGCATGAGATGTGGGCCGGACTGGGCTCGGGGCTCGATTGAATACGGTTGCAGCGGACACCCATGCCTTGCTGTGGTTTCTTGAAAACGACAGGCGGCTCCCAAAAAACGCTGACAACGCGCTCAGCGGAGCATCGACCATCCTGATTCCAACGATTTGCCTTGTCGAAATAACCTACTTGATCGAGAAAGGGCGACTTCAAGCCGCCGTGATTGCCCGGATCCTTTCCGAACTCGATCGTCCTGCAACGACACTCAAGTTGGCCGACCTCGACCTGGGCGTCTCGCGAGCGCTGCAACAGATTCCGCGTTCCGTCGTTCCCGACTTGCCCGATCGCATCATTGCCGCGACCGCGTATTTCCATTGCGTCCCACTCGTCACTTGCGATAGTCGCATTCGCTCGTGTGGGATCGACACCGTCTGGTAGCTTGGTGAGATTCCTGGCCGCGATGTCGCGCGGTGTATTGCATTGGTCGATTTTCAATTTCCCTTTCATTCCACCCTCGTCGCGTGGCCTTTTTGACGGGCACTTATGAAGCCGTCGTCGGACCGGGTCAAGCTGCCAAGGCTGCTTTCCTGAAGGAAGCCTTCGGCCTTTCGCTTGACCGGACGTTAGCACTCCCGCCTGAGACGGCTTCCAATGTCGTGCCGTAAGGCCACGATGGACGTGGCCGGCAACTCAAAGGGAGAAACATCATGTCAGACAATGCAACCAACGACGGCGCGACGGCCGTAAAGAACCGCAAGCCCAGCCTGATCGCTTACCACGTTCGCGAAGGCAAGGACGAGCAGAGCTTCTGGAATCGTATCGGCGTCGCCTGGAGCAACCGCGACGGCGGTTTCACCGTCCAACTCCATGTCGTCCCGCTCGACGGCCGGATCATCCTGACCAAGCCGAAGAGCAACGGCTAATCGCAACAACGGAGCGGAGCTTCGGCTCCGCTCCAATTCGCAAAAGGAAACCATGTATGACAACGAACCCTACCAACGCCGATCGCGCCAGGTGGGCCAAAGAGGCCCTGGCGATATTCACCTCCCAAACCTACAGCGACGATCACCCCGACACGATGCATCGCGACGATCTCGAATGCGCCATCGGCGACCTGATCTGCGATCTGCTTCATTATGCCCATCGGGAAGCGTTCGACCCAGGGGTAATCTTGCAACATGCTCGCGAACACTTTTCCGCCGAACTGCTGGACGAGGAGTTCAAGTCATGACACCTTTACTGACCAATCCCTTCTATGCTCGCCGATTGAACCGCCAGGAACGGGTCGCGCCTCCTATCGAGGCGCGTGACCGACCCGTGTACGCCAAGTTGCCGAGCGCGCCGATCAATGCCAGCCCGGTAGTCATTGCCAATTGTGCGGGCGCTCTTGTTCCCGGCGGCAAGATCGTTATCTTGATGGGATTCTGTCACCTGCCAGGTTACTTCCCGGCACAGCACTGGAATGGGGCATGATGCAGCCTACGCCGCCTGCACGGCGACCCCATAGGCAGACAACGCCCTATTCACGGGTAACCAAATTCAGCCGCTCCGCCATAGCCTGTGCCACCAGAAGCCGGTCAAATGGATCGGTGTGGTGTAGAGGGAGCGCCCCCCGTCCAAAGCGTGACGGATTGACACCGCCAGAGGCCCAAAGGAGTTTTGCGTCATGGCGCCAGCAACAGCAAGTAAATCTATACTTCACGCGGCCAGGATTGATACCTTGTCAAACGTCTGAAACCGATGTGT
>CAZAFH010000048.1:0-54192 GCA_964484265.1 uncultured Singulisphaera sp.
GTCGTCGCCAGCGAAGGTGCTGCTGGTTGGCGTGTAGGTGACGGTCGTGTCGCTGGAGGAAGAAAAAGGAAGAATAGGGAGCGGGGAGTCGTTGATTTCGCTGGGTTTTTGAAAGGCAATGCCGCATTTCCCAGTAGCACGCGCCTTGGCCGCATTACGCTTCGTTGAAATGATCAGCTTTTTTTTCCTCATCGTAACACGCTGGCAGATGCGATTGCAAAGTCAGTGCTGACGGTTTTCCGAATTTTTACCGAAATATTCTGCATGCAGTTACCCCCCTCTCCCCCTCGGGAATTTGGCCAACACCCCCTAAAAGTGCAAAAAAAGGCCGAAAAAGTGCAAAAGCGCTTGGCCATCGGCAAATGGCCAAGCGCCCTGTTGGCCACCGGGTGAGTGCGTGCCACTCGGGCGGCTCAGGTTCAGTTAATACATGACGCAGAGCGAGATGTCTACGGTGCGCGGCGGGCTTTTTCGGTGGATCTGCATAGAAAACCTATCAACCCTCCACTGCTCACTCCTGCGGAGCTTGTTCATGCGTCATTGGATCATCGGATTCGCGTTGACTCTATTCGTGCTTGTGCCGATCTCGTTTTCGCAGCCGGGCAAGGATTCGAAGGACAAGGACTACGCCGCCGAGCTGCCGCGAATTCCGCCGACGGCGCCGAAGAACGCGCCGAAGACGTTCAAGCTCGCGCCAGGGTTCAAGGTCGAACTCGTGGCATCCGAACCGATGATTCGCTCGCCTGTCGCCGTCGATTTCGATGAAGATGGGCGAATGTACGTCGCGGAGTTTCCCGAGTACAACCAACATCGCAATCCAGCGTTCAAGGAAAAAGGCGCGATCAAGGTTCTCGAAGACACCGACGGCGACGGCGTCTACGACAAGGCTACCACGCTTGCCGAGATCGATTCGCCCGTCGCGCTGTGCTGTTGGGATGGCGGCGTGTTCGTCGGCGCGGTGCCGCACATCTACTATCTCAAGGACACCAAGGGCATAGGCCAGGCCGATGTAAGAAAAATCATCTACACCGGCTTCGGACGCGACAAGGCCGGCGAAGCGATGCTCAATTCGTTTCGCTGGGGGCTTGATAATCGCTTTCACGTCTCCACCAGCGCCGCCGGCGGCAGCATCAAGCAGGCCGAGGCGAAGGACGCAAAAGTCTTCAACGTCAAGGGCCACGCCTTTCTCTTCGACCCGCGTTCCCAGAGGTTCGAGCTGGTCGCGGGCAGCGCGCAGCATGGCATGTCGATGGACGACTGGGGCCGAACCTATACCTGCAGCAATTCAAACCCGGCCCAGCTTTTGATGTACGATGGCCGATACCTTTTGAAAAATCCCTACGTGCAGGCGCCGGCGCCGCTCGTGAGTATTCACACGCTCAATGAGGCGAAGTACCTCAAGCGCATCAGCGCCAACGAACCGTGGCGCATCGTCCGCACCCGGCTTCGCCTGAAGAAAGTCGTGCCCGGCCCGATCGAGACGGGCGAGGTCTCCGGCCATTTCACGGGAACCACCGGCGTGACTGTCTATCGCGGCGACGCTTTTCCGCCGGTGCATCGAGGCACGCTGTTCATCGGCGAGGTATCGAACAACCTCGTCTACCACGCCAAGCTCTCGGATGGACTCGTCCCGAAGGCGACGCGCTTCGAGACGGATAGAGAGTTCCTCGCCTCGACCGATAACTGGTTTCGGCCCGCTCAGTTCGCGAATGCGCCGGATGGCACGCTCTACATCATCGACCACTATCGCGAGATCATCGAAACCGTCGAATCGATTCCGCCGTTGATTCTCAAACATCTGCACATTGAATCGGGCGTGAATCATGGCCGAATCTGGCGCGTCGTGCCCGAGGGCTTCAAGCGCCGCCCGCAACCGCGGCTGAGCAAGGCGAGCACCGCCGAACTCGTCAAGCTGCTCGAACACCCCAACGGCTGGCATCGCGATACCGCATCGCGATTGCTGTATCAACGGCAGGACGCGAGTGCGGTTCCGCTGCTGCAAAAGCTCGCGAAGGAATCGGCCTCGCCGCTCGGCCGCGTGCATGCGTTATATGCACTCGATGGATTGAATGCGCTGAGCGCGAAGCAGGTGGAACCGTCGCTCGCGGACGCGGACGCAAGGGTCCGGCAGCATGCGACGAAGCTCGCGGAGCGTTTCACGAGCGAGGTCGGCGTGCGTGCGAAATTCGCCAGTCTGGCGAGCGATCCGGATATCGCCGTCCGCGTGCAACTGGCGTTTTCGCTTGGCGCTGTCGAAGGTGAAGCCGCCAATCCGCTGCTGCATCGACTCGCGGCCAGCGACACCGACGATCCCTGGATGAGACTCGCTATTTTGACATCGTCGCACGGCCGGCGCGGCGATCTGTTCCGACGACTCGCGGGCGATGGCAAGCTGAGCGCGAGCAAAAACGGCAGGGCGATGCTGCACGCTCTCGCCGTCCAGATCGGCGCCGCCAATCAGCCGAACGAGCTGGGCGATTTTCTCGGCGTCATGGACGGCATCCCCGCGGCGGCAGGCCGAGAGTACATGGCGAGCCTGATGAGCAAGCTGCCTGCGAAGGCGCGGGAGCGGATACAATCCACGGGCAAGTCGGCAACGCTCTTCGCCGAGCTTGTCGCCGGGGCAATCAAGACCGCGGCCGACGACAAGCAACCCGTCGCCGATCGCGTGTCGGCGGTGCGCACGCTGGGCCTCGCGGAGTACGCCAGGGTGAGGCCTAACTTCGTCGCGCTGCTGAAATTCCGCCAGCCCGAGGCGGTGCAAAAGGCGGCGCTGGAGACGCTCGCTCGCTTCGAGCAATCCGCCGACGTGATTATCGCCGCCTGGCCAAGCCTCAGCCCGCAGGTGCGCGCGACCGCCGCCGAGACGCTGTTCGCGAGGCCGGCGTCGATTCACGCGTTTCTCGACGCCGTCGAAAAGGGCACGATCAAAACCGGCGAGATCGACCCGGCTCGCATCCAGCTTCTACAGGTTTTTTCTGATAAGAATATTCGCGTACGTGCCGACAAGCTCTTCAAGGGCACGAAACTCTCCGCCCGCAAGGACGTCGTGGCGGCGTATCAGAAAGCGCTCGACCTGAAGGGTGATGCCAAGAACGGCCGGGAGATCTTCAAAAAGAACTGTGCCGCGTGTCATCGCATCGACGGCGTCGGCGAGCAGATCGGGGCCGACATCGGCTCGATCAAGGACAAGGGCAGCGATTTCATCCTGCTGAATATCCTCGACCCGAATCGCGAGGTGCTGCCGAAATTCATCACCTACTACGTGCAACTCGACAGTGGCCGCACGCTGACAGGCTTGATCACCGCCGAGACGGCGACGAGCATCACGCTGCGCCGCCCCGATGGGACGAGCGAGACGGTATTGCGCGTCAACATCGAGGAGCTGCGTTCGACGGGCATGTCGTTCATGCCGGAGGGATTGGAGAAAATGATCAACCACCAGGAGATGGCGGACTTGATCGCGCATTTGATGGGCCATTAGTCATTAGTCCTTGGTCCTTAGTCCTTGGTGGGGCGCGTTAAGCGACGGCGCTGGCGCACCAGACGCACGTGGGTTCTATTCCGTAATTGTTATTAACGCCCGCATGGCGCCACGCGAGCGCTAAACAAGGAGAAGCCAGTATGTTTCGTCGCATCGTTCTTGCACTTTCAATTATCATCGCGCTTGCCGGCAGCACGCCCGCGCAGGACGCCAAGCTTTGGCAGGTCGGCGTCGCCAGGACCGTCATCACGCCGAAGCAATCGATGTGGATGTCCGGCTACGGTGCTCGCAACAAACCCTCCGAGGGAAAAGTGCACGACCTCTGGGCCAAGGCGGTCGTGCTGCAAGACGCCAAGGGGGCTCGCTGTGCGCTCGTCACGATGGACCTCGTAGGCATCGATCGCGAACTGTCCGAAGGCGTGCTCGCCGATGTGCGGAAACAGCACGGCCTGTCGCGCGAACAGGTCATGCTGAGCGTCTCGCATACGCACTGCGGACCGGTCGTTGGCAAGAACCTGATCGCGATGTATTCTTTCGGCGAAAAGCAGCACCAGCTCGTCATCGATTACACGAAGACGCTACACGCGCAACTCGTCGATCTCGTCGGCTCCGCAATCAAAGACCTGAAACCCGCCCAGGTGAGCTGGAACAACGGCCACACGACCTTTGCGACGAATCGGCGCAACAACAAGGAAGCCGACGTACCGAAGTTGCGCGAGATGGGCAAGCTCCTAGGCCCGGTCGATCACGATGTGCCCGTGCTCTGCGTGCGTGCTTCCGATGGCAAGGTCCGGGCCGTGGTGTTCGGCTATGCATGCCACGCGACGGTGCTGAGCTTTTATCAGTTCTGCGGCGACTATCCGGGCTTTGCTCAGTTGGAGCTTGAAAAGCGCTACCCCGGATCGACGGCGCTGTTCTTCACGGGCTGCGGCGCCGACCAAAACCCATTGCCGCGACGAACGGTCGCTCTGGCGGAAGGGTATGGCAAACAGCTCGCTGACGCTGTCGCGCAGGTCGTGAGCAAGCCGATGAAGCCGCTCGCGCCGGCCGTTCGCGCGACGGATGCACGCATCGACCTTCCCTTCGGCGACTTGCCGACGCGCGAAAAAATCGTGCTCGACACGATGAGTAAAAACACTTACATCGCTTCTCGAGCGAGAATGTTGCTCAAGGAGATCGAGA
This sequence comes from uncultured Singulisphaera sp., assembly GCA_964484265.1. Classification (GTDB taxonomy): domain Bacteria; phylum Planctomycetota; class Planctomycetia; order Gemmatales; family Gemmataceae; genus SIAQ01. The sequence goes on from CAZAFH010000048.1 coordinate 4,667, forward strand.
AAACCGGCTCGCTCAAAAAGACCTACCCCTACCCCGTGCAAACCTGGCGGCTGGGCGACGATCTGACCTGGATTTCGCTCGGCGGCGAAGTCGTCGTCGATTACTCTCTGCGATTGAAAAAAGAGCTCGGCAAAGTCTGGGTCACCGGCTACGCCAACGACGTGATGGCGTACATCCCATCCCTGCGCGTCCTCAAAGAAGGCGGCTATGAAGGTGACACGTCCATGATCTACTACGGCCAGCCCACCGTGTGGGGCCCGCGCATCGAGGAACTAATCATCGCGGAAACGCATCGGCAGGTGAAGCAGGTGCGGAAGTGAAACTTGGCCTTGCATACAATCAATCCCTCTCGCTATAACGCCGTGGTGATAGTCCGTCCATTCACGGAGGAATTGCCATGGTTCGTAGTCTGTTAGTCAGTGGATTCTCTGCAATTTGCCTCTTGATCGTCAATATAAATAGCGCTTTCGCTCAGCCAGAGGTATTGCGGCTTGGACTTGCGAACACATCGGAATCGCCTGAAGAGAAGGCCGTTCGCTACCGGTTGCAGCAACCGATTTCCTTTCATTTCAAGGACACGCCGTTTGAGGAAGCTGTCGAAGCAATGTCGTTGTATTCTGGCGTGCCAATTCGCTTTGATCGTCGCGCAATTGCAGTTGCCAGAATCCGATTGGATATGCCGGTCAAAGAAAAACTGGCAGACGAACGGTTGTGTGTCGCCCTTGATCGATTGCTCCGCCCGAGAGGCTTGCGTTTTGTAGTTGCCAAAAATGTTATTGTAATTACGACTCCGTTCTCCGAATCGTTAGTTCGAAAATCGTATTCCGTCTGCCGATTTTTAACGCCAGGCAACAACACTCGCGAACTAGAGTTGCTACGACAATTTGTGCAAAAGCTCATAGCTTCAAACCGCTGGGAGGAAAATGGCGGCGACGCTGCGATTCAATATTTCCCAGAAGGCAAAACGCTCGTGATCAACCAAACCGAAGAACATCACGAGGAGATAGCGCAGCTCTTTGCCGCGATGCGAAAACTCTATGACCTTACCGTGAACGTGCGAGTGAGTTTGGTGTTTGCCTCACCGAAATCCAACGAATCCTGGCAAAAGGTTCTCGCGAATGATGCGAAACGCGTTCCAGTGTTTTACGACAAGACGCCAATGCCAAGCAATAGGCAAGCGACGAGCCTGGTACAACGAAACTTGGATCGGTACTATGTTCCGGTAAGCAATCCAACGGTGGCACTCGCCTACGGGTGCCTAACTGATCGACAGGTCAAACACTTGTTGGAGACGACATCGGATGATACGGAATCCGATATTCAACACGCGCCCCGATTTGAAGTCTTTAACGGCCAGCGGAACTTCGTAGAGTGGCGTCGAAAAGTCAACGCGGTGATCGAAATGAGGGTACCGTCGCCTATAGAATCTCCCCTTGATGTACTCGCTAATTCGGTAAACGGACCAATAGCGAATCCAACCCTGTCGAGAGATTTTCCGTTCGACGAAAAAGTAATTAGCGCGTGGAGATGCGAAGTAACGCCTGCCGTTTCGCCCGATCGCAAGTCCTTGAAAACGAGCGTGAATTTTGAGCACTTCATCAGCGAATCAAAACGTGCAACCGTTAACCGGATCTCGGCGGCACGAGTATTCGAGATGCCCTCCGGTTCAATCTTGATCTGGAGCCTCGGCGAAGTACAAGGCACGGTCCCGGCTCGCCGGCAACACCTATTTCTGGTGGTGGCGCCTGTGGTCGTGGACCGATCGCAGGAGCCGTAAGGCAACGCGACTCTCTACGAATCCCTCACCAACCCGCAGCGCCAGCGACGGGATACCTTCGCTCCCGTCCGACACCTCATCCCCGCGCTGGCGCTTGGGGTTGGTAGCACTTCGCCTGCGCATACAATCTCATGATCGCTCGCCATTTCTACCAGGTGCGTTTCCAACCTTTCGGCGGTGAACTTGCGAAAGTCGCGAAGAAGGACTATTATCCACCATGGGAACGTCAGGGCCGGGGCCAATTTCAAAGGCGGATGAAGCCGCTCGACGCCGGCGAGCCTTGAGGATTGCTCGCGAACTGGGATTTATTGGGCGCGTGGAATATCGGCATGTTCATGGGCACACGGGTGGCGGACAATACTGTCATGCTCCAATCTCAGGGCAAGACGTATTGCTCGTTTTCGCCGAGGCTTTTGAACGAGACGCCGATCCTGATGATTACTCATTGGAATCCATCCTGGCCCACGAACGGGGACACCAGCTTTTGTTTCGTCATGAACGAATCTCTCGAAACGTGCCGCTTGATTGGTCCGATGCCGCGGAGGAGATCGTGGCGTCACTCATCGGGTCGATCATCGTGAAGGACGAAGCAGATCAACAGGATCTCCTGATGAAAGCTGGTTTTGATGCAGTCACTGCTGGATTCGAGCCTGAAAGAGTCGTTGCGTTTCTGACCGAGGTTCGGGCATTGCTGGAGGAGATACTATGATGGGCAAGACCAAGGCAGAAGCCGTGCGAAAGCAGCTGCGCGACGTACTGAATCTTTCGGACGAGGACCTCGTTGCATGGTTCGACGGCAAGGTGAAGGATTCAAAAACGACCTCGAAGCCTAAAGTCGCTGAGAGCCTGCTGCTTTTTCGCGATGCATTGCTCAAGGAAACCAGGCGCAAAGGAAACACTGGCAAGGCCAAAAGGCCGGCGACTGAGCCGAAGTAAACACGTTCCCGACGAATAAAGTACCGCCGTCGAATTCGATTGCATCGGACATTGGCGGTTTGCTGGCCCTTCCGCCGGCGCGGCATCACGCGAACGCTAAACGAATCAATTAGGCTCCTATGCCTGGCGCTGGCCTCGCTCGGTTTTCGGCGAATTTCTCTTCCAAGGCCCATACAATCTCCCAATCGCTCGCCCTTCCTACCAGGTGCGTCGGATCATGCCAGGCCTATCCTTCTTCATCACAACCGTCCTCGCTCTTCAGACCGCGGCTTCGATGCAAATGCGGGTGGAGATGGTGTTCGCCAAGAGCGTGACGACCGAGCCATTTACAGGGCGCGTGTTTTTGATCGCTTCAAATTCAGCGATCAAGGATGGCGACCCTCCGCCGCGGCTTGGGTGGTTCAAACCCTATCCGCTCTTCGCACAGGACGTGCGCGATTGGACGCCCGACACGCCGCTCACGTTCACGCCAAGCGTCGGGCACCCGCATGCGTGGGGCAAGCTGCCGACGGGAAAATATTATCTTCAGGCGGTGCTCGATCGCGATCTCGGCGGCATCAATTATCACGCCTCGCCTGGCAACGGCTACTCCAGGGCGATCCTTATCGACCCGAAGGCGATGCCCAAGGAGCCGATTCGGCTCGTCATCGATCGCGTCGTCACGGAGAAGAAACCGACGGAAAAGCCAAACGTGAAGTTCGTGGAAATCCAGAGCAAGTTATTGACGCAGTTCCATGGCAAGCCGATGTTCTTGCGCGCCGGCGTCGTGCTTCCCAAGTCCCACGCCGCCGACAAAACCAGGCGTTACCCGACGATCTACGAAATCCCCGGTTTCAGCGGCACCCAGGCCGGCGCGTTTGGGGCTGAGGCGCGCAAGGCCACCGATGTCGCCGGCGTCGAGATGCTGTACGTCGTGCTCGATCCGAGTTGCCGGCTTGGGCATCATGTCTTCGCCGACTCGGACAACAACGGGCCGTACGGCAAGGCATTGACGCAAGAGTTGATTCCGCACATCGAGGCGAAGTTCCGCAGCCTGGCGGAGCCGAGCGCTCGCTTTGTCACCGGGCATTCGTCGGGCGGGTGGAGCAGTCTTTGGTTGCAGGTGGCGTATCCCGATTTCTTCGGCGGCGTCTGGTCCACGGCGCCGGACCCGGTCGATTTCCGCGATTTCCAGCGTGTCAATATCTATGACCCAAAACAGAATCTCTTCGTGGATGAGAAAGGCGAATCCCGACCGCTCGCGCGGAAGGGCAAACAGGTAGCGCTCCTTTACAAGCCGTTCAACGACATGGAAGTCGTCATGGGCCGCGGCGGGCAGCTATTCTCGTTCGAGGCAGTCTTTAGCCCCAAGGGGAAAGATGGCAAGCCGATGCCGCTCTGGGATCGCCAGACCGGCGTCATCGACCCCGCCGTCGCCAATGCCTGGCGGCGCTATGACATTCGCCTGATCCTTGAACGCGATTGGAAGACGCTCGAACCGAAGCTGCGCGGCAAGCTGCACGTTTACATGGGCGATATGGACACCTTCTACCTCGAAGGCGCGACCCGGCTGCTTCAGCAATCGATGAAAGCGCTGAAGAGCGACGCGAAGATCGAACTCTTCCCGAATCGCGACCACGGAAACCTCATCGACGCGGCCCTGCGCCAGCGCATCGCACGGGAAATGGCCGAGCGTTTCAAAAGCACGCGGGGGAAGTAGGGAAAGTTCACGCAAAGGCGCAGAGACGCAAAGAAAGAACACAAATAGAGGCGTCGTTCCGAAAAATGGAATGATTCTCCGTTTTCTCTTTGCGTTTTTGCGCCTTTGCGTGAACCTCCTATTGATAATAGACTGCCAGCCAAACTGTCGGTTCCGCGGGCGTGGTCCAATCGACGCGATGCTTGACGTGCGCGGGAATATTGACGTGATCGCCCGGCTTCAATTCCTGGGTCCTGTCTTCAAATCGCAGCCGAGCGGCTCCTGTCAATAGCAAAATCCATTCGTGCTGGTCCTGATCGTACCAGAACCCCTCCGGCGAAACATGGCCAAGCGATACGATCCGCTCGATGCGTACATGGTTGCTCGAAAAGATCGTGGTCACGATTTCCGCAGGCAGTTCGGTCGGCAGGTTTGCGAGCAGATTGCTGTTTCCAGAGTCCGTATTGCCGAGATACTGAAACCTCGCAACGGTCTGCCCGCCGACGCTCACGGTTTCGCAGAACATTTCTAGCGGCCGCACCCAGATGCCGTGCTCGCCGTATTCGGCCCGATAAACGACGAGGGTCTCGCGTGTCTCGCTATGCCGGGCCACGCCGAGCACAGTGTACTCGTTGCCCTTGTAGTGGCGATATCGTCCCAGCGGCAGCGCGGCGGGCTTCGGATCGATCATTTGCGGTCCTTCGGCGGAAAGATCAAGTATCTTGAAGATTCCCGACGTATTCCATGGGGTATTGAAGCGAAACCAAGGAAGACGATTTGACGGTCGTTGTCTGGAAGACAGGATTCGCCTTCAAAAGTACGGGGCGAGTGAACGACAACCATCGTTCACTCGCCTCCATCGCACCTGACGCCGGCTAATTTCCGCCCGTCGATCCAGTGGCTGCCGGGTCGCGGCCGTTCGTCCATGGGCCGGCGAGGCGCTGGTAATCGGGCGGTTCGAGCGTGCTGCCGGTCGTGCCGCCGGTCCAGCCGATGATCTGGTTCGGTCGGCCTCGCTCGTGGCTGCGGCGCTCTAGCCGCGTTGCCCAGCTGGCGTCGGCGACGGTCGGGCGTCGGCGTTCGCGATCCCAGAACAGCACCTGGCCCTGGCGGTAGCTTTGCACGCCCATGTTCACCGTCGTGAAAGCGGCCGCGCCAAGCTCTGGCGTGCAGAACGTATCGCGGTTGCGAGCGCGGACGCAGGTCAGGAAGTTCTCCCAGATCGCCGTGCCCGAGGCCGCCTCCGACATACCATCGCCATGCCAGACGCTGTCGCGCCGGACCGGCTGGCCTTGCACGGGGCGATTCGCCGCCGCCTGCGGGATGACCTCGTAACCCCAGTCGGTCGCCGCTTGGCCGTTCCGCATGATTTGCTTCGAGCCAAACTTCACGGTGCCCGTGCGGCCACGGATGCATTCCTCGATCGGGTAGTCGTTGATCATCGTCGCAGTGATGAGCAGCTGGCAGCCTTCTTCGTAATCGCAGACGATGGTCGCGACGTCGGGAACGTCTCGGCCGTCGTACTCGAGATAGATGCCGCCGCCGCCGACGACGCGAGCCGGATAGCGGACGCCCATCGCCGAGATCAGACGGGTGACGCGATGCACGAACAGATCGGTGAACATGCCGCCTCCGAACGCCCAGTTGCAACGCCATTGAGCAAACAGTGCGCGATCGAACGGCATCTGCGGCGCCAACGGCACGCCTTCTTCCACCGTGAAGCGATGGCCGAGGAACATATCCCAATCGATTGTCGTCGGGTTCATGTCCTGGGTGAGCGGATAGTAGCGCCACTGGCCCACCAGCGAGTTGCGGTAGTAGCTCGTCTGCGCCTGTGCGACGTGCCCGATGCCGCCGCCGCGGATCATCGCGTTCGCCCGGCGAAGGCTGATTTCGGCAATCTACTGAACGCCGACGGTCATGACGACGTTGTTGCGCCGAGCCGCATCGACGACAGCATGCGCCTCGTGAATCGTCTTCGTCATCGGCTTTTCGCAGTAGATGTGCTTGTTTGCATTGGCGGCGTCGATGCACATCTTCGCATGCCAGTGGTCCGGCGTGGCGATGCAGACGGCGTCCACTTCGCGCAACTCCAGAATTCGGCGATAGTCTTTGTTTACGTGCTGGCGATCGTCCACGTTCAGGCCGCAGCGGCGCGCCGAGGGGAACAACCCGCGGCCAGTCGCCGTGCCATCGCGCCGACGGCCGAGCGTTGCGTTGCCGTCCCAGACATCGCAGACGGCGACGGGGCGAACAGAGTTCGCATTCGCGCGTTGCATTTCGAGGATGACGTCGATATGCTGCTGGCAGCGCCCGCCGACGCCGAGAAACGCAATGCCGATGCGCTCATTGGCGCCTGGCGCCTGGGCGTAGGTCTTGGCGTCGAGCGTCATCGAACTGACGGCTGCGGCGGTGGCCGTCGATTTGAGGAAAGTCCGTCGTTTCATGAATCAGTCTCCCGAAAAAATTGCGACCGTGTTCGCCCCCGGCCAACACCTGCCGCAGATACGAGGTATCTGACGTCTATTGTCGCCGAAATCGCCCGAGAGGCCAAACGAATTTGCGAAAAAGGAGAAAGCGCAAGCCCAGTGGGTGAGGTACTCCGAACCCCTGGGATCAGAGCAGCGGTTGGCCAGGGGGGGGCGCTTGGCCATTTGCTGTTGGCCAAGCGCTTTTGCACTTTTTCGGCCTTTTTTTGCACTTTTAGGGGGTGTTGGCCAAATTCCCGAGGGAGGGGTCCGGGGAATTGCAGATTGATGATTTCAGACTTCAGATTGAAATTCCTCGTTTAGCGTTCGCGTCAAGCCGCGCGATCGCGTATTATTTTTCCACAACCGACTTTGACAACCGATCAGACCGCGCGTTACGATGAGAGCAAATAATGAGAAAGAGGCCAATATCAGCTTGACGAAGGGGCTTGGGAGTGCGCGGATTCCAGCTCCGTGCCGAATGGGATCCGCGGTTCAGTCCAACCAGATTTTTTCCGTGGTGCTCCGCGACAAAGCGGGTATATAGCCCGCCATTTATGGCGGGAAGACACACCACTGGCGCTTTCCCCGCCATAAATGGCGGGCTATATATTCAGCGCGGAAACACCATTAAGACGAACGCGTCGAGTGCGTCCGGGTTGAAAGTTGCCGCACTCTACTTTACGATGAAGTACGGTAGGCATATCGCAGGCCCTAGCTGCCAATAAACCCTCAAGCTGCGCTGGGTCCGGTCGTCCGTCTGGAGCTAAGTAGTTGCTTCGAGAACAATACAAAATGCTTGTTAAAAAGGAGTGAAATCATGCGTTATTGGATCTTGATTGCGGGAGTGATAATTTCGGCAACGGTGCTATCGAATCGGGTTACCGCGCAGCCGAAAGCCGAGGACGGTTTCCGATCGCTGTTTGACGGAAAAACGCTCGCCGGCTGGAACGTGATGAACAAGGCCAAGTTCTTGGCGGAAGACGGCGTTATCAAGTTGCATGGCGGCTCCGGCTGGCTACGCTCCGACGAAGAATATGCCGATTTCGTGCTGCGATTGGAAGTGCGCTGGATGAAGCCCAAGCAAGATAGCGGCATCTTCATTCGCGCGAGCAAGGAAGGCAAGAATTGGCCGGACAAGCGCTACGAGGTGCAGTGCGAGAATAGCGCCCGCGTCGCGCATATCTTCGGAGCGAAAAGCATTCGCGACGCCAAGAAAGCCGAGAAGCTGCTGAAAGCGCCCAAGGAGTGGAACAGCTTCGAGGTTTCGTGTATCGGAGCACGCTGCGAAGTGAAACTCAACGACGAGCATGTCAGCTCGGCGGACAATCTCAAGATTGCCAAGGGTTTCATCGGTCTACAAGGCGAAGGCGGCGAACTGGAGTTTCGCAACATCCGCATCAGGATAATCGATTCCAAGAAGTGAGGTCTTATTTCCGCTTGCGGCTTAGCGCTTCGCGTGGGATATTGCGGAGCGCTAAGCCGCAAGCGGAAAACGAGAATCGGGCGGTTCCCAAGCGGTGGCCTGGGAACCGCGGAACATTTACTTGAAGCTGCGGCGGGTGGTGTTGTTTTCGTCGCGGCCTTCGGCGAAGCCGACGCCGTTGCGGTCCACGCCGATGACGACGCGGGAGTTGCCGTCGTTGCCCATGAGGTCGATGAGTCCCGTGCCGTCGTTGGCGTTGCCGCCGAGGTAGAGACGTTGTTTGGTGTCGGTGCCGTACAGCCAGCAGGTGCCGCCTTCTTTGTTGGTGCCGAGGGTGGCGCGGCGAGTGCCGTTGGCGCCGTTGAGGTTGAGGTACCCGCCGATGCCGTCGGAGGTGATGACGGCGGTGGTTTTCTCCTGGTCGCCGATGATGCTGAAGAGGCCGCTCTTGCCGTCTTTGCCGACCCAGAGATAGGCGCGGCCTTTTTCGTCGTGGTTATTTACGCGGATGAGTCCGCCTTCGGAATCGTGGCCGACGGAGACGAGGCGTTTGCCTTTTTGGCTGAAGAGATTGACGACGCCGCCGCCGGTGTCGGATGCCGTGCCGACGTAGACCTGGGCCTTGCCGTCGTTGCCTGACATTTCGCACGAGCCGCCGTTTTTGTTGGCGCCAAGCCAGACGCGGTTTTTGCCATCGGGGCCCATGAGCGTGATCAGGCCGGAGGTGGCGCCTTGGGTGGCCCAGAACATGCCGCGTTGTTTTTCGTCGTGGCCGTTGATTCGGAGGTAGCCGCTTTCGGAGTCTTGGCCGGCGGTGAGCATGCGTTTGCCCTGGGGGCTGAAGAGATTGACGACGCCGCCGCTGGTGTCGGACGCAGTGCCGAGGTAGGCCATGGTGCGGCTGTTCGTGTCGTAGAATTCGCAGAAGCCGCCCTTCTGGAGAGAACCGAAGCGTGCTCGCTTGGAGCCGTTCGGACCGCTCAGGAGGACGTAGCCGCCGTCGATATCGAATTTCAGCTCGAGGCGATCCCTGCCGTCCGGGCCGACGATGCGCAGCGACCGGGCGACGATGTCTTGAAGGTCCTTGTCCTGATTGGCATGCGCGGTTGTTTCCGGCAGCATGAATCGGCCCACGAAGATGCCGAAGAAAATGGCGGCAAGGAGTGCGGGCGTCTTGCTCCAGCGCGTCGGGGCGGGTACTGGCGTGGGCGTCGGCGTCTCGCGCTGTTCGAGCGCTTCAAGCCGTTGCTGCATGGCTTGAACCATCGCCAGGAGGTCTTCACGTTCGTGATTCATGGGAATTGCTCCGTAAGTGAAGGGTCGCCAGGTGGGCGACACCAGAAGATTGTGATGAAGGGATTTTCGCAAATCCGTTGCGAAGTTCAAGAAAAATAACCTGCGAATCAGCACATTGGCGGAAGCATGACGTGAATTGGCCCATGCTCCGTCAAGCAGTTCCCCAGGTGGCGGCGTCTTCGCCGTCGAGACGCAGCGTCAGGCATTTCGCGCTGCCGCCCGACTTCAAGAATTCATCGAGTTCGACGAAATGGCATTCATAGCCCGCCATGCGCAGGTCGGCCGCGAGTTGTTCGCTGCCGGCGTTTATGACGACCTTCTTGCCTACCACGACCGCATTGCACGCGAAGCGCTCCGCCTCGCTCTCGATGACCGGGATCAGCCGCGGAATATGTTTTTCGAGGACGGTGCGGCCATACGCATCGAACGCGCCCGGAAAATAGATCGCCTGGTCCGGCGCGAGCGGGCAGAAGCAAGTGTCGAGGTGGTAGAATCGTGTGTCCACGAGTTCCAGGGGCAACACCATGCGCTGGAGCACGTTGCCCAGATGGATATGGCCAGCGGCATGGCTGCGGATGCGGTAGCCCGCGTAGAGCGTCGAGCCGCAGAAGAGCGCGTCGCCGGCGCCCTCGAAGTAGATGCCCTCGGGCAGATGCTCGACCGTGAAGCCGTGAGCGGCGAACCAGGCGTCGAAGTGCGGCGTCTCGCGCTGGCGCTCAGGGTGGGCGAATTGCGAACTGAAAAAGCGATTGCCAAACACCAGTCCGGCGTTGGCGGTGAAGACCAGATCCGGCAAACCAGGTTGCGGCGTCATCAACTCGATCTGCACGCCGAGTCGGACGAGCGTGTCGTGGAGATTGCGCCATTGCTCGCGGGCGCGAACCGGCGACGCACCGCGTGCGCGCGACATCCAGGGATTGATCTCGTACTCAATCCCGTAGAAGTCGGGCGGACACATGAGGATGCGCGGGGTAGTCATGGCGAATTCAAAAAGAAACCCAGGAGTTCGCGTTGCTCGCTCCTGGGCTTGATGGCTCTCTTTGTTATCCCAGGGGTTCGCGTTGCTCACCCCTGGGCTTGTTGGTTTTTAATGACGGAACAGGAACTCCTTCGAGTTAATAAGCGCCCAGTGCACGTCTTCCCAGGCGCGGCGGCGATCCATCGCGCTGGAAACGTGGCCGAGCATCGCGCTTTCCTCGGTCTCCGTCGGCGTGCGCGACAGCGTCGTCAGGAAGAGATCACTCAGGATCTCCTTGTCGGCCTTCTTGGCGGCGAGGAGCTTGCCAATGCGGTTGCTTGCATTTCGCAGCCGATCGTTCACAGCCGGGCCGTTGATGAGTTGCAACGCCTGCGCGAGGTTGGAATCGCTTTCGCGTTCGCATTCACAGGCCAATTCGCGGGCCGGCTGGCCGAAGGTCTTGAGGAAGGGATGATTCACTTCGCCGTCGGGCAACTGGACGGCGCGAGTGCCGGCGGGCATGCCGGCGAACTTTTCGGGCACTTCCGTCACCTGGCAGAGCGCGTCGAACAGTTGCTCGGCCGTCAGCAGCTTCGTGACCGCGTGCGAGAAGTACTTGTTGTCGTCCTTGTTGAAGTCATTCGTCATGGCGCTGAGTTGATACGTGCGTGACGACATGATCGTGCGGATCAGGTGCTTGACATCAAAACCCTTGGCCACGAAATCCTTCGACAGTTCGTCGAGTAGATCGTCGTTCGCGGAGGGGTTGGAATCGCGGAAATCATCGACGGGATCGACGATGCCTCGGCCCATGATGTGGAACCAGACGCGATTGACGATCGACTTCGGCACGAACGGGTTGGTCGGCGCCGCCATCCACTTGCCGAGCGCCTCGCGGCGATCATGGCCTGGAGCGATTTCCGCGATGCTTCCGCCCATGAATTTCGGCGGCGCGATCTTGCCCGTGCGCGGCTGGGTGACTTCGCCGCTGCGTTCGACGTAGACATACTCGGCGCCGTCTTTCTTCTTCGCGTCTCCGCCATCGACAGGGTCGCGACGGTACTTCACGCGGCTAAAGAACGCGGCCATGCTGTAGTAGTCGTCTTGCGTCCAGCGTTCGAACGGGTGGTTGTGGCACTTCGCGCACTGCATGCGAATACCAAAGAAGAGTTGCGCGGTCGTCTCGGCGAGCGTGGTCGGATCGCGCGAGACGCGGTAGTAATTCGCGGCCGGGTTCGAGAAGGTGCTGCCGCCCGAGGTGATGACTTCGTAAACGACCTTGTCGAATCCCGTGTTCTGGGAGATGTGGTTGCGCATCCACTTCTGGAAAACGTGCGTGCCTTTCACCTGGATCGTCTTGCGCGTCGAGCGAAAGACATCGGACCACTTCAGCGTGAAGAAGTCGGCGTATTCAGGCCGTTCGAGCAACTCGTCGATCAGTTTCGCTCGTTTGTTGGCGTCTTTGCTGGCCATGAACCGCGTCACCTCGGCAGGCGTCGGCAGCACGCCGCAAAGGTCGAGGTAGGCCCGGCGAATGTATTCCTGGTCGGTGCAAAGATCCGACGGGAGGATATTGAGCATCTTCAACTTGGAAAACACGTGCTTGTCAACGTAGTTGTTCTCCGGAGGATTCGTCCATTTGAAGCCAACCTTGGGCTCAAGATAGGTCAAGCGAACCGGCACAAGTTCTTCGAGGTATCGGCACAGAATCGCGACTTCGCCCGACTGAGAGAATTCGACCAGGCCATTTGCATTGACGTTTGCGATGGCGGGATCGCTCGAAGAGAACACGGTGAGCCGGGTGACATCGCGGGCCGAACCATCGGCGAAATGGGCCAGCACGGAAAGCTGCTGGTATCGGCTCGGCTCGTTGAGGACTCGGCTGCCGGGCAGTACGTCAACCTTCTTCAGCGTGGCGAGGCCGGGGGCGTCGTCGGCGAGACCTTCCGCCATCCAGGCGACGAGTGTCTTGGCCGGCACGCTTGTGGCGGGGAAGCGGGCGCCGCCTTCGTGCGCGACTTGACCGAGGCCCTTGAGCATCACCAGGCTGGCGTGCGGATTCAAGCGATCAACGCGTCGGCCGAGCACATCGCGCGTCAGCTGCACGAAATCAGAGGTTGGGTCATAGCCGCGCAGGCTCAGTTTGAAGCCGTTCTTGCCCGAGGGCGTGCCATGGCAGGCGCCGCTGTTGCAGCCGCCGACATTGAGCGAAGCAATCACGTCATTGCGGAAGCTGACGGGGATATGTGAATCCATCCCCTTGACTTCGACCGGAACCTTCGCGGTTTGGCCGCCCGCCGACACCGTCAACGTTGCGGAGCCGTTCTTGATTGGAGTGACGAAGCGATCGCCATCAATGGCGACGATGCCGCCCTCGGCCTTGATCTCGGCAAAGTGCGTCAGATCGCGAACCGTGCCATCGGCGTAGAGGCCGGTGACGACGGGTTGCGCCGTGGCGCGGCCACCCGTCAGCACAAGCGTCGCCGGGCTAACCGACAGCGACTTCGGCGTGCCGACGATCTTGGTGCGAGCAGCAGGATCGCTCGGCAGATCGGCGGAAGCGATGCCGGTGCAGCAAGCGAGTATTGCTGACAGCAGCGAATATCGAACAAAGCGGAATTGCAACATCATGAGTGTCAAACCTCCTCGGTAGGCGCAAAATCGTGCTTCGTAAAAGGTTCTCGTTGGTGAATAGTCGCGAATCTAGTATCCGGTTTTTTCCCTGGGAAATCGCGATTGTCGTGCCAAAATGCGCTCGTGCTGTTCACACGACGATTACTCGGTAGGGTCTACTTTTCTACAGTTTACCGACTTTTGCGCGCCGATGCGACAGGAAAACGAACTTTTTTTCAAATCGCCCGGCAACCGATAGCCGCGACAATCGATGGGAGAAGCGGCGAATTCCGGTATGGAGGAGAAAAAGGGCTTCCGGTATCATCGCGGATGTATTGTGTTTTCAGATCGTTTAGCCGCGACGCGCCAGCGGAGAGCGTGGACCGTATCCCGCGCTCCGCTGGCGCGTCGCGGCTAAACATTTCATTTGGGTTACGGCGAACGGCGGCGCCGTGGATGCCTCGTTCATCGAACTTTAATGAACGTTTTCCCCGGCTTTAGCGTCTATTAATACAATAATAAATTCCGAACGCTTCACGGATCGAACCTTCGGACGACGAGACAGAGAGGTGTTGAACCATGCCCGGCCAAAATCCTACCTTGATTGATCGCGATCTGTTCTTGCATAATCTTCGGCAGAGCAAGCTCTTGACCAGCCAGCAGTTCCGCGAAGTGATCGAGAAGCAGCATCAGGTCGAGGATCCCCGCGAAATCGCCAAATCGCTCGTAATGTCCCAGCTGTTGACCAAGTTCCACGCAAGGATGCTGCTCCAGGGCAAAGCCAAAGGATTCTTCATCGGGCCGTACCGCATTTTGGACCTGCTTGGCCAGGGCGGCATGGGTCGGGTCTATAAGGCTGTTCACCAGACGATGAACCGAGTCGTCGCGCTGAAGGTACTTTCCTCCCAGGTCGTCAACTCGGAACGGGCTCGCGAGCTTTTTCTGCGCGAAGCCCAGGCGACGGCACAGCTGACGCACCCAAATATCGTCATGGCGTTCGACGCGAATGAAATCGCTGGCCGCCATTACCTCGCGATGGAATACATTGACGGCCCCAATCTCGATCGTCACGTGAAGCAGCGAGGCCCGCTCGATGCTGGACTGGCGTGCGAGATCGTCTTCCAAGTCGCCAATGGTTTGCAGCACGCCTTCGAAAAAGGCATGGTTCATCGCGATATCAAACCCGCCAACCTCCTTCTACAGCATGACTCAGGGGCCGGCAATGTTCAGGTCAAGATCCTCGATTTCGGACTGGCGCGCCTGAGCATCGCGGAGAACAGCGCTACCATCGTCACCAAGCAAAACACCGTGATGGGTACGCCCGACTACCTCTCGCCCGAACAGTCGCGCAGCTTGCACGAAGTCGATATTCGCTCGGACCTCTACAGCCTGGGCTGTACGTTCTATTTCCTGCTGACCGGGCAAGTGCTGTTCCCTGGCGGTTCAACCGTTGACAAGCTGACGAAGCACAACAACACCGAACCGACGCCAATCGAAACGCTGCGGCCTGATCTACACCGGAGCATCGTCAAAATCGTGCGGAAGTTGCTCTCGAAAAACCCCGCTCACCGCTATCAGACGCCGGACGAATTGATGGATGCTCTCGCACCGCATGCCGCGCCGAGCGTCATGGATTGGCCGATCGTGGCGCCGCGAACGACGAATGACCTGGGAACCGACGAAAACCCCGCATTGGCGGATGTGCAGCTCGACACGGAACCGAAAACGCAGTCGTCGACGCAGGTCACCGACGAGCAGTCGATTCTTGATTGGGTCGATACCCAGCGCAAAGAACGCCAGCGCTGGATCCGCGCCATCCTGATCGGCGGCGCCGCCGCTCTCGCGGTCACCGGGTTGACGAGCGGAATGCTGGCTTGGATGTTTTGGCGATAGACCTTTTCTCAATAATCCCACCTTCCGCGCATTTCCCCGATATACAATAACCATAAGCGTCGCGTCGTCATGATACCGGCGCGTCTGGTTGTCGCGAAAGGGCATCAATGCAGTACCAAATCGATATCGGTTCCAGCGTCACACCAACCCCGCAACCGATTCAAGCCGTTCCCGGCGATGTCGCCGTCCAGGTCCTTTGCCAAATGTTGGAAGTCCAGCGCGAGGGCTTCTCGAAGATGTTGGCTCTCCAACGCGAGCAGCTGAACTTCGCCCAGGCCAAGGCGGCGGATTCCGTCTCCCGATGGCGCGGCATCCTGGGCCGATACGCCAGCGACCAGCCTGCATTCGCGGAGAACTGCAAGACGGCCTACCCCATCCTCGAAAAAGTCTACATCAACATGCTTGCGACGATGGTTGACGAATTGGCCACCAACGACGAGGACACGCTCGAGAGCGAATTCGCCGTCCAGGAATTCCTGGACCGCTATGGCATGCGCGTCGGGCAGCTGAGCCATATTCTCGGAATCGTCGGCCCGTTGTCGGAGGCTGCACACCAAAACGATCAGGCCGCGAAACAACAGCAACAACAGCAGCAGGGACAGTAGGTCCACTTTTCGAGAGCAGCCGGCATTCCTTTTTCCGCGATTCGCCAGCTGCTCGCCTTCGGGCACGGCTGATAGAATTTCGCACAAGAACTTTCGAAAAATCGAATCGGGAATAACACCGATTCTTCACAATGCTCAATACTCCGAAGGTCCAATCCGCAAAGAAGATGACGCAAACGGCGCGAAAGAATACCGTCTAGGTGGATTTCCGTCGTACCTGTTTGAACAGTAGTTGTCGCCGTTTCGTTTTGCATAATTTCGGTTACCAAGATTGAGGCGCTGTGGAGCCT
This sequence comes from uncultured Singulisphaera sp., assembly GCA_964484265.1. Classification (GTDB taxonomy): domain Bacteria; phylum Planctomycetota; class Planctomycetia; order Gemmatales; family Gemmataceae; genus SIAQ01. The sequence goes on from CAZAFH010000048.1 coordinate 20,607, forward strand.
CGGTGGTTGCCAGCACGCTCGAGGGATCGAGAGTCGGCGATCGCAGTTCGGTGTCAGGGAAACCAAAGTCGAGCGACTGGGGTGCAGGATGCGTCGCGTCGGCGGAGCCGTGTCTGGCTCGGTTTCTTAGCAAGGGCTTGGCCTTGGCATGGTCGGCACGGCGAGGGAGCAGTCGCCTTCCGGATTCCGGATGCAAGATGATTCGCTCGGAGAACCTTGCCCTACCGACCGCAACCCGAAAGCTGGGAACTTTTGGGTTCATTCGTTCTTTCCGGCGTGTTCGACCCCAGACCACGCCGAAGGAGCGTTTTTTCGTTTCGCAACCTCGCCAAATCGGTTGCCGCGCTCGCTCGATCCACTCGGTGATATTCCGCATTCCGCCACAAGATTCTTGACCTGATGCGTGTTTCGCTTTAAGATCGACAGTAACAGATCGGTCTGGATGACTTCTCTTTGGAGATACTCCATGTCTTGCTTTTCAAAACCGGTGGCGGCATCGCTGCTTGGCTTTTCCATTCTGGCGCTGGGCCTGTCGGCTCAAGGCCAGGAGGCGGCTTCCGAACCTATCAACATCACCACGGTCGATGGCGTTCGCCTGCGCGGGGCCTTCTACCCCGGCGGCAAAAAGAACGCGCCTGCGGTCATCATGCTTCATCCAATCGGCGAAGGCATGAATTCTCGCTCGCAAGACTGGAAAGCACTCGCCGAGACGCTGCAGAAAAAAGGCGGCTTCTCCGTCGCCACATTCGATTTCCGCGGGCATGGCGAAAGCACCGAAATCGATGTCCCCGAAGAATTCTGGAAGCTCCCAATCAATAAGTTCAACGTGAAGACCAAAGACGCCAGCGCCATCGACGTAAAAAACTTCATCAAGTCGCCGGGCTACATGCCCATTCTCGTCAATGATATCGCTGCCATTCGCGCTTACCTCGATCGCAAAAACGACGAAGGCGCTTGCAACACTTCGAATCTACTGATCGTCGGCGCCGGCAGCGGCGGCACGCTCGGCACGATCTGGATGAACTCCGAATGGAATCGCTACAAGTACATCCCGCCGGCGATGATGTTCGCCAAACCGACCATCGACAAGCGATCCGAAGGCAACGACATTATCGGCGCGGTGTTTCTCACGCTGCAGCCAACGATCGGTTCGCGATCCGTAAGCGTATCCAATATCCTCCGAAAAGCCTGCCTGGAGCAGGGCACGGCGGCAGTCTTTTTCTGCGGAAAAGAAGACAAGAAAACACGCGACTTCGCCAAGAACCTCGAGAAGGTCATCAAGCCGAAGAAGAGCAAAAAACATGAACTCATCGGTGTTTCGGAACTGCCCACCAATCTCACCGATGTCAAGCTGCTCAAAACGACGGGCCTGAGTGACGGAATCGTTGATTACTTCAAGAACGTCGTCAACGAGCGCACCAACGAATGGCTCCGCCGCGATTTCCAGGACACCCTCTACGTCTGGCGGAACCCATTCAACCAGGTGCCATTCCCCGCAAAAAAAACCAAGGGGGAAAAGAACATGCTCTTCGATACCTATGAGCTATTTGCGAAATAATGGAAGTCATCAAAACGCCCGCGGCTGAAATGCCGCGGGATCAAGAATAATACCGCTCGCGCATCCGCTTCAAGAACGCCACGGACCGGCGCAATTCGTCAATCCCGTTCACGCCATCTTCGACCGATATCCAGCCCGCGTAATTCACGCCGCGCAGAATCCGGAAAATTGCTTCATAATCGTTCATGCCCTTGCCGGTCTCGCCGTGCTTGAGCTTGTCGGAATATCCGATGCTGCCATCGGACTGCCGAAGTTCGTCCAGGGTCGCGCCGGGGACGAGGTAGCGGTCCGATGCGTGCATTGTCACGACGCGCGTTTTCACCTTGTCCAGAAACGCCACGGGATCGAAGCCGCCCACGACGGCATTGGAGGGATCGTACTGGACGCCGAAATAGGGCGACTCGATGCGTGAAATGATTTCGAGGAAAATATCCTCGGGCTGGGCAAACTCGGGATACTGCCAGTTGCCGTCCTTGTAGTGATTCTCCATGCATAGCACGACATCGCGCGCCTCGGCGTACTCCAGCGATCGGCGAATGCCTTCGACCGTGCGTTCGACGCCCTCCTTGCGCGTCATGCCGGGAAAGCGCTGCCCGCTGAGCGTTCGGCAATGCCGAATGCCGAGCGCGACGCACAAGTCGATCGCGGCACGCTGTCTCTCGACCTGGCGGGCGCGCTCGTCGGCATCGGGATGGGTGAAATCGGGCGAGAAGCAGAGCATCGACGAGACCTGCCCCGTTTCACGCAAAACCTGATTGACTGGTTCGACGCCCGCCTTGAAAAAGCCGTCATAATGTTCGACGCCCTCGCCGCCGAGCGTCGAGGCATCGCGAAGCCAGTCGAGATAATCCATCGTGCCGCGACATAGCTCGTCGAAGTAGCACTTGGGAAAAACGCTGATGCGGGGTTGATTCATTTCATTTTTCCTCCGGCGAGCGCGAACGAAATAGCCCAGGGGACAACAATCGCGCTCGCCAAAGGCGAGCGGCTAAACATGGCCCCGAATCTACAACCCCCGCACCTTGATATTGCGCAGCCACAGCGGCAGGCCGTGGTCCTGGAAGCCGATGTAGCCCGATGCGGGCCGATCCTTGATCGACTTGGCGTCGAGCGGCACATCGTTGACGACTTCGCCATTCAGCGAAACGACTACCTTGTTGCCCTTTACCGTGACCAGCATCTTGTTCCATTCGCCGGCAGGCTTGGCGGTGCGCTTGGTCGGCGGGATGCCGGGGATGATGCCGCCGGAATCGTGATCGTTGAGCTTGGCGCCTTTTGGTTTCGAGGCCGAGTCGTAGATCTGCACTTCGATGCCCTTCGCGACGGGGCTTTTCATGTCGCCGACGTGAAAGTAGAAACCGCTGTTGCCGTTCTTGGCGACCTTGTACTCGAATTCACATTCGAAGTCCTTGTATTGATTCTTGGCCCACAGATACGAATCGTATCGCTGCCAGCCCGATTCGCCCTTGCGAGGCACGAGCGCGACGACGCCATCGTCGCCGAGAATCCAGTTGCCCTTGGTGACCCAGTTCTTCGTCAAATCTTTGCCTTCAAGCAGGTTCGACCAGGCGGCCTTCTCCTGGCTGTGGCTTGCGCCTGCCAGCGCGAAGGCGAAAAGTGTGAAACAGGCGATCCTTTGGAGAGAATTCATCAGACACCTCGTTGGAATGGAGTGATACCTTTTTGGATCGAGGATTATTGTACGCGGACGCCGCCACGCCGCGGTTGTAAAATGCGTGTTACCCGCCCGATGAAACTACAACCCGGATCAAGCACTCATGGCACACCTCGCTGAATTTGGCCGCATCGATTCCACCGCCAACGCGGATTACTTCGTCCACTTTCTTGACGCCGCCTGTGCGCAGGCATCGTTTCAAGCGTACAAGAACCGCATGAACGAACTGCTCGAACTCGCGCCAGGCCGGCGCGTGCTCGACGTCGGGTGCGGCACGGGCGATGACGTGCGAATCATGGCGGCCCTGGTCGCGCCCGGCGGGCAGGCCGTCGGCGTGGACAATAGCCGAGCCATGATCGCCGAGGCGGACAAGCGCTCGGCGGCCACCGATCTACCGACGGCTTTCCATCTTGCCGACACGCTCGCGCTGCCGTTCGAGACTGCCAGTTTCGATGCATCCCGCGCGGACCGCAGTTTGATGCACGTGCCCGATCCGGCTCGCGCCATCGCCGAGATGCGCCGTGTCACCAGGCCGGGCGGCCGTATCGTCGTCTACGAAGTCGATTTCGGCGCGCTCACGATCGATGCCGACGACCGCGTGCTCGCTCGCAAGATCATCAACACCTGGAGCGACAGCGTGCGCAACGGCTGGCTCGGCCGACGCATGCCGCGCCTCTTCACCGAGGCGGGACTGCGCGACATCGAAGTCGTCCCGCACACGCTCATGCTGACGCCCGAAATCGCGCTGCTCCTCGTCGGCCAGGCCACGGTCGATGTCGGCCTCAAGACCGGCACGATCACGCCGAATGAAGCCGAAGCGTGGCTTGAGCACATGGACGCCCTCCAGCGTGACCACCGCTTCTTCTCCACCATGACCGGCTTCCTCGTCTGGGGACGAGTGTGACGGAACCGCCGCTTGCGGCTTAGCGCTCAGCATGGTGCCCTGTTGAGCGCTAAGCCGCAAGCGGCAAACGCAAATCGGGAAGTTATTCTTCGCACGATACTAAACGAGCGATAGAAGAGTCCGAGACCAAAGGCTCACATCGCCCGGAGGATGGCGCGCATCGATTCGCGCAAAGTGTGGGCGTCTTGCACGCGTTTGGCGGGGTCGTGATCGAGGCATCCCTGAATCAATGCTTTGAGCTTGGGGTTGCAGGTCAGCAAATTGAAATCGAAATTCGCAGGTCTGGGTTGAGCGGACCCGAACGCGGCGGGGACGAATTCGAGCGGGCTTTTGCCTGTCAACAGCTGGTACAGGTTCGCGCCGATCGTGTAGACATCGGCGGCGGGCGTCAGGAGGTTGTACGATTGCTCGCATTCGGGCGGGCAGTAGCCGGCCGTGGCGGCTCCGGGCAGCAACTTTTGGCCCGTATCAAGGTTGAGCAGCTGGCAGCCGCCTAGGTCGATCACCGTCACGCGGTCGAGCGACGAGACGAGCACATTGGCGGGCTTGAGATCCTGATAGATCAGTTGCCAGGTCATGCCGGCTTTCATCGGCTTGGGCTGATGCAAAACGTGCAGCACGTCGGCCACCTGGCACATGATCCGCAGACTGCGCGCCTCCGACAGCCGATGCTCCGGCGCCTGCTCCAGCACCTGCGCGAGCGATTCGCCTGCCACGGCTTCCATCACCAGGTACGGCTCGGCTTCCAGCATTTCCGTGTCGCTGTACGTCCACTCCTTGCGATCCTCGGTGATGTACGGCCCTTCCAGATGCGGGTTCGCATCATACACAAAATCGTTCGGGTGCGGCACGGCATTACACCCCGCGTTGCGCAGCAGCACGAGGATTCGCCGTTCCATCTCCAGCGTCTTGCGAGGCAAGCGGAGCTGATTCGTAAAACCTTCCTGATCGCGCACGCGGGCATAGGGGATCACATCGTAGAAGAGATTTGTCTTGATAAGCACGCGCGCATGAGTGCGAAGATCGAAACCTTCGAGCAATAACCCCAGACCGCCCGATGCGAAGAAGTTGGCAATGCGATAGCGCTGCGCGAGCGGCTGCGCGACGGTGAACACCTTGCCGCGATTATCACCGGTCGGCACCTCGGCACGCAGGAATGGCCGATCGCCCCAGGTAAAGGCGACGCCGAAGTTCGGTGGTGACGTTGGCGCAGGCATCAGAAATCACGCCGGCACGGGGACGTTGAGGCGTTCGGCGAGGGCGGAGAGCTGTTTCCAGGTTCCGTCGTCGAGTGGCACGCCGGACTGCCGGCGTTGGGCGGCGCTGCGGCGTTCGGGTTCGCCGGGAACGAGGATATCGCCGGCGCCTTCAGCCTTCGGGCAGGATTTGACGTTGCCGACGAGTCCGGTGGTTTCTTTCAAGAAGTGCTCGGCGCCAGCGAAGGCGTTGATGTCGAGGACGACAAAGAACACGGCATTGGCGGACATATTGGGCAGGCCGGGCGTGCTGCATGGGGCGCCGGAGAAGCCGCCGACGAACATGTCCATGAGCATACCGATGCCGAAGCCTTTGTAGCCTTGCGATCCGCCGAGCGGGAGGATGGAGCCGCGGGGCTCCTTGTAGAGCACGCCGGGGTCGGTGGTGGGTTTGCCGTCGGGATCGAGCAGCCAGCCTTCGGGGACCTGCTGGCCTTTGTTGAAGGCGACGCGGACTTTGCCCTCGGCGACGACGCTGGTGCCGATGTCGAGCACGACGGGATCGCCGTTGGTGGGCGCGCCGGCGCAGAGCGGGTTCGTGCCGATGCGTGGCTCCTTGCCGCCGGGAGGCGCGACACCGCGGCCGAAACCGTGATTGTTGACGCTGGAGAGGAACGCCATCTTCCGAGCGGCGGCGGCCTCGGCGTATTCGCCCAGCCGGCCGATATGCCCGCAGTTTTTCAGTGTACCCGCGGCGAGACCCAATGCCTCGGCACGCGGGATCAAGCGATCGAGCAGACGATGCGCTTGCACCTGGCCCAGGCCCCAGCCGCCGTCCACGACGAGCACGCCGGCGGTCTCTTTGACGATCTTGAATGGAGCGCCAGGTTTGAGTCGGCCGTCCTTAATCGCGTCCACATACTGAATCACGCGAATCATCCCGTGCGAGTCGTGCCCGCACAAATTCGCCAGCACGAGGCTCTCGGCCACGCGCGCCGCCTCGTCGGCTGGTACCCCCGCAGCCCGGAACAGCGAATCAGCAAACGACGTCAGTTTCTCGGCGCTATAGGTTGGCACGGTCAGTGATCCTTGGTAAGAAGATAGTCATTAGTCCTTAGTCCGTGGTCCGTAGTGAGTAGCTGAATAGGTACATGTGCGACTTGTATGCGTCGGTTTTTTGCTACGGACTACGGACAAAGGACTACGGACCAATTTATGGAAGGTGCCAAACCGTGTCATTCCAGTTTGCCTGGGAAAATCGCGAAAATGCCTTTGGCATCGATGGCCAAGTCGCCGTCTTGCAGGGTGCTGGCAATCGGCTCGAGGTTTGGCCTGCGCTCGGGTTCAACGCCTACCGCTGGAAGTCGGCGGACCTCGAGCTGATCTATCGTAACCCGGCGTTCTTTACCGAGCTAAAGCCCACGCGAAGCGGCTTTCCGATCTTGTTCCCCTTCCCGAACCGCATCCGCGACGGCAAGCTCACCTGGGACGGCAAGCAATACCAGCTTCCCGTCGGCGACCCGGCCATGAAGAACGCCATCCACGGCTTCGCCTGCAATCGCCCCTGGCGCGTGCTCGATAGCGGCGCCAAACCCGGCGGCGCCTGGATCACCGCGGAATTTCACGGCTCCAAGGACGCTCCCGAAACGCTGGAGTTATGGCCAAGCGACTACCGCATTCGCCTGACGTACCGTCTGCTTGACCGAGTGCTTCGTGTCGAGGCCGACGTGGACAATCCGGGCACAAATCCCTTGCCGTGGGGGCTGGGTTATCATCCCTTTTTCACGGTTGCGCCTTTTGGCGGCCCGGCGGCGATCGTGACGGCAGCAGCCGCCAAATATTGGGAGTTGCGCGAGAACCTACCTACCGGGAAGATCCTCGACGTCGATGATCCGCGCGAACTTCGGCACGGGCAGTTCTTCGCGAATCTCAATCTCGATGACCTGTTCACCGGCCTTTACGATTTCACGTACGATCAGGAGGATCGGATCGGCATGATCGCCGTCATCCAGCATCCTTCAGGCGAAAAGATGCTGACGCTCTGGGTGAGCGAGGGATTTAGCGAGATGATCGGATTCACGCCGCCGCACCGCGAAGCGATCTGCCTGGAGCCTTACACGTGCATCACCGATGCGATCAACCTGCAACCGCAGAAAATCGATTCGGGCCTGCACGTCCTGAAACCCGGCGAGCGGTGGTCAGGCGTCGTGGAGATGCATCTAGCGAGTGCGTAACTAAAGGCAATAACGTTCAATCGAATCAACGTAACGAATGCAAATTCAATCAGATACAATCTAACCACAGATTACACGGATTTACACGGATAATAATAATTCCTAGACGGCTAACTTACTGAAAAACCGTATTTTCCCTGTCTTTATCCGTGTTCATCTGTGTAATCTGTGGTTCACATTGAATTTCATTTGAACGGTATTGTAACTATTGTAACTTAAGGAGTCGTTCGTTGCCGACCAAGAAGTCCACGCGGAAGAAGCCGCTGTCGTTTGCACGCCTTCTGCCGACCATCGCGAATCGGTTGCGGCCGCCGTTTGGCATCGCGCTGGGTTCGCCGGGAGACGCTGCCGAGCTTGCGCATTGCCTGCCCGAGGGCGAGACGACCTGCTGGCAACTCGATCAATTTCAGGCGGACCGTCTGGCGGAAGCGCTCAGGCTTCGCGGCCGAGATGCGAAGATTGCCGTGACGCCGGACCTGTGGGATCTCGACGGCGCTTTTCAAACCCTGCTCTACCCCGTGGCGTTCGGCGGCGAGCGTGCCCTGAAGCTGGATGTCATCGAGCAGGCGTTTCACGCGCTCAAGCCGCAGGGATCGCTCGTGCTGTTCACGCCGTACGATCACGATCATTTTTTCGCGCCGGCCTTGAAGAAGATCTTTGGCAAGGTGCATCTCCCCATGGAAGGCGACAATGCCGTTTTTTGGTGCCAGCGCACTGGCGAACGCCCGCGCCGCCGGCACGAGATGACCTATCACGTGCGCGTCAACGAGGCGACGTCCTACGCTTTCGCATCGCGTCCGGGCGTTTTCGGATACGGGTTTTTCGACGAAGGCGGCCGTGCTCTCACCGAGGTCATGGAACTCTCGCCCGGTCAACGCGTGCTCGATCTCGGCTGCGGCGTCGGAACCAACGGCATCCTGGCGGCGCGCCAGATCGGCCCGGAGGGATTCGTCGCGTTCGCCGACAGCAACGTCCGCGCGGTTGCGCTCGCCGAGTTGAACGCCAAGGCGATGGGCGTAACAAACGCGGAGTTTCGCGCGACCTGCACGCTGGACGTTTGGCCGGACCGCTCGTTCGATGTAATATTGGCGAATCCGCCGTACTATGCCCAGGGCACGATCACGCACCATTTCGTGCAGCGTTCGCATGCTCTGCTCAAACCGGGCGGACGGTTTTACCTGGTGACGAAGCAGGTCGATTTGGCGATCGAGATGATGCGCGAGTTTTTCCCTGAACCGGAAATGTACGAGAATCGCGGCTACATCATCTTCATCGCGGAGCGCTGACACCTCACCTCTGGGCTTGGCTGGGAAACATCATGCTCACTGCCGAAGAATTGATCCGCCGATTGAATTTGCAGCCGCACCCGAAAGAGGGCGGGTGGTTTCGCGAGACCTACCGCGCCGCGGAATCGCTCGCAAAGGACGCTCTGCCCGAGCGCTATCCCGCCGGCCGTTCCGCATCGACGGCGATCTATTACCTGCTCACGCCGACGACGCTCTCGGCTCTGCATCGCCTGAAAACTGACGAGATCTTCCATTTCTACCTCGGCGATCCGGTGCGCATGCTGCAGCTGCATCCAGACGGAACTGGGAAGTCGGTCTTGCTTGGGACAGATATCGGCAACGGCCAGGCACCGCAGGTAATCGTGCCGCGCGGCATTTGGCAGGGCAGCGTGCTCGAACCGGGTGGAAAGTTTGCACTGCTGGGTTGCACCGTCGCACCGGGTTTCGATTATGCGGACTATGAGCATGGCGATCGCGCGGAATTACTTTCTCGTTATCCCGACCACGCGGAGTTGATTCGTCGCTTGACGACGCCGTAAGATAGCACGGTTACCGAGACATTCGCACATCAGGAGCACGACATGGGACACGGTGCGGAACATCATATCGAGCACGCAGAGCACGCCGCCCACGCGGCACATGACGAATTCAACAAAATCGTGACGATGACCATCGCCATCGTCGCGGCAGTTCTGGCGTGCGTGACGATGCTCAGCCATCGCTCGCATAATGAAACGCTCTTACTGCAAGGCGACGCCCTTCGTTTGCAAGGCGAGGCGCTTCAGCTTCAAACTCTCGGCAGCCGGGGAAGCACGGAGACGGCAAACAAATGGGCCTACTACCAGGCGAAGAATCTCTTCCACCTCGAATCACGCATCACGGTCGATCTCCTGAGCGTACTGGCCACCGATCCGAGCAAGCAAACCGAACTGGAGAAACTTCGCAAGCAGTACCATAAAGATGTCGTTAAGTACGACGAACGCTTGCCAAAAATCGAAGACGAAGCGCGGGAGTTGTCGAAAAATGCCGACGAATTCATGAAGAAGGCCGACGAAAAATTGGCCGAAGCTCAGCACAAAATGGAGGAGAGCCACGTCGTCCATGCCAAGACAACGCGGTATGATTTCGGCGAACTTGGCCTGCAGTTCGGCGTCGTGCTCTGTTCGCTGGCGATTTTGACGAAGAGCCGAAGCTTCTGGATTGCCGGTATCGTCAGTGCGTTGATCGGAGCGCTGATCGCACTATCGGGCGTCCTTGGCCTGTTCCTCGGGCATCATTGAGATTTTGGCGAGCCTCAAGGAATCCCAAATCGACGACGGATGACACGAAATGCTGCGGATGGGAGTGATGACGAATATCGGCAATGCCATTAATTCTCCTACTTGGTCATCGTTGTCTGCGTTGTTGGAACTGCGGATTTGCGAAGCCTCCTTGCTGGCCGCCCATCATGCCGCCGAGGAAGTTCTGTAACCCGCCAAGAAATCGGCCCATGCCGCCCTGCTGCCCGCCCATCATGCCGCCCATGCCCTGCTGCCCGCCCATCATTGGGTTCATTCCCATGCCCATGCCTTGCTGACCACCCATCATTGGGTTCATTCCCATGCCCATGCCTTGCTGACCACCCATCATTCCGCGGCCGCCCATCATGCCTCCCATCATTCCGCCCATGCCCATGCCGCCTTGTTGCATGCCGCCCATGCCCATGCCTCCCATCATTCCACCCATGCCGCCCTGCTTGCCGCCCATTCCCATGCCGCCTTGTTGCATGCCACCCATGCCCATGCCGCCCATCATTCCGCCCATTCCCATGCCGCCTTTTTGCATGCCGCCCATTCCCATGCCGCCTTTTTGCATTCCGCCCATTCCCATGCCGCCTTTTTGCATGCCGCCCATTCCCATGCCGCTTTTTTGCATGCCGCCGCCTTTATTGCCTCCGCCGAATTGTGCATGAATTTCGCCGGCGGTGACGAATAGAAATGCCGCCAGACTGACGATGCTGATTTGCCAAAGGGTTCCGCGCATGACATGTCTCCTTCAAAACCGCGATCAGAAAGGAGGAACGAGCCGACCTCGTTCCCATGGGATCAATGGTAACGGAACCAACCTGAAGCGAAGATGAAGCGCGGAAAATGTTTCAGCGTGTCAGCAGGAATGATCGAGCAGCGTATTCAGGTGGGCCGAGGCGCATTCCGCCAGCGAGTCAAGGTTGTAGCCGCCCTCCAGGCAGCTGACGAGTCGGCCCCTGGCATGCGTGTTTGCAACATCGAGCAGGACGCGCGTCATGTCGGCGAAATCCTCTGCTTCCAGGCCGAGCGAGCCGATCGGATCGCGGACGTGGGCGTCGAAACCCGCACTCAACAGAATCAGGTCGGGTTTGATGATGTCTGCCGCATGTTCGACCGCGTGGCGAAATGCCGAGCGATATTCCGCACGAGCGATTCCGAAGGGCAGAGGCAGATTTGCCGTGAAGCCGAGACCGGCACCGGTTCCGGTTTCGTCGGCGTCGCCCGTGCCAGGGTAGAAGCCATGCCCGAAACGGTGAACGCTCAAAAAAAAGACGGTGGGGTCGGACCAGAAGATATCCTGCGTGCCATTGCCGTGATGGACATCCCAATCGACGATGAGGATGCGCTCAAGCCCATAGGCAGCTCGCGCGTGGTGGGCTGCCAGGGCGATGTTATTGAACAAGCAGAACCCCATGCTTTTTTGCGCCGTCGCATGATGCCCGGGCGGACGCACCAGACAGAACGCCGTGCGATCGACGCCGCGAAGCACATGATCGACCGCGCTGACGCAGGCGCCGGCGGCGGCGAGCGCGATGTCGAACGATGCTGGACATAGGAACGTGTCGGATTCCAACCAGCCGCCGCCCGACTGTGCGAAGCGCCGGGCGATGTCCACCACCGCTGGCTCATGGATGGCGCAAACCGCTTCCTCGGTCAATGACCAATAGTCGCCCGCCCGGCAACGAGACGTTAGGCCGTCGCGCTCAAGTCGGTTGACGATCGACGCCAAGCGCGCGGGCCGTTCGGGATGCTGGCCGGTCTCATGGCGTCGGAACAGCGGATCGGAGATCAGGATCGTCATCGCGGAGGCTCCCGGTCCCGCTCGGCCCGCGAGACCTACTTGATTGCGGCTCGGGCGCACAGCAGGTTCCAATCGTATCGATTACGCCACCCCTGGGGAACGCTGTCGCCGAAATTTGCCGTTTTTTCGCTGGCTTTCGCGTCGACTCTCGGTCAACATGGGTTCCGGCGATTGTTGCGCACAGTAGGATCGAAGCATAGTATAATAAATAGACAGTGCGATCATTGATTGTTCCGGTTCCCATCGCGCCTTTCAAGCCGCTGTACCAACGAGGTGGACCATGACCCTGACCCAAAGACCGCTGCTCGCCGTGATGTGCCTAATCGGGATTCTCGCGGCAACCGCGACGGATGCGCGTGCCCAGTACTACTACAACCCCTATGCGGCATACTATCAGGCTCAGCTCAATCAGCAGGCCTGGATGGCGCGGCAAATGTGGGCCGCTCAGGCGACGCAGAATTACTACGCAGCCAACGCACAGGCTTACCTCAACTCAGGTTTGACGGGTGGCCGACCTTACGTTCCACCTACGACGACAGCGGCGAGTCTGTCGGCGGACCCCTACGGACCGATCGGCAATCCGTATACCGCGACCTCGCCCGGCTACGGCATCGGCGGACCCGCGGCAGCCGCGCTCAACCCGTACAACCCCTACGGCGTCAACCCGTACAACCCCTACATGGGGAATTTTGATCAGTATGGCTACTTCGGTCAGGCCCAGGTGATCCAGGCGTTTGGCAACACCGTCAATAGCTTCGAGCAGGCGCGCATCCTTCGCGAACAGGCGCTTCAGGCACGCCTGGAGACCAAGAAAAAAGCCTTCGATCTCGATGTCTACATCAAGGCAAACACGCCCACGGCTGCACAGGAACGCGAACGTATCCAGAAGCTGACGCTGAAACGAATGCAGACCGCGTCGCTGCCAGGCGAAATCACCAGCGGAAAGGCCCTGAACTACCTCGTCAACGACATCCGCAAGAACCTGAAAGCCAGGACGGCGATCGAACCGATCGTCCTCACCGAGACCGTATTAGGGCACCTGAACGTGACCAAGAATCAATACGGCCTGGGCATCCTCCGCAACGGCGGACGCGTGACCTGGCCGACGGCATTGACCGAAAAACTGACGCTCGAACAACAAAAGAACCTGGACCGTCAGCTGCAGACCTCCGTGACCGACGCCTACAACGGCCGAGTGGACGTGCCAGCGATCCGCGATCAACAGGCCTACTTCGAAAAGATGCGTCGAGACCTGATCGACCGCGCCAATGAAGTACCCACCGCGCAGTATTCCGAGGCACGCCGATTCCTGAACGCGATCATCGAGGCTCACACCGGCCTGGAAAAAGGCGAGGCGGTTTGGCAGGCGAAATATCAGCATTTCATCGAAGGCGGCAAGTCGATACAGGATGTCGTCGATTTCCTGATCAACAACGCCCTCAACGTCGCCCCGGCAGGACCGAACGACGAATCCGAATACCGCGCAATCTATGCCGCCGTCGCGAATTTCAACCTCGCCATGGAGATTGAACGCAAGCAGTAATCAGTCTTCAAGCGGGAGCCGTCGAAACGACGGCACAGACGTTCTTGGCATCACCCTCAAAAGTTATCGGCGACCACCGTAGACATCACGCTCCGCGTGATGTGTCTTGAATTTATCGAAAATTATTCGAAATTTGGAGACTATAGCATCGTTACATGGAACTCTGGCGGTAAAATGGCGAAAAAACGTCGGGCAGAGCAACAACTCAGGAAGGCGTTCGCCTTGGGTTGTCAGCTTTGGAACCGACAGCCTCGCTGACGGCCTTTCCTCGGCAATTTGCCCGTTTTGTCATCAGGCGCCCATGTAACGTTGCTAAAGTCTCGAAATTTGCTGTTATTTTCGGGTGCTCAATGCAAATCCATCACGCGGAGCGTGATGGCTACGGTAAATTCCGAATTTTGATGGGGGCGTCATTCTTGTCTGTGCGGGTATTTTGCACATGACGCGTCGCGCCTTCCCGCCGTTTTGTCATTTTTTCAATTCTCGCATTGTAGTCTTTTCGCAAAACACAACAGAAATTCGATTCACCCAGGACGCCAAAAACGGCGTCCTGCTTTTTTTATTTCGTATCTGCCTGGAAATAAACGAGTTGCGGATCTTCTCGAAAAAGTCAATATCAGTTTGCGGCGCTTGGCATTGGTATTGCACTGAGAACTATCGCCCAAACGAAAACAACCCATGGAGGTCTTGCCATGCAGATCGAACTAAACTGTGATTGCTGTGCCTGCCGATTCGCCGCTCCGCCGGAGATGTCGGCAAATGATGTTACCGACCAGATGTTTGAAGAAGGTCCGTGGTATGCGCTCGGCGATGGCGCGACCTTTGAAGATATGATCTTTTCAAGCCTGACCGAAGACGGCCACATCTTCTGCCCGGAGTGCGGCGAACCCGTTGCTGTTAGCGAAGAAAGCCTTGGCCAACTCACGATGACGATGCTTGCCGGGATGTAGCACCATGTGATACTCTCGCACGGACGAAGCAGCAATCGAATTCACACCGCGAGTTTTCCGCCGCGTGCCCTCTCGATACCATTTGCACCAGGATCGACCGCAGAGAGGCCGCGGCGGAATTTTCCAACTCACAAACTCACTTTGCTTTTTTCAGCGTCGGCATCGCGGCGTTGATGTCTCGGCGCCAGGTGACCATTTTCGCGTGCAAGTCGCGCGTCATGTCCGGATTGGTTTTGACGAGGTTCTTCGTCTGCCCGAGGTCTGTCTTGACGTCATAGAGTTCCAGTCGGCCATCTTCGAAGAACTCAAGCAGCGTGAAATCGCCGGCGCGCATCATGCCGCAGGGCGTGGTGCGCCAGCCCTTCTTTCCTGCTTCGAGGTAACCGGGAAAGTGAAAGAAAATCGGCTCGCGCTTGAGAGCACCATCCGGATTCTTCCAGTGTTTGACGAGGCTGATGCCGTCGAGCTTCTGCCGGGGCGGTTGTTTTGCACCGGCGATTTCCCCGAAAGTCGGCATCATATCGACATGTACTGCGGGTTGATCGCTGGTTCTACCAGGCGGGATATGCCCCGGCCAGCGGATGATGAACGGCACGCGCAGGCCGCCTTCGTAGAGCATGCCCTTGCCGCCGCGCAGCGGAAAATTAGTGGTGACGCCGCGTGCCATGATACCAGCGGCAGCATAACCGCCCACTCCGCCGTTATCCGACGTGAAGATCACGATGGTGTTTTTCGCCAGGCCCAGTTCGTCGAGTTTCCGCATGATTCGGCCCACGCTCTGATCGATGCTCTCGATCATGGCGGCATACACGGGGTCATCGTGGCCGGCGATGCCTTTCTTTTTGCGATATTTTTCGATCAGGTCGGGCTTTGCATCGTAGGGACTATGCACGCCGAAATGAGCCAGGTAGACAAAGAACGGCTTGTTCTTGTTCTTCTCGATAAAGCTCTCGGCCTGCGTGGTGAGAAAGTCGGCAAGGTAAGCGCCTTTCGGGACGGGCACTTTGGGATTGGTTGCGAAGCCGAAGTGCTTGCCCATCGAAACGATGGCTTCGTCAAACCCGCGTTTACCTGGGTGGTACTCGCCCTTTTCGCCGAGATGCCATTTGCCGAACAGGCCTGTCGTGTAGCCCGCATCCTTCATGAGATTGGCGAGGGTGGCGCGATCGATCGGCAGCTTGGTCTCGTTGGCGGGCAGGTTCATTTTCCGCGCCTTGGCGTCGCCGCGTTCGAGCGTGCCGACGGTGTAGACGCCGGTGCGCGGCGCGTATTGGCCAGACATCAACGCCGCACGCGTCGGAGCGCAATTTTGCGACTGGTAAAAGCTGGTAAGCCGAAGCCCTTGCGACGCGAGTTTGTCGATATTGGGTGTTTCGTAATACTTCGATCCCTGGCAGCCGACATCGGTCCAGCCGAGATCGTCCGCCATGATGAAGACGACATTTGGCGGCGAATCCTGAGCAAAACCAGGAGTCGCCGCAAGAATTGTAACAGCCGCGATGAGAATGCCGCGAATACTCATGACGAACATCTCCTGAGTGAGGATTGGCGAGGCCGGTCGCCAGTGTAACGCAATTGTCTCAACCGTCTCCGCCGATTTTTCAAAGCCTTGGCGTGATTCGTAATCTATACTTTGGCAGATTACCATTGACTGTCCAGGTATTCTTTTCATGAGCCTATTATCATTCGCCAAGCGTTTGGTTCCAACGCAAATCAAGGAATCGATCAAGGAATCACGGCGTCGAAGGCGCTTCAAGAAGGCCTTTGACTCCTATAAATCGATGCCGATATCCCAGGCGCCGTCAGTAGAGATCGTTGGCGAGCTTGTTGCAGCCTGGGGCAACGAAGGTTACTCAGCCGTCGGCGAATATATATTTGCGTTCATCGAACATGCACGCCAGACGCCGGGCCCGATCGTTGAATGCGGTTCAGGCCTCTCGACGCTGATGCTTGGCGTGGAGGCGCAGCGTCGCGGTCTCCGGGTGTGGACGCTGGAACATCATCCGGAATGGGCGAAGCGGATGCGTGCCGAACTCAACCAATGGGGAATTACCTCCGTCGAACTCTGCCACGCGCCGTTGAAGACCTTCGACGGCTTCGCCTGGTACGATGCGCCGCTCGATCGTATGCCCAACGATTTCGCTCTGGCGATCTGCGACGGGCCGCCTGGTGACACGCTCGGTGGCCGCTATGGCATGCTTCCGACGCTTCGCCATCGCTTTCGACCCGGATGTGTGATTCTTCTCGACGATTACGAACGCGCCGACGAGCAAGCCGCTGCCGCCCGATGGGTTGCCGAATCGAACGCCACGCTCGAAAAACACGGCGACCGCAAGCCGTATGCGTTGCTTCGATTGCCGTGACGATGGTCCGTTTGTTTGCACACGCAGCGCCCGTTGTCACGCGCCCACCAGTATCACCCGCACGTCCATCACGTTGGTCTGCGTCAGACCCGTTTTGAGCAAATCTCCGGTCGCATCAAAAAAGCGATACGCATCGTTGCGGCGAAGATGCTCCTCGCTTTCCAGACCGAGGCCTTGGGCGCGTCGCAGCGTGTCTGCGTCCGCGCACGCGCCGGCGGCGTCGGTCGGGCCATCCTCGCCGTCTGTCCCGCCGCTGAGAACGACGACACCGGGCAGGGCGCCGAGTTTCGACAGGGCGGCGAGGACGAATTCCTGATTGCGTCCGCCTTTTCCTGAATGATCGCACAATGCCACGGTGGTTTCGCCGCCGCTCAACAGACAGACCGGCGGCGCGGCCGGGATATGCTGATCGCGCAGCGATCGCGCGATGCCAGCGTGCACGACGGCGACGTGCCGGGTCTCGCCTTCGATGTACGATCCGAGATTGACGACGCGATAGCCAAGCGCCTCTGCCGTCGCCTGGGCGGCGGCTAGTGCCTTCGCATTATTGCCAAGCACGCGGTTTACGGTGTTCTCGGGCAACGATTTTGGAGTTTCTGCAATCTCCCCCTGTTCGCCACGGCGAAGATGCTCCACCACCGCGGAAGGCGTACGGTCGGCGATGCCGAAGCGCCGCAATATCGCAAGCGACTCTGCGAACGTCGAATGGTCCGGCGCCGTCGGCCCCGAGGCGATGACATCGAGCGGATCGCCGATGACGTCAGAGATAATCAGGCTATACATCGCGCGGCCGGCAAATGCTTGCGCGAGACGCCCACCCTTGATCGCGCTGAGATGCTTGCGGACGGCATTCATCTCGTTGATCGTTGCGCCGCACTTATGCAGCAGCTTCGTCACCGCCAGCTTGTCCTCGAGCGTGACGCCCTCGGCAGGCGCGGGCAGCAACGCCGATCCACCACCCGACAAAAGGCAGAGCGCGATGTCGTCCGGCCCGGCGGACCGCGCCAGCCGCAGCATTTCCTCGGCGCCGCGCACGCCGTCGGCGGTGGGGAAATTCGTCGCTGGCGGGCGAGCGGCATTGAGGCGGATGCGCTGCAGAGGCCGAACGGCGTCGGCGGGTACGTTCACGATACCCTCGACGCGATCAAGCCGATCGGCCAGAGCGACCTCTACCGCCGCTGCCATCGCCGCCCCCGCTTTGCCCGCGCCGAGCACGATGATCCGCCGTGCCGACGCAAGGGCGTCGCGCAGGTCGGCAAGCGCGGCAGTCACGAGTGGTTCGGGTTTGACCGCGTTGACAGCAGCGTCCCAGATGGCGCGAGCGTGTTGGCGGAGTGGTCCCATCAATTCACATCCAAGCCCAGGGGTGAGCGCAGCGAACCCTTGGGATAGTGTCGCCGTCATCCCAAGGGTTCGCTGCGCTCACCCTTGGGCTTGTGAATGACCTACTTTTTCCCGCCTCCCGCGCGTCGGCCGCGCATGTCGTCGGGGCCGGCGAATTCGTAACGCACCACCGTCTCGCCGAGTTCCATCCGCAACGGCATCACCACGAATCCCTTGGCTTTCGGCGTGTCCTGCACGTAGCGAACGGTACGGCCCTTCACACAGCGCCAGAGGTTGTCCTTCTCCTCGACCAACAAGCCCTCATGGTTGAAAAATTGCACTCCAGCACTTGAATAACGCATCCAGCCGATGAACTCACGGCGAGCATCGTAGCGGAAGACATCGCGCCATTCGCGCGGAGCGGATAGGCGATAATCGACATAGTTCGGCTGATAGGAGACCTGCAGCAAGCCAGGAAACGCGAGTTCCGCGAGCAACGATGCATGCACCATTTCCAGCTGCGAGCGTTCGAACCGCGTCCACTTTGCGTCAGCCAGCGTCTTGCCAGGCAGGAGCGGCGTCAACGTGCCCTCTGCCGTCGCGATGCCATTCCGAACCAGCCGTTGCGAGGCAGTTTTGATGCGAGTCTCCTCGGCCGGCGTGCGCGATTTTTTTGAAAAGAGCGGATGCTTGACCATGAGCAACGGATCCCGCGTGAGACTCTCGAATCGCGAAAAGAAGAACCCGCGCGGCGATGCGCTCAGCGCGTCCTCCTTGCGCTCGACCAGGTCGGACGCCGCTTTCTGTGCCGCGGCGAGGCGTTGCCGAATCGCGGCAATCTCCTTGCTCGCTTTCACCTTGTCGGGGGCGTCCTTCAGCGTTTTCTCGGTTGCCTTCAACTCCGCATCGATGCGAGCGGCATCGTCGCCGAGTTTGCGAACCTCGCTGGCGATTCGGCTAAGCGATTTTTGTTGTGCGTCGTTAATCAGGAGTAGCTGAGCGGCCGTGCGATCTTCGGCGAGGAACGTCAGCAATTTCTGCCAGTTCGGGACGCGTACATCGACCTCGCCCATGCCGTGGGCGATATCGAGCGGCGCGCCGTCGGCGCTGTAGGTCCGCGCTTCACGGTCGAGTGAGAGGAACGTCACGAAGCCCGGCGCCGAATAGTGGACGCCGTTGTGCACGAAGACTCCGATATCGACGCGATTCGATTCCATGGCCGAGCCAGGCGTGATCGGTCGGCGTTCGTGATAGGCGACGGAGATCTCCACGGTCGAGGCGTCGTCCTTCCTCGGCGTGATTTTGATCTTGTCGGCATCGCCGCGCAGGATGACCCAGGTGTAGGTCAGCTTGTTCTTGTTCAAGTCGTAACTGCCATCCGCACTGACGACGATGCGCTGCTTCCACGCCTTGCTTCGATGAACGCGGGCAATGCAGGCTGGCGTGTAGTTGATGACTTCGGAAGGCGCGCGGTCGATGAAATCGATGCCGGGAACCGCCTTGTCCTCCTCCAGCACGCGCAGCTGCACGACGGGCGGCAACGCAGCGAGTTCAAGAGCGTGCGCTCTTCTTACGATTGCGAGTTCATCGACCCAGCTGCCTTCAAACACCGAGGGATGGGCTTTGCCCGTCAGGTATTCCTTGGGATCCTTCAGGTGCTTGTTCGTCGAGCGAAGCAGCATTTGAATCGTCGGCATGAGCGTGCCGGTCTCGATCAGCTTGCGCTTGACCTCAGGCCGAAACGCGGCAAGGACGGACGGCATCATGCGCATGAACGGCTGATCGGAACCCGATGAACCCTGCGAGACGATGAGGTAGGGCGTATTGGTCGGGAAGAGGTCGCCGAAGCCGTCGTTTTTGCCATTGTGCCCCGGATCGTGATCGCGATGTTCGGGATAGATGTAGACATTGTTCTTGCGGTAGTGTTCGTAAAGCAGCGACATTCCGAACGGCGAGGTGTAGAGCGAGCGCGGATTGCTGCCGCTGGTGTGGGCGGGCGCGGAGGTGGACGAGTTGCCGAAGGTGACGAATGGCCGAACCACGCGCGCCGCCGCCCAGTGCTTGCGCAGGGCGATGTCTTCCGCAGTGTACTTGACAGCTGAGAGCTGCGGATACGGCGCGAGGCTCAACGGGGAATGGTCGCCGTCGCGATTGTCGTAGAAGTCGCCCGCATTCCCGGCCGCGGTGCCTTCCTTCCACCACAGGCGGAGCAGATCGCGGACGGGACCTGCGCCGACGGTGATCGGTTTTTCCTTGAGCTTGTCAACATCGACGGGTTGATCCTTGTTCTGTGCTTGCGATTGTGCGCTCGCGTCGAATAATACGATCGCTAAACCGCAAGCGGAGAACAAGGTTTGAAATCGCATCGATTGGCTCCCATGAAATTATCGAATCGAATGGGGTCGCATTCCGGTTTGGATTGTTGGTATACTATTCCATGATATTCAGCCGATCCTCATGATTTCTTTTCTTTTTCAGCAACGGTGACATCAAAGCTCGGAGCGCTACGTGGTATTGTTCACCGCGCGAGAACTGAGTCAGGCGTGCCAGCTATTCCTGAGGCTGGCCTATCCCGCGGGACCGGCAACGATTCCGGTGGATGTGCGCCCGTACGCCGAGATCGCCGAGCACGCCGACGTCGCCGATTACCTACCGCCGGAGCCATTCGCCGTCCGCGTCTGCCAGATGCTGGATTCGGAAAAATCCGGCGGCACGGGGTTTACCTTCCGCCTCGGCCGACAGGGGTATCGCCATCTGAAGATGCGCGTGCAGCAGATGGAACACCGCGACGAGATGCTCTGGGTCTTTTCGGTGGATACGCATGATAAATGCCTGCTCGCGATGCCGAATCAGTCGGCTGCGGAATTGGAACTCATGAATGTCCTGAAAAAAACCAACGCGGAAATGAAAAGCACGATCGAAAAAGCGTTCGACCAGGCCCATCTACTCACGCCAACGGAACTGTTGCGCATCGACCTGACGGACGAATAGGAACGCGTGTTAGCCCGCAAAGGACTCTGCCATGCCGCCGATCGTTTCGATCATCACGCCCTCCTACAATCAGGCGCCTTTTCTTCGGCGAACCATCGAGAGCGTGCTGACGCAGGACTACCCGCACATCGAGTATCTCGTATTCGACGGCGGTTCGACCGATGGCTCCGCCGACATACTGCGCGATTATGGCAACCGTTTCTACTTGCAATCGCAACGCGATGCCGGGCAGACCGACGCCATCAACCAGGGCCTGCGACGAAGCCAGGGAGCGATCGTCGCTTACCTCAACTCCGACGACACGCTCCTGCCTGGCGCGATTTCGAGCGTCGTCGCGCATTTCGAGACGCATCCCGACTGGGATCTGCTTTACGGCAACGCGCGATTCATCGATGCCGACGATCGCATCCTTGGCGACTATCCTACAGCGGATTACGATTTTCAAACGCTGGTGCAGACCTGCTTCGTCTGTCAGCCGGCTGCGTTTTGGCGGCGGCGCGTGATCGAGCGGTTCGGCCTGTTCGACGAATCACTCGACTGCGCGATGGACTACGAGTATTGGCTGCGTCTCGGCCGAGGCGGGGCGGCGATCGCCCATGTGCCCGAGTTTTTGGCCTGCTCGCGCATTCATCCCGAGACGAAGACGCTCGCACTGCGCATGGAGGTGTTCCGCGAAATTCTCGCCGTCAGCCGTCGCCATGCAGGCGATGCGCACCTCGAGCAATACTGCGCCTACTGGCATTATCGTTGCCACGAGCGATCGAACGGCTGGCCTCGCCTTTTCCGCAAGTTGCCCAAAAGCCATCGCATCCTCGGCCGGCTTCATCGGGCGTGCTATCGGCTTTCGTCGGCGTTTCGGTAAGAAAGAGATTGCAGATTGCAGAACTCACTCGAGGATGGAAAATGAACGCCGCCGATCAACGCCGACTACTATCCGATGTCGATTCGTTTTGCCAGGAGTTGCGCGAACACGAGGAGCTTTGCTATGTCGAGCATCGCTTCAATCATCATCTCATTCCGCTCGCTCAAAAGTACAACATTCTCGGCATGCCCGTTCCGACGGAGTACGGCGGCCGAGGCGCGGACACGGTCACTTATGTCAAGGCGCTCGCCCGCATCGGACAGGAGGGCACGGGTGTCCGCACGTTCTTTTCCGGGCACACGAGCATCGGGCAGTATCCGATCATGACCTGGGGCAACGAGGATCAGAAACGCCGATACCTGCCCGCTTCGTGCAAGGGTGACAAGATCCTCGCCTTTGGCCTGACCGAACCCGACGCCGGCAGCAACCCGCTCGAAATGACGAGCACCTACGAGAAGCACGCCGACCACTATCGGCTCGATGGCACGAAATACCTCATTTCCAACGCAGGCATCGCGACGACGATCGTGACGTTCGCCTACCCGAAAGCCGGGGGGCGGATCAGCGCGTTCATCATCGATGTCGATCAACCGGGTTTCGCGCGTGAAGACCTGGTCGCCAAGATGGGCATGTATTCCGCGAACACGGGCATGTTCGAAATGACCGACTTGCACACGCCGCTCAACAACCTGCTCGGCACCGAGGGGGACGGCTTCCGCATTGCCATGGGCACGCTCGTCAGCGGGCGATTGAGCGTCGCGTCCGGTTGCCTGGGCGTCATTGAAGATTGCTTGATCGAATCGATCAACTACGCCAAGGAACGCACGCAGCATGGCAAAGCGATCGGCAAGCATCAACTCGTGCAGGAACACCTGACGGCGATCGAGATGGCCCGCCTGGCGAGCGAAGCGCTCATTCTCAAGGCCGCCGAGGCGAAAGACGATGCCACTTATTCTCCAGGCAATGCCGATCTTCGCGCGAAGTCCGAATTGCTCGCCGCCCAGGCGAAATTGTACGCGACCAACGCCGCCTGGCAGGCCGCCGATCACGCCGTGCAAATTTTCGGCGGCCGCGGGTGGTCCACGCTCTACCGTCCGGGCCGCCATTTGATGGACGTTCGCGTATGCCGAATCTACGAAGGCACGGACGAGATCTTGAAACTCAAGATCGCGTCTGCGCTACTGGGCGGCAAGGAATACGAGGCGTACAAGTAAGCGTTTCACGCGTCATCCCGCGTAATCATCGGTTGTTCCATCGGCGGTAACGAAAGCCGCTTGGGGAGTGCCGGGAGAACTTTTTCGCGCGCGGCCTGATCGCGCACCTTGACGCCCTCGACGAATTTCCAGCTTTTCCCGTCATCGCTGGAGATGCCCAGGAGGAACGATTTCCCCGTCAAGCTTGCCTTTGGCACGCGCATTTCCATGACCGTTGGCACGACGACGAACACGTATTTGCCCTCTTTCAGCACTTCGCCTGGCGCGCCGATCTTCAGGGAATGGATTTTCACTCCCTTGGCCTCCAGCGACTTCCGGAACTCGCTGATCTTGAGGATCATTTTCTCGCGTCCGCCCGCCATCTCGACGATCTTGTCAAAAGTACGATCGACAAGTTTGCCATCATCGCCCTTGAGCGTCGCTTCCGCCAATTCCTCGGCGGCTTTCTTCGCCGCCCTGGCCTGCGATGAATCACCCGCGTTAGCCTGGCTGATGAGTGCAACAAGTAAAAAACCAAAAACAAATCGGAGCATTCTCCAATCCTTTCTGCTCGAAAATCATTCAAAGCTCGTCGTTTAGATTTGGGATTATCCCGCGCGATCGCCGATTCTGCAAGCGGAAAAGTAGGCGGTTGCATTTGCATCCAACCAATCTGGTTCAGGGCTCGTCGAATAATGGAATATTGCAAGCCGCCGCTATTGGAATGAAAGTCGGCGGCAAACGGGTCGTGCTCATCCGCTCGGAGATGCTGCTCGCGCACGGGGCAACGCTCGGCGGCGTTCAGCCGGCAACCCAGGTCGCAATCCGCGTCGAACTGCTCGAAGCGAAGTAGGTAGACATCCCTTTCGATGCGGTTGCCGAACACATCGTACCTGTAGTCGGCCTGCATGATGAGAACGTCCATGTCGTCATACTGCTTCGCCTGGATCAGATGGCGTTCGTGGTCGTATGCATACACCCATGAGCCACTGGCATTCGACTTTTCCGTGAGGTTGCCATCGAGATCATGCGTGTAGTCCCACACGCCATCATTGACGCAGTTATTCGTGTAATGAACTTTGGCCAAGGCGCAACGGATCCAAGCTCGACGACGCCGTAAACCGCCCAGGTCTCAAGCCGCTCACATCCGTTGCCGGGTTTGACGTTGTTTGCGGTATTCGCTTGGCGTCATGCCGACTTCGCGGCGGAAAACCTCGCACATGCGGATTGATGCGCCGAAGCCGGTGTCGCGCGCGATCTCGGACAGCCGGCGCTCGCTTTGGACCAATTCCCGCTTGGCACGCTCAATACGCAAGCGCCGAATCTCCGCGGCGATTGGCCGATCGATGACCTGGCGGAAGTAATTTTGCAAGGTACGCGTCTCCACGCCAATCGCCTTGGCGACATCGTCGGGCCCGATCGGGCGATGACTATTCGCGGAGATATATTGCAAAGCCGACGCAACCGAGTCGTTATCGACAGCCAAGAAGTCGGTCGATTGCCGTACGACCAGGCCTCTCGGCAGAACTCGGATCGGCTCGGTTGGCGGAGCTTTTCTGCGCATCCATTGGTCAAGCAGGCGTGCTGCTTCGTAGCCGATGCGCTCATAGCCGATTTCGATACTGGTGAGCGACGGCCTTGGGTGCTCGCACAGGTGTTCCTCGTTCTTGCCTGCGATGATCGCGACGTCGGCGGGCACGCGCCAGCCGCGGCGATGACATTCCTGGACGATCATGCGTCCCGCGCCTTCGCCACCGATGTAGACGCCGATCGGGTGCGCCCATTCCGCCATCCATTTCGAGATGAGCCGTTGGGTCTTGCGCCAGTGGGCCTGGTCTTGCCAGGGGTTCTGCGGAATTCGCTGCACGAGGCACGGGAAGCCTGCTTCACGGACCACGCGGACGATTTCGCGCATTTCTAGTTCTTGGTCGATGTTGTTGAAGGCCGTCAGGGTGGCGAAATTCCGAAAGCCGCGCGCTAACAGATGCTCGGCGACCAGGCCGCCGGCCGCCTTCGAATCGGGGTAAACTCCGGGCACGAGACGGCGAGCGGGAGAGCTTTGCCAAACGTTGATTACGGGGATTCTGAGACGGGTGGCTCGCGCGGCAAGCTGTCGATTGGCGCGGGCGATAATGCCATCATAGGGCAGAGCGGCTCCGCGCCGGGTTGGCAGGGTGTTGTGGACGAACTCGTCGATGATCGAGATCCAGCCGTGCTCCTCGGCATATTGCTGAGTTCCCACGAAGATTCCCGCATGCCGTTTGTACGGCCATTGCAGATCCAGCATCAATGCCACGCGGCGAGGTTTTCGTTCCATGGTTCTGTTTCCCAAAAACGTATATGATTTTCTTGGAAACAATGTTCCGAGAAGTTATATTACACAATAATCGTGAACCAGGCCCGCCTGCGGCCTTTATTCAACAGGAGACACCTCATGCGCTTCAAGATTCAGTTGATCGGGTTTTCGTGTTTATGCTGGGTCGTTTTGGTGTTCTCGTCTATCGTCGGCGACGCGCCGGCCCAGCTGCCCAAACCCGACGGCAAACCGGCGGACATGACCAAGCCGGTCCAGGTTTTCATCATGATGGGCCAATCCAACATGGTGGGCCTCGGCAAGGTGAAGGGCAAAGAGATTTCTCTCGAGCATGCGGTGAAGGTGAAGAAGAAGTACCAGTACCTCGTGGATGATGCGGGCGCCTGGGCGGAGCGGAAAGACGTCCGCTTCGTGCGTTACATGTCGGGCAAAGGCCCGCTCAACAATGAGTTTCTGACGGTGAAAGGCAACACGATGGGACCCGAGTTCGGCATCGGCCATCCGCTCGGGAATGCGATCGACGCACCCGTGATGCTTTTGAAGGTCTGCATCGGCAACCGCGCTCTGGGCTGGGATCTCCTACCGCCAGGCAGCGAACGCTTCGAGTTTACCCTCAAAGACAAGAAGGGGGTGGAAAAGAAGATGATCTACGCCGGCTACAAGGACAAACCCGAGTCCTGGGAAGCGGACCCGGCCAAAGGCATCAAGACCGAACCCAAGGCCTGGCTGGACAAAAAGGGCAAACCGATCGACTGGTACGCAGGCAAGCAGTGGGACTACGATGTGGGTGATGCCAAGAAGGCCTTGGCCGATCTTGAAAAGCATTACCCCGGAGCCAAGGGTTACGAAGTTGCTGGCTTCTTCTTCTGGCAAGGCGAGCGCGATGCCGGCAACGCTGGCCATGCCGCTCGCTACGAGAAGAACCTCGTCCATTTCATCAAGACGGTACGCAAGGAGTTCAACGCCCCCAACGCCAAATTCGTGCTTGCCACCATGGGCGAGTCCGTCAAAGGCAGCGGCGGCAACGGCGGACAGATTCTCAACGCCCATCTCGCCGTCGATGGGACTTCCGGAAAGTACCCCGAGTTCAAAGGCAACGTGGCGACCGTCTACACCCACCCCATGGCTCAGGGCGGCAGCGGGAACGGACACTACGGCGGCAAAGCCGAAGTCTACATGGACGTCGGCGAAGCCATGGGTAAAGCCATGGTCGAACTATTGAAGAGCAAGAACTAATCTATCGGCGCCATCGTCGCGATCTGAACAATAGCGGACGATGGCGCCTACTTGATACTCTGTCAAAGAGTCCTTGAAAGGAACGTTCGCGATGAAGCATGTCATGCCGCATTTCGCGCTCAGCATTGCGCTGGGCGTCTGTCTGGTGCTCGGGTTTGGCGGTCCTATGGCTGCTCAGCCGCGCAAGAAGCCTCCCGTGGCTCCGGTTCCCCTGACGGCGGATGGCGAGAGACTTCACGCACAATATTCGGCCATGCTCAAGACAATGCAGGCGCAAATCGTCAAGACATTGCCGATCGTGTCCGAGCAGAAGAAGATCGCGCTCGTCAAGGCCCAGGAAGCGCTCAAGTCGGCCGAGGCTGAAGCGAATACCGTGCAGAAGTCGCAGGGGAAAATCACCACGGCGAAAGCATTGGTCGCGCATGCGAAGAACAAATGGATTGGCGGCGCCGAAAAAGGAATCGCAGCCGCGCAGGCGGCGTTGAAAAAAGCAACCACGGAGGCGCAGCGCGAGGCGGCAAAGAAAGATCTCGCCAAGTGGCAGGCGAACAAGGCCGACGGCATCAAGGCGCTGCATGAACGCCAGAAAGCGCTGGACCAGGCATTGCTCGATCAGGCCAACGTCACCAAGGCCAATCAAGCGGCTCAGGCGGCGCTGGCACAGGCAAAAGCCGCCGAGGCGAAAGCAGTCGAGAGCATTCTCGACGATCTGCAGCCAATCCTCGCAAATGACAAACAAGACGCGCTTCTCGTCCGCGCCGCCGTGCTGGCGAAGGCGACGCCGCGCGGGCTGGCAGCGTTTGCCCAGCAAAGCAAACAGCACGAAGCCCTCGTGAATCAACTCCTCGCCGACGACAACCTGATGAAACAAATGCTCATCGCCGGCGGCGCCGACTCCGGTAAATACGGACCGGCGATGGTGATTTACTCGGCAATTCAGAAGGCGAGTCCAAAGGCGAACGCCGGCGTCTTCCAGCGGCTGGCACTCGCCACGAGTCTCGAACACGCGGTCCCGATCAAGCAGAGCAATGCCCTCACGGCCACCGATGCGCCGACCATCGTCGATCCGGTGAAGCGCTACCTGCATTACGAACGGGCTTACATCGACGGCGAGCTTGACCCGGCTTTCAAGAACTTCACGGTCTGGGAATACCGAATGATCGTCGGCTGCGATGCTCCCGATCACATTCTGGCGTGGGGACGCGAGATGCTGCGAAACTATCGGCCCGATCACATCCTCAATCCCAACTACGGCTGGCGCTACTCGGGAGCGGTCCGCACCGAAGTCAAGTACGGCTCCGAATGCGTGAAGGATGATCTACCATCGCTGAACGTCTATCAAAACATTCCCAAGGATGGCGGAGTCTGTGGCCGTCGCGCGTTCTTTGGCCGATTCATTCTGCGCAGTTTTGGCATACCAGTCTGGGGCGTGACTCAGAAAGCGCATGCAGCCGTCGGACACTGGACTCCCAAGGGTTGGGTGATCAATCTCGGCGCGGGCTTTCAACATAGTTGGTGGGACAAGGACGAAAGCCCTCGCAGCGGTTCGGATTTCCTGCTGGAGACTCAGGCACGAACGCAGCCGAATGACTACCTGAAGGTCCTGCGGGCGCAGTGGGTGAGCCGAGTTCTTGGCGAACAGGAATTCAATGACAGGAAACATATCACGGGCGGTTTTTGGAGCAACATGGCGCATCATCAGGCGCGCGCGATTGCGACAGCGACCAAAGTGGTGGCGTTGGGGCCTCTCGGGCAGGAGCTTGGCGAAGCCAATGAGTCGGACGCCACGAAAGCCAAAGCAGTCGCCAAGGTGGCCATCACCCCCGCCGACCGCAAGGCCGTCGTCGGCAAGGACGGCGCCATCACCATCCCCTCGGCCGCTTACGCCAGCCCAAAGGGCCACTTCACCGCCATGAAGAGTTTCTCGGGCGGTCTGCAGGTTCACGCCACCGGCGGATTCAAGGCACAATACGTTATCGACGCACCGCAAGCCGGGAAATACACGCTAACCGCGTGGGTGGCGACAGTGCACGAGGGGCAAAGATTCCTGTTCTCGGCGAACAACTCCAACTCGTCAATTGAAGTGCCGGTCCCCTATACCATCGGCATGTGGCAACAGACCCCGCCCATCGAAGTCGTTCTGGTCAAGGGGCAGAATGTCTTGCACGTCGCGCTCAAGGATGGCAGCCGCGGCGTGGCGATCAAAGCGTTCTCGCTGACCCCGGTGAAGTAACTCAAATCAGGGAGCTTCGGAAAACAGTCCGAAGCTTCCGACCGTTTCCGCTCAGTTGCTGGATCGATATCGACACATCTCAAGATCTCGACGATTGGCTCGATTCACTTCGTAAGCAATTTCGCTACATTCCCGATACACCCCGGGTTCGGCACATCTTTTGCTTTTTCATTTTTCGACCAAGAACATCCTCCATCGTTGAATTAATCTTCAATGGAGAGTAACCGCTAATTGCAAGGAGTTCAGCCATGTTGCGGATCTCAAAACTTGCCGCGCTTCTGATTTTGACTGCCAGCTTGTTCAGCTTTGGCGCTTCCGTTGCCAACGCACAGCAGCCTGCCGAACCTGGCCAACAAACTGTCGAATCGCTCAAGGGGATGCTCGAAAACCTGGGTTACGCTCCCCAGGAATTGAAGAACGACAAGGGCCAGATTGCTCGCTATTTGATCAATGTGCAAAGCAGTGGCAACAACTGGAAAGTGCTCGTGGAAATAAGCCCAAATCAGGAGAATCTTTGGGTATATGCGAATCTCGCGGTGATCAACGACTACAACCAAGTCCCGCGAGAGATTCTGGCAGATATGCTCAAAATGAACGAGAAAATAGGCCCCTCCTACTTCGCCTATAACGAGAAGGCGAAGAATTTTGTGATCTACCATGCGGTCACGAACCGTGGCGTTACCGCCAAACTATTGCGCGAACGCATCGAGCACGTTGCCCGGCAGGTTGACGTCAATGAGCGTCTGTGGAGGCCGACGCTTTGGTCCACCGGACCAGGACCAGGCCCGGTGACGATCTCTCCAGAGGTGCAACGGCTAATCAATGATCTCGCAAGCGCTGACGATATCGTACGCATGCGAGCCGCGAAGGAACTGGGGAAACAAGGCTCCGCCGCCCGGCCTGCAATACCGGCCCTACAGAGGCTCTTGCAAGATCCCGATGAGGACGTTCGCCGAGTCGCCGGCAATGCCATCGAACGCATTCAAGGTACGCCTGGACCAGGACCTGAACCAGGACCCGGAAACACGGTCGCCGGCACTTTGTGGGAAGGAACGGAATCGCTTGCCGGCTTCGGCAAACTTACTTTCCGCTTTGAGCCAAACGGAAAGGCGGTCATGATCGATGCCGTCTCGACGACCAATGGCAATTGGTCGCAAAGCGGCGACCAGGTGACTGTGACGTTCGGCAATTGCGTGTATACCGGGACGATTCAAGGCCAGACGATGGCTGGCAATGCACGCTTCACTGTCGGTGAACCACGCCCCTGGACCTTCTCGTTGACGCGAGCCGGCCCCACCGCTCATTCGAGCGGCGTCAAACGTGAACCCGGCCCAATCGCTTTGGGCGGACGCCAGCACTAAGTATCCACTCTTCGCGCGGTGTCAGCGATGATGTATTGGCGAGCCTAGCCGCGTATGCGGCAGGTTGAATTTGCAATCGTCGTTTCAACCTGCCGCTTACGCGGCTAGGCTCTCCTGGTGTCTCAATTCGTTTCCCTAGCGGTTTCGCGTCCATGTCGATCCGACAGACCAGCGAATGCTGACGACGGTTCCGGACGCATCCCTTTCGACCGTTCCCGTGGCAAGCGTCACGCCTGAATGGCTGATGAAACGCGGTTCGTTCTTGACAAGCTCAACCTTGAAGATTTCGACCCTGGCCCTGGTATCCAGGCCAGGAACGATAAAGGCGCCTTGAGCCGTCTTTTCCAGGCGGAACGTCTTCAGCGGCAAGTGGAACAATGGCTCGACCTTGCCCGCATTGTTGGTCCAATTGCCGACGAGATCGATGTCCAGGTCTTTGACCAGAGGCTTCGCGCTGCGTGTCCACGTTGTTCCGACGGACCAGCGAATGCTGACGACGGTGCCGGACGCGTCCCTTTCGACTTTGCCGGTAGCGAGCATCGCGCCCGAATGACTGATATAGCGCGGCTCGTCGTTGACGATCACAACCCTGGCCCTGGTGTCCAGGCCAGGGACGATAAACGTTCCTTGCGGCGACTTCTCAAGATTAAAGGTTTTCAGGGTCAGATGGAACAACGGCTCGACCTTGCCAGCGTCATTGTTCCAAGTCCCGGTGAGGTCGAATTTCGCGCCGAAGGTGGCCGACCACTTGCCCGAGCGTTGTTTGTCGCGAAGCGGATCGCGCCAGAACACTTTGCCGCTGATCTTGTTTCCCTGCCGAACGCCGACGTAGTCCGCGACCATGCCGACAGCGGAACCGGTGCGGTCGAATCGGCACATGACAATGGTCTTGCCATCGTCGGTGACGACATTGATGGTCGCCTCGGCGCCGTTGTTCCAGCGCGCGGTGGCTTGCTTCCGGGCGGCATCCCAGGTCCAGACGCCGTCAACGGTACGATCGGCGGTACCCGGCATTATGACATCGGGCGTTTCCGATTGGTTCCAAACCGGGGGAAACGCAGGTGTCCCTTGTGCCAGAATCGATGGGGTCGAAAAGCTGAACAGGAGCATTCCAAGTACGAGGGACAGAACGGCCTTCTTCATGATAAACTCCCTGGAGAAATTGGCGGCACGCTAATGCTTGCCGCCGAGTTAGTGGATTTCACTTCAATTACACATCCGCAAAGCGTCTTGGTTTCGTCCGAGATTTTCTGACTCTCCGCCAAGTTTGTGGATTCGTAGTGCGGGCTTTAGCCCGCTCCTTGGAATGGACGGGCTAAAGCCCGCACTACGAACCAATAAACCCGCCAAGTTGGCGGAGAACCGATTTTCTAAAGGCCTCAGTTCGGTCCGAGTTCTGGCGCCGGCGCCGGCCCGGGCGGCAGAGGCGGCGGCAGGGGCGACGGGCCAGGGCCCGGAAACGGCGAGGGACCAGGACCGGGAGACGGCGACGGAACAGGGCCTGGAAGCGGGCCTGGTCCGGGTTCGGCGGAGCCGCCTCGGCGTTGCCAGCGAACCGTAATCGAGATCGGCGTCGAGACCCCGTTCTCGATGAGAACACCTTCCGTGATCGAGGTGAATTCGTTCGCGTTCGCCACAATATAGGTAATGTATCCCTGTCCTCGGCGAGCGCCATCGATGCCTTGCCAAATTCCCATGTATTTGGCCGGCCCGCCCACGAGCGAGTTCGCGCCCTTGAGGTTCGGAAAATTGGGCCCGCCCTTGAATATGCTGCGGATCTGGTTTCCATTGTGGGTGATTTGGTATTCCGCACCGTCAGGGGCGACCCAATTTCCGGAAAGGTTTTGGGCTTGTGCCTGGCCAACCAAGCCGCCGAAGGTCAACGCGAACGCAAGGCAGAGGATCGAAAAGGTCTTCATGTTCGTACTCCTAATTTAAGGGGTGTTGTTTGTTGCTCTCACCCACCTGTCCGCAAGGCGTCGCGGTTTCGTCCGGAATATTTTGATTTTTTTCCCACAGCGTTGGGCGGACGCCGGCTCCTTGGCCACACTGCAAACGAAAGAACCTCGGCCGAACGAATCGGCCGAGGTTCCTTGTATCGTTGGCGTCTCTAGCTAGCGGCTTCGCACCCACGTCGATCCGCAGGACCAGCGAATGCTGACGACGGCGCCAGACGCATCCCTTTGAACCAATCCCGTCGCGAGTTGAGCGCCTGAATGACTTATATAGCGCGGCTCATTGTTGACGATCAGAACCCTGGCTCTCGTATCCAGGCCGGGAACCATGAAGGTCGCAGGAGCCGTCATTTGCAGGCTGAAGGTTCTCAGCGGCAGGTGGAACAGAGGTTCGACATTGCCAGCATAATTGATCCAGTTGCCGGTGAGATCCAGGTTTGAGACGATGGGCGGCGGCAAGGGCGAAGGGCCGGAGCCTGGAAACGGGCTTTGGGCTTGTGCCTGGCCAACCAAGCCGCCGAAGGTCAACGCGAACGCAAGGCAGAGGATCGAAAAGGTCTTCATGTTCGTACTCCTAATTTAAGGGGTGTTGTTTGTTGCTCTCACCCACCTGTCCGCAAGGCGTCGCGGTTTCGTCCAGAATATTCTGAATTTTCTTTGCGTCTCAAAATCGGACCGATAGAACACCCTCAACGAGGTATTACCATGCCAACTCCGGGTGAAGTCACCGTCCTATTGCAAAAAGCCGGCGGGGGCGACCGCGTCGCGGCCGACGAGCTGTATCGTCTCGTCGAAAAAGATCTGCGGGCGATCGCCGGCAAGCGAAAGCAGCGGTTCGCCAATCCCCTCGACGGCTCCACCACGGTGCTCGTGGACGATGCGTTCTGCAAGCTCGTTGGTTCCGACGTGACCGTCTGGAATCCCGGTGATCGCGGCAAGTTCTTTTCCTACGCCGCCAATAAAATCCATGACCTGCTCGTCGAAGCCGCACGCGCTCGGCTCGCGCAGAAACGCGGCGGCGATCGCCAGCACCAGGACATCAACGCGCTCGATCCCGCCAAACCAGATGCGCTTGCCGGCGACGAGTCGGATTTTGTCATCGACCTGAAGAACGCGCTGGATCGTCTCGACGAATTTGCGCAGCGCGAAAGCCAGGCGTTTCGCATTCACTATTTCCTCGGCTGCACATTTGAAGAAACCGCCGACATTCTTCAAGTCTCCC
This sequence comes from uncultured Singulisphaera sp., assembly GCA_964484265.1. Lineage (GTDB taxonomy): Bacteria > Planctomycetota > Planctomycetia > Gemmatales > Gemmataceae > SIAQ01. Next base: position 54,093 of record CAZAFH010000048.1, read on the forward strand.
CCACGGAGACCAAGCGTCTTTGCAAGAAGGCGCAGATGTGGTTGCAGCGCGAACTCAAGGAATATCGCGATGAGCCCTGAACAGTGGGAAAAAGTGAGCG
>CAZAFH010000049.1:0-52331 GCA_964484265.1 uncultured Singulisphaera sp.
GTGTTATTGCTGATAAGAAGAAATACGGACAACTACCGTAGGTTTCGTTCAACGAACCAAGTTAAGCAGAATCGCCTGTTGGCGGCGATGCGATTGCCATCGGCGACGAGCCGAGCTTCCGAATCTCGATTCTGCTTCAACGAGAGGCTAGACCTCCCAACCAGCAGGCTATCGTTCCTGTGCCCGCTATAGGGAGGATTGATTTCATCAGACTTTGGTCTGATTGTCAAGCATTTTCTTTCTCAGATTGGCGTTACCTCACCCCCAGGAATCGCTGCGCTCATCCTGGGGCTTGGGGGCGTGCTTTCAAAGATCGTAGTGCGAGGGGGTGCTGACGGTAAATTGGTACTCGTTCCCTGTTCCGCTTGGGAACGAGGAATCAACCCGTCCCGCGCAGCGGGGACCACGGCTTGGTGTCGGAAAGATCCCAAGGGTTCGCTGCGCTCACCCTTGGGCTTGGGGCGTTTTTACAACATTGTAACGCGCAGGAAGTGAGCGACGCAAAGTCAGTAGGGGTGCTTTTTTCGATTTTTGCAAAAAAACTGCATGCAGATGCACCCCCCTCTCCCCCCGTGCCTGTTGGCCAACACCCCCTAAAAGTGCAAAAAAACTGGGAAAAAGTGCGAAAGCGCTTGGCCATCGGCTGTTGGCCAAGCGCCCCCTTTCGAGCTTTATCGGCTGCGGCCGCGATTGCGCTTGGGCTTGCCTTGCCGCGCGGGGCCGCCTTGCTTCATCTCTGGTTTGGCTGGCGCGTTTTGGCGATAGTCGAAGTCCGGCAAGGTCACGCGCGGCAGGCGTTCGCCGATATGCCGCTCGATTTGCGCCAGCGATTTCTCCTCGGCGGGCGACACCAGCACGAATGCGTCGCCCTCGGCGTCGGCGCGGCCGGTTCGACCGATGCGGTGGACGTAGTCTTCGGGCACGTGCGGCACGTCATGGCTGATCACGTGCGTGATGTGCGTGACATCCAGGCCGCGCGAGGCGATATTCGTCGCCACCATGACCTGGAAGTCGCCGCGGCGGAAGCCGTCCATCGCGCGCATGCGCTGGGATTGAGACAGGTTGCTGTGCAGTTCGGTGACGGCGAAGCCATCGCTGGCGATCGATTTCGCCAGGCGTTTCGCCGTCTGTTTCGTGCGTGTGAACACCAAGACCGAGGGCATCGGCGTGTGGCGCAGCATGTAGCGCAGAAGCGGCGTCTTCAGGTGTTCCGGGACCGGAAACGCCGCCTGCGTGATGCCGACGGCCGGGGCGCTGCGGCGGCCGATCTCGATCGATTGAGGCTTGCGCAGAATCTCTTTCGCCAACCGCTCGATAACGGGCGGCATCGTAGCCGAGAATAGGAGCGTCTGCTTTCGCCCCGGCAGCTTTGCGATGATGCGTTTCAAGTCGGGCAGGAAGCCCATGTCGAGCATCTGATCGGCTTCATCGAGCACCACGATCGACAATGGATCGAACTTGTTCGCGTGATATTGCAGATGATCCAGAAGCCGGCCGGGAGTCGCGACGAGAAGTTCCACGCCGGCGCGAATCGCTTTGTCCTGCGGCATCATTGATACGCCGCCGACCAAGAGCGCAACGCGCACGGACGTATGGCGAGCCAAATCGCGGCACACATCCTCGATCTGGCGGGCCAACTCGCGCGTCGGAGTAATGACCAGAGCGTGCGTGGTGCGCGGCGGTTTCTGAACCAGCTGGTGCAGGATTGGCAGGAGGAAAGCCGCCGTCTTGCCCGTGCCGGTCTGAGCCGTCGCGATGATATCGCGTCCCGCGAGGATCTGCGGAATCGCCTGTGCTTGAATCGGTGTCGGCTCCGTGTAGCCAATCGCCCGCGTTGCTTGTACGAGTCGCGGATGCAAACCCAAGGCATCAAATGCCATCAATCTCTCCCGTGGAAACCAAAAAAGAGCGAATTATTATGAGTATGGATTTGAGTTCTTTTATCACGCGAATCGATGAACAAATCCGCGCGGTTGAATCTCTCGGCGCGTATCAGCCTGCACGAGCCACATCCCGGGCTGCGTCAAAAATGTGCCGACATGCGCGAGCGTCACCCCGGCAATCGGCTGCGATGCCACCAGTCGGTTCCCGTCTTCTTCAGACACGGCGAAGGCGAGTTCGAAATCCTCGCCGTCGGTAAGCGCGTGTTCCAGCGGTGTTCGCCCATCGTTTGCTTTCTTCGCGGCATCGCTGATGGGAATTCGGTCGCCAATCAACTCGACGCCGCATGCGCTTTCCGCGCAGATGTGGCCGACGTCGCCCGCTAGGCCATCGCTTATGTCGATCATGGCATGTATGGTAGCGTGATCCTGTAGCTGCATGGCCTCTTTGACGCGCGGCACGAAATCGAAATGCTTACCTGCGAGACTGCCGCCAAGTGGACCGGTGACGAAAAGCCAATCGCCGGGTTTCGCACCGGAGCGAAGGATCGGTCCCTGCGGCCCCGGCGTGCCGAGCAGCGTAACGGAGACGACGAGGCCGCCTGCCCAGCTATTGGTGTCCCCGCCGACGATGTGAACGCCGAAACGGTCCGCGAGGTCGCGCATGCCGCGATAAAGTTCCGTCGCGATTTCCCCTGCTCTACCGCGCGGCAAGCCCACCGAGACGAATGCACAGGTCGGCGTCCCGCCCATGGCGGCGATATCGCTGATATTCACCGCCATCGCCTTGCGACCTATCCGTTCGGGCGGCGTTTCTGCGAGAAGGAAATGGCTGCCCTCGAGCAGCATATCGGTCGTGACAAGTGTCGGTTCTGCGCCCGACCCGGCCAACACGGCACAGTCGTCGCCCGGACCGACGAGCACGCCAGGCGTTCGCTTGGTTTGGCTGCGAATCCAGGCAATGAAATCGAATTCGTTCATGAGCGAGACGCAACCCATCACTCAAAAAATCGCCGAACCGGAACCGCGAAGCCCGGAAAGACGTCGGGGATTGTCAGTTCATCGCCGTTGTGGAAGATTTGCTGAATCTCATCGGACCGGTAGACCGACGCAGAGCAGGACGGCTCATCCAAAAGCACGACAACGCGAACACCGGCTGTCAGATATTCGACTACTTTCGCGAAGACAGAAATCCAACGATCGGACTTGGAACACACTTCAACAATCAGTTCTGGAAGAAATGGAAACACACCTTCAGGAACTTCTCTGCTCAACAGCCTTTCGTGGGAGTAGTAGGAGATGTCCGCTGCTCGAACCGTGTTGGGGTTGCTTTTGGTCCTTACAAAAGAGTGGCGGCACATCTTATTTCTACAAGCGTGCTTCTCGGCATATTCGCCCAGCAATCGGCTAGTTCGTGCACAGATTATTCCGTGATTCGGCGAGCGCATCGGCAAATCTATCACCTGACCGTCCACCAGTTCGACGTTCTCCCCCGAGTGATTGGCAATGAACTCTTCCCACGATAGCGTTGACGGAAGAACGGTCATCGACGACGTGGTGACTGGCGACATTTTCCTCTCCTTGGAATCAGGGCAACTGCTTCAGCAAATTCACCATTTCGATGGCGGCGAGGGCGGCGTCGAAACCCTTGTTGCCGCCTTTGACTCCGGCGCGATTGAGCGCCTGCTCGACGGTGTCGCACGTGAGGATGCCGAAGATCACCGGCACGCCCGTCGCCAGTCCCGCCTGGGCGATGCCGCTTGTCGCCGCTGCACAGACGTGATCATAGTGAGTCGTGTCACCGCGAATGACGGCCCCGAGACAGAGCACGGCGGCATACTTTTTCGACGCCGCCAGACGCTGGGCCACCAGGGGAATCTCGAACGAACCGGGCACCCAGACCAGGTCGATCGCCTCCGCAGCGACCCCATGACGACCGAGGCCGTCCATCGCGCCGGAGACGAGGCTATCAACAACAAACTGATTGAACCGCCCAGCGACGAGTGCAAATCGCCCGTGCGGAGCGGTAAGAGATCCTTCGTAGGTCGCCATGTTTTTCACAGTGCCCAGGGGTGAACGCAGCTAACCCTCGGGATAATTCCAGTAATCTCCAGAGGCTTGCTGCGCTCGCCCCTGGGCTTGGCTAGGCCAAATTCAATGTTCGCAGAAAATCCGCATTGGTCTTCGTTCGGCTCATGCGGTTGATGAGCAACTCCATCGCTTCCACGGGATTCATGTCCGAGAGCACCTTCCGCAGGATGTAGGTCATGCGAAGTTCGTCCGGTGTCTGCAGCAGGTCTTCCTTGCGCGTGCCCGACGCGTTGACATCGACAGCCGGCCAAACGCGCTTATCGACCAGGCGGCGGTCGAGATGGAGTTCCATGTTGCCCGTGCCTTTGAATTCCTCGAAGATCACTTCGTCCATCTTGCTGCCCGTATCCACGAGCGCGGTGGCGAGAATCGTCAGACTGCCGCCTTCTTCGATGTTGCGCGCGGCGCCGAAGAATCGTTTCGGCTTGTGCAGCGCGTTCGCGTCCATGCCGCCGGAAAGGATCTTTCCGGAATGCTGGGTTTCGTTATTGTAGGCTCGGGCCAGACGGGTGATGGAATCGAGCAGGATGACGACGTCGATGCCGAACTCGACCATGCGCTTGGCTTTTTCGATGACCATCTCGCTGACGGCGACATGCCGGCTTGACGGCTCATCAAACGTGGACGACACGACCTCGGAGTGGTCTCCGCGAACGGAGCGTTCCATTTCGGTGACTTCTTCGGGACGTTCGTCGATCAGCAAGACGATGACGTAGCATTCGGGATGATTGACGATGATGCTGTTGGCCATTTTCTGAAGCAGCACAGTTTTGCCCGTGCGCGGCGGCGCGACGATCAGACCGCGCTGGCCCTTGCCGATGGGGGTGACGAGATCCATGATGCGCATGTTGATCTCGGCCGCTTCGGTTTCGAGCCGCAAGCGTTTATTCGGATGCAACGGCGTAAGATCGTCGAAGACGACCTTCTGCGTGAGCATGTCTGGATCGTTGTAGTTAATCGCCTCGACGCGCAGAAGCGCGAAGTAGCGTTCGTTTTCCTTCGGCGGGCGAATCTGGCCGGAGACAACGCTGCCGGTCCGCAAGCCGAATCGGCGAATCTGGCTCGGCGAGATGTAAATATCGTCCGGGCACGGCAGATAGTTGTAATCCGGGCTGCGCAAAAAGCCGAAGCCGTCGGGCAGCACTTCGAGCGTTCCTTCGCCGAACATCAAGCCGTTTTGCTTTACGCGTTCCTTGAGGATTTTGAAGATCAGGTCCTGTTTTTTGAGCCCGCTGTACTCCGTGAGCTTTTCTTCCTTGGATACTTTCAGCAGCTGCGCCATCGTCATTTGCTGCAATTCGGAGATATGCGTCGTGCCGCGTTTGATCTCCTCGTATCGGCTATTGGTCTCCTCGTCGAAACCGATATGCTCGCTCTGGTTCTGATCGACGGCAGGATGCTGCTCGGAATCGTCGTCGAAAAGGCCTTCCGCGAATTCGGGTGGTCCGTCGTTGGCATGGCGTGGGCGGGGAGAGGTCGAGGTGCCGTGTTTTCGGCCACGCGGGTCTGGCATGAAAAATCCTCCTCAAAGATGCTGGCACGAGATTGGGAGGTCCTGTGCCTCTCCCGCAAGTTCGCACGACATGAAACGGTGCACTTGCGGACACGCCAGCGGCAGGCTTCGTACTATTTATCGACCGCGAAATTCACGACTCGCGGATTTGGCTCAACCGGGAACGGTTCCACGAAATGCATCAACTCTAACTCTTTCCCAGCATTGTCGTTGCGATCCATCCACTTTGCCCGTCTTTCGATCGGTCGATAAATCAGGTTAGGAATGTTAATAGATTCTAGCAGATGATCCCCAATCGCACCAGTGTATCTTTCACGTCTTTTCCAAGTTTGGCGAAATCGTGAGAATTAGCGATCACGGCGTCGCTGCGGGCTTTTTTGTCTTCCACGGGCCACTGCCGGCTTTCACGCCGAGCTAATTCTGCTTCATCCCACCCGCGCGACTGCGCCAGGCGAGCCAGGCGCACCTCTCTGGGCACATCGATGAACACGACTTTGTCGCAATGGTGATTCCATCCGGTCTCAAATAATATCGCTGCATCGAGGATCACGAACTTCGCGCTCGCCTCGGAGTTGGCATGCGCGATCTCTTCGACGATTCGCCGTTCAATAAAGGGAAACACCAACGCTTCGAGCGACTTCAGTTCCCGTTCGTCTGCGAACACGATGCGCCCGATTTGACGTCGGTCAGCTTCACCAGCGTCGTTGAGGATGCCGTCACCCCAGCGTTCCACCAATTTCGCGAGGATATTCGGCTGGCGCAGCGCCTCATGGCCGATGGCGTCGGCGACGACGAGATGCCCGCCGAGCGCTTGCATGGCGTGCGCCGCCGCGCTTTTCCCGCTGCCGATGCCGCCGACGATACCGATCACGGGGATCATGGTAGCTTCCAGATTGTCACATTGCCTCGGTTTGATCATGCCAATTGGGGCCGATGTTCATGTCAACACGCAGAGGCGCCTTTAACTCGCGCGATAGTGCTTTCGTCATCTCCTCGCGGACTATTGCCATTACTGTTTGAAGCTCGTCGGGCGGCGTTTCAAAAACGAGTTCGTCGTGAATTTGCAGTAACATTCGCGCACGCAGCTTTTCACGCTTGAACCGATGATGCAGACTGAGCATCGCGACTTTGATGAGGTCCGCGGCAGAACCCTGAATTTGCATGTTGATCGCTTCACGCTCGGGCTGATTGCGATTGCGGTAAGTCGTCCTTTCTCGCACGCCTTCGATGCGCCGACGCCGCCCCAGGATTGTCGTCACATACTTCGAGGCGACACAATCGGCGAGCAGCTTCTGCTGGTACTGTTCGACGCGTGGGTATTTTTGAAAGTAAGAGTCGATGAACTCCGCCCCTTCCTTGATGGTCAGATGCAACCGCGTCGCCAAACCGGTAGCGCTGATGCCATAGATCACTCCGAAGTTGACCGTCTTGGCGGCGCGGCGCATCTCGTCGGTGACGGCGGCGACATCGACCCCGTAAATCTGCGCCGCCACGATTGCATGAATATCCCGATTCTCGGCAAAGGCCTGGAGCAGCGTCGGGTCCTCGCTGAAATGCGCGAGCAGGCGCAGTTCGATCTGCGAATAGTCCGCCGACAAGAGCGTCCAACCCGATTCCGGGATGAAGGCTCGCCGAATCTGGCCGCCCATATCCGAGCGTATTGGGATATTCTGAAGGTTCGGCTCACTCGAACTGAGCCGTCCGGTCGCGGCGCCGGTCTGATTGAACGATGCATGCACGCGGCCCGTTTTGGCGTTGACTTCGGCCGGCAACGCATCGACGTAGGTTCCCTTGAGCTTGGAAATCTTGCGATGTTCGAGAAGCCTGCGAGGCAGCTCCACGTTCGGGTGGTCCGATGCCGCCAGCGCCTCGAGCGTTTCGGAATCGGTGCTCGATTCGCCGCCAATGTTCGTCTTCTTGATCGGTTTGAAATTGAGCTGCTTAAACAACACTTCGCGAAGTTGCGGCACGGAGTTGATGTTGAATTGCCGGCCTGCAGCGTCGTAGATCGCGGCCTCCAGTTTCGTCAGTGCCGCGTCCATCTCCCGGCTCATTTCGGCGAGCAAGGGAACATCGAGACGGATGCCGGTGGTTTCCATCTCCGCCAGGACTTCGATGAGAGGTATTTCGAGATCGTCGTAAAGGAACCAGCGATCGCGCGATTCCTCGCCTTCGCCGGCGCGGCGTTTGAAACGCAATTCTTCGAGCCGGGGTTCGAGCAATTCGCATAGCCGCCAGGCGACATCGGCGTCTTCGCCGGCGTACTCGGCGACCTGGGCGACGGGGACACGGTCCATCGTGATCTGCTTTTTTCCCTTGCCCAAAAGTTCGCTGGTGGGGATCTTGCGATGTCCCAGATGTTCGGGGCAAAGATCGTCGATCGAATAACTCCGCTTTCCCGCATTAAGCAAAAAATCGGCCAGCATCGAATCGCCGACGATATTCCGCATGCGAACACCGTGGCGAAGCAGGACCTTCCAGTCGTACTTCATGTTCTGATTGAGCTTGGCGACTGCAGGGTCTTCAAGGATCGGCTTCAACTCGGCCAGTATCGAGTCCGATTCGAGTTCCGTTTCGCCGGCTGGTCCGCGCACGGCGACATAATGCGCTTCACCCGCTTGCCAACAGAACGCAAATCCGACGATATCGGCCTCGAGTTCATTCAGCGATGTCGTCTCCAAATCGAGCACGAAGCGTTTCTGCTCGCGAAGCTTGTGCAAAAATTCAATAAACCCTTCGCGCGTGCTGACGAGATGATAGACGTGCGGCCAATCGTCGGGCGCGGCATTCCTTGATGTTGAAACTGTTGCCCCTTCGGCATCGAAAAGGCTACCCTGTGTAATGCGCGTCGTCGCCGGTTCCGAAGCAGGCGCGGCGGGTGCGTGTTTGATGCTTGCCTTGGCTTGCTGCGCGAAGCCGCGAAAACCCCACGACGTGAAGAGTTCGAACAGTTTGGCGCCATCCCACTCGCGCACCTTCCAGCCGTCCCAGTCGAGCTTCACTGGCACATGGCGATCCAGCGTGACGAGCTTGCGGCTGCGTTCCAGGTTCGGCAGAAACGCCTGCAAATTCTCCTTTTTCTTTCCCTTGAGGTCGTCGATATGTTTGATGAGATTTTCGACCGTTTGATAATCTTGCAAATACTTCGCTGCCGTCTTGGGACCGACGCCCTCGACGCCCGGCACGTTGTCAACAGAGTCGCCGACGAGCGTTTGAAAATCGACGACTTGTTCGGGCCGAACGCCCCAGTCTTCGAGGAGAGAACGGGCGTCATAGACGATCTGTTTGCGCAAGTTGAAGATGTGAATTCGGTCGCTCAGAAGCTGTCGGCAATCCTTGTCGCTGGAACAAATATATACTTCCATGCCGCGCTCGGCGCCGGCTTCGGCCAGGGTCGCGATCAGGTCGTCAGCCTCGAATCCTTCCAATTTCGTAACCGGCACGCGCATCGCTTCCAGCATCTGCTCGATCATGGGCATTTGCAGCTGTAGATCGTCTGGCATCTCCGCGCGTTGTGCCTTATATTCGGCAAACATCTCATCGCGAAACGTCTTGCCTGGCGCGTCGAAGCATACGACCACATGCGTCGGAGCGCGTTCCTTGCGGATATAGAGCATGTCTCGGGTGAGGCCGAACAACGCGTTGGTCGGCAAACCGGCGGGACTGGTCATCTGCGGAATCGCGTGAAATACCTGAAAAATCAGCGAAAACGCATCGATCAGATAGAGCTGTTCCGCTGATGTGGATGTCATAGGAATTCCAGAAAATAACGCTTACCGACACGCAATGATTTGGGGGAACTCAGTGACGAATCTCTGATGCCGCCACCCAGGCCACCCGCGCATTCTAAGCGTTGTTCGGGCAAGCTGCAAGGATTCTCGCGCCATGATCCACTCGCCGACGGAAAAAAAATATATTTTTCGATAGCGGGAGCATTCACATCATCCAGGTTTTGGCAGGGCAATATTCGTGGAACAATCGCTGCTGATTGAGGTTAAGAAAGTTAAAGGAAAAGGCAGAGGCGTATTCGCCAAGCACCGAATCGAGAAAGGTGAAATCATCGAACGCGTGCCGGTGGTCCTGGTGCCAATCCGGTCGTTCGTCGGCGAGCGTGCGAATGCGTTCGTCAACACCTACCTCTATTGTTGGGACGAGGATCACATGGCAATCTGCCAGGGATACGGATTGCTTTACAACCACGCTATCGAACCGAATGCCAAATATGCGTTTGGCAAGAATGTCATCACCTTCCGCGCTCGGCGCCCCATTGAAGTGGGTGAAGAAATTACGATCAATTACAACTACTACGCAAAGAAACGAGCCGACCCGATGTCTTTCGACGTGTTATGAGCCGCTTGGCATTCTCGCAGAACGCTCACGGGGCACGCGCCGCGAACCATGGCGCCTGCCCTCGTCCCTTTATTGACATCATCGCCCGATTGGTGTATCTTTATTCGTGTCTGAAACCTCCGCAAGTTCCTCCACGTTTTCCATGCTTTGTGAGACATTCATGACCGAATCCAATCGTTGTGGCGGACCATTATCGAGGCGGAACTTCCTGAAGATTGGCGGCCTTTCGCTGGGCGGTCTTGGCGCCGCCGGAATCGTTCCATGGAAGGTCCATGCGACGGAACCGGGCGATCGAACTCCGGATACTTCAGTCATTCTCATCTGGTTGCCCGGCGGTCCGCCGCACATGGAAATGTACGATATGAAGCCGAACGCCCCGGTGGAGTACCGCGGCGATTTCCGCCCGGTGCGCACCAACGTGCCCGGCATCGACGTCTGCGAGCACCTGCCCCTTCACACCCGGATCGCGGACAAATTCACGATCATTCGCTCGATCGCCCACAATTTCTCCGATCACGGCGGTGGGCACAAACGCTTTCTCACTGGCCGCGACCCGTCTTCGCCCGTTGGGTTTGTGAACGACCATCCGATGGTCGGTTCGATGGTCTACAAGGTCCGCGGACAACGGCCAGGCGGCGTCCCCAATTACATCTGCGGGACCGACGGCGGCCGCGACGGCATCGACGTGTTCAGCTTCGGCAGCGCCTATCTCGGGCCGTCCGTGCATCCGTTCACTTTCGCTGGCGATCCGACCGACCCGCGCTTCCAGATCCGCAACCTCCGCCCGACGCAATCGGACGAGCGATTTTCCGAACGCCTTCAACTCCTGGAGCGAATCGAGCAAGGCCGAAACACCCACGATGCCTCTGGCACGACCACCGCGATCGACACCTACCGCCGACGAGCCGTAGACATGCTCACCACCGATGACGCTCGGCGAGCCTTTGATCTCTCCCAGGAACCGCAGCATGTGCGGGAACGCTATGGCATGCACCGCTACGGCCAGCGGGCGCTTCTCGCGCGTCGGCTTGTCGAGGCCGGCGCCAGCTTTGTGACGATGGTCATGGAGAATCCGTCGTTCGCCGGGCAGTCGTTCCCGTCGGATGCGACGTACAACTGGGATTCGCACGCCGTCAACTGCCACATTTTCAACGACAGCCGATTCCGATTTCCGATGTACGATCGCGCCGTGACGGCTTTGATCGAGGACCTCTACGATCGCGGACTCGATCGCCGCGTGATGCTCATCGTGACCGGCGAGTTCGGCCGCACGCCGCGCATCACCTACGCCAACGACCGCCCAGGCCGAGACCATTGGCCCCAGGCGATGAGCCTGATCGTCTCCGGCGGCGGTATGCGCATGGGGCAAGTCATCGGCTCAACGAATGCGCGAGGCGAACAACCACGCGAACGCCCAATGACGCCAAACGACCTCTGGGCGACGATGTTCCAGCACCTTGGAATCGACGCCAATCACACGTCGTTCCTCGACCACACCGGCCGCCCGATGCCGATCCTGCCCTACGGCACGCCGATCGCCGAGCTGTCGTAGACGACTTCATGATGCACGCGGGCTTTAATCATGAATCAGAGCCGCGCACGGAGCGCAGCGGAGTAAGCGGTGGAGGTACAAGTCGCTTACTCCGCTGCGCTCCGTGCGCGGCTCTACCCTGCGAATAGTTAGTCATCTCTCGTCGCCGACATGTATCGACGCGCGGATCGCGTGAAAAACCGGCAGCACGGCATCCAGGTCCAGGTCCGTTGCCTGCCACATCGCAAGCAACGTGCCTGTCTCCGCGTAAAAGCTGCGCGTGATGCAGGTATTCGTGAAGTCCAGGGTAAAGAACTGAATATCGTGCCCGACCGCAGGCTGGCCCAGAATCGACTCGATCGTCTCCTCTGCCTCAAGGTCCGGATAATCCGTTCGCAATGCCTGGAGCACGGTCTCCGCGACAACGCCGACCTCCGGCATCTCCGCATCAAACGTCAGCACGAAGAACGCCGAACCCGGACTCTGCACCGCGACGGTCCAACCGGTGTCCGAATCCTCGCGCGTCAATGTCCAATTTTCTGGGTACTTAAAGCGAACGCCATCGGCCTGAAATGTTCGCGACATGGCTTGGTCCCTTCTCGTTCAGCGTTCGCGAGACGACACGCCAACGCAAGTCACCGTAGGCATCACGCTCCGCGTGATGCATTTCATTATGCAGAGCGTGATGCCCACGATATTCGCCGCAACGGGCGAAGCAGGTAAATGGTACCACTCTACCTCATTATTCTAATCCGAACGATTCATTTGTACGGCGAACCCGTTCGGATCGCGCTAATGCGAACGACCAATGTGATGAATGAAATGACGGCCAGGCAATTCGGTGGCGCATTGCATCCGACCATGTCGATGAAACTCAAACTCCCCGATTCGCCAACTTGTTTCACCAGGATTTCCTCCATGAATATCACCCGCTTCGCACTCCTCCTGATTGCTGCTACCGCCTATGCATCTCTTCCGACGGGAAGTCGCGCTCAAGAACTATCCGGCGGCGGCTGGCGCGGCACGTGGCATGACGAAAACAAGGACCACACCGGCCCATTGCGCGGGTGGTTCAAGCCGACGCACGACGGCAACTATCGCGTCGTGTTCACCGGCAAATACGCCAAGGTCGTGCCCTTCGTCTTCGCCACCAAACTCCGAGTCGTCGGCCGCGACGGCGATCAGGTCATCCTCGGCGGTTCGTCGCGCTTGCCGTTGTTCGGCCGATTCACCTACAACGGCATCGCCGACGGCAATAACTTCGAAGCGCAATACAACTCACGCCGCTGGAAGGGATCATTTCGGCTGATGCGATAAATGAGACGGGTGCGAGTATTTTTTTCCGAGCAGAGGTCTAACCCGGACGACGGATTTCCTGGATTACGCCGCCGATGCGGAAGAGGCGATGGAGCCGGGAGAAATACAGCGGTCGATGCCAAATCAAGCCGCATTCCTCGACGTAGGCCTGGATTTCGCGGCGATTGTAGGTTCGGCAATGCCACATGCTGCTGCACAGGGCGCCGGCGAACGTGTCCTCGGTCGTCATTAGCAAAAATTTCCCGCCAGGCTGAAGCACACGTGCGAACTCGCGCAGCGCGGGACGAGGGTCGGGAAGGTGCTCGATAACCCACCCGCATACCATGGCGTCGAAAAATTGATCCGGGTAGGGCAGATGCGTCATGTCGGCGGAGACGTAGTTGACCCGATTGCTCTTTACCCGCCGCATCGCTCGCCGAAGCATCGAGTGGGAAAGGTCAAAAGCCGCCACGAAAGCGTCGGGGTCCGCGCGGCGGAGAATTTGCTTGCAGTATCGGCCATCGCCACAACCGGCGTCGAGGATGCGTTTGCAGCCGCGCAGGTCGAACGCCGCCGGCTTGAAGACCTGTCCCGCGAGCAACGCATGCCCGGTGAGAAGCCCGGACACTTGCGTCAGATTTCCGGCAATGCCGTCGTAGTGATGCTTGATGAAGCTTCTGTATTCCGAGAGATTCTGGCGGCGCATCCGGCCAGATTCCAGGGCCTTTTTCAAAGCCGAAGTGATCGGATTTTTTTTCTCGGGAGACGGCGCTGGGAGAGCTTGTTGTGATTGCATGGATAACGCTCAAACGGCAATGCGACGTTGGTAAACAAACCATTCCAAAGTTAACAATAGGACCGAAAGCAACAGAATCCACTTCCAAATTTCACGAGTTGCTAATTTTTCCTGTCCGGTAGTAACACGCTCCGAGCCGATGTTGATTGTTTCGCGAGGTTCAATATTGCTCTCGTTGATGTCCAGCAAATTCACCGCGAACGCACGGACAGGCTGTGCCGTCACTGCTTCTTCCTTGACTGGGTCTGCTTTTTCCGCTGCCTGGTAGCGATAGATCCCAGTCTTCTCGGTGTCCGAAAATACGATCTCGCTGCGATCTCCGCGCGACAGCTGGAGCCTTTTCTTTCCCGGCGGCGTCAGGTCGATAGTCCGGAATCCGGCTTCGGGCCTGAGCACCACGGGTTCGCCGGGCGCCACGCTGATTGCACGCACCGAATCGTCAACGTTTCCCAGGGAGTAGAGCAGATTGCGCAAGAACAGCGGGAAACTGGTCTGCAAGGGCCAATCGCTGACAAGCTCGCCTTTCTCGTTCATCAGCGCAAACGTTTGCACCAGGTCCGTATGCGGCCCGCGCGGCAGCGTGAACAACAACGCGGTCTGGTTACTGGTCTCGATCACGCGCGTGATTGCGGGAAGGTGGCGTTTTTTCGCGTCGCCGTCGGGTAGGTCGAATAACTCGGCCACCTTGGGATCGAGGTCCTTTTTAACGTCGAAAACAAATGCCTCGTGCGTCCGTGCGTCCCAAATTGTGGTGATGTGGCGAAGCAGCACATGCTGCTGCTTGCTTGGCATGAGGAGCGGATTCTTCAATCTCTTGTCGGATCGCTTCCAGGGCGGCGGCACGGCGTCGACGAAATAGGTGTTGGCGAGCGGCATGTCGGCCTCCTCCGCGGGCGCACAGCCATCGAAAATGACGAGGTCCGCGTCGCCGCCTCGGGCTAGCTTGCGATATTTCTCCGTGGCGAGATCGCTGGCGTCGATGTGCTCGGTGTCGGCAATTTTGCGTGTGGCTTCCTGATTGAAAAAGGCGTCGAGCACCGGATTACGCCGCCCGACGATCACGATCTTTGCTTTGCGCGTCGTACCGAGCGCTAGCCAGGCCTGATCGTCGAGCGGAAAGGCGTCGCCGACATTATCAAGATAGGCATGCAGCGTGACATTCTGCCTTGGATCAATGGGCGGAAGCACGAATCGGCCATCGTTGGCACGCATTTCGCCGGGCTTGTCGAGTTCGTCGCTGGTCTCGGTTCCCTTGGTGAATTCGCGTGCCGTCAGTTTTATGGTTCGCTGAAGCGGATAGGCGAGTTTACCATCGATGTGAACGTCGAGCTTGAGAAGTGCGGTTGACGCCTTCGCCCGGAAATTCGCGACGCGGACATAGGCGAAGAGTTGTTGCAGCGATGCGTTGCGCCTTGCGTTCTCTTCGAGCCGTTTTTGCTCCTCGGGAGTTTTGGCCTTGGCTTGAAGGTTGTCCTGCCGGATGGGCCGGCGCAGTACGTTCAGGCTGACGATGGCGAGATTGTCGGAGTCGCCTGGTGTTGTGCGTTTCCCAGCCATGCGGTAGCGCAGATTGAGATTGCCGAGCGCCCCCGCATTGCCCGCGAGTCGCGCGTTCAAACCGGCGAGAGTTGCCTCAGACAATTTCGTGAACCGTCCATCGGAGTAGAGATGAACGAGCGTGGGCGTGCCTCGCGTTTGCACGAAGGTCCGCTTCTGGTCCTCGAGCACGTCGTCGGGTTGCGACGCCGTGTCTTCCGTGGAGCGGACGGGATTGGCCAGGCTCTCCGCGAGTGCGAGCGCTTCCTCGATGCGTGTCGGGCGTTCCGTTGGGTGAATGGATTGCACGGCAGCACGCAGTTTTTCCTTGTCGTTGGTATAGGATTGCAGTGTCGAGGCCTTGGAATTGAAGACGAGCACCATGCCGATGTCGGTATCCGATGCCGCGTCGATTTCACGCAGCGCCTCGCGCTTGGCCCACTCCAGCCGGCTTGGCTCGACATCCGTGGCCGACATGCTCGCGGAATTATCGATCAGCAAGATGTAGTGTTTGCGCGTGCCGACGGCTCCGTGAAACCGCAAGCCGAGAATCGAGTAAATGAGAAACAGCAACGCACAAAGCTGGAGCACGAGCAGCACGTTGTTGCGCAGCCACTGAAACAGGCTGTTCACGTGCAGGTCTTCGATGCTCTTCTTCCACAGGAACGTGCTCGGCACTTGCAGCGGTTTGCGTTTCAGCTTGAGGAAGTAGAGAATCACCAGCACGATCGGTAGGGCCAGAAGGAAGAGTGCGGCCCATTCGTTGATGCGAAGCTCGTAGCTGATGTCGAATTGATTCGCGAGGATGCCGTTGATCCAGCCGTCCAGCCCAAACAGGCGAAGCGCGACCAGGATGTAACCCGGAATCGCCGACAGCGCGAGCACGACCAGTGCGATCGGAAACCAGTGTCTCGCGATAGGTGCAAACAGGCGCTTCATCGGAGGAGACCCTCATTGTGCCGCGACAAGTTTACTTCAGGGGATTCATTTTATCGCCAAGCCGCAAGCGGAATTCGATCTACCGCACCAAACCTCGCTGGCGCAAGTACGTCAACACCAGCCGATCGAATGGCAACTGATTGCTCGTCATCAAATAGCTTATGCCCCGGCGATTGCAAAACTCCTGAAGACCCGCCTGAAACGATGCCAGCGTTTGCTTGTATCGCTTGATCAACGGCGCGGAGACGCTGACCTCGGCTTCGTCTTCATCCTCGATGTCCACGAGTTTCAAATCGCCCATGATACCCGGATCCAGTTCTTCCTGCGAGAGAATTTGGATCACGTAGATATCGAATTGCCTCGCCACCAGATATCGCAATGCGTCTTCATAACCGGCTTTGTCCATCATGTCGCTCAACAAAATCACGATTCCCTTGCCCGAGGATTTCATCGTGAACGTCCGCAGCGATTCGCGCAAATTGCTCGGACCGGCGGTTTCGAGCTTCTGCAAGAAATCGAGAACGCGCCAAAGCGACTTGCGGCCACGGACTGCGGGAAGCGACTGCGTGATCTTGTCGTTGAACGCCTCGATGACGACGCGATCCATGTTGACCAGCCCGACAAACGCCAGCGCCGCAGCGACTTGCCGAGCATAGTGTAGTTTGGTGGGCGAGCCGAAATCCATCGACAGGCTGTTGTCGATGAGGATGTAGAAATGCAGATCCTCCTCTTCCTGGAATAAGCGGATGAAGAGGCGATCGAGCCGTGCGAACAGGTTCCAGTCGAGGAAGCGGAGATCATCGCCTTTGACATAATTGCGGTAGTCGGCGAATTCGACCGATTGGCCCTTGCGTTTGCTGCGTCGTTCCCCCTTGACCGCGCCGGTAAAGATCTTTCGAGACACCAGTTCGAGTTGTTCCAGCCGATGCAAGAACTGCGGTTCGAGCAACGTCGCGGGAGTCGTGGTGTCGGGCATATCGTGTCCTGTGCTAAAGTGCATACAGCCCGTATTGGGCTAACGAAATTATATGGTGCGCAAATTGAACGGCTCGTTCAAGGTGAAGGTTCCGTTGACGCGTGCTATCATTCCTGGTTAAATGGCCTTCATCGAACGCTGCACCTATTCCGTGGATGCGATTCGCCATGAACGAGGAATCCGTCAATCCGATTGAGCCGCTCAGCCAGATCGGCAAGTACGAGATTATCGAGCACATCGCGACGGGCGGAATGGGCGTTGTCTATAAGGCACGCGATCGCAAACTCGATCGCCTCGTTGCGTTAAAGCTCTTGCCCGCTGATCTTGCGAAACAGAAAACCACGCTCATCCGATTCGAACGCGAAGCCAAGGCGGCGGCGCATCTCAAGCACGAAAACATCGTCGCCATCTATGACGTGGATGAAGAGGCCGGCACGCACTTCATCGCCTTTGAGTTCATCGAAGGAATCGATCTTCAGGACTACATCGATCGAAAATGCAAGATCGATCCCGAGGAAGGCCGCCAGATCATGATCCAGGCGGCGCGAGCGCTGGCTCATGCCCACGAGCAAGGCATCGTTCACCGCGACATCAAACCTTCCAATTTTCTGTTGCTGCAAAAAGGCAAAAGGATCGTCGTCAAGCTTTCCGACTTTGGGCTGGCGATTCGCAACGAGAGCAATGAAGAGTACCGCATCACGCGCGACAAGACCACGGTCGGCACCGTCGATTATATGTCTCCCGAGCAAGCACGCGATAGCCGTTCTGCCGATATCCGCAGCGACATCTATTCGCTCGGCTGCACCTTCTATCACATGCTGGCAGGCTCGGCGCCGTTCGCACGCGGATCGCTTCCCGAGCGGATCATGCACCACATCCGATCCGCGCCGCCGGACATTCGCAAGTTTAACACGGGAGTGTCGGAATCGATCGTCGCGATCCTACAGCGAATGCTCGCCAAGAAACCGGAGGACCGCTACCAGACGCCGACGGAATTGCTTGCCGATCTCGAAAATCCCGACAGCGTGATCGCCGACAAGCGAGGGTTGCTCGTGGGCAAACTCGACGAAGCCGGCAAACGCAGATCGAAACACGATCTGACTCAAGTCATCGACAGGAACGATGGCGAAACACCAGATATTGACACGAAGCCGCTCAAATTGCCTCGGCCCAAAAAGACATCGAGCGACGCGAATGAAGACGACGTCGAGGAATTGGAGAAACCCGCACGCAGCGAACGCAAGGAGAAGGCGAAACGCGAAACCGACTCGGCTCCGCAACGTACGGGTAGGGCAAAATCCCCCCGAGGCTCGCAGTTCTGGTTGCTTTCGGTAGGTACGGTGCTTTGCTTGCTTGTATCGATCTTGTTCGGCGCGATCATGTTCGGGAATCGGCCAGCACGCGATGTAAAGGATGACCGCCCCGACCCGCCGACCGAACAACCTCCACTGCAGGTCAAGGTCGAAAAGCCGCCGGAAAAGACGATTCCACCGCCACCGGTCGTCGTGATCGACACCTCGCCGAGCAAGATGACCGTTGCCGCTCCCGTGTTTCCGATTATGGATCGCACGCCCGATAAAAAAAATCGAGAGACTTTGAACAAGGAATTCGCCGGGCCATTCGCGGAGTTTCCGATCGTTCCAAAGGACGCCCGCGTGGTAAAGGTATCACGGCTGGCCGCGGTGGGAGAGCAGGTCTTCCGAACGCTCGGAGACGCTCTTGCCGACGCCAAGGCGGACATGGTCAATGTGATCGAGATTCATGACGCCGGGCCGATCCATGTTTCGTCTCTTCCCGCATTGGCCAAGCGAACGATCTGGCTGCGAGCTGGCGAGGGGTTTCGCCCTCTCCTCGTCTGGGATGCGCCGCCGCGCACGATCAACGCGAAAACGCAGGCCGTGTTCCTGGATCTCGCGGATGGCATGCTTGTCATCGATCGTATCGATTTCGCGATGCAATCGTCGGGCGAACTTCCCGCGACAATTTTTCACCTGCCCGGGACGAGCGTCTACCTGCGCGACGCGACATTCTCCGTCGCCGGCGCGTCAATCCGCGGCGTGACCCTGATTCGGCGCGACGCATCCAAAGAAAAGCCGAACAGCCGGCGAACGCAAACCTGGCTGCAACAGTGTTCGATCCGCGGCGCCGACACGGCACTGTACGACCACGCCGACGCATCGGGCGATCTCCTTATGCAAGACTGCCTCTACGCGGGCTACAAGCATCCCGTGTTTCGCCTGCGATCTCGCGAGGGTTGCGCGTTCGGGCTTCGATTCATTCGCTCGACGATGGTCACCGGACATAGCTGGCTGCGCTGGGAATCGACACAGAGCAAGCGTGAAGTTCCCGAAATCGACGTGCATTTGCTCGACACGATCGTGAGTCGAGACGACACGACCACGGCCCAGGGCGATCTGCTGCAACTCGTCGAAGCAATCGACCTGTCGAAGATCGCCTGGCATGCCGAGAATTCGGCCTACGCGGGCTGGAAGAATCTGGTATCGTCGCGATTCAAGACTCTGTCAGCCCTGGAACTGAGCGCCTGGCGAACGTTGTGGAAGGTGGAATCCGGCGACCGTTCCTTCGCGGAGACCTGGCCCGCGATTCCGCCGCCGGACGTGCACCGCGCACCGCTGGACATCTTCGCACCCTGCCCTGGCGCGGAACGCGACCCTGTCGCTTTTGCAGCGTTGACCGGTCCCGGCGCAATCGGCGCCGTGGTGGGACATCTGTCCCCCACCGCGGCGAGCGGCGGACAACGAGCCTTTGAACCGCCGACGATGCCCGTTGTCGCCCGGGCGGATCCCGATCCGATTTTCAAGGAACCGGAGAACGATGGGCTTTATCATGGTGAACGGCTGGACCTGACGAAAGTCGATCTGGGAGCGCACCTCACGGCACTCTTCAAACAACCCGACTTTCGTCCCGCCCCGCGTGTGGTAGTATTTCTGACGGGCCGCGGCGTCTGTCCAACGAGTCCTGTCATCGCGTCCAGCGTGCCCAACCTTATTTTCGTCGTTGAACCAACCAAGGATCCCAAAGACGCCCTTGTGCTCGAAGCTAAGCCGATGCCGGTGATCCAACAATCTGCGATGTTCGACGTGACGCGAGGCAATCTCGAGCTTTTCGGCGTACACGTACGGCTAAACTCGACGACCGTCGCGCCCGCCATCGTGCAGGTCCGCCAGGGGCATCTGTCGTTGACGCGCTGCCACCTGGAAGGCCCGCTCGGCGGATCCAGTTCGGCTCTTCAGCACCTTGTCGCGATGGCCACGCAAGGCAGCATTCCCGCGATGCTCACCTTGCGCGACAACTACCTCGCTGCCTCCAAACCGATCGCCTTGCTCAACAATCAGGTTCAGCTGAGAGCTCGAGGCAACGTGATCGCGGCGATTGGCGACGGCTTCGTGTTCGACACTCCGAATGGCACAACAAACCTCGATCACCTGCTCGATCACAATACCATCGTCCTCAAGCAGAATCTTGTCGTCGTCAAAAGCAACGCCAAGCGACGTGACGGAAAAACGACGTTCTTCGCCAATAGTAACGCGATTCTCGCACCTTTCGCGGATGATGCCGGGAAAACGACGCTTCTGCGCGGCGTTGAATCGGTCGTTGCAAGCGCACGGTGGACCTGGCAGGGCCGACACAACATCTATGATTCTCGGCTTCATGCCTATTTCGCGGCTCTCGACAGCAAGCCCTCGGCAAAACAACAACTCGGTGACTGGCGTACCGCCTGGGGACCAGTCGCCGAACAAGGCTCGATGCTCTACGACACCAAGACCACAACGAAGCTCTACACGCTCGACGCAATCACCCACGCCGACCTGTTACGTCAACTGGATCGCTTGATCCTGCCCAAAGTGCTGCGCGGCGATCCGACTCAATCCCCGCCCGGCGCGGATCTCGTCGCCGTCGGCGTTTCGAAAAAGAAAGGGTGAGCTGGCCGGCTCACATTCCATGCGTTTTGCACTCCTTGGCGATCACCCGGACGGACTGGATTTGGCGCGGGCGCTCATTGCGTCCGGCCGGCATGAGCTGCGCGCGTTCGGCGGCGCTCGCGCCGTCCACGAGCAGTTGACGCAACACGGCATCACTCTGACCTACTATCGCGATCTGGAAGAAGTGCTTGCCGATCCGGAAATCGACGCCGTCATCATCGCGACGCCGATTGTGCAGCGCCCTTCGCATCTGCGACGCGCGATGCAGTCCGAACGTCACGTGTTTTGCGTGCATCCCGCCGATCCATCGCCCGATGTCGCGTATGAGTCGGCGATGCTCCAGGCCGACACGAACCGCGTTCTCCTGCCCGTGCTGCCGATGGCACTGCATCCAGCGATTCTCCGGTTCGCCGAGCTGACACGCAACGCGGCCGACAAACAGGTGCTGGAGCTGGAGATCACGGCGGTTGACCAAATACTCCTGAATGCCGACGGCGTAAATCCGAAACCGTCGTTGCCAGGCTGGGACGTACTCCGCAGAATCGGCGGCGAGATCGAGGCGGTTTACGTTCAGACGAGGCAACCGGAGATGGCGCCAAACGAACCGTTTCTGCTTTCAGGCCGATTTCTGAATGGGCTTTTATTCCGCGCCTTGGGGCTGCCAAACCAGCCGTCGCATCGCTGGCGGCTCTGCCTGATGACTGCTACGGGTCGCATTGCTCTCGAGTTTCCCGCTGGCTGGCCTGGACGCGCGCAGCTCGATTTCGTTGATGCGGCGGGTCAATCGCAGCGAGAGGAATGGAACGCAGACAATCCGTGGGAGGCATTGATTCGCCGATTTGAAGTCGCCGTCGATGCGGCGCGCGGCCGAGTCAGGCGGCCGGGGCTGATCGATTCGGCAAGCCTCACGAATCCAACGCCAACGCTCGGCTGGCAGGACGAGCTTCGCGCCCTGGAACTCGATGACGCCGCCCGCCGCTGCCTCGCCTATGGCCGAGTTGGCACCCTCGACCATCAGGAGGCCACGGAGGAGGCCAGCTTCAAAGGAACGATGACGCTGGTCGGTTGCAGCCTAATCTGGCTGACGGTTGTCGTGCTGATTCTGTCCACCTGGCAGCCGTGGCTTGCATGGGCCATTCTGCCGCTTTTCTTCGTGTTTCTCGTCATGCAGACTCTTCGCTGGGCGATACCGCCGAAATCGTAAACGTACCAGGGACGCCAACCATTAACCCAATGTGCATCTGCATCAAGTTAGGAAAGTTTAGCCACAGAGGTCACAGAGAACACAGAGTGGGAATTCGGAATCAAGGTTTTTCAGCCTGAAAAATGATTATTCGATCCTCTCATTTTATCAGGCTTCCTCTGAGTTCTCTGTGGCCTCGGTGGCTAATTTTTCTTTACTTGATTTGCATATAGGGACGCCAACCATGAACCCCGCGGATGAACTCGTAGATGTCATCGATGAGGCCGGCAACACCATCGCCGTCGTCACTCGACGGGAGATGCGCCAGCGAAAACTGCCCCACCGCTGCACCTACGTCCTTGTGTTCAACACGCACGGCGAACTCTTCGTTCACCTCCGCACCAGCACCAAGGACGTTTATCCGAGCCACTGGGATGTCTGCGTCGGCGGAGTTTTATCGGCGGGTGAGACGTTCGACGACGGTGTGACTCGCGAGATCCGCGAGGAGATCGGCGTTGAAGCGAAAGCTGAGCAGCTCTTTCCCATCAACTATCAAGACGTAGCAACGTTCGCGCACGGCATGGCCTATCGCGCCGTTCATGACGGACCGTTCACGCTCCAAGTTGAAGAGGTCGTGCGCGGCGAATTTGCCCCCCTGCCCCTCGTGCTGGAACGCATTCAGCGCGAACCGTTCTGCCCCGACGGCGTCCTCGTGCTCGAGCGCTATGTTCGGGAGTTCGTCGAGAGCGCCGCAACCTGATTCACTTCGCTGGCACGTAACCCGGCGGCGGGATGACCACCTCGAAGTCGCTGCCGCGGACTCGGCGTAGTTCTTCGTGCAATACGGGAATACGCGGATCGGGCGCGACCGAGATCGCCCAGTCGATGCCATTGTCGGCACACAGCATGCCGTACTTTTGCAGCCCCTTCAATATCGTTCGAACCTCTGGCGAGAATCCTCGCGTATCGAAATCGGCCCGCAGGCGAAAACGCTCGCCCATGCGAGGCAGGTTCTCGTCCTTCCACTTGCTCGCATAATGCGTCGCCGGATGAACGTACGCACGCCGGGTTTTGACGAACGTCGCCCGCAGCGCGTGCTCGACAATGCCTCGCTTGAGTTCGTCGTACCGGACCACGGCGGGAAAGATTGGCAGCCCGGCGGCGTCGGCGCTCGTCCAGGTGTCGGGCCGGAGTTTGTTCGACGCCAAATCGAAGACCGAGGACTGAGCGGCAGTCCAACCTGCATCGGTCTTTTTCATGACGAAGAATTCGTAGAGCTTGCGATTGACTGGATCGACGACGATGGCGTGCCGATCGCCTCCGCTCTTTTGCTTGTCGCGTTGCACGTCATCGAGCGAGAGTTTCCGCAGAGCCGGATCGCGAAGGTAGTTCACGGGCCACCCCTCAATCGGCGTGTTGTCGGGGACGGGGAAAGGCCCCGGATCGGACTCGCCCGGGTAGGCCACGATCTTCACATCGACCTTCTTTTGATTGGGCGGGACGATCATAAAACCCATGTCGGGATTGTAGCGCAACACCTTCTTTGCGCCGATCGTGTTGACGATATTTTTCGAGTTCGGATGCACAGGCCAATTTTCGATCACGAGGTTCCAGGCATTGTTTTCTGGAAAAACCTCAAGAGCGGAGCAGATCGCGTCGGCATCCGGCGTGTCGAACATGATCGGCTTGTCGAACTTGGGCATGACGGCGGCGCGAATGCGTTTCAAGCGTGCCGGGTCACTGGCGGCGACGATCGATTTTCCGCCTGTGCCTTCGAGCCACACATCGCCGAGAAAGATCGCGACGGCCTTGTCCGTCGCCAGGTACCAGTGCTTGACATCAGACAAGTCTGGCGAGGATCCGTTCGAGTTCTTGAGATCGGCAATGGCGAGCCGAATCTCGTTTCGTCCGGGCTTGACGATTACCGGAACGTCGATCCGCGTGGCGTAGTTCTTCGTTTGGGTGTGCTTGATATTGAGATTGAGCTTGACGTTGCCTGCCTCGCGCTTGGCCATAGTAAGCACAAGTGTCGTGAAGCCAGCCCAGTTCCGGACCGGGGGTTTCGATTGGCCAATGCTATCCGCCAATGCCACCGTGAACACGGAGCCGAACTGGGCATCGTCTATTTTCGCGAAGGTCGTCTTCGGACTGCCCGTGTCGTTGGGCAATAGACCCGCACGCGCATTGACGAGGTAGGTGCGGCCCGCTTTGGGCTGGCCGAATGCCAACGGCGCCAGGCCAACGGGCATAGCGAGAACAAAAGCAACGACGAGCAACTGCTTCATGGGAATCTCCGCAATTAGGCAACGAGAGACGGATGATCGTTTGAGTTATCCGCGGCATGAATAGAGGCATTGGTGGCACAGACCTTCTTGACGCGCCCGACAAAAGCCCGAATTACCGTAGCCATCACGCTCCGCGTGATGGATTTTTCGGGTACAGTCAAAAAATTCGGCCATTTTCACCAGTTTCAGGAAATTCATCACGCGGAGCGTGATGGCTAAACTAAAACGATGCGACATCTGTCGGGCGCATCATTCTTGTCTGTGCCACCATTTCTTCAATTCTCGGCAAGAAGATTCTAGCCCGCGTCATTCGACCTTGGTGAATTCCATCGGGGGGAAATTGGCCGGGGCGCCGTGCGGGCGCCATTGCATCGTGTCTCCTGATCGCGTCACGTCGTACACGATCATGATGCCCAGGTTCAGCGTCAGCTCACGGCCGCTCTGCGTGTAAGTCAGGTTCTGTGTGATGACATTCCTTCCGGCAAATATGCGGATGGTTTTCGTCGCCGTTCCGTCGGCGCGAAACTCCCAGGTGACGTCCTGGCGATTTTCTTTCCACCGCCCGACGATATTGGGAGTGGGATTGGCGAAGAGCACCGCAGCGACGATACCCGCCACGCAACAGATGAGCAGCACGAACACGGCCCCGCCGATCGCCGCGATCATCATGATCGGCGGCTTCTTCTTCGCGGATTTCCCCTTCCCGCGGGAGGAATCTTCGTCGTCGCCATCATCTTCCTCGTCCCGGTCGCGGCGTTTCTTCTTGCCACGCGGAGTGTCGTCGGTTTCTTCGTCGTCTTCGTCGCGGCGTTTCTTCTTTCCGCGCGGAGTTTCGTCGTCCTCTTTCTCCTCTTTTTTTTCCTCGCGTTTCTTGTTCTTTGGTTTTTTCCCGTCAGCGACCTCGATGTCGATATCTGCAAATTCGCCGTCGCCCGCTTCATCGTCCACTTCATCGACATCGTCCACTTCGTCCACGTCATCCACAGCTTCTTCGTCGGGGGCGACGAGATCGTCATCGGGATTGACGAGTTCCTCTTCCGGCGGCGGCTCAGGCTCCGGTTCGGGTTCGTGCGGCGGCGGTTCCGGTTCAGGTGGCGGTGGTTCAGGCTCGGGTTCCGGCGACGGAGGCGCGGGCGGCGGTTCGGGCACCTCGCTGGCGAGCGTCGTTCGCGCAGGCGTGGACCGCGACGCCGACGGCGTGACGAAGCCCTCCTTGCATTTCGGACATTTCACGTTCTTGCCCGCCGGGATCGGCGTCGGCGATTTGAGCACCGCCTTGCAATGAACGCATTGGATCGAATAGCTCATAAGGTTTAGGCTCGTGGCCGATTCTCAGCATTTTGTAAGCCAAACGCGCTAGGAAATCTTCTGAAGCTCATGGATCGTTCTATGCCTCGCCGTTATAATGGTCAAAAAGAGATCGAATTGATCTGGATCACGCGGGCGGTTTTGCTGTAGGATTAATCAAATTGACTTCCCGATTCCGATGATACTCATTCAGGGCGGACTTGGGATCGTCATATCGGGTTCTCCGCGTCGCCCCTGGAACTGAAATTCATGGAGTTTGAGAAATGATTCGTAAAACGATTGCTTGCGGTTGTTTGTTGGTCGGTATCTTGGCGGCAACCGTCACGTCGCAAGCCGGCGTGCCGAAATCGGGCGATCAGGTAAAAGCGAGCGCGACCTCAACCAAAGTAAACGCGAAGGGCACGCAAACCGTTGACATCACGCTCGAGATAAAGAAGGGCTGGCATCTTTACGCCAACCCGGTAAATCATGAATTCCTGGAAGGCGCTCAGACGCGCGTCAAAGTGAGCGCCAAGGAAAAGGTGAAAGCGAGCGTCAAATATCCCGTTGGCAAGACCCACGTAGATAAGAAGGAAAAATACGACATCTACGAAGGCAAGGTCACCATCCAGGTTGCCGTGCAGCGTACCGTCGGCGATGCAAGCCCGCTCGACATCGTCATCGACGTACAGGCCTGCGACAGCAAAGTCTGCCTGATGCCCAGCAAGATCAAACTGCAAGTCCCGTAACTGCGAATAAACATCTGACGCCCGCAGCCGAAAGGCTGCGGGATCCAGAAAATCCCATTCTTACGCACCCTTCCCATTCTGCTTCGCTTCGGCCGCAGCGGCCAAGCCGAGATCCGCGAGTATCTGTGCGGCGCGGTTGGCGTCATCCACGGTATCAAATGCCGCATAGCCGATGAATTTCGTGCCGATGACCGCCATGGTGAGGCCTTGCAGGGAGATGCCTGCCATCGCCCATTTCTGCGTGAGATGATGCGCCAACCCGGCCTCGTTATCGCCCTCAATGCGGCGAAGCACGGGGCTGTCGGTCTCGTGCATGCCTGCATCCTTGGCGGCTCGCGTTTGCGCGGGGCCTGTCACCGGCGCGACGTAGAGGATGCCGCCGCCTGGCTTGTTCGGTACGCGCTTGGTGAAAACGTATTCGAGGTTCGCCTCTGCCTGCGCAAGGTGGGCCAGCTTACTCGCAACACCGCCAACGGTGTCGGCCACTTCGCAACTCCACACATGCACACGGTCCCATTTGAAGCTCATTTCGCACCACCTTTCGCTAGACAGATTCGAAATACGGATTCCGAACCATGGATTTGTATCGAAGGAATCTCCCATCGGAAGCATATCCCGCGCGGCAATGTAAGCCAAGCCTATTATTGTCGGCCGCGACTCAGCCTGAAAATGGCGCCCAGAATAACCGCCAAGATTTTTTGAATGCGGGTGAATTCCATGTTGCATTCCGGCAATTTTTTCTGGACAATAAATAAATTGGAAAAAGGAGTTCCCTGTCCCATCCATCTCTGCAATGCAAAGGGCGTTTCGATGCGCAATCGATTTATCCGAACCTCACTGATGCTCGCTGGATTGCTGGCCGCTGCCACGACCGCACGTGCCGATTATGTTGTCGTGCGGATCAATATCAACCAGCTAAATTTCTTCCCGCCGATGCTGCCAGGAGTCGGTGACGGCGGCGCTGCTGTCGGCGGCGTTCCTGGCGCGAATGTTGGTGGTGTGCCTGGCGCGAATATCGGCGGGGTTCCCGGCGCAAACGTCGGCGGGGTTCCTGGCGCAAATGTTGGCGGGGTTCCCGGCGCAAACGTTGGCGGTATTGCAGGCGGTGCTCCGGGCGCCTTCCTTGGGTTGCCTGGGGGCGGGACTGTGCTCGGCGGCGGCGGTCAATTCGGGTTCGGCGGATTCCAGCCTCCCCCACCGCCACCACCCGGCGGCGGACAGGACGGAGGCACACCCGGCGGAGTCCCGGGTGGGATGCCGCCATTCGGTGCGCCGGATCCGAACGCTCGGTTCCTAACCTCCATTATCGAAACACGCAATAACTCTAAACCGATGATGACACCCTATGGCATTATCTTCAAATACGACCACGAATGGGGAGCCGGCAACTGGCTGCTGCTTTCTCCATTCGTCCCGACCTTTGCTGCCCAGTTCGAGGCGAAGAACTTTTGGTCCGTGTTCAACCCGGAATTCAACAAAGTGAAGGGAACACGGAACGTCGAGGAGATGCTTCACCTCGCGCGAAAGTGCATCACCTACGGCAAACTTTCCGCGTTTCACCGCGTCATGGAAGAAGTGGCACGCATCGATCCGAAACACGTGAACGTCAAGAACTATCAAAAGGTTCAGCGCGATCTTGCCAAGCCCTTTGCCAAGGAAGACCCGGCTCAACGCGATCTGATCGACGGCTGGCGCGCGGACAAGTACAAGTATTACGACAGCACCAAGGGCCATTACCGAATTTACGCCCAGATCGTCAGTTCCGACAGAGCCAGCGAACGTACCGTCGAACGCCGCCTGGCGATGCTCGAAGACCTCATGGAGACTTTTTACTACTGGTTTGCCGTCCAGCGCGACAACACCGCGATTCCGGCCATGCCCAAATACAAGCTCATCAGCCTGGTGGCGATGTCGAAGGGCGACCTGAACGGGCTAAGGCTGCGCTGGGGCAACGAACCGATGGCGACCGACGGCTTTACGCCGCGCCGTGACAATGTGATCGTCATGCCGGCGAAGGTTCGCGAGAACGACGCCAACTTCACCGATTTCGCCAGGATTCTTGACGACAAGATCCGCGAGGCAAACAACAAATTCACCGAAATGGGCATCCGCGTGACAATGACCAAGGAGAATCTCCTCTCCGGCAAGATCACCGAATCGAAGGAAGCAGGCAAGGCCGCCGCCTACATCGCCATTGCCCAGACCGCTGTCGCGCTGTGGCATTCGCTTCAAGAAGACGCGGAACGGCATCTGATCACGCATGAAGGCGTGCGTCAGCTGTTGACCGCCTCCAACACCTTCCCTCGCAATGTGCAAACGCCCGAATGGCTGATCGTTGGCCTGGCGACCCTGTTGGAAACACCTGCCACGGCGATTCATCCGACGCTTGGCGCCCCCAGCTGGACGCACCTGATTAGCTTCAAGCACTTCCGAAACGCCAAGGTATTGGATAATCCCTCGCAGGTGTTGCAATCGGTCGTCACCGACAAATACTTCCATGAGGCTCGCCGATTGGCAAAAATCGCAAACGACCGCCCGAGCGAAAAAGCTAATATAGCCGCCAAGGAAGCCTGGGAATTGGCGTCGTGCACCTCATGGGCGCTCGCCTATTACCTGTCGCAAAGCGATCGGCTCGAGTATCTCTTCAAGTACGGCAGTGAACTCGACAAGATGCCTCGCGATTTGAATTTGCCCAGCGCAATCATGGAAAGCTGTCTGGCGAAGGCGTTTGAGATAGCCGATGCCCGCGATCCACGCCGGATTAATCGAACGCGGTTCGATGAATTGGCGTCGAAATGGTTTGACGTCATGCAAGGGGCCAATCTCGACCTGCCGAAAGTGCAAGGGCACTACGAGCGGATGCGAGCAATGCGTTCGGGAGCGCCGATCCCAAGCGGAGGCGTTCCGACGATCGATCCGGGCGTCATTCCGGGCGTTCCTGGAGTGGTACCGCCGAATCCCGGCATCGTACCGCCGAATCCCGGCAATCCAGGCGGCGGCAATCCAGGCATTGTGCCGCCGAATCCGGGTAATCCCGGCCGCGGTAATCCGCGCCCCGGCGGATCGTGAGAATCGGTCAAACAATTTGACCACGGATACCGCCGATTGGCAAGGATAGATACGAGAAAGATGCCGACATCGAACTCTTTTTCATCCCTGCTTATTGGTGCGATCCGTGATCTGCTTTTAGAACCTCTTGTGAAGCCAGGCAAAGTCTGCCGATTGTAAGACTCCTATCGATATTAGCGCTTTTTCGGAAAATGCGTCCTTTCACCTCGTAAATTGCGCTCACTTTGCCGAAGAGTTGCGTTCTAAGAACCCGTGATTTTCGATTTAATCGGTAGGGTCGCTTCAAGCGGAATATCGTGGCCAATAGGCACAAAGCGACTACTCGGAATCAATTCGCAGCCAAGGCAAGGATGTCCCATGAGACGAATCTTACTCTCCGTCGTTTTTTCTCTTCTTTGTTCACCGCTGGTTTTCGGCCAGGCGGTGGTGCTTCCGCCGCCGCGAATCACCCCGGTTCCCGTCGAGCCGACGCCAATGCAGGGTACTGAGCAGTTCGTCAGCTTCGACGCGCCAAGCCGCGGCCCGCAGCAATGGTCGCTGACGGCCGAATATCTGCTCTGGTGGACGTCGCGCAGCCCCGTATCCGTGCCTCTGGTGACGACCGGCGATCCGACACGCGCGAACGCGGGCTTCATCGGCGACCAAAGCACGCGTGTGCTCTTCGGGAATTCGTACATCGATTACGGCTCGTTCTCGGGCGGCCGGCTTGGGCTATCGCGCTGGCTTGACGAAAGCCGATTCCTCGGCATCGAAGGCAGCGCGTTTCTGTTTGGACGACAGGATTCCACCTTTTTCGCCGGCTCGAACAACACCGCCGGAAGTCCCTTATTGGTTTTTCCGTATCAAACCCCGGCAAGCGTCGAAACCGGGCTGGTAATTTCTTCGCCAAATTCCAATACGCAAGGCAATGTCCGAATCAACACCGGGAACCGATTCTGGGGGGGCGACGTGAATGGCGTGATGAGTCTCTGGCAGAATTCGTGTACGTCCGTCGATGGACTTCTCGGCTTTCGCTACTTCGATCTTGGCGACAGTTTGGAATTCGTTTCCAACTCCGTGAATCCGCGTACCAACGTCAACTACTCGGCAATCGAAACTTTCCGCACGCGCAATCAATTTTACGGAGCCCAACTCGGCACGCGCGTCGGCGTCCAACGCGGACGATGGTCGGCCGACTTCGCGGGCTTCGTCGCTCTCGGCTCGACCGAGCAGAACGTCAGCGCCGTCGGCACGAGCAATTTCTCCGGCACTTCCGCAAATCCCGTCGGCACTAACTCCGGCTTTCTCTACACGCAACGGACCAACATCGGCAACCGGCACTACAGCAACTTTTCCGCCATTCCGCAGTTTCAGTTGAAGACAGGATTCGACATCACCTCGCGACTCCGAGCGACGGTGGGCTACGACGCGATCTGGTGGAACAGCGTCGTCCGCCCCGGCGACCAGATCGACCACACCGTCAACATCACGCAGGCATCGACGAACATCACGGGCGGACAAGGTGCGCTCAACGGCGCCGCACGGCCCTCGCCGCGCAATGCAACGAGCGACTTCTGGGCCCACGGCGTCAGCTTCGGCCTGGAATTCCGCTGGTAGGATGGGAACAGTAGACTATTTTGGCAACGAAAAGTCAAACGCCTCGCAGATTTGAAGATGTTGCTCGATCGATAGTGTCTCGGCTCGTTCGGTTCCAGCGAAGCCGAGTTCGGCAAGCGTGCGATCGACGACGTCCTTCGAATGTTGGTTCCCGGTGGCGCTGATCAAAGCGCCGCGCAGGTTCTTTCGCCGATGGGAGTAGACGTCCCGCAAAAAATTCCGCAGTGCCTGCACGTCGCGCACCCGTGCTCGCTTCTCGGCACTCGGCCGTACACAGACGATTCCCGAATCGACCAGCGGTCGGGGCCAAAAGACATCGGGCGGCAATCTTCGCAGAATTTCCACGTCCGCAAGGCTCTGCACCATGACGGCAAGGGCGCCGTACTCTTTGGTGTTCGGCTTGGCGACCAGTTTCTCGGCGATCTCCCACTGAACCATAACCACCATGCGCTCCAGGGCCACGCCGGCGATCAGCAGGTTCGTGATCAAAGGCGTCGCGATGGCGTACGGCAAATTCGCGACCAGCTTTCGCTGCTGCGGTTTATAGGTGCGCGTCAATTCATCGAGCTGAGCCAAAATATCGGGATTGATGAGGTTCTTGTTCTTGAGGATATCCGCATTCACGAGCCGAACGTGCGAAAGGGCCTGAACAGTCTCGCATGCCAAATCGAAAAACGCCGGATCGATCTCGATGCTGAGTACCGAACCCGCATGCTCGGCAAGTTGGGCAGTCAGGCTGCCAGTGCCTGAGCCGACTTCCAGCACCAGATCCGCACGTGTCAATTCGGCGGCGGTGACGACGAAATCGACCAGATTGAGGTCGATCAAAAAGTTCTGCCCGAGCTTTTTTTTGGGATGCAGCCGATGCGAGCCGAACAGGTTCCGTAGATACGATTGCGTTTGCCGAGGCGCGGGATGTTGGCGGGGTTGCGTTTCCATTGTCACATTATATTCGGCAAAGCACGGAATCAACGATGGTAACGGACATTACTTGGGCCTTTCCATCGGCTCCATGCATTTGAATACATATTTCGCAAACATATCGATCTCGAGATTCACCGTGTCACCCGGTCGTTTGAAGCCGAGCGTGGTGACGGCCAAGGTGTGCGGAATCAGGGCGACGCTGAATTGGTTCGCGGCGACATCGACGAGCGTTAGGCTCACGCCATCGACGGCGATAGAGCCTTTGCGGATCATCTGCCTGGCGAGATCGGGCGGGCAGTCGAACCAGATCGTTTCCCATTCACCCTGGGGCTCTCGCCGTGCGATCGTTCCCACGCCATCGACATGGCCTTGCACGATATGCCCGCCCAGGCGGTCGCCGACACGCAGCGCCCGTTCGAGATTGACGCGAGAACCATTGCGCAGCTCGCCGAGATTGGTCAAACGCAGCGTTTCCGGACCGGCCTGGAACGAGAACAGATCGTGGTTGCACGAGACAACGGTCAGGCAGACGCCATTCACCGCGACGCTAGCGCCGATCGGAAGGTCGCTGGCGATCGCCGGTTCGTCGATGCGGAGGAGCGTACCTGCGCCTTCGACAACGACCTCTCGTACCGTTCCGAGACTTTCAACGAGACCGGTGAACATGAATCGTCCTAATTTCGCTTACCAATCAATTCGGCTCACAGCTTGTGCGGTGCATGCTCATCCAGCGTCGCCGGGGCTTGACGCGTGCCTCGGACGATGAGCGAGCGCAATGGGAACACGAACGCGTAAATCCAGAAGACGAGAAGCGGCGCTGCCGAGCGAAACATGAGAAGGATGAAGCCGGCAAGCAATACTTGGACGAGGTGTCCGATGCGCTTCTTGCCGCGAAAGATCTTGCCAGTGAGATGCGGGTACGGCACGTTTGACACCATAAGGAGCGCGACGACGAGCGTACCCAGCGGCGCCGCGATTTCGACAGCGCGCTCGAAAGTTGGCCGAATCGCCTCGACGTCCACATTTGGCATGCGGATGTTCAGCATGGGAAGAAATTCGCCGCGGAAGATCGCCAACCCTGCGAGGCAACCGGCAGCGCCGGGAGAAGGGAGGCCTTTGAATCGCTTGTGGCTCGCAGGATCGGGATCGTTTTCGACATTGAAGCGAGCCAGCCGAAGTGCCGCACAGGAAAAATACAGCGCCGCGATGCCCGCCACCAGCTGATGGAGGAACTGGCTAGGCTCCCACCCTGGACCAATCTTGAGAAGGAGGAATGCGGGCGCCACGCCAAAACTGACCACGTCACACAGGCTATCGAGTTCGCCGCCGAAATCGCTCGCGGTGTTGGAAAGGCGTGCGACGTAACCATCAAGCATATCGAAGAGCATTGCGAGCAGAATGAACCAGCCCGCACTCGCAAAATAGGTATCAGTATCTTCGCTCGTTTCCCAGGGGCCGATCTTGCTGATGAACGTAATGGCAACAAATCCGCAGATGCCGTTGCCCAGCGTCAAGAGCGTCGGCAGGATCGCAATCTTCTTCACGTTGGCGTTCCCCGTGGTACGGCTCGTCTGAAAATCGGTTCGAACGAAACGAAAAAAGGAGCAGACTCACCCCTCATTACGTTACCCGCAACACGTTCGACTTGCCAGCGGAAAATCCGGAATCTTATTGAAACGAATGCGAAAATTTCTCACGCACTTCATGAAGTCAACATTCATTACCAAGCAAGTTCGCCCAGAGTGCTCTACGCGGTCTATCATTCCCATGCGTGTGAAGTATAATATCACACGTCGAGTTCTCAGCCAAAGTCCAACACAATCTTCATCGGAAAAACTTTACATGGACCATTTCTCTTATCGTAATCGAATCCTCCACTGCGACGATGTACCGGTGCCTGCCCTTGCGGAGAAGTACGGCACGCCGCTTTATGTCTACAGCAAAAAGACGCTGCTGCACCACCTGAAGCAGATACAGTCGGCCTTTGCCGTGGTCAATCCGCTGATCTGTTACAGCATCAAGACAAACGGCAACGTGCATCTCGCCAAGCTGATGGTGGACGCCGGCGCGGGTTGCGATGTCACGAGCGGCGGCGAGTTGTTTCGCGCGCTCAAAGCCGGTTGCCCGGGCGAGAAGATCGTCTTCGCGGGAGTCGGAAAAACCGACCCTGAGTTGCGCATGGCATTCGACGCAGGTGTGTTTCTCTTCAACGTCGAAAGCGAGGGCGAACTGCTGGCCATCGCTGAAGTCGCCAAATCGATGAATCGGGTGGCCAAGGTCGCTCTGCGCGTCAATCCTGACCTGCCGCCGAAAACCCACGCAAAAACCGATACCAGCGTCAAAGGCGTCAAGTTTGGACTGGATATCGATACCGTCCTTGAATTCGCCGCAAAAGTCGTCAAGAATCCGCACGTCAAGGTGGTAGGATTACACATGCACCTCGGTTCGCCGATACTCTCCGCCGACCCGTATCGGCAGGGAATCGAAAAAGGTTTGCTGCTGATCGAAAAGCTGCGCGGCCAGGGACACCAAATCAACGTGTGGAACATGGGCGGCGGTTTCGGCATTCATTATCGCAAACAGGAAGCTCTACCAGCAAGCGCATTTGCCGAGGTCATCATTCCGGGCATTCAAAAATCGGGTTGCCAGCTCGTTCTCGAACCGGGGCGATTCATCGTGGGCAATGCCGGTCTTCTGGTTAGCCGAGTGATCTACACCAAGGAATCCGGCGGCAAAAATTTCGTCATCCAAGACGCGGCGATGAACGATCTCGTTCGGCCGACGCTGTACGATTCGTTCCACCGCATTTGGCCCGTCGCTCCGGCGGCTGAATTTGCAGCGCCGCCAAGCGACTATGAAGTCGCCAATCCGGGGACACAGAAAGTGGACGTCGTCGGCCCCGTGTGCGAGTCCGGCGACTTCCTCGCCAAGGACCGCTACCTGCCGCCCGTTCATCGCGGCGATCTCCTGGCGACGTTCAGCGCTGGCGCCTACGGCATGGCGATGGCGTCTAACTACAACGGCCGGCCCCGCGCAGCGGAAGTGCTGGTCGACGGCGGCGAGCACCATCTGATCCGCCGACGCGAAACGTTCGACGACCTGGTTCGTCCCGAGATCGAATGCTGAGTTGGTTTTTGTTGACCGCATGAAAACAAGCCCGCGCTCGCCAGAGGCGAGCGGCTAAACGGGGAGTCCATCATGAACATCCGGCGGACATTACCCTTTTTATTCATCGGCGTGCTGGCCTTGTCGCCGTCGGCACACGCACAACAACCGCCGCCGCGCGACGAACGCGAAGTCACGAAGGAGCTCTTGCGCAAGGCGGAAACCGAATACAAGAATTTCTTCGAACCGCCCGACAAGGCGCCGAACAAAACCATCGCCTACTGGTCGGCCATCAAGATCGAGATGGAACTGGGAAAATTCGATCTAGCCGGCTTGCACTTGAAACGCATGCTCGGGAAAGACCCGAATCCCGATCTCAAAGTCGATCCGCCCGAAATAGTCGATGCCGAACTGGTGAAAATCGAGGCAGCGGAAGGCCTGTCGTCGTTTCTCCGGCTCAAGCAAGTTCGGCCCGAGCTTTGGTCGGAATTGCCCAAGCTGCAAAAGGAATCGGTGGCCGATGTCGATGACCTCATCGACCGCGTGGCGAAGGCCGTCGAGAAGCACCTGAGCGATCCGGTGCGCATTCGCAAATTCATCGGACGGCTAGGCGCTTTCACGGAGGAGGAACGCGCCTTCGCTTACGTACAAATCGCGCGGTCGCGCGAACGAGCCGTGCCGTACCTTGTCGAAGCGTTGCGCACGAATTTCGACAAACCGCTCTTTGGCCGCATTCGGGAGGTGTTCCTG
Source organism: uncultured Singulisphaera sp. (assembly GCA_964484265.1). Classification (GTDB taxonomy): domain Bacteria; phylum Planctomycetota; class Planctomycetia; order Gemmatales; family Gemmataceae; genus SIAQ01. The sequence continues at coordinate 35,801 of CAZAFH010000049.1, forward strand.
CGAATAGGCCCGGAATCGGTGCCGATCTACCTTGAGGTGCTCAAGGCCGTCGATGCCAAGGACGCGCGCGACATCGAACTGCGCATGACGCTGCTCGACATCATCCACCGTCGCGATGATAAGCGGGCCGTCCCTTACCTTTGGCATCTCTCTGCCGCCAAGCAATACCCTGAAATTGTGCGAAAAAAAGCCACGCAAGTGCTATCGTCGCTCCTCCGAACGCGTGAATCGGATCTTGTGCCGGCAAAAGTCGTGCTGACGGCGCTGGCCGAAAAACATTATCAGGGTAAAGTCAAATACGATCGCGAGGAGACAACGATCTGGCCCTGGGACGGCGAGGCGATTTCGCTGAAGCCCGTGAAACTCACGCCCGCCTTTGCCGAGGAATATTTCGGCGAACGCTATGCCCGCGAGGCGCTCGATATCGACCCACGATATCAGCCGGCTCAGGTCGTATTCCTGAGCATGATGCTCGATCGGCAGTACAACCGCTTGCTGAATCAAACACTACTGATGCCGATGCCAGCGAAGACGCACGAACTGCTGACATCGCTCGATTCGGAACTGGTGACGCGCACTCTGGAAAAAGCAATGCAGGAGCACCGCCTGCCCGTGATTCTGCCGCTCATCCAGGCGCTGGGCGCACGCGGCGAAATTCGCGCGGCGCAGTCGGCCAACGGCCCGATCACGCGGGCTCTCTTCTACCCGGATCGCCGCGTTCAATTCGCCGCCATGCAAGCCATGCTCAAGATGCCCGCGACCGGCAATCCTCCCGTGGCATCGGATCGGATCGTCGATCTTTCCAGTCGATTTCTCTCAAGCTCGCCAACGCCCAAGGCGCTCATCGCGTACCCCGTCGCCGGCGAGGAAGCGGCTCTTGCCGACATCGTCAAGGGCATGGGATACGAGCCGGTCTTTTCGCGCGACATCAAGGATGCAGTGAGAAAGGTGAGGGACAGCGCCGACTTCGATCTCGTCGTCCTGCATCGCGGGATGCCCAATGTCGATTTTCCGTTCATCTACGAACAACTTCGCCAAAACTACGACATCGGCGGATTGCCGATGCTCATCATCGTCGCCAAAAAAGCGCGGCCCACCCCCAAGGCGATTGTCCTCTACACGCCCGATGGCGACGAGGCAAAAACGCGCCTGCTCCTTCAGGAACTCGGCTACGCGCCCACTCTGGTTCGGACGCTGCGCGATGCCGACAACATCGACCGGGCGAACCTTGCGGAATTTGAGCTTGTCGTGCTACATCACGACGTTCCCGCGAAGGAGTTCGGCGAGGTTTACGTGAAACTAAGGAGGCACGATCCATTGGGCCTGGTTCCCATGCTCATCGTCACCAAGGAAGCCGCCGAGGTTCAGACACTCAAGCTCACGGCGGACAATCCGCGTGCCTTTATCGTCCTCGATGACCGCTTCAAGGCCAATGAGGCACTGAAGAATCTCGTCGAAACTCGCATCAAGGCGGTGGAGATGATCAAGGTAACGCCGGCAGAATTGCAACAGATGTCGCGTGAAAAGCTCCTGCGCCGTATGACTGCATCCAACCCGAGCGCTCTCGTCGTGCTCGACGATGGCTTCCGATCCGGGGCGGAAAAAGATCGCATCGAAGCTCATATTCGCCGTATCCAGGGCGCGAAGATCTCGGCCGAGGAGCACAAGGCATTCGCCAAGACGTCGATGGATACGCTTTACCGCATTGCGAAAGGCGAGTACCGTGGCTACGATTTGCAGTCCGCATATCCCGCAATCTTTGACCAACTCCAACGCCCGGAATTCGCTGTCGAAGCCGTCGAGATTTTAGGGCTACAGAGCGGCAAGGAGTTCCAGATCAAGCTGGCGGGATTGGTCACCGATCCGAATCGCGGCAAACTGCGGATCACGGCGGCGCAAGAGCTTAATCGCCATATGCAAAAGAATGGCGTCCAGCTCGACAAGAATCTGCTCGCGGCATTACGTGACGCCCACAAGACGGCCGACGATCCCGCATTACGAGCGCAACTCACGGTCACAGTGAGCCTGTTCACCCGATCGGTCGGCGCTCGCGCGGGCGCTGACCTGTTGAAGTTCCGACCGGATGCTCCGCCGGAGCCAAAAGAAAAAGAAGAGAAAAAGGATAACTGATATTTGCCATCCCAGATGTTCATTTCCGTAATGGCACGTGCAATACCTTGCCTTCTTGGGAACGCAAGATCTGGAGCATCTGTTCGCGAGGCATCTTGCCCGTGAGCATGGCGGCGGTGGTCCCGGCGGCGAACGCGGCGGATACGCTTGTGCCGAAAGCCCCGCCGGGAGCGATATCGAGTTCGTCGTAGGCATAAAGCCATGGCCGAGGCGCTAGCTCCATTCCCGCCGGCGTTCCGAAAGCACTGTACGGCTGCGGCTTATTGTCGAGATTCGCAGCCCCCACGGAGATCACGTTCCGTGCGTCCGCTGGTGATCCGATCGCGCCAGCGATCGTTGGGAAGTCGGCGAACACCACCCGGCCTTGCAATCGATTTGGCTCGTCCAGCACTTCCACGAAGACGCGCGGCCGCAGATCCCAGTCTTTTTCCAGCGCGACCAGATTCGGCACGCCAAGCGGGCGAATGCCGGTCGGGATAAGCCCGGCGAGCCGCCGAAATGTCTTTGTTCGGCGAACCTCATGCGGCGCGAGCACCCATTGCTCGCTGATCGGTTTTTCCATGCGGATCGCGTAGACGCCGGTTTCGTCCAACGACGTTTCCAGCACTTGCTCATAGAGCGATCCGCTCGGCTGGTGCTCGATCCGCTCCGCCCAGTCCCCGGTCCGGGCCACCGACTCAAAGGCATCGGCGGGTAAAGCTTTGCCCTTCGGATCGCGCTGCTTCATCACATGCAAGCGAACCGCGGCAAGCGGCTTTACGTAAAAATCTTCCGGTCCGCCGGGCGTGAAATAGTCGGGGTCATGCGGCTCACGCCATTGCACGGTGAATCGCACGCGCAGTTTGTCGGGAAGCTCGGCCGTTTGTTTACCCTGATAGGGTTGCCAGGCCAGGAACTGCACCTCGTTTGACCACCTTCCCTTGGGGAGCGGGTCGCCGTCAGGCACGAATTTCATGGCGGGGTCGCCCGGCGTATGGCGGAACAATCCATGCCAGACCTGCCCGCGCGTGTTGCCGACGGCCTGAAACCAGAGCGGTCCCTTGGGATCATCCAGCGCTTTCGAGAGCGGACTGCCTGCGCCGAGCGGATAGCCCGAATTCCAGCTCAACGCATTCACGAGGATTGGAATCCCCTCGAGCGAGCGAACCGATTTCATGAATTGGCGGAACCGCTCGTCGCGTGCCCGCTGGGCTGCTTCGAGTTTCTCGTGAAACTCCATCCGTTTGTAATGCCATTCGCGATCGCTGTAGAGCCAGCCAAAGAATGGACCAAGGAACTCGAGGTAAGCGCGAAGATCGGTTTCGTCCGTGAAGTCGTTGAGGATGATCTTGCGTTCCTTCAGCAGGTGCTCGCGGCGATTTTGCAACTGCGTCCCGCGGGATAACAGTTCGCCGTGGCGATACTCGATCATGCCCGAGAAGCGCCCGCCCTGGACATACCGCAAGATATCGTGAAGCTGATGCGGATCGCCGACCTCGGCCCGAATCAGCACGATGTCGGCCTGGGGCGCCGCCAGCGCTGCGGCATTTGCGAGCGCGGTCCCGTGGCCGACTCCCGCGGGGTTGCCACCGTAGCCCGCAGGCTGGATCTCGGCGCTCATTTCCGTCGTGAGATCGACGAGCGTTGTCGTCGCGGGTAACTGCTTTTTCTTGACGAGTTCCTGCCAACCGCGAAAATCGCTGTCGATGATGCCGATGCGGACGCCCTTGCCCGTGTACCCGCGTTTGTGCAGTTCATTCAAGCCCGCGTTTTCCAGGGCCTTCGCGTTATCGCCTTTTCCAACCAACTTTGGGTTGATGTCCACGGCCGGCACGCGAGGCAGGCGGATGAACGAAACACTCGCCGACGCTGCAATGCGCGGCACCTGCTCGACGAGCACCCGTGCCGTGACGAACGAACCGAACTGCCCTTCGACCACGTGCCCCGGTGCGGCATCGAGCAGCAGTTGCTTCCACGCCCGGCCGTCGGATTGCAACGTGCCCGCGAAGCCGATCTGCACGCGGATTTCGGTCGGCGGCAGTCCTTTCGCGTTGACCAGATTCCACAGATCCGGACTGATCTTTTCCAAAAAAATCGCGTCGCGCGCAGGCGGGTCGGTCAATTCCTTGATCGGCGTGCGATCGCGCATCACCTCGATGACGCGGACCGGGTTCATCTCGCGCAACGGTAGCGGAATTTCGTCACGCGGAATAATCGGCCCTAGCCAACCGGCGGGATGCGAGCGCATGTCGCGGTTGAGCAGATCGAATCGGCCGCGCGGAATCGTGCCGACGATCCGCGTGTAGGGCTTGCGCGTGTAGCCGTGATGGTCGTATCCGGGGGCCTCTTTGAAGCCGTTTTCGCGAAGCAGAACGCGAGCCTGATTCTGCAACTCGCGTTGCCTGCTTGTTGAAAGGCCGCCGGGCAGTTCAAGTCGCACATGCACCGGGTCGTCGGCATTATCTGGAAGCGCGAATTCATCAGGCTCCGCCGGAATGAGCGCGATTGACTGTACGCTCGGCGATTCCAGAATGCGAGTCGCCTTGCTCGATGCGATGAAGCCGTTGAGATAATTCTTGGTGCGATCTTCGCGGTCGGTATCGGGATGTTTGTCGAGCGGTGGATCGAACTCGAAACCGATGCGCTGCAGGTGCCGAATCATCGCGTCGTATTGCCGGACGTGTTCATCGCGCGGAGCGGGGATGTAATAGCGCAGCGTACACTTGTACTTCGCCGGCGGCGGCGGTCCAGGCGGTTGCGCGTGAAGTCGCGAAGCCCCGATGCTATAAGCGAACACGATCACAAAAAATGCGCGGAGTATCATAGTTTAAGTATGACACAAAATCGCTCGAACCCCAAATCAAATCGCCGCGAACGACCTCGACGTCCTGCCGCACGATCAACACCACCGGGAGAGTCTACCGTTCATTCCGCGATGCGGAGTCAGTCGTTTCGTCGAAATATTTTGGATTTTTGTTTACTTGGCGCGCGGCATGGAATATAAGGAGATTAAGTTTTTGTTAAACATCACGAAAGCTCTCCATGCCCATCGCCAATGCTCCTCCGCCGATTTCCCGTTTGGGGCCATACCTCCTGGGGCGACGCCTGGGCAGGGGTGGAATGGGTGATGTCTTTGAAGCCACTCACATCATGATGACCGGTCGCCGCGTGGCGATCAAGCTGATCAAGCCGGATTTGGCGAAACAACCACAGCTCGTACAGCGATTTCTTCGCGAGATCGAAGCGATCGGCGGAGTCAAGGCTCACGCGAACATCGTGCGCGCCGAGTTTGCCGACATCGCCGAGAATATTCCGTATCTCGTGATGGAATACGTGGAAGGCATCGATCTCGGCCAGCTGGTCAAGGATCAGGGCCCCCTTTCCGTTGCCGACGCTTGTAATTGTGTTTACCAGGCGACACGTGGACTGGAAGCCATCCACGATGCGCATCTCGTTCATCGCGATTTGAAGCCGGGGAACTTGATGCTGGCGACAGACGGCGTGGTGAAGATTCTGGACCTTGGGTTGGCAAGGTTGCAAAGCGTTGATAACGCCGCCGGCGAATTGACAAGCGCAAACTCCATTCTGGGCACGATGGATTTCAGCGCGCCAGAGCAAACGGCCGATCCCCGCACGGTGGATATCAGAGCCGATATCTACAGCCTCGGCTGCACGCTCTTCAAGCTGCTGACGGACCGCACCCCCTTTGCGGACTACGCCACGGTCGCCCAGAAGATACACGCCCACGCCAATGTCCCCTTCCCTGCCCTGCCCGACGGAATGCCGATGGAATTGAACGCGGTCGTCCAAAAGATGACGGCAAAAAACCGCGCGGACCGCTTCGCCACCCCGACTGCACTCGTGGAGGCGCTTCGCCCCTTTGCCGAGGGTAGCCAATTAAAGGCGACACCGCCAGAAGCATTCACTCGGCACGGTGACGACGAAACCCCCGGCACCGCCGCACGCGAGACGCTGACTTATTCGCCCGCAGAGCCAGCGTCTGAACCCAAGCCAGCACAAAAGTGGCCGCGCCGGCGGAAACTCATGGTGGCTGCGGGATTGTTATTGGTGGGTATTGCCGTTTCGTTGGCGACACTTTGGCGATTTCGCGAACCCGTCGATCCCTACGACGTCGACCATCTCGAACCAATGCGCTGGCACCCGCTCTTCGTCCGCGAGCCGATGAAACTCGTCTGGACGCAGACCGACGGTCCGGGGCATACGAAGTACGACGAACGGATGCAGCGATTCTTCATTACAAATCGCGACATGGCCTATTTTAAAATCGGCACGACCAAGAAACGCAATTACAAGTTCCAGGTCACCCTGGATACCAATACCTGGGAGCGCGTCGGCGTTTTCTTCGGCTACCGCACGCCGATCGATGACCCGACGCTGAAGGACGACGAGATTGCGCGATTTCAGTACGTCTCGTTCAACCTGATTGGGGAAAAACCAGACCTTTCGTTGGATCGCGGGCGAGAAACGTTAAGTCGGAACGCCGATGCACGCATCGTCCCAAAATCCGAGTGGCTCAAATCTGAAGAGATACCGAAACGCCTCGGAGAACGAGTCCTAGAAATCTCCGTCACCGAGCGAGATGCGGTTCAAATTTATCTCGACAATGTTCGCCTAAGTTCACTGGCCGAATTGGACCCTGGCGACATTATCCCTGGCGAAGACTTTCGCGGGTCGTTCGGAATCCTCGCACATCGCAACGACTGTCATTTTCGCGATGCGAAAATCTACCTATTCGCTCGTGGCGAATAACCATTCCATCACATTATTTCGGGAGAATAAAAATGTCGAAAACCATGCCTGAGACCGCGACCAATGACGGCAGTGCTCTCGCCTCTTCCCTCGTTGGGAATCCACTGCGATCGAGGTATCACCGCATGATCAAACCGCAAGCAAACCGCGGTATTTTGTTAACCAACTACGCGGCAAACAAGGGTGAGATCGTTGTGGAGTTGATAAGGACGGATCCCGCAGCAAAACACTATTTTATGCGCATTGGGAATTTTGCCGCGAATTTTAACCTGGCCGCCAACATCCCCGACCCTTTGAACCCGCCGAATGGGCATATCGAAATCCCAAACGACAACAACGACACTTTTCGACTCGCCAATGTTCAGGTCAATGGCATTCCACCAGTCGCACCACGTGCGAACAATTACCGCATCGCGATCGGAGCCTACGCCAACGGCGGCGGATTATTGGAGAGCGTGACGTTCGGCTTCATCGCTATTCCTGGCGCCACGCCGGTGAGTGTCACGGTTCCCGCCAAAGGATGCCTGTTCTTTGCTTACACGCCATTTGGCGTCGCGCTGCCGAAGAACGAGAAACTCCTTGAAAGCCTTCCCTGTTTTGTTCCAGCACCAATCGATGCGTCCACGGTAGGGATCGTCGTACCGGCCGGGCAAACGTGGAATAATGAACATGGTGCATGTGATGCGAACGGAGCACCAGCAGGCGACAACGACACTACCATCGACGCGTACTTTACGTCGGCTCTCGGTTCGGAGAATATGAAACGACTTAACAAGGCGCCGCAACCCGTCGGCGTTTTTCTTGATGGCCTGCTGACGGCGATGTGGGACTACGGACCGGAAAACGCATCAGATGTCAATGCGTGTGCGCAGATGCCGATCGGCACGGCTGGCGCAAATCTAATTGTCACTAAGATCGGGCCCACAGACGACCGCATCATGCCGAACAATCTCCTGTTCGGCCTACACACCGACGACGACTGGAGCACTCAGTCGGGCAGTCTAAATGTCCAGCTGACATGGAATTGAACGGTTCGCGTCGACTTGGAATGGAAAGGGAAATTGATGTCCCTTTTCGCGTACCCGCTATTATTGGCGGAGTTCATATCGGACGGACATCACGCCTACAACACCCGCCCCTTTACCTCGGCTATCTTCTGCACGGTTAGCCAGCCGCGCAGCTGGTAGCCGCTTTTGCGTAGGTTGTCGGGCGTCGGTTCCGCGCTGGCGTTGCTCGCGGTGAGGTGGATTCGGTTCATCAGCGTGCCGAACCAGTCGTCGGGGCGGCGCGTCAAGATTTCACGCTCCAGGTCGAGGACCGGCGTGCCTCGCTCCTTTGAGATTGCTCGCAAGACCTCGTTGAATTGTTTCGTCCGCTCGAACTGTGCCTTGAACGGGGGGATCGTGTTGAGAATCGGAATCGATCCGCGGGCCAGGATCAGGTCGAGCGCCTTGGCCATGTTCTTGCGGTAATCGTCGAGGGCAACACCATCTTCGATGTCGTAAATGCCGCACTCGATGGTGACCATGCGCGGCTTGTAGTCATCCAGCATTTTTTCCAGCGTGGGCAGGCCGCGTTTTCCGCCGGCGAAGAGCATAGCCGACTTCAGGCCGCTTTCCGCGGTGTACGCTCGGTAGGGAACGAGTTCGGTTCGGCACAGCCACCAGCCGTCGGTCTTGTTCTTTTTGTCGGTGTGCATCCATTTTAGGATCGCCTCGTCTTCGCGCGTCTTGCCTTTTCCGCTGCGCGGCCAGGTTCCGTAGGGATTGGCGATGGTCATCGACCCGCCGACATGAATGACGACGCCTTCGACGCCGCGAAATTTGCCGGCGACTTTCTTCATCGGCACGACATAATCCCAGCCCTCGGGCAGTAGCTTCGTCGCCGTCGACTGGCTTTTGATCGCGCCCGCATTGCCTAACAAGCACGCCAATAGAAGGATCAACGGAAAGCCGAGTCGCACGATACGGGGTTGCATGAGAAGCTCCTTCGTCTTGGGGAGTCGATCCACACGAAGCGAATTATACGCCGAACCGTTCCAGTGACGCCGGGAAGCCCCTTGTTTTCGCATCTCTGCGACCGACAATAAACGCATCGCAGAGATGCTGTGAACTAAATGGCCCGATGACTGCGTATGGTAAATACCGTGTGTTTTCCCTCCTTGAACCATCAAAAGCAGTATTACAATGTCTGACCATTCTCATTCGCACGGACACGATCATTCTCATCCGCCCGAGTCTGGCCACACCCACAGTCACGGTCATCACCATCACCATCATGATGATGAAGATAACTACTTCATCGATCAACTCTGCATGGTCGGCCTGTCGGGAATGTTCGGCGTCATCTGTCTTTGCCTATGGTTTTGGCAGACGCAGATGCTGAAAACGATGTTGGCGGAGCAGTTTCACATCTACGTTCTCCTGAGCGGACTCGCACTTGTCATCGTCGCCTTCACCCGCGGGATCATCCTGTGGAATCAATCGCGCGATCCGGCATTCCGACCCACGCACGACCACGATCACGACCACGGGCACACACACGATCACAGCCAGGCCTCGCACGAACACGAGCACGAACACGCCACTGCTGTGAAGGACGCGAACCTCCACGCGGGAATGACGACCTCCCTGCCGATGGCGCCGGCGTGCGGCCATGAGCACGCGCCTGGAGAATCGTGCGGCCACGATCACGCTCACGGTCACGCCCATTCGCACGGGCATGCCCATCACGACCACGATGCCGCCGACCACGATCATGGGTGGGCGCCGTGGCGCTATGTCGTGATTCTCGTGCCGATCATTCTGTTTCTGCTCGGTCTACCCGACGAACCGCCGAAGATTCGCGGGTTCGAGATGGCCCAGATCGCATTGGATTACAAACAACTCGTCCTCGATTTCACGAGCATCATCTACGAGGCGTTGCCGTTCATCGTACTTGGCGTGCTGCTGGCGGGATTGCTGGAAGAATTCGTCCCGCAACAAGCGATCGCGAAGGTGGTGCCGCGAAATCATGTCCTCGCCATCCTCATCGGCGGCTTGCTTGGGCTGATTTTCCCGATGTGCGAGTGCGGCATCATCGTGGTCATGAAGCGTCTATTGAGAAAGGGGTTGCCTCTCGGCGTCTGCGTTGCTTACATGCTTGCGGGGCCGGTGATCAACGTCGTCGTGATTACGAGCACGTACGTGGCATTCAGCGGGTACAACGAACCAGGGCGTAACGACGTGCTCGGCGGCACGCTCTGGGTCGTCGGCCTGCGCGTCGGGATGGCCTACGTCGTCGCCTGTGTGACCGCGGTCATCGTGCACTGGCAGGCTCAGGGGCGTGAGTCGGCACTCCTCCACCCGAGCGTCTTGAAAGGACTGCAGGGCTCAAATTCAAGCGAAGACAATGGCATCGCGCATCGCGTCTGGAGCGAGCGGATCAATAACATCACCAAGACGGCCCTGAACGATTTCGTCGATATCATGGCGTTTCTCGTGCTCGGCGCGATGCTCGCTGCGGGCGGAAAATTCGTCATCAAAGCCACCGACATTCAGGAATCGATTCAACACACGCCGGCGATCGCGATTCTCGTGATGATGGGAGTCGCCGTCTTGTTCTGCTTGTGCAGCGAGGCCGACGCGTTTGTCGCCGCCAATTTCCCGCTCTTTTGGCCGGATAGCTCGAAGCTCGCGTTTCTCGTCCTGGGACCGATGCTGGATCTGAAGCTGCTTCTGATGTTCACGCGCGTCTTTCGGGCCAAGCTCATCATCACGATCGTCATTTCCCTCGTCATACAGGTTTTTGCGTATTCGATGGCGGCCCACTATCTCGTGGGGAGAATTCACCCGATCGAATCGCACAAAGGGTCGCTGGAGTCGGATTCCAAGCACCTTGTGTCCGCGAAAAGCGATATATACCTCGCCGCGATAATGCTCGCTGGCGACCACTGGAATGAGCTCGGCTTCCTGGGTGTCGGGTTGCGGCCTTCGGGCAAGGGCGAGCCGATCGACTTCAAGCAACTCGAGGCGCTGGCGCTCAGGCCCGACCAACGCGAACAATGGGGCGGCAAGCTCGTCACGGTGCGCGGACAGTTCATGCCATTCTCCGCGAATCCGCATCAGTTCATGCTGGTTCGTCAAAAGATCAATTGCTGCGCGAGCGATGTCGTCCAGCTCAACGTGCCGATGCTCTCGCGCGAACCGGTCACCGGTTTTCGCGATACCGAATGGGTGAAAGTCACCGGAAAAGTCGAATTCCGCGAGCGAGGCAACGGGGCTTTCCTCACGATATTGACCGTCTGGAACAGCGAAGACATCGAGAGTTGCCCGCCCGATCCGAATATTTATCTGAAATGACACACCGTAGCCATCACGCTCCGCGTGATGGATTATGGTCTTTCATCCATCACGCTCCGAGGATGTGATTCTTTCAGTTCTCGGCGAGCCAGGAGCGTGAGCGACTGGAGGAAATCCACGGTTATTGCTTATTCCTACGGTCGATCACGCTCCCGGCTCGCCAAAAAATCACTGGCTCTCCGCGTGATGGCTACGATAATCGCGAAATCGATTGAATTCGCTGTTGCACTTTGCCTATCCAATCCGCGATAATACGATGAGAGGCCGCTCCATCACCTTTGGCGAGATCGACTCATGAAGTATGCAATTTCTAACCGTTTCACCTGGCTTGCCGCAATATTGACGCTTCTTGTTTCCGCTGGCAGTGCGCAGGCGTTTTGCCCGTTTTGCGAGACGGAAAAAGGCCCGACGCTCGCCGGCGAATATGAGCAGGCGAACATTATCCTGTACGGTCATTTCGAGAACCCGCGGTTTTCCAAGAATGGCGTGGACCCAGGCGAATCGGATTTCATCATCGAAGAGGTCATCAAACCGCACGAAATGGTCAAGGGAAAGAAGATGCTGACCTTGCCCAAGGCGATCATCGACTCGAAGACGAAATTCATCGTTTTCTTCGAAATCTATCAGGGCAAACTCGATCCCTACAAGGGCGTGCAACTGACGAAAGATAGCGAGATGCGCCAGTATCTTTCTGGCGCGATCAAACTTCGCGACAGCAAGCAACCCGAACGATTGCGCTACGCCTTTGATTTCCTGAACAGCCCGGAAATCGAAGTCGCGCTCGACGCCTACCGCGAATTCGCTAAAGCCGATTACAACGATTACAAAGATATGGCCAAGAAGCTGCCGGCCGACAAGATCGCAGGATGGCTCCAGGATCCCAAGACCCCGTCGTTTCGCTATGGGCTTTATGCGTCATTGCTCGGCCATTGCGGCACCGCAAAGCACGCGGAACTGCTGCTGGCGATGATTCAAGACCCCGAAAAGCGACAAGGTTCGGGCCTGCACGGCCTGATGGCGGCCTACACGATGCTCGAAACGGAAAAAGGCTGGACCATGGTCAAGTCGCTTGTTCGCGATCCGGCTCAACCGTTCCTCGTCCGCTTCGCCGGTCTGCAAACGATGCGATTCTTCTGGGAAAGCCGACCGGATCTGATCGACAAGAACGAATCAGTATCCCGTGCCGCCATCGTCAAGGGGCTTGCCGGCATCTTGGATGTGCCCGACATGGCTGACTTCGCCATCGAGGACCTTCGCCGCTGGAAACGCTGGGAGTATTGCGACCAGATTCTCGGCATGTACGGCCAAAAGTCATTTAATACGCCGATCATTCGCAAGTCGATTCTTCGCTATGCACTTCAATGCCCCACCAAAAACGCCGGAGCGTTCGTTGCCGAGCAGCGTAAACGCGATGCTGAATGGGTGAATGATACGCGCGAATTGCTCGATCTCGAATCGACGCCGGCAGCGACGACGACCGTCGAAAAGAAAAAGGGATAGATATTTATTCTCGTGAAACGGAGTTCCCATGCGATCACGATGCTTGCTGGTTGGCGTTCTACTGGCGTGCCTTGCGCTGCCCTACTCCTTGCCGGCGTGCAGTTTGTGCGGGACGCTGTCGGCCAGTCGCTCGATTGTTTACGAATACCAAGAAGCGGGGATGGTCGCGTTCGGCGTGATTGCCAATCCGAAACTCGGACCGGATGGCAAGGGCACGACGGAATTCCAGATCGACCGGATCCTGAAAGCTCCGGCGGGATCCTCGCCGGGCAAGACGCTGCTCCTCGCGCAATACCTGCCCGTGCTGGATCCCAAATCACCGCCTAAATGGGTAATGTTCTTCCAAACGACCAAGGCGGGACTTGTTCCCTATTGGGGCCGGGAATTGCCTTCTGTACGCGTGCTGGAATTCGCCTCGGAAGTTCGCCGCCGCGCGGGTCAACCCGACGACATGCTGCTCTACGCCGCCAAGCATTTCGCCGACGCCGACCCCATCGTGGCCGACGAAGCCTTTCTCATGTTTGCCAAGGCCGACGACAAAACGGTAGCACGAGTGGCTAAACGACTCTCACCGGAAGCGCTTCGCACGGTAATCAAACAACCAAACATCGAACCCGAACGCCTCAGTATGTTTACCTATCTCCTTGGCGTTTGCGGAACTGCCGACGATGCGGAAACGTTGCGTGCTCTTCTCGCGGCACGGTCGAGCCGATATTACAAGGCCTACGAAGGGATCCTCGCCGGATATATTTCGCTTCGGCCAAAGCAAGGCTGGGATCTCAGCGAGCAGCTCATCGCCGATCCGAAGACGGAGTTCCTCGTCCGCTATGCGGCCATGAGGACTTTGCGTTTCTTCTACAACGCCCGGCCCGAGGAAACCGGCACGCAAGTAATGCGCGGCTGGGCGCTGGCGCTCAAACAGCCGGACATCGCCGACGTCGCCATCAATGATTTACGCAAAAACAAACGCTGGGAGTTCACCCGGCAAGTGCTCGCGCTTTACGATCAGCCCGGCGCGCAATCGCCCATCGTGCGAGGCAGCATCGAACGCTACGCCATCGCGTGTCCGCTGCCCGAGACGCGGCCGCTCGTTGAACACCTACGCAAGAAGAACCCCGATCTGGTCAAGGAACTCGAAGCGGATCTGAAGCAGCCATAATCTTCTCACTTTCAACCCTGATGGAATCCCCGCATGCAAGTGTCCCTGGAACAGACTCCTCTTCACGAAATCAAGGCAGACTGGCTGGCGATCGGGCTTTGGGAAAAGGCCCCGTTGCCCGAATCGCCGAGCCTACTCGACGCCAAGCTCGGCGGAGTCATCACGCGCATTCGTGAGCAAGGCGATTTCACGGGCAAGGCAAAAGAGCTTCTGCCCATCTACAAGCCCGCCGGCGCGGCGGCCGAGCGACTGATGCTCGTAGGCCTGGGACCGCGCGACAAGGCGGATTTCGCGGGCGTCCTTGGCGCTCATGCGGCCCTTGCGAAAACGGTTTCCACCAAACCGTGCCCGCGTCTGGCAATCGCTCTACCTGTTGGGGCGACGGTATCGAGCGAAGCCATCGCGCAAGCCTGCGTGCATGGAGTGTTCCAAGGTTCATGCACCGCTGGCATTCGCAAAAGCACAACCGAGCGAACGCCGCCTGCGACGGTTGTCATACTCGCCAACGAAGCAAGTAAGTCGCTTCAACACAGCGTTCGCCGCGGCGAGATCGAAGGCCGGGCGGCGAATCTGGCGCGAACTCTGGTGAATACGCCGCCTTGCGATTTATTTCCCGAGACTTTCGCCCAGCGTGCGATCGAAATCGCGGGGCAAACTGATCTCGCGATCCGCGTGCTTGACGAATCGCAATTGATCGCGGAGCGCATGCAGTCGCTGCTCGCCGTCGCGCGCGGTTCCGATCGTCCGCCGCGACTGGTGACGCTTGAACATCGCCTGGGCGGGGACAGGCCGACGCTCTCGCTGGTGGGAAAAGGCGTGACCTTCGACAGCGGCGGGCTGTCGCTCAAGACGACCGATCAGATGGTCGATATGAAATGCGACATGGCCGGCGCCGCCACGGTCCTCGCCGCCATGCAAGCGGTCGCGGAGTTGAAATTGCCGGTAAACGTGCTCGGCATCATGGCCCTGGTCGAGAATATGCCGAGTGGCAAGGCGATGAAACTCGGCGACGTTCTCAAGACGCGCAACGGCAAGACAATCGAGGTGCTCAATACTGACGCCGAGGGCAGGCTCATTCTTGCCGACGCGCTGGCCTATGCCGTCGATCTCAAGGCGGCGCATATCGTCGACCTCGCCACGCTGACGGGAGCCTGCTTGATCGCGCTTGGCTCCGATGTCGCCGGCTTGATGACCAATAACGCCGTCTGGGGCGCCAAAGTACTGTCCGCCGCCGACGCTGTCGGCGAGAAGGCCTGGCAGCTGCCGATGTTTCCACATTACCGCGAGATGATCAAGAGCGATATCGCTGACATGAAAAACACCGGCGGCTCGCGCTACGCCGGCGCGATCACAGCGGCCAAGCTGCTCGAGGAGTTCGTCGCCGACGTGCCGTGGGTCCATCTCGACATCGCCGGGCCAGCATGGGCCGAGCGCGAAAACGCCACGCGCGAATCAGGCGGCACCGGCAGCTTCGTACGCACGCTCGTCGAATTGGCGCGGACGTATGGCGTGAATTAGCCCGCCCTCTGCGATCACTTCAGTTGCGAGGTCAGCACGGTCCAGATGTCGAGGCCGCCCTTGCCTCCGGGTCGGTCGGACACGAAGAACAGTCGCGTGCCATCGATAGTCAGTGCCGGCTGCATGTCGCCCTTGGTGCTTTCCGGGTGATTGAGAGCCGACACCGGTTGCGGTTGCGACCAGGCTTCAGTTGCCTTTGCTCGCTTGCTGCGAAAGATGCCGATCTTCCCGTCTTCGAGCGGCCCCTGCAAGAACATCACCAGGCCGCTGCCCGCGACCGTCGCTCGGTGATAGCCTGGCGGAAAGCCGACCTCTTTCGATTTGCCAATCGGGCCAGGCGTCGGCCCCTTGGCGATGAACTGCGTCCAGCCTTCCTTCGTTTTTCGGCTGAAGTAGAACTCCGTCCCGCCAGGCGTGATCCAAGGATACAGTTCCTCGGCGATTGAATTGACATCCCCAGGCACGAAGAGGGGAATCTGAAAACCGATCTGCATCACAATGTCGAAATTCTTCAGCTTGGCGAACTTCTCGTCGCGTACCTCGTTCGTCGAGAAGTAGTAGCGGTCCTTGTGCATGAACGGCGCGCGCTCATCGGCGCCTTTGTCGTAGATGAACGGCTTGCCCGGACCGTAACCAGTAGTGAGTTTTTTTGACTTGTAGATGTCATAGCTGCCCTTGGCCTTCGATGCATACAACAGCACCGACCCATCCGGCGTCGGGCTGGGGTCTTCCTCGTCGTCGGCCGTGTTGAGCTTGTCAAGGTTTACAGCCTTGGCAAGCGTCGTTTTTTTCTCGCCCGCATCGCAGATGCAATAGCTGGAATAGATCAACGTGAGAAGCGAATAGAACGCGATGATTCCTGCATGTTTCATTATTGGTGCCACCTCGGCGAAACGAATCGAATTCGGAAAGGCGAAATTCGGCAGCGGTTGAGGCACTCAGAATCCCAGGGCTTCGGGAATACCCTCACCCCTGGGCTTGCCTGATGAAAACCAAACCACGCGTTCATCCGAAAAGTGTTGCGCATTTTCTCCCCTCTCCCTCCGGGAGAGGGGTCGGGGGTGAGGGCCGCAGGTTGTTTGCAATGCTGATATTTTCCTGGCATTGCCATCGTCAAGCGGCCCTCACCCCTTCC
>CAZAFH010000050.1:0-51775 GCA_964484265.1 uncultured Singulisphaera sp.
AGCCCTTCCGGCCCGTTCATGGCGAGCGGCTTCTCGCACAGGATCATCTTGCCCGCTTGTGCCGCCGCGATGGCGATCTCGGCGTGGGAATTGTTCGGCGTGCAGATATCGATGCAATCGATGTCCTTGCGTTCGAGCAGCTTTCGCCAATCGGTCTCGATCGATTCGTAGCCCCAGTTGTCCGCGAATGCTTTGACCTTGGCCGCATCGCGAGCACATGCCGCCTTGAGCACGGGCGTTCGCGGCAAATCGAAAAACTGGCCGACTTGCTTGTAAGCGTTGGTATGTGCCCGGCCCATGAAGCCATAGCCGACCATGCCGATGTTGAGAGGTTGTTTTGCCATTGGGGAGGATGTCCTTTCGTTTCATTTGCACATGATAATGTTGAAGAGGTGTTTTCGGAATTTTTCGGCAAATTGCCATCGCAAAATCGAACGAACATCCGTGAATCGACGATTGCCAGACGGAACTAGACAAGGCAGAATAGACGCAAGGGAACCGCGCCAGGCCAAATCGAGGAGCAAGCCGTGAGAATTCGTTTCGAGACGACGATGGACGACCTGATCGCTTTCAATCGATTCCACGCGGAAAACTCCCCCATGCTTCGCCGGCAACGATTGATCTTCTCGTTGCTCTTTCCGTTGATCCTCTGCATCGTTGGGCTCGTTACCATGCTGGCGAACATCGATCTTCTCGACGAAGATCCGATCCGATTCTTTGTGCTGTCGGCGGTGGCGATCACGTTTGGTCTGCCCGCGCTGGTGGGCTTGTACTTTCTTAGCCGCTGGCGCTGGATGTCGAATTTGGAATCCATGGTTCAAAAGATATACGCCGAGGGCAACAACCAAATAGCGCTCGGCTGGCGTGAAATGGAGATTGTCGGCAACCGTCTGCTTCTGAAAACAGAGTGGATCGATAGCAGCACCGACCTTCGCGTGATCGAAAAAATTGTCGGCAACGACGATTTCACTTTCGTGTATATCGCATCGAATCAGGCTTACTTGATCCCCATGAACTTATACCCCGAGGACGAATACCGCCAATTCGTCGCGGACCTGCGCGAGGCCTGGGAGAACCGCGATGAACCGCGGCCGGAAGACGCGCCGCCGAAGGATCGAGAGGAGCGGATCACGGAACTTCCTGAGTGAACGGTCGCCATTATCGCTCAATTGGCCTTCGGTCCCACTTCAGTTTCGCTTAGAGGGCCACGTTTGAGTTTCGCGGGTAGCCTGCCGACGCGAAGAACATTCACGATGTCATCGACCTCTTTCTGCGTGAAATTTCCCGTGAGTTGGCCCTGCGCGCGGATTTCCGATTGGATCGCCGGGGCTGAGACAATTTGCCCATCAAGAATAATGGCGAGCAAACGGCGTCTTTGCATGGCGGCGGCCCCAGTGGATTCGGATACGTTCTTGCGCGTGAGATTACCGAGCAGTTCGGCGCCTGCCGAGTTCAGGCTGAAATACACGACAGGCCGATCGCCAGCTGTCGACGCGTAGGCGCTATTGACGTAGGTGCCATCGATTTTATCGGTGCGTGCTTCGACCAACAAATCGCGAAATTCGGGATCGCGCGTCAATACGAAGTATTCGACCTTCTTGGCCTGTCGCTCCGCCTCGGGGAGGTTAGCGTTTTTGCACTCGCGGCTGAAAAATAACGCGCCCTCCAGAAGCAACGGCGCCAGCTTGTCGTCCGATGGTCGTAGTTGCAACGCCTGATTGCGGCGTTTGCTCGCGGCAAGCCAGGCGGCGTTTCGGGTCGGATCGTTCTCGGCCGCGTTGTCGAGGTTTAACGACCGAAGTTCCTGCGGTCCCAGTTCGACCCAGCTATACGTGACCGCGCTCTTGATGCCTCCAGCGGTGGCGATCTGATATTTCTTCGATTTTCGTTCACCGCCGCGAATCTCGCGCGGCGGGGGAGGCGGCAGGCCCTGCTGCTGCGCGTCCTCCAGTTCTTTCGCCGCGACGGGATCATTGCCGGCATCGTTGATCGCCAGTCGTGCGTCGCCGGCGCCTTCCCTAGCGCCGATGACCGCAACATCGTCAATGGCGTTGGCAAGCATTCGTAGCTCCAGGGTGCCATCTTTGGAAATTAGCGCCTTGATGTCCTTGAGCTTCTCCGCGAAGTTGGCTGTCCGCGGGACGCGAATTTCCATTCGATTCTTGCCCGCGACGCGAACCTCCGCTTCGCCGCGATCATTGGGATCGAGACGCCCTTGTAGTGCTTCTGCCAAGCGGTCGGCGATGTCCGCCTCGGCTTTCTGAGGGTCTATTTCAATCTTGTAGACAAGAATCGTGCCGCCGAGTTTGTCGAAATCAAGCCGCTCGGGTCGCATGAGAAAATACCATGCGGCAACTCCGCCGCAAGCGACGAGAACGACCAGAGCGCTGACGATTGCAACGAGTCGAGTCTTCATGGGTTTCCTCGCGATTGGAAAGGTGCGGCGTTACTTCCCCTCCCCCGCCGCGAACACGTTGCGCACGGCGACTTTGAAGCCCTTGAGCAACTTCGATGTCGCTTCGTCGCCTGGCTTGAATGTGCCGTGAACTTTGTAGGTTCGGCCCGACAGCGTGAGGACGGCGATCGTTTCAGATTCGGGATCGATAATCCAATACTCGGGGATTTTGGCCTTAGCGTAAACGCTGCGTTTGACCTTGAGATCGCGATTGCGATTATCGGCGCCTCGGCTGACGACTTCCATGACGAGATCAGCTCCCTTCGGCGGCTTCCGCTTGTTTTTCGTGCGGTGCGGCGCCAGGTAAACAACGTCCGGTTCGCGAAACTGATTCCGCCACAGTTTTACGGGTAGCGGGGCGAAATAAACTTCTCCGATGGCCTGATTCATCACGAAGGCATCAAGTAGTTTGAAGAGAAACTTAACGATGCCCTGGTGAAGCATGTCAGGCATGGGCTGTATCTCCAAGGTTCCGTTGTTCAATTCGACGATCCGATTTTCGGCATTTCGATCAAACGCAAGATAATCTTCCTCGGTCCAATCGCCTTGCAATGGATAGAACGACGCAATTTCCCAGGTCGGCTCGCGTTTGCCGTTAGCGGTGCGAGACTTGTGCTTTGCTTTCGCGGCGATGCTCATGGCTCATCCTCGGTACTTGATTTCTCACTTCCATTTTAACACAGGAACATGTCAATGTCGCTTAAGCTCCCGCCCCTGAAGTCTTTGTCGTAGAGGAAATCTTCCGCAACCGAACAACCAACGCGCCGATGCCGATGATGCCGATCACGCCGAAGATGATGAGGTCAACGGGAATGATCATATCGCGGTAATGGATAATGTCAGGCGGGCGGATCGGTGACGGATCGTTGGCCGGTTCGAAGTAGACTTCCTCTTTGCCCGGTCGCGGTGAGGCGCGATCCTCGAACGTCGTCATCCACGCCTTCTTCGGCACATCGCTGGTGTTGATCGCCGCCTCCTTCGCCAACAGATCGCGCTGGTCGTCCGAGAGTTCATCGGCCCAGGGGATAGAGGCATGCCAGTCGGCGTTGCCAAGCTTGCCCTGTGTACGCGAATCGGAGACGAAGAAGACGCGCAGCAGTCGTCCGCCGCGATTTTCTTTTTTCTCTGGGCTAGTGTCTTTGCCTTCTGGCTCGCGATAGGGAAAGAATGGGCGATCGGTCTTGAATGACATGCGCACCGGTTTCGTGGCCGCGAGTTTGCCGGTCTTGGGATCCTGCATGATTTTGAAAGCAGTGATCTTCCACTTGTCGGCGATATACGGCACGAGCCAGGATTGCAATTCCGGATCGCTAGAGTAGCCGTTCTCCTTGAGCCAGGCTGCCAGCGACTCGGTATTGTCGGCTTCGAGAATTGCGGATTTGAAGCCGCCGACCTCTTGTTCGCCGAGCACGCGAACGCTTTTGCCTGCGGCGGCCTCCGTCTTTCCTTTGCCCATTTCTGCTTTGTCCATTCCGGGCAAAAGCATGCACATGACGGCGCGATACTCATAACGCGATACCGTGACATGGCGAGGCAGCATCCACTCGGAAGCATTGCGGAAGATCGTGTTTTCAACTTCCTTCAATTCCGGAACGCTCGGCGTGGGAACGAGGAACCCGAAATCAGGCGACGGCGTGTCGAAAGCGGCACTGCGGATGAAATGCTCCACCTTGTTGGCCGAGTCCCATACGATGACGGCGCTTTCCTGCGCGATATGAATCGAATCGCCGGGTCGATCGCTGCGTTTGACGGGAGCGCATCCATCAGAGTTGGAATGAACGATCGCAGAAAGCGAGATTGCCGCGAGAATGGGCAGAATCACGCCGTGGAATCGTGACGTCATGACGTTATCTCCGAGGGATTATTGCTCGCCAGCCGCAAAGGTATCAGCGACGCTGACCTTGAAACCCTTGAGCAGCTTTGATGAAGCCGTATCGCCCGATTTGAATTCGCCGAGAACCTTGTACGATTTTCCGGAGAGCGTAAGCACGGTGATGGTTCGGGTTTCGGGATCGACGATCCAGTACTCGCGGATCTTGGCCTTGGCGTAATCTTCGCGCTTGTCGATGAGATCGCGTTCGCGGGCATCTTCGCCGGGGCTGACGATTTCAATCGCCAGGTCGGCCCCGTCAGGTGCTTTGCGTTTATCCTTGATCCGTCCGGTTTCAAAGTACGCAATATCCGGTTCGCGAATCTGGCCGGGCCAAAGGCGCACAGGCATCGGAGCGAAATAGACTCGCCCGAGCTTGTGCTCAAGAACAAACGCCTTTAAGAGCGTGAACAAGAAGTCGAGAATGTCTTGATGTAGCGGGCTAGGCATCGGTAGGACCTCCAGGCAGCCATTTGCGAGTTCGATCATCCGGTTGCCGGACCGGGCCTCGAGCGCGAAGTAGTCGGCTTCCGTCCAATTCCCTTGCGAAGGAAAGAGGAGCGCGACGTCCCAACTGGGCTCGGGCATTATTTTTCCGCGTGATTTCGTGACGGTGGATAACATCTCTACCTCCGATCCCAGGGGTTCGGGGTACCTCACCCCTGGGCTTGGACCTTATTTTTTCTTTACCGACTTCAACATGAAATGCTCATGCACTTGTTGTGCGATTCGGCCGATGACGATATTGCCAGCGTTGTCGTCTTTGTAGGATCGATCCTCGTTCTTGTCGGTGAGCACGCAAATGGCGACGGGACCCGTCGGAAGGTACATGATGCCCGCGTCGGTTCGTGCGTCGCTTACCGTGCCGCTTTTGTGGGCGATGATCAACGACTCGGGTAGGTAGCGTTTCAGTTTGCGCCTGTCGTCGCATTGCTTCATGTGGCCGAGCATTTCTTTGCAGACCTGCGGGCTGACGACCTTGCCCTGGTGTACGCGTTCGAGCAGCATAAGGGTTTCGCGTGCCGTCGTGGAGCCCAGGCCGAATTTCTTGGTGCGTTCGGGGTGGAGCGAGGTCTTGCTGCCGAGGAACACCTTGGCGTTGATTTTGGTATGCGCGAAGCCCCAGCTTTCCATGCGTTTGTTGGTGGAGGCCAGGCCGATATGATCGAGCACCATGTTGGTCGCGGTATTGTCGGAGAAGACGATCATGAGGCGAGTGGCGTCGCGCAGTGAGAACGTCGCTCCCTCGCTGAAGTGATAGGTCAGGATCCCGCTGCCGGGGACCATGTCGGCTTTGCGGAGCGTTAGTTTGTCATTCAGGCGGACTCGGCTTTCGGAAACTTGCAAATAGACTTCCAGCATGATCATGAACTTGATCAGACTCGCCGTCGGCATTTCCTCGTCGGCGTCAAGATAGTACGACTCGCCCGTGTCGAGATGCTTGACGGCCACGGCAACTCTGCCGCGATGGGAATTGACGAGCGGCGCGATGCGGGCGGCCAGCGTTTTGTCCTGGCACTGTGCGCTGCCAGGAAGCTGAATGGCCAACAAATACGCGACCACAAGGCGTCGGAGCATGGCGATCACCGTTTCTTTTTCGTGCGGCGGTCGATTCGGCGAAACAGTTTTTTCAATGGAAGCGAAAAGCCCGGCAGCACGTCGCCGCCCTCCAGTGTGTCGTCGATCGTAAGCGTCGCCTTCGCATCGCGCGATGTGTACACCGCGATCGTTTCGGTTTTCGGATCGATGTACCAGACCAGGCGAACGCCAGCGTCGAAGTAGTCGTTTAGCTTGATTTCCATTTCCTTTGCCGTGTTAGCCGCCGATATGAAATCAACGACGAGTTCAGGAATCACGGTGAGGATTTCGGGATTTCCACGATTGGGAAGCTGGTTCCACGAAATATACATGGCATCGGGAATGCGGATTCGTCCACGGCGGATTCGAAGCGGCATCCATGGCGAGAGTACGATCCCCGTATCGGTGTCGTCCGGCGAAAGGTACGTCATCATCGACGCTATCAGGTAGGCATTCAACACGGACTTCTTGAACGAGAGTGGTTTCGCCACCAACACACCTTTGACCAATTCACATGCCTGTTTTTCGTTTGCGTTCAAAAGACGCAAGACATCGGCTTGCTTCGCGGTGCCGATCGGTAGATCTCGCTGGAAGCGATCAGCGGGCACGTCACCCGCGCCGCGCATCAGTTCTGTGATGTCCACATTCTTCGGAAATGGGCTTTTGGTCTTCATGGTAGCCATCATCGCGAACCCTCGCAAGGGACGAAGTGGGCGCTAAACGAAGAATGCAACTCACGCCGCATACTTATGCCGCAGCTTGTCCAGAAAGCGTTTGCTATCGGCGGTGACGGCCCAGGCGTCGGGCCAAAAGCAGAGATCGACGCACCACCAGTCGTTGGGCACGCCGCACGCGAGTAACTCGGGCATCAGTTGATCGAAGTTCAACACACCCTGGCCGAACGGAGCGTGTGTGCTGGTGTTGTGATTGTTGAGCGTGCCATCGGAATCGATGAAGTGCAGGTGCGTGATCTTGCCTTTTAGCTTCCGGAGCAATTCCAAGGCGCCGCCCGACAGGATTTCCTTTTCTCCAATCTGATTGGCGCCGACGGCGGCACACATATGTGCGTGGCATGTATCGTAGAGCGCACCGAAGTTCGCGTTGCCCAAACCACGTACGGTGTCGATCAAGGCGATAATTTCGGATGGCTTGTTGATCGGGAAACCGGGCTCGAATTCCCAGCAGATCGTGACGCCGTGGTTCGCCGCGATCTTGGCGCACCGATCGAAGCCGGCAACGCAACGATCGAAGAGCAGCTTCGGCTCGATGCCGACTTCAGCCACCCGCGTGATCGGTTCGACCGTGTCCACGCGGATCGTCTTGATGCCGAGATCCTCCGCGAAGATCACGTTTTTCTCGAACGCGGCGAGAAACGGCGATGCATCCTCGACGCTCCACAGCTTCTGCGACCAAAGGTCGGCCGCGAGTGCGGAAAAATCGAGCCGATGATCGACGACCATCTTCCGCAGCTTTTGGCGTTTTTCCTTGGTATCATGGCTATCCGGATTCGGATGCGGAGCAAACCCGCCCAGTTCGATACCCTGATAACCCAGGTGCATTAGCTTGTGCACAAGAGTGTGGAAATCGTTGGTCGGCTGATCCTGATTGAAAAGATAGGCCCAACTTCCGATCGATAGCTTTTTCATTTTTTTCCTTTCGTTTGTCGAATAGCGTCAACACCGCCAGATATGATCATTTGTCAAGTGGTCACATTTTGTGACCGCCTCGATGACCCGCACTCGCCAAAGGCGAGTGGCTAAACGAGACTTGGTTTGCCGTTCACCGTCGTCGCCATCGCGGGCGTTTTCATTAGCGTCTGATAGATCACGCAGTAGCGTTTGGTCAGCTTGATGAGCGTATCAAGCTGTTCCGGCGGTGCATCGGTGTCGAGTTGAAACGACATGCGGATGGCCTTGAAGCCGATGTCCGCATCCTTGGCGACGCCGAGCGTTCCGCGAAAATCGAGATCGCCCTCGGCTCGCACCACGCCAGCGCGGATCGGTATGTTCATGGCCGACGCGACGGCACAGAGCGTGACGCCGGCACAGCCGACGAGCGCTTCGAGTAGCATATCGCCCGTGCAGGCAAACGTGCCATCGCCACCCGCTGCTGGATGCAAGCCGGCTTCAATCGTGCCGTGAGGAGTGCGAAGGACGCAGCTGACTTTTTCAAGGTCGATCGCGCCTTCCACGATCATGGTTTTGATCGCTGTCGCTGGCTCCAGACGATATTGGTCTTTCAGCGGTGTTTGCAGTGCACGCAGTTTCTCGGCGTTCATAATTCTGAACTCCCCATTGAATTCGTTTTGTGGTAGTGTATCGGTAGGTGCAGCGATTCGCCATTGAACCGATGGCGCATGCTGCCGAATGTGAGGTACACGCCATGTCAAACATCGCTGGAAGATTGCTGATCGCGAGGCCCACGCTGCAGGACGGATTCTTCGGACGCTCCGTGATCCTCATGCTCCAACACGGACCGGAGGGCGCGTTCGGGCTGGTCCTGAATCGCCCGGCGAAGGCGGCCGAGCTGCCTTTCAGCGTCTACGTCGGCGGGCCTTGCAAAATGGACGGTTTGCTGATGATCCACGGCTGCGACGAGTGGTTTGAGGATGACGATGGCAAGCCGCCTCAGGTTTGTCCTGGCGTCTACCTGGCAACCGCGGACCAGTTCGAAAAGGCAACCGAGTCCGGCGAGTCCGATCCCCAGCGATTCCGCATCTTCACCGGCTATGCCGGCTGGGGGCCCAAGCAACTAGAAGGCGAAATGGATCAAGGCTCCTGGGTCGTCATTCCCGCAGATGGCAATGTCATCTTTGGCATCGATGTTCATGAACTCTGGGAACGCCTCGCGCCGATGACTTTGCCCAAACCGAGCATGAATTGATCCCTTATGTCAGCGGATTGCGTGCGAAGATCCACTCGTCGATCGGTTTACCGCCGACGAGATGCTCGTCCACGAGGCGATCGATCCGGTCCACCGTCATTTCCTGGTACCACGCGCCCTCCGGATATACCACGGCAACCGGGCCATGGCAGCAGATACGCAAACACCCGGCACGTGTCCGCTGGCATATCGCGTCGCCTGTCGATAGGCCGACGTCCTTAAGTTTTTGCTTCAACCTTTCCCAGGCTGCCAGGCCGACTTCTTCGGTGCAGCACTTGTCGCCCACGCACAAAAACACGTGACGCCGAATGGCGCCGATGCCGATTTTCTTTGCGACAGCATCGAGTTGAGATTTTTTTTCAGACATCATTCATCCCTCATGCGCAATCGCCGTGCGATCTCGGCGAAAACCAACACCGAGGACGTCGCCGCCAGCACGCCACACCAATCGACGAAGCTGAGTCGTTCCACTTTGAAGATCGCGCCGCCAAAGGTCACGATCACCACCTGAACCACGAGCACCAGACCCGCAATCGCCAGGAATGTGGGATTCTGACCGAGCCTGTGGAACCCACTGACTTCTGGCGTGAGTGATCGGCAGTTGATCTGGTTCCAGACCTGAAAACAAACGTAGATCGAGAAAAAGAAGCTGCCCTGACGAATGGTATAGTCGCCGATGCGTTCTCCGTCTCCGGCAAGAAAACCTTGCTTCATCGCGACTAACAGCGCGAGCATCGCTGCCGTGAAAAAACTAGCCGTGACGAAGATGTTCCACGTCATCGCTCGGGTGATGATACTCTCGTCGCGTTTCTTGGGCGGCAGCTTCATTACGCCCTTGCGCGGCGGTTCCGAACAAAGCGCGATCGAGGCAAGCGTGTCCATGATGACGTTGATCCACAGCAATTGCAGCACCGTAAACGGCGCCTTCACGCCAAACAACAGGATGCCGAGAAACGTGATCGCAAGTGCACTGACGTTGATCGTCAGCTGGAATTGAATGAAACGTTGGATGTTTTCGTACAGCGATCGGCCCCAGCCAACGGCGCTCACGATCGTCGAAAACGCATCGTCGAGCAGCACGATCTTGCTCGCTTCCTTGGAGACTTCCGTGCCAGAAATGCCCATCGCCAGGCCGACGTCGGCACGCTTGAGCGCTGGCGCGTCGTTCGTGCCGTCGCCCGTGACGGCGACGACTTCGCCCAATTCCTGAAGCAACTTCACCAGGCGATATTTATCCAACGGTCTCGCGCGAGCGACGATCTTTAGCGTCGGGAGTCGCTGCTTCAGTTCGTCATCGGAGAGGCGATTGAATCCTTCGCTGGTCATGATAGAAGCTTCTGCCGAGTCAACAGTTTCCTGGCCGGGCGGAATCAGACCGATATCTTGACCGATCGCCCGTGCGGTCTCGACGTTGTCGCCGGTAATCATCTTGACGTCGATGCCTGCCTGGCGACACTGATCCAGCGCCTCTTTGACATCGTCGCGCAGAGGATCGCGAAGGGCGACGAAACCGGCGAAGATCAGATTGTTTTCAAACGCATCTCGTGACGAATGCAGACTCTCGGCGTTGTCGGCCAGGCCGGCAGGCAATTCTGCAAAAGCAAACCCGAGGGTGCGCATGGCTCGGCCGGCGGATTCACGCAGATTCGCCTGGATCGCCGCCAGAATTTCCGGACTGAGCGGCTTGATGACGCCGTCGCCATCCAGATACCGATCACACAGGTCGAGAATGGCTTCGGGAGCGCCTTTGACGAGGACGTGCGGATTGCCATCGACGGGAGCGACGGTCGTCATGCGTTTGCGTTCGGACGAGAAATGGATTTGGTAGGCCGTGGGACTTGCAAGCCGTAGTTCGCCATGGTCGATGGCGGATTCGCGGAGCCACTGAAGGATCGCGCCTTCGGTCGTGTTGCCGATGGTCATCAGCTTTCCGTCCTTCACCTCCAGATTCGCAGTGGAATTGATGGCGCCGATCCGGGCGATCCAGTCGAGCGGTCGGCTTTTCGCGTTGAGCGTTGGCGAGATCCAGGCGGGAGTTCCACGTTCGATCAGGGTCTCTGCCCAGCCGACGCGGACTACCTGCATCTTGTTTTGCGTGAGCGTTCCTGTCTTGTCGGTGCAAATGACGGTGGCGGAGCCAATCGTTTCACAGGCGACGAGCTGACGCACGAGGGAATTCGCACGCGTCATCTTTCGCATCGCCAGAGCGAGGGATACCGTCACGCTCATCGGCAAGCCTTCCGGAACGGCGACAACGATGATGATGACCATCGTCACGAAGTAGCCGAGCATTTCACGGGAAACGCGCAGCCAATCGTCGCCGTCTTCGGGCAAAAAGACCTCGCCGACCCAGAGGCCGCGCGCGAGCTGCGCAAGAAAGATGAGCACTGCCGCAGCATAACCGACAGTGCTGATCAGGTCCGCGAGATGCGACAGCTTTTCCTGTAACGGTGTGAGTTCCTTGGAGATCGTCAGCTTCCGCTTGACGCGATCCCCCGCGTCATCGTCGCCTTGCGTTCCAAGCGCACGAGCGATCTGGCCGAGGTGAGTCGCGTCTCCCACTTCGGTGACGAACATGTGGGCGACGCCATCGACAACCTGTGTGCCGCGAAAGACGCAGCCGGGAGAGTTTGGGCCATCCGCGCTATCCTCGGTCTGCGAAGCCGATTTCTCCGCTGGCTCGGATTCGCCGGTCATCAGCGATTGATCGACGAGGAATGCGTTCGTCTTAATGAGCCGGCCGTCGGCGGGGATTTCATCGCCTGTTTCCAACAGCACAAGATCACCCACGACGACGTCCTCGATGGCAAGGCTTTGCATCTGGCCGTCGCGTCGCACTTTCACTCGAATGGCGTCCTTGCGCGTATTCAGCGACTCGAATTCCCGATCGCTTTTATATTCGCTGGCGAACGCAACCCCCGTGGCAAGGACGATGGCGATCATCACCGCCAAGCCCTCGATCGACGGGTGCCCTGCCGCCAGGCCGTAGCCAAACAGCGCCAGAGCGGAGGAGAACATCAGCATCGGCGCCCAATGCCCGAGGCGAAACGCATACGCGCCGGCAATCACAAGGAACACAGTGGCAAAGGCGATTCCGCCAGCGGATGCGCTGACCTGCTGAAAGAGATCGACGACCATCGACAACAACGCCGCCGCCAGTAGTATCTTGATGATCGGCTCATCGAATTTCTCGACGAACTTCCACCAAAGCGGCTCTCGTGCGAGCGGCGTCAACGTGTTTCTACCAAACTGGCGCTGGCTCTCGGCAACCGCCGAGGCGGGTAAGCCAGCTTCAAGATCGGTGGACAGGTGTTTGAGAACGTCAGTCCGGCAACGCATGGCGTCCTCGGTTGTCAAAGCGGAACCAGCCCGCAACCTCTGGGTGATCCCCCTCGATGTTGCGAGCTGGATGTTGTAGAAAAAAGAGAACGGATTCTCGGCTTATTGCTCCATGATCTCCTTCGACTTCTTCTCTGCCGATTCGTCGATCTTGGCTTCGAATCGCTTGAGCATGTCCTGCATCTGCTCCTTGCCCTTGTCGCGCTCGTCTTCGGTCATTTCCTTGTTCTTCTCGGCGGTCTCAAAGTGTTTGTTGCCATCGCGGCGGATATTTCGGCAGGAGACCTTGGCATCTTCGCTCGACTTCTTGATTTCCGCAACCATCTTCTTGCGCTGGTCGCCTGACATGGATGGCACTTGCAGGCGGATCATTTTGCCGTCGTTGTTCGGCGACATGCCGAGATTGCTGGACCGGATTGCCTTCTCGATGTCCTTCAAACAACTTGCGTCAAACGGCCGAATGACGATCGACTGCGGATCGGGACAATTGATCTGCGCCAGTGTTTTCAGCGGTGTTGGCGAGCCGTAATATTCCACCCTGAGCGTATCCACCAGTGCTGGCGTGGCGCGGCCAGTGCGCAGCCCGCGAAGGTGCTCCTGAAATACGCTTAGCGCCTTTTCCATGCGCTCCTCGGCATCAAATAATATTTCGTCCGTTGTCATATTTCCTCCTCCTACTCAGAACTCAGAAATTAGCGGCGATCAGGCACGAACCTTATGCAGTCTCGACGAAGGTTCCGATCTGCTGTCCCGCGATGGCACGCTCGATGTTGCCTTCCTTGTTGAAGTTGAACACAAGGATCGGCAGTTTGGCCGTGCGGCACATATCGATCGCGGCGGCGTCCATCACGCGCAGGTTTTCGCGCAGCACCTGGGCGTGCGTCAGCTTGTGGTACTTTTGCGCGTGCGGGTTTATTTCGGGGTCCTCGGTGTAGACGCCATCCACCTTGGTCGCCTTGATGAGGATATTGGCTTCCAGTTCACAAGCACGCAGGGCGGCGGCAGTATCGGTGGTCACGAAGGGCGTCCCCGTGCCTCCTGCGAGAATCACCACGCGATTCTTGTCGAGATGCCGCACCGCTCGGCGAACGATATAAGGCTCGGCAACCGTCTCCATTCGGATGGCGGTCATCAAGCGCGTGTCGCAACCGATGCTTTCCAGGCAGCTTTGCAGCGCCATGCCGTTGAGGATGGTGGCGAGCATGCCCATGTAGTGAGCCGTGGTTTTCTTGATGACGACGCCGCCTGCCGAGAACTGTTCGCCGCGGAGAAGATTCCCGCCGCCGATGACGATAGCGAGCTGCACGCCGCGTTCGCTAACTTTCTTGGCCTGCAGGGCGATGTTTAGCGTATCGTCGATACTGATGCCGCTCTTGCCCGGAGAATTGAAGGCCTCGCCGGACAGCTTGAGCAAGACGCGCTTGTATTTTGGTTTCAAAGGATCCTGAGAGTCGTCCATGGTAGAGAAATATCCAATTTATCGCGGGAAGTGCGCAGCAATCTCTTGAATAATGCACGGTCACCCAGAGATTCACTGCGCGTTCCTCTGGGTCTGTTGAGAATTATATCAAAGCGTCAGATAGTGAGCACTCGGTCGCGCGAAGCTATTTCCCAGTGGTCCACGACCTGGCCGTCTTCGATGACATAGGCGAATTTGTGCAAGGCACTCGTTGGACAGACGTGCGACGGCATGGCGTAGGCGACATCGCCGGGTTGGTATCGTTCCGCGTCCGGTGTCTCGACGACGAGGTGCTCTTCGTTTTGCAGAACGGCGACGGCGTCGCGCACGTTCAAGAGCGTGCAGCGCTTGCCGGCCGGCGGATCGGACGCCACCGCTTTGTAGCCAAGATCAAATGTCACGCGATTTGGCGTTGGCCGGCTGACCACGCGGGTGAGCAATAGCCCCGCAGGCGTGAATTCGCCAAGGTCCTTGAACCAGTTGCCATAGTTGAAATCATTGAGGACACACGTCCCCGGCGAGCACTCGGCACCCGCAATCTCCATCGTCGCGAATACTGGGAAGGTCGGCGTTCCGCCAAAGACCATGCGAGGCACGTTCATCCCGGCCTTCGACAATTCATCGCGGAAATGCAGAACCGGTTCGAGCATCTGTTTGACAGCTGCCTGACGTTCCTCGAGCGGATGTTGATGATTGTGCCCATCGTAAACGTGAAGCCCGCCCGGGACGATTCCCGGAGAACTCGCCAAGGATTCGTACAACTGGCGTGCGACAGGCCCGACGGCAATCCCGGTCCGATGCTGGCCAACGTCGAGATCCAGTAGCACCTCAGCCTTGACGTTCGTCTTGGCCAGGGCGTCGGAGAGTTGCTTGATGCCGACGGAGTGATCGGCAATCACCGAAAAGGCGCTGCCCGGATATTTTTTGACCAGGGCCGCGAAGCGATCGCAATTCGGACCTACCATAGGATACGAAAGCATGACGTCAGGCACTTCGACTTGGGCGAGCATCTCCGCCTCGGCAATCGTCGCGCATTTCTGCTTGGTAATGCCGGCGGCGCGCTCCATCTTTACGATTTCGCGGGTCTTGTGGGTCTTTACGTGTGGCCGCAGCCGAGAGGGCGAGCCGACTCGTTTGATCATGCCCTGAATATTGCGAGCGATCAGCGTCTTGTAAAACAGCAAGCCCGGCGAAAATATCCGGGAAGGATCGTTGATGGTGTATTCAGGATGCATGATTGGGTCTCGCGTTGGTGGGATTGTGCTCGCCGCTCTTGGCGCTATCGCGAGGGCCGATTGTGCGTGGGATTCACTTCGACCCCGCTTTGAGGATTTTCTTTACCGATTTGATATCGATTTCCAAGGTTTCAGATATCTGTTTCGCATCGAAGCCCTTCGACGCCATTTGGCGGACAATGGTGTGGAGCATCGTTGTTTCGCCGCGTGCTTCGCCGCGTGCTTCGCCGCGTGCTTCGCCGCGTGCTTCGCCTTCCTCGATCCCATCCTGGCGAGCTTCTTGATAGAAACGCGACTTGCGATAGTCACCTAGATCAAGCATGGTTTGAATCTCCTCGATAGACATCTCGGGTAGTTTCGAGATCACGACGAATTCAATCAATTCAAGCAGCTTTTCCTGCTTTTCCTTGGATCTTATTTCTTTGGCGAGCCGTTTGACCAATTTGCTGGCGTTGCGTGGTATCTCCGCGCTCGATTGTGTCGCCAATTTAAGAACCGACAAGCCTATACCGCTGTGAGAGTCGTCGGGAAGCGACCTCAGGTAAATTCGTCGAACTCGTGAACCGTGGAGCAGCTCTTCGTAGGGTTTTTCTACCTTCGGAAGCAGATTGGCGGACTCAAATAGAATCAACGCCTGCCAATCATGTGTCGGATCCTTTTCGAGCTTGAGAAAAACCTTTGCGAAAAGGTTCGCGTAGGCATTCTCCTTCTTATAGAACAATACCTCGACGAAATGCAACGGCCAATCCGCTTCTTTTGGTTCAAAGTATCCATCGAGGCGTCGCTCTATCCCTTTGATATCCATGGCATGGAAGATGTAGTGGTTGGCCTCGGACCGCGGTTCGCCGCGCATCTCGAAATAGCATCCTGGGTCGGCGACAAATACTTCATAGGCCAATTGGTCTACGTTCATCCTGCCTTTTCCTCATTCTATCCGCCTTTCTTCATCGACGCCAGCACACGGACGCTCGCCCGAACCCGACCTACCGAAAACGTTCCTCTTTCCAGGGGTCGCCGCGCATGTGATAACCGCCGTGCTGCCATTCTTCCCAGAAGCCGGCTTTGTCTTCAGCCATCAACTCGATGCCGCGCACCCATTTGGCGCTCTTCCAGGCATAAAGGCGCGGAATCACGAGCCGTAGCGGATAACCGTGATCGGCATCGAGGTTGACGCCGTTCTGCTTCCACGCGAACAGGCAATCGTCGTCCAGAAAATCGGCGAGGGGCAGGTTCGTCGTGAAGCCATGCTCGCAGTGGACCATCACGTATTTGGCCTCGGCAGCCGCTTTTACTTTGCTCATGACCTCGCGCGTCGAGACGCCTTCCCACAAATTATCGAGCGTGCTCCAGCGTGTCACGCAGTGCATGTCCGCATACACTTTGACCTTCGGAAGAGCTACGAACTCATCGTAGGTGCAATGCCAGGGCGATTCGACCAGGCCAAAAATGTGAAAGGTCCAGCAGGTCCGATCGAAAGTCGGCGTCGACCCATAGTGCAGCACCGGCCATTTTTTCGTCAACACCTGTCGAGGCGGAATGCGCTCGGCTCGCCTGGTGTCGGGACTGATGATTGCGTCGTCTGGCCCAGTCATGGCGTCACCCGAACAATTTGTGGTACAGAAAAAATAATGCCATCAACGACAACATCGCCGCGATGATGTACAGGCCCAGGTTTGCCGAGCGGCCGCATTCCTTGCACAATCCGCTCGGCCCCGCGTGCTCGGTGCAATAGTAGGAATCGCAGTTTCGACAGCGAGCGCGGCTCAACCCCTCGCACACATAGCACGCAGGCGGCTTGTAGTCCTCCGCACGCTTCGAGCGCCACCAGGCGCCAGCCTGGTTTTTCGGCAGCGTGTCGGGAGCCGAGGTGATTCGGTCATGCCGTGGGTCACCTGCGGCGTAACCGGTGTTGCAGTTGGGACAAGTCTCCGTTGCGCCGCCGTGTTCTTCGCACACGAGGTCGCCGCAGGTGTAGCACCGCGTGACTGGTTCCTTGTCGCAGAAGCAGCAGCGTTCCATGAGTGTCGTCTCGGATTCGACTCACAAGTCGATCAATAATGAAAGCCGTTCTTGCGGATGTGCACCATCGGTTGTCCTTCTTCCAGCAATTTGCCCGCTGTGATCTCCGCGAGAAACAGTTCGTGGTCCCCCGCCGAAATCTGAGCACGCACCACGCCGAGTAAGTAGCCGTGCGCCTCGCTCAACACGGGCCCGTGGGGTTTCATTGGTTCGACGTCGAGGCTGGTGAACGCATTATCCGAAAGCGCAAATCCCTTGCCGAAATGTGCGATCATGTCCGTTTGGGCCGCCTCCAGAATGTTGATCGTGATCGGCGAACCCGCAACTAGCAGCGGCGCGATGGGCCGATTACGCTGCACGGCGAAACTGACCATCGGCGGATTAAAGGAACACTGCTGCAACCAACTCGCGAGCATGCCGGTTTCGACGCTCTCCGTCGTCAACGTCAAGACAAAGACTCCGCTCGGAATTCGGCCAAGCGCCGCCCCGAGGCTCTTTTGCGGATCCGTGGTTTGCATCGGCGTTTTCCCCGAATTCTTAGCAACGAAGATGATTCCGTCAGGACTTTCACCACGGATAACACGAAATGCCACGGATGGGAGTGATTATAGAATTCTCCCATTTTTTCTTGCATTTATCCGTGTCCATTTGTGTTATCTGTGGTCAAAATTGTAATCAACAAACCGCTATTTCTTTTCGTCCAGCATGCGCAGCACGGTGCGGTCGAACTCGTCGAAATCGATGTCGTTGTCGTCGCTGCGGAAGCGGACCCACTTGCCTTGACGATCAAAAACATAGTAGCAAGGCGGGAACACGAAATCGAGCTTCTTGTTCCAGTATTCATCAGGCTCATCGAGGAGCAATCGGATGAACGGCGGATCGAGCTTTCGCAGGAAGCTGATCGCGTCGTTCACTTTTTCCTTGTCGTTTGCCGGGTCCACCGAAACGCATAATACTACCAGGCCCTTGTCCGCGTGCTTTTTGTGCATCTGAACCAGATGCGGCATCGCGAGTTTGCACGGGCCTCAGTAACTGGCCCAGAAATCGACCACCACGACCTTGCCGCGATGCTTCAGCACCTCGCGTTTCAGGCCATCATACTTGACGATGTTTAGCTCGGCCTTCTTGTCTTGAGCTGGTCCGCCGGTCAATGCGAAAGCGCTAGCGAACAGAGCAAGGGCAACGGGTCGTCTGAGATTCATGGTTGTCATTTTCCTTCGATGCAGTTTCCGCGGTTTTACTTCTCGCTCAGCATCCGCACCGCGACGCTTTCGAGCTCATCATAGGGCACACCATCTTTATAGTCGATGCCGCGATAACGCACCCATTTGCCCTGCCGATCGAACACATAATAAAACGGCAATCCGACGTAATCGAGTTTCTTAGTCCAGGCATCCGTGGGGTCGTCGAGGATGAGGTTGCGTAAAGGCGACTTCCATCTTGTGAGCAGCTTGTTCGCGCCCTCGACTCGTTCTTCGTCCTTGGCGTCATCGAGCGACACCGAAATGACGACGAGGCCCTTGTCGCCATGCTTCTGCTGCATCTCGATAAATTTCGGAAACGACTTGATGCAAGGCGGGCAGGTCGTGGCCCAGAAATCGAGGATCACGACTTTACCGCGATGCTTGAGAATCTCTTGTTTCAAGCCATCGTAAGTAACAGGCACGGCCTTGATCGCAGCGTCTTGACCATGGGCCGACGCGAAAGCGATTGCGCCGATCATGAGAACGAGAAGCATGAGGCGTTTGAGCATTGTGAAGTCCTTTCTGAAGAGTCCGTGTTTCGCGAAATGAACCGGCTGTTTTTTTTTCTCGTCACTTGTCACTTATTCTGTCACTCGCCACTGATTCTGTACAGCGTGCCGACGTACTTTCTGCCACCCGGTTCGCCGGCCTTCATCTTCTTCATGGTAAACGGTAGCCCCTCGTTTTGCAACGCCTCTCGGAAGGCGTGATGCGGCACACGGTCGACATCCGTCAGAAGGCACACGCCGCCAGGCTGAAGCAATTTCCTGATAAACGAGATCAGCGGGACGAGGTTGCGCATCTCGTAGATCAGATCGGCCGCCAGGATGACGGGAACCCGCCAGTCATTCGGTGGATCGCGCCAGTCAAGCTGTAGCGTGCGAAAATCGGCAAATCCGTTGAGCCTCGCGTTGTCACAGGCAAATCGCAATGCGCAGGCGTCGTAATCCGAGAACGTGACCTTCAAACCCATCGCCAGGGCGGCGATTCCCGACAACCCCAGGCCGCAACCGACTTCCAGCGCCTCTGTTCCGGGCATCCACGTTTCCTGGAGCACGGCCTTGGCAAGCATGCGCGAGGCGGGCCAAATGTCCGTCCAGTACGGCATGTATTCGTCCTTGCTGAACGCCGTGCGCACCGCGCTGTTATCGAGCAAACGATCGGAATCGGTCGGGTGATCAATAATGAACGTGCGATCTTCGACGATCACCGTCTCGCGGATGATCGGTCCAAGCTTGTCGAGAATGGCGTCCGGCGGCGGCGCTGGATAGAGTGCCTCGTTCATTCTGTTTATTTATTAGGTTTGGCCGCCGTCGCGTCACGACGACCAATTCCATAAAACAGAAAGCAGAATACCGCTCATTCGCGGGAGACAAATATGGATCTTACTCGCAATCTCAAAATGGAAACGGTTTCGCGGCTCTATCCCACGCAGCCGACGATCGTGCAGCCAACGCAGCCCGTGTTGGATGCCGTCCGGTTGATGCGGGAAAAGAAGGTAGGCTGTGTGCTTGTTTGTGAGCAGCGCAAGATTCTCGGTATCTTCACGGAGCGTGATTTGCTTCGCCGAGTCCTATCCCTCGGCAAACTCTTGGAAACGCCGATTCGCGAATGCATGACCCCCGATCCCGTAACCGTGCACCCGAAGGACTCGATCGCTAGCGCGATCAAACGCATGCAAAAAGGCGGCTACCGGCACCTTCCCGTCGTGATCGACGATCGGCCGATCGGCATCTTGTCAGTGAAGCGAATCGTGCATTACCTGGTCGAGCATTTCCCCGTGATGGTTTACAACCTGCCGCCCAGCGCTCGATTCATCCGCCCGCAACGTGAAAGTGCCTAGGACTTCGGACAACGGTTGATCCGTACTCCCCTTGCAACCGAACGAGGACGATGGATAAATGCCCGGCTCGATGCTAACGCCTGGCGGTTCGACACAGCGCGGTACGCCGACGAATTGCGCCGCGGCGGTGGTTCGTTTTGCCGGCGATGCCAGCGACGGCGTTTACCTCGTCGGCACCCAGTTCACGAACGCCTGCACGATGCTCGGCAACGCCGTGGTGACAATCCCCGACCCGCCTGCGGAGATCCGTGCCCCGGCAGGCGCGTTGGCGGGCGTGGCGGCCTTTCATTGCCACTTCGCCGACCACGCGATTCACACGCCCGGCGACCGTCTCGATCTACTCGTCGCGTTGAATCCGTCGGCCTTGCACTTGAACATCGCCGATCTCGCACCCGATGGTGTTCTCGTTGCCGACTCGGATTTGTTCATTCCCGAGGAGTGGGCCAAGGCCGGTTACTCCGAAAATCCACTAAACGACCCAATGTTGAAATCTTTCCGCGTGCTCCCGATCCCGATCAGCCGACTCAATCGCGAGGCCGTCGCGCGTGTCAATCTAATCCCGTCCGAGGTCGAGCGGTGTAAATCATTCTTCGTACTCGGATTGTCGTATTGGCTATTCGATCGCCCGGCAGAGCTGACTTTCCGCTGGATTCGCGAAACCTACATCAAGAATCCAGGCCTCGTCGAAGCCCACACGCGCGCGTTCAAAGCAGGGTATCACCATGGCGAGGCACTTGGGCATGGGCTGCAAAAACGCGTATCCGGGCGATTTCTGCCTTCGGGCAGATTTCGGATGATCAACGGAGCGACGGCGCTGGCGCTTGGTCTCTTGGCTGCGGCGCGGCAAGTCGGCCTGCGCATGGTTTACGCCGGGTTTCCCATCGCGCCGGCAAGCGAACTCCTGCACCTTCTGACGGACTGGAAACAGGAGAACGTCACCGTCGTGCAGGCCGAGGACGATGCCGCTGCCGTCAATATCGCCCTGGGTGCCGCGTTTGGCGGATTGATTGGTGTGACTGCGACGACAGGCACGGGCGCGGCACTGCAAGCGGAGACGCTCGCGCTGGCGGCCATCAGCGAGCTGCCCCTCGTCTCAGTTCATGTGCAGCGCGCTGGGCCGAGCCTCGGCATGCCGACACGCCCAGAGCAGGCGGATCTTCTGCAAGCATTGCATGGACGAAACGGCGAGTGTCCCGTCGTCGTGCTTGCTCAAACCTCGCCCGCGGATGGTTTCCGCATCGCCCTCGAGGCGGTTCGACTGGCGCTGACGCGTATGACGCCGGTCATAGTTCTTACCGACACCTATTTGCTGTCCGCATCCGAAGCCTGGCGTGTTCCGAGCATGGCGGATTTGCCGATCTTCGAGGCCAAACAGGCTGAACCGAATCTGAGTAAATCCTGGCTGCCTTACTCTCGAGACGAATTCCTGGCACGGCCCTGGGCGATTCCGGGCCGAGCCGGCTTGGAGCATCGCACGGGCGGGCTGGAGAAAGAATCAGAAACCGGAGCCGTCAGTTTCGACGCTGTCAATCACGAAGCGATGGTCACGCTCCGGGCCCGGAAGATCGCTGAGATTTCGAGGCACCTTCCGCCCGTTACGGTTCTCGGCGACAAGGCAGGCGATGTGCTCGTGGTGGTGTGGGGCAGCGTGTGCGGCGCCGCCCGTGATGCCGCCGAGCGCTGCCGGGCGGCGGGCCATCGTGTGAGCTTCGTGGGGCTGACGAACCTATCGCCGCTGCCTGCCGACTTGGGCAAACTCCTACGTGCGTTTCGTCGCGTACTGGTTCCGGAAATGAACTCAGGACAGTTGGCGAGCATTCTTCGGTCCGAGTACTTGCTCGACATCGTCAAACTGAACAAGGTGCAAGGCCGGCCGTTTTTGGTGAGCGAGATCGAGGCGAAGATTCAAGATCTGCTGAAAAAATAAAGAAACCGACCGCGAATCAGCGGATGGGAGCGACCGCGATGACCATTCCTCTAGCGATGACGGCGAACGACTTCTCGTCCGCGCAGGAAGTGCGCTGGTGCCCCGGTTGCGGCGATTACTCGATCCTGTCCCAGCTCAAGCAAGCTCTCGCCTCGTTTGGCGTGCGGCGTGAAAATATCGTCTTCGTCTCCGGCGTCGGCTGCGCGTCGCGCTTGCCGCACTACATCAACACCTTTGGTTTCCAGGGTTCGCATGGCCGAGCGCCGGCGCTTGCGACGGGCGTGAAACTCGCCAATCCTGGCCTGCAAATCTGGGTCGTCATGGGCGATGGCGACGCATGCTCCGCAGGCGTGACGCATTTGGCACATGCGCTGAGGCGAAACGTCGATCTGAAAATACTGCTCATCAACAACGAGGTGTTCGGCCTGAGTCGAGGCCAGCAGTCGCCCACATCGAGAGTCGGAACCTGCACGAAGACCAGCCCCGACGGCTCCGTCGAAACGCCGCTTCGGCCTGTTTCGATGGCGCTCGCCGCGGAAGCCACGTTCGTCGCTCGCACCGTGGATGTCGACGTGAATCACATGAGCGAGATATTCGAGAAAGCCGCCATGCATCGCGGCTCGGGATTCGTCGAGATTTATCAGAACTGCAAAATCTTCAACGATGGCGTTTTCGAGTACGCCACCGATGCCGTCATCAAGGCCGACACGATCATCCACCTCGAACATGGTCGCCCGATCCTGTTCGGCAAGGATCGCAATCAAGCACTGCGTCTCAATGGCTTCGAGCCGGAAGTGGTCACGCTCGGCCAGGGCATCGAAATGGATGACATCTTGATCCACGATGAACGCGCTGCGGAACCCACGCTGGCGTTTTTGCTGAGCCGATTGGTCGGGCCGCAATTTCCGGAATGTCTCGGCGTATTTCGCAACGTGCGCAAGCCGACCTACCAGCAACAGCTCGACGCGGCTTTCCAGCAAGGCGACCCGCCGCGCACCTTCGAGTCGCTCCTCGCCGGCGACGAGACGTGGACTCTGGCATAGATTCGTCACGCCCAGGGGCGAGCTTGCACGCCCTCGGGATCGGCTACCGCAGGCACATTATCCCAGGGGTTCGCAAGCTCGCCCTTGGGCTTGGGAATTCATCCATGCTCTGCCCGTCGTGCAACTGCAAGAACCTGCCCGGCGACGATGTTTGCAAACGCTGCAAGCAGCCGCTCACGCCGTTCAACCTGCCGCAACCGGAGAATCAGGTCGAGCGCAGCCTGATGTACGACCAGGTGAAGACGCTGAAGCAGCAAACACCCGTGGTGATCCATCACGCCGCCAACCTCGGCCAGGCGATCGCGCTGATGTACGAAGCGAATGTCGGCGCGATTCTGATCGTGGACGACGACGGCAAACTCACCGGCATCTTCAGCGAACGCGACTTGCTCAAAAAAATCGCCGGGCAAACCGCGGCCTACGCCGAACTTCCGGTGACGCAATTCATGACGCCGAGGCCGGAATCAGTCTCGAACACCGACACGCTGAATTTCGTGTTGCAAAAAATGGACGCCGGCGGCTACCGCCACGTGCCCGTGCTAGAAGACGGCCGCCCCGTCGGCATCATCTCCGCCCGCGACATGCTCCGCTTCGTGACCCGGCTTTGCAGGGATGCGTAACGGCGTCAACGTGATAGTATATTGTTATGGTAGGATCCTATCCATCTTTGGATGTTGCCATGCAAACTGCTGAAATCATCGAAACTGACCACGGGCAAGCTGTCTGCCTACCGGAAGAGTTCCGGTTTCAAGACCGCTACGTTACAATACGTCGCGACGGCGACACCATCGTAATTCAGCCTGTCAAATCGAAATCCTGGCCGATCGGTTTCTTCGACGCGATCCGCATCGACGACCCGGCATTTGTGCGGCCACCACAGGGCGAAATTCCTCCCGCTCCGCAACTGGAGCGTGAATAATCGATGCGATATTTACTCGACACCAACACATGCATCGCCGTGATGCGAAATCATCCTTTGGTGATCGCTCGATTGCAAACAACAGCACCAGCGGACTGTGTGATTTCTGCCGTCACGGGATTTGAACTCTTCACCGGCGTCGAAAAATGCACGAATCCCGCCAAAGAAAGTGCCAAAGTCGCTCTACTTCTATCCTTCTTGGGTGAGATCCCATTCGACCCGCAGTCCGCAAGGCGAGCAGCACGAATCCGTGCTGAGCTCGAATCAATTGGCCAAGCCATTGGTCCCTATGACACTCTGTTGGCCGGGCACGCGATGGCGAACTCATTAATCCTGGTCACGGCGAACACCAATGAATTCATGCGTGTTGCAGGACTTACGATCGAAAACTAGCAAGTGTAGCTTGGGTTTACTCGTCTGGCGCGTGTCTGTGCTCTATTACAACCGCCCCGTCGGCATCATCTCCGCCCGCGACATGCTGCGTTTCGTGACCCGGCTCTGCAGGGATGCGTAGGGACGTTTTCGAGGTTGATCTCTGCTGAGCTTCCTCGGCTTTCGCGTCCATTTCCCGGATAGTCTTTACCGACAGAAATGTTGCGAACGGGTCCGGTTTTACTGTCGGTGTCTCCTCGGTTGGTTCCGGCGTATCTTCGTCGTTGGCCGGCGTGTGCTGACTTTGCAGATACCACACCAGTCCGCGAATGATGGCGATGCCGGCGCAGAATCCGCCGATGTGATCCCAGTAGGCGACGCCGTCGTGGTTCGTGTCGTCTTCCAGGGACATGAATGCTTTCACGTATTGCAACAAGAACCACAAGCCGATGACGAATAGCGCGGGCACGTTGACGACGCCAAAGAACCAGCCGAGCCAAAGTTTGATGCGGTTCAGCGGATGGATCGCCACATACGCGCCCATGACGCCTGAAATGGCGCCGCTCGCGCCGAGGCATGGCACGATCGAGTGCGGCGCACTTGCCGTGTAGACCAACCCCGCGCAGACTCCGCACGCCACGTAGAAAGCAAGGAATCGGCCATGGCTCAAGGCGCATTCCACGTTCCGCCCAAAGACGAGAAGGAACCACATGTTGCCGATGAGGTGAAAGACGTCGCCGTGGAGGAACATCGACGTGAACAGCGTAAGAAAAATCGGGAATGGACCGGGGTAATGCTGGATGGGCACGTCCTTGGTGACGAACTGACGCTGGTACTTGTTCTGCTGATCCCGATAGCCGCGAACTTCAATCTTGACGCGATGGTTTTTCGTGCCTTGCAGATCGCGAAAGGTGACGATTTCTTCTGGAATGAGGCTGAAGCCGTTCGTGAACGCTGGGCCGATGGCGACCTGGCCGAGAAAGACTACGACATTGATTATGACCAACGATCCCGTAACCCATGGAAATCGACCATGGTAATGGCCTTCGTCGCCAAGGATTAACATGAAACGCCTCCGTCACTTTCGAATCGGTTCGAAGCCCGATTCAAGGATAGGTCATGGAGGCGGCGATGTCATTTCTTGCGGTTCAGTTTTTCTCGGTGGGCGTGATCGCGGATCGCGTCGAGGTGATCGAGCAGCATTTCGTACATCGCATCGAGCTTTTCGTTCGTTTCCTCGAGGCGTTTCAGCCCATTCTGAATTGCGTTGACCGTCGGATAGGCGCTCTTTCGCCTCACGGGACGCGTGAGATCGCGAAAATCGATGACTCGCGGCATGAAGCTGCTGTGAATCACCTCTTCCAGTTCGCGCGCAGTTTTGTCCGAGCTTGCAAGCAGCTGACGCAATGGCAGACGCCGAAGTAATTTGTCAGGCATGGAGAGGCCTCAATTTTCACAGAAATGTTACAAAGGAATTATACTCCACGTTTGACGATTTTGTCAATTTTTCTGGCGTGATTGAATTTTTGGAGATACTCTGAAGGTGATGGCCGCGCGGCTATTACTGTCCTGAGAGCTCTGGAGAAGACCGGGAACCGCATGCGTGTACTATTACTGGCCGACATTCACGCCAACTGGGCAGCGCTGGAGGCGATAAACGAGCCGTTCGACGCTTGTTTGTTCCTGGGCGACCTCGTTGACTATGGGTTGGAACCGTCGCCCTGCATTCAGTGGATTCGCCAAAAGGCGACGCATGGCGTTCGCGGCAATCACGATCACGGTGTCGCGCAGCTGGTGAAGGTGCAGGGTCGGGCAGGATTCAAGTACCTCACGGGTGTCACGCGGCAAGTGACGCAAGAGCGCATCAGCACGGAAGAACGCCGATTTTTGGGCGCGTTGCCGGTGACGAAGCGCGTGACGATGGACGGCGTGAAGTTCTTGCTCGTGCACGCCACCCCGCGTGATCCGCTGGATGAATACTCGATTGCCGACGTCGATTTCTGGTCGCGCCGCCTGGCGAATGTCGATGCGCAGGTCATCTGTGTCGGGCATACGCATCACCCTTATATCCTCGAAGTCGGCGACAAGCTCGTCATCAATCCCGGCAGTGTCGGCCAACCGCGCGACGGCGATCCGCGTGCG
Organism: uncultured Singulisphaera sp.; assembly: GCA_964484265.1. GTDB lineage: Bacteria > Planctomycetota > Planctomycetia > Gemmatales > Gemmataceae > SIAQ01. Next base: position 26,329 of record CAZAFH010000050.1, read on the forward strand.
TGCTATGCCATCATCGAAAACCAGCGCGTCGAACTCAAACGCATCGAATATCCCGTCGAAGAAACCGTCACGTCCGTCATGGAAAGCAACCTCCCCGAGCCGGCCAAGGGCCTACTCGTTGAAGTCTTCCGCACCGGCGGACTCGCCAAACCGGACAGCGGCAAAGTCAAGATCGACACGCCCACGCCCGCCGCCACACCCGCAGCGTAGGTCGACAAAACCACGTCTTTCAATCTAATTTCGGTCGAACCCGTTTATTCCAATAAAATCTCGTAGGCATTTGCCCGTTGCCTAACGCGGCAGAGCCGCAATCAAGTAAAACATCCCGGCCAAGGACCAAGAACTACGGACGAACACAATGAAGCTCGGCTTTGTCAGCGCCATTCTCCCCGATCTCTCGCTGGAAGACGTCTTTTCCTTCGCCGCCGACGAAGGCTTCGGCTGCGTGGAGGTCATGTGCTGGCCGCCCGGAGACGGCGCGGACCGCAGATATGCCGGCGTGACGCACCTTGACGTCACGAATGTCACCGACGCGCTGATCGAGCAGGTGCGCGGCCTGGTAAACAGGACGGGCGTGCAAATCTCCGGACTGGGCTATTATCCGAATCCGCTGCATCCCGATCCAGCGCATCGCGAGCGCGTAGTTGCACATTTGAAACGCGTGATCCAGGCGGCGCCGCTTTTCGGCGTGCATGTCGCCAACACGTTCATCGGGCGTGATTGGACAAAATCGGTTGCGGACAATTGGACGATGTTCGACGAAATTTGGCCCGACATCGCAAATTTTGCCGAGCAGCATCAAGTGCGCATTGGCATCGAAAACTGCCCGATGCTGTTTTCCGCGAACGAATGGCCCGGCGGAACCAATCTCGCGACCACGCCGGCAATCTGGCGCCGGATGTTCGACAAGGTTCCATCAATCGGCCTGAATTTCGATCCATCGCACCTCGTCTGGCAGCACATCGACATTCCGCGTGCCATACGTGAGTTCGGCAAACACTTTGTCCACGTACATGCCAAGGACACACGCATCAACGTCGATGGCATCTACCACCACGGCATCATGGGATTCGATTGGCATACGCCGAAAATTCCCGGCCTGGGCGACGTGAACTGGAGCGCCTTCTTCTCAGCCCTGACTGACATCGGCTATCAGGGCGCCGTTTGCATCGAAGTCGAAGACCGAGCCTTCGAAGGATCGCTGGCGGCACGCATCCGCTCGCTCAAGCAAAGCAAACGCTACCTGGAGCAATTTGTTTAGACGCTCGCCTTCAGCGAGCGTGGAAGTTCTTATCACCGAGGTATCAAAAATGTATATGGACCAATTCAAACTCACGGGCAAGGTTGCACTCATCACCGGCGGCAGCAAAGGGCTAGGCAAGGCGATGGCGCGCGGCCTGGCGGAAGCCGGCGCGGATATCGTCATCGCCAGCCGGCATGAAAACGAACTCAAGGCCGCGCTCGCCGAGATTCTCGAAGGCACGGGCCGAAAAGGCGTCTACATGGTCGCCGACATGGCAAAGCGTGAAGACGTCAACGCGCTAGCCAAATTCGCTCTTGACAAGATGGGCCGCGTGGACGTGCTCATCAACAACGCCGGCACGAATGTCCCCCAGGCCGTGGATGCGATTACCGACGCCGAATGGGATCGCATCATGGAGATCAATCTGAATTCCGTGATGGTTCTGACGCGCGCTCTCGTGCCGCAAATGAAGCAACGCAAATGGGGCCGCGTGATTCATATTTCGTCGATCATGGCGTTGGTTTCGAACAACGCTCGCAACATCTACTCGGCAACGAAATGCGCGCTCGTTGGTTTTGCGCGTGCCAGTGCACTCGACCTGGGTGAATCGGGCGTGACGGTCAATTGCATCGCACCGGGGCCATTCCTCACCGATCTACCGGCGAGCGTGCTTTCGAAAGAGGAGCAGGACCGCTTCGCCAAGATGACCGCCGTGAACCGCTGGGGCGAACCGAAAGAACTTGTCGGCACAGCGTTGCTCTTGGCTACCGACGCCGGCAGTTACATTACGGGTTCAACCATCGTCGTGGATGGCGGCTTTACGGCGAGATAAGTCCATCATTCGTACTCGGCGAGCGGAGGGCGTAAGCCCTCTGCATTCATCGAACAGTGAAACCTCAGCGTTCTCCCAAAGCATTTAGCTTCGCCAGAATTGGGGCTTACGCCCACCGCTCGCCATGGATGATGGGTGCTGTGTTTGGCCGCTCGTTTGTTGGCGAGCGAGCATACTCGCACCCGCCAAACGCGACGGCCAGGCGAAAACCTACGGAATTCGATCCATCCAAACCGATCCGCCGACCACGACTCGGATGCGCACCTCGTATCCCGCAAGCAATCGCATGCCAATTAGCGGCGTGGTTTCAACAGCGTTTACGATAACACTTCGAGATTGAGAGTCCCAGACGATTGTCGCGGCATAGACGTCAGAATTGACGGGAACGCCATTCCCGAGAACCAGCATGGAAGAATTAGTCCACCGTAACCCGATCGAGGCAATCACAGCCGATGGTAGGCTCATTTCGCCGGTAAAGCCGGTATCTACGATAAAATCGATTGGATGCTGATTCCCGTTGCAGTCCTCAATGAACAAGATGGCAATGGCTTCCAGTTTTGTCGTCACTTGTCCGAATATCATCGCTTTTCCCGCGTATCGCCGAACCAGCCGAGTCGCTCGACAGCGATATGGCCGATGCGGTGACAATATATCTGGCAGTCCGGATTGCGATCGATCAGCACCTGGCATGCCTCCAGGCTTTCGTCCGCAATCGCAAAATCGCCATTCTCCACATCGATGGCGACAATCTTGTCGATGTTCTCAGGCTCGACTTGCGAGCGAATCTTCTCGTCATAGATAATTTTGCCGCGACTTACGATCTCGTCTATTGGCAAGCGACGCTGGCGTTTGAACATGGCAATGCCTCCATGTGGTTGATCCTCTCTATTCCTACCCGCATCGTAACACGCTGGCCAGGCTGATGTCAAACCTTGGCGGGATCGATTCAAGTAATCTCTCGAAGCCACCCTGCGCTCGCCGAAGGCTAAACAATGCCTTGAGATTATGGTTGCCGCGAATAAGATTATGATACGCGAACCATCACAACATCTTATTTGCTAGGTCTCACCATGAATCGATACGCTATACACATTTGCCTGGCGACACTGCTCGGCCTTTCGACATCTTCCGTTGCCGTTGCACAACCAGCGACGCTGGTCGTGCCAGGTGATCGCGCCTTGCTGATCATCCGCGTGCCCTCGGCGGACGCGGCGGTCAAGATTGCCGACTTCAATTCCGCCCAGGTCGGCCGCGACCGCTTCTTTTACACCCCGCAACTTTCGGTGGGGCAAAAATACACGTATTCCGTTGAGGCATTGTGGATCGAGAACGGCCAGGGCCGGCGTTCCACGCGCTCCGTCGTGTTCCAGGCAGGGCAATCGGTGACGGTCGATTTCTCCGCTCCTGAAGTGTTGAATAAACCCGCGCCGGTCGCAAAGCAAGTCGTGGAGAAAAAGATCGAGGAGAAGAAAGTCGTTGAAAAAAAGGTTCCCGAAAAGAAAGTTGTCATTTCAAAGCCGGCTCCGAAAGCCAAAGAACGCACTTTTCTCTTCACGTATGCCGGCAAAATAAAAGATCTGCCTCCAGGCAAGGAAGCAAGCGTTTGGCTGCCGATGGCTGTCAACGGACCGGAGCAGAAAATCAAGATCGCCACGCAGATGCTGCCCAAGGGATTCAAAATCGGAACGGAAAAGCAGTATGGCAACTCGATGATCTTCTTCAAATCAAAAGCCAACGCTGCCGGGGAGATCCCGTTCGAGGTCGTCTACGAGGTTCGCCGCCAGGAAGTCGTTACTAATGTTGCCGCTAATCTGACGCTCAAGCCGGCTGCCAGCGAAAATCTGTCACGCTTCTTGCAGCCCGACAAGAAGGTTCCGATCACCGGAAAGCCGCTCGAACTCATCAAGGATGTCAAGCTCTCCAAAGACCAGTTCCAGGCAGCTAAGGTGCTTTATGACGTCGTCAATAACCACATGAAATACAGCAAGGTCGGCAAGGGCTGGGGCCAGGGCGATTCCGTCTGGGCTTGCGATTCCAAGTTTGGCAACTGCTCCGATTTCCACAGCCTCTTCATCTCCATGGCCCGGGGCAACAAGATTCCGTCCAAATTCGAAATGGGCTTCCCCATCCCGCCCAAGCACGGCGAGGGCGTCGTGGGCGGCTACCATTGCTGGGCCTGGTTCCTGCCCAACAACAAGGGCTGGGTCCCTGTCGATATCTCCGAAGCCAATCGCAATCCCGACATGAAGGACTACTATTTCGGCAACTTGACCGAAGACCGCGTACGCTTCACCACGGGGCGCGATATCAACCTCGAGCCTCGCCAAAAGGATGCGACGCTCAACTTCTTCATTTACCCCTACGCGGAAGTCGATGGCAGGGCCTATCCGGCCGAGAAAATCGAGCGCAGCTTTGCGTATCGCGATTTGCCGTGATCGCTCGCGTCATCGCCCTTTCACTTCGTAAAATACCGACCTCGGAAATTTGTTCCAAGCCCCAGGATGAGCGAAGCGATTCCTGGGGGTGAGGACTCTCGAGTTCTCATCCCCACCAATCGCTGCGCTCATGGTGGGGCGTGAATCCGCTCCTACCACCAAGGATCACGTCATGAATCGGACGCTACTCTCCGTCGTCGCGCTCTTCACCATCGCCGCCTGGACTCTCGCACAGTCCCCCACCGGTTGGGCCGGCGCGCAATGGGTCTGGGACGAGGCCAACGCCAACAGCGCCACCCAGAACAATGAGCCTCGCTACCTTCGGCTCGCATTCACACTCAACACGAAACCGAGGCAAGCCGAGCTTTGGGTCACGGTTGACAATCACTATGTGGCCTACGTCAATGGTCAGAAAGTCGGTCAGGACGCCGAATGGTCCACCGTCGAGCAGATCGATGTCGCGAAACACCTCGTCGTCGGCAAGAACGTTCTCGCGATCAAGGCGACCAACCAGGGCGGCGTCGCCGGGGCGATTGCTCGACTTGTCGTGAAGACCGATGACAAGAAAGAAACCGTCATCGCCACCAACGACAAAACTCGAATCACGCGATCCGAAGAACCCGGCTGGAACACCGCCGACTTCAACGACACCGCATGGTTTAACGCGATTCCCCTCGGCGATGTCGGCATCGGCCCCTGGAACCTGACCGGCGGCGTCGCCAAGGGCAAAGGAAAAGGAAAAGCCCCGGCGACACAGTTTGCCTACAACACCACCGAAGTCGTTCCCGTGAAGGGCCGACTCACGCCGCAAGAGCAGATCAAGCATTTCGTCGTGCCGAAGGATTTCGAAATCGAACTCGTCGCCGCCGACCCGCTCGTCATCAATCCGATCACGATGGTTCTCGACGACAAGGGCCGCATCATCGTGAGCGAAAGCCACACGTATCGGTACGGCCCCAAAGGCTCGCCGATCAAGCCGTACGCGAACCCCGTCATCCGCCTCGATCCCGACGGCAAGGGCGGCTTCACGCGGACGCTCATCGCCGACGGCTTCGCCGATCCGGTCATGGGCATCGCCGTCAAGGGCGACAAGCTCTGGCTGACTGCGTGCAATTATCTGTACACCTACGATCTGCCGACTGACCCCGCAGGTTCGCTTCGCTCACCTGCGGGCGTGAAGAAAAACCCCACCAAGCCCGCAGGCGAGCAACGCGAGCCTGCAGGGTCGCAGAAACCGCTCGCCACCAACAAGAAAACGATCGTCACCGACCTCACCAAGGCCTGGAACCCCTTCGGTATGTTCGTCCTCGAATGGGGCCCCGACGGCAAGCTCTACATGAGTGTTGGCAACCACGCCATCAACTTGCAATCGCCCGACAGCAAAATGTCCGGCCGCGGTAGCTCCGGCATCGTCGTTCGCATGAACCCCGACGGCACGAAAATGGAACGCCTCGTCCACGGCCTTCGCGTGCCCTACTCTTTCGAGTACGATCCGTTCGGCCAAATGTGGCTGCTCTCCAACGGCGAAGGCAATCCAAATCGCATCGTGCGCGTCATCGAAGGCGTCGATTATCATTGCTACAGCCGGCCCGGCGTTGGCAACGACTGGCTTGCCGGTAAATCGCCGCTCGCTCCACCTTGCGAAGAATTGCACCGCGGCGCCAACACGCAGCTCATGCGCTATTACGGCGCCGCCTATCCCGAGGAGTTCCAGGGCAACCTGTTCCTCTGCAACTGGGGCGCTCACGGCTTCGCGGGCAATAACCGCGGCATCTTTCGCTTCGTTCCCGACGAGCGCAACAATATCTCCAAACGCGAACCGCTCGTCTGGTGCAAGGATCCTCATTTCCGCCCGGCTCACATCCACCTCGACGTTGACGGCAGCCTGCTCATCGCCGACTGGTACGGCCGCGACGACGAAAGCGACATGACGGGCCGCATCTGGCGATTGAAATACGTCGGCAAGAATGCCCCCGTTGTCAAGCACAAGCTTGATTCGCCGGAGTGGAAGAACGACGACTATGCGATTGAGGCGCTGGGGTCGCCGAGTCATCTGGTGCGCCAAAAGGCAATTGAGCAACTCATAACTCGTGGCAAGAACGAACCGGCGCTGCTTCAAAAGCTCGGTCAGCATGCGAGATCCGCAGCCGCTCCGATGGGGGCCGCCAATGCGCTCTGGACGCTTTCTCGGATTGAGTCGAACGAAGCCAAAGCGGTACGACTGTCCGCCAAAGATCACGCGGATTGGCGAGTTCGGCGATTGGCTGCAAGGATCATGCGGCGCAACATCGAGGACGGCGCAGCCAAGGACGATCAGGTCTTGGCAAAGCTCGCTCGGCAGCTGCTTACGGATAAAGATGCTGCAGTCCGTTTGGAAGCAACGATTTGCCTATTCGCGCTGGGCAAAGGAACGTGGAACGATATCGCCGGCGAATTGAACGATGGTGGAGCCGCTCGAGACCCGCATCTTCGCTATGAGGCAGCGTGGTACACCGCGAAGTATGCTAACGTCAGCGCTTTTGACCTGCTCTTCTCCTCCGACGATGCCGATGTCAGGCTCGCCGGATTGATCGCCATGGATATTGCCTGCTATGAAAATTTCTCCGGTAACCTTTTCACGAAAGAACCCAGCAAGAAATTTGCCCTTGAAGCGTTGAACAAGGCCCTTGCAGATCCCGGCAAGCTCGATCAGCAACTGCTGTTGGAAGTCGCCCGACTTGACGGCGACGCCTCGATCGTGCCCGGACTCCTTGCCATGCTGGGCCGCAACGATCTACCGGCCGCGACCGTCGCCAAGGCGGTGCTCGTTCTCAAGTCGAAATCGGGCGGCAGCCTGGCCTCGGCGAAGCTGAGCGCGGCGGCAGGCAAACGGCTCATCGAAGCGATCGAAAAAGGCCAGCTCAAAATCGCGACTCCGGCCGATCAACTCGTGATGTTCGAGTTCCTCGAAGCCGAAGGCCCTACGGCATTCGCCCTGAAGCAGATTGCCGGGCAATTGCAATCGAAGAACAAGGAGTTAAGTCAGGCGGCTCACACGCTAGCACGCCGATTTGGTCCGAAAGCCGTCGGCGTCGCGGACCAGCTTTGGCCGATCGTCTTTGATCCCCAGACGAAGTTCGAGGATTCGCTGGAATATCTTTCCACCATCGCTCGCACCGAGACCAAGCCGACCTTCGACAACTGGAAAAAAGGTCTGTTCCATGCCGACCCGTTCATTCGGGCCGAGACGGTGCGCTGGTGGCGAAACTTCAAAAACGACCGCGACCTGCAACCGCGGCTGTCGCACAACATCGAAACTCTCGCGAAACAAGACCGGGCCGTGCTCGAGGACATCGCTGCCGTCTATCGCCACTGGGGCTGGGACGACAAGCAGCTAGCGGAAGGCTCGCTGCCAATCCCCGAGCGTGACAAGGCCGCTCTGACGAAGTACGCCCTGAGCGAATTGACGAAGATGCCCGCCGGTGACCGTGCCAAACGAGCCGCGATGGGACTGCAGGTTTTTGAACGCAACGCCTGCACGAAATGCCACACCACGGCCACGGCGACCACGCCGCTCGCGCCATCGCTCAAGGGCGTCGCGGGACAGAAACTCGACTACCTTATCGAATCGGTGCTTTATCCGTCCAAGACCATCAAGACCGGCTGGGAGGTCGAAGTGATCGAGACCAAGAGCGGCAAGACGCTTGTCGGCCTTGCCAAGGACGAAGGCAAGCATTTGCGAATTCTGAATCTCGACAAGGACGATCGAATCCTGAAAAGCGACATCGAGAGCCGCAACACTTCGAAGATTTCGGTGATGCCCGAAGGCCAGGAAGCGACGATGAGCCGGCGCGAGTTCGTCGATTTGATCGCGTATCTGCAGACTTTGAAATGAAAGAACACCCAAGCCCAGGGGTGAGCGCAGCGAACCCCTGGGATCGTGGCTGCTTATCCCAGGGGTTCGCTGCGCTCACCCGCTGGGCTTTGTCTCATCGCAACAATCGTCCGTCAAAGGGCAGCGGCAGCAGATCCGCGAGCCGATAGGTCGCCTTCACTTCCGTCAGGTTCGCCAGCACGACTTCGATATCGCCGGCGAATTCCCACAATATCTGCCGACACGCACCACACGGCGGCGTCGGCGCGTCGGTGTCCGCGACGATCACGATGCGCCTGAACGTGACCGCACCTTCGGAAATCGCCTTCACTACGGCGACTCGCTCCGCACAAAGCGTCAGGCCGTACGTCGCGTTTTCGACGTTGCAACCGGTGATGACGCCGCCTTCCGTCGTTTCGAGCGCGGCGCCGACTTTGAACCCGGAATACGGCGCATGCGCGCGGAGCCGAACGGCACGAGCTTCGTCTACAAGGTGCTGCAAATCCATGTTGAGCTCCCGTTCCGTTCAAAAAGATTTCAATTCTTGACCACTGATAACACAAATGAACACGGATAAATGCAGAAAAGTTAGGCGTTGGTCGTTATCGATTTCCGTCGTGACATCTTATATTACTATCCGCCAATCACTTCGCGCACTCCGACCTACAGGGCACAAGGTCGCTGCCAAAGTATTTATCCGTGTCGTCGGTGTTATCCGTGGTTGGTCTTTCAATCTTCGATGAGAATCCCCGCGACGGCAGCGTTGAGCAGCGTCGCGACGAAGCCGACGAACAGCGCCTTGCCGCCGAGCCTGGCGAGATCGCCGCGGCGCTTTTCCGCCATCGCGCCGATGCCGCCGATCTGGATGCCGATCGACGCGAAGTTGGCGAACCCGGTCAATGCAAAGGCAGCGAGCGTGTAGGAGCGATCGCTCATGTTCCCGGCGACGGCCTTCATTGCTTTCATCTGCAGATACGCGTAGTGCTCGTTGATCGACAGCTTTGAGCCGAGCAGCGCGCCGACCTTTTCGATGTCCTTCATCTCGACGCCCATGAGAAACGCCGCCGGTGAAAACAGCCAGCCGAAAATATGGCCGAGCGAAAGCCGATCGGGCCAGGTCGCCAGCGAATCGGCGGGTACGCCCAGGGCGAGCAGCATCGGCTTGATTTGTTCGAGCAACCCGTTGAACATGGCCACGAAAGCGATGAACACGATGAGCATCGCGCCGACGTTCAGTGCTAGACGAAGGCCATCGCCGGTTCCTGCGGCCGCGGCGTCGATGCCGTTCACGTAGGGCGATTTCTGTTGCTGGGTGTCCACGGTGCCGGCCGTTTCCGGAACGCTTGTTTCGGGCAGGAACAGCTTCGCCAAATAAAGGCTGCACGGGCACGCCATCACGCAGGTCGTGAGCACGGCGACCGGGTCGGCGCCATAGTTAATGTAGACGACCATCATCCCGCCGGAGATGTGGGCCATGCCGCTTGCCATGAGCGTGAAGAGTTCGGAGTTCGTCATTCGCGGCACATAGGGCTTGACGATGAGCGGCGCCTCGGTTTGGCCCATGAAGACATTGGCGGATACCGAGAGCGTCTCCGCGCCGCTCGTGCCCATCAGATACACCATGCCGCGTGCCATCAAGCGTACGCACCACTGCAAGATGCCGAAGTGATAGAGCACGGTGAAGAAAGCGGAGACAAAGAGGATCGGCGGCAGTGCCTTGAAGGCGAACATGAACAGGAACTCCGCGCCAGGATTGAGGGCGATATCGCCTGGCTGTGCGAGATTGCCGAACACGAACTTCGCGCCTTCGTCGGAGAAGCTGATAAACGCCTTGACAAATTCGCCAAGCCGATCGAAGACGATATAGATGGGGCGTACGAACGTCGTTTTGGCCGACGGAGTTTGCGCGGCTGGCAGCAGCGGTAATGGCCCTTGCAAACCGATCCCGACCATGGCGGCAACGCGTCTTGCCTCGGCTTCGTCGCGTTCAGCCTCACTTAGATCGCGCGTGTAGCCGACGCGCAACACGAGAATGGCGAGTGCGATTTGCAATGCGATGCCGCACCCGATCGTGCGCCAGTTGACGGCACGCAGATTGGCGGAGAACATGGCCACCAAACCGAAAAAGAAAACGACGCCAGCCGCCGACTGACCGTGCAGACCAATCAGCTCTCGTAACAGGTAGGCGCTCAGGCCAATTGTGATGATGCCAACCGCAATCGCGAGACGCCAGGTCAACGGCGTGCCCGGACCAGGCGGCAGAGCGGGTGGAGGAGCGTTCGTGTCGGTCGGCGGTTCCGGACTGGCGGCTGGCATCATGGAACGTGCTCCAGGATTAATGGTTCGGCCTGCGGCTTTTCATCAGCGATGCGCCAGGCGGAGTGCAACAGCTTCACCGCATCGGCGAGCCGGCTTTCGTCGCGATAGTGAATCTCCGCCAGGGCATCGCCGGCTTTGACACGATCGCCCGGTCGAGCGAGCAATCGCACGCCGACCGCGTGATCGACGGAGTTTTCCACGCGCATTCGGCCTGCGCCAAGTAGCATCGTCGCAACGCCCACGTGTTCGGCGTGCAAACTTGCGACGTACCCCGAACGATCGGTGACGATGGGCATCTGCTTCGGTGCGGCTGGCAGCAGCGACGGATCGTCCACGACGCGCGGATCGCCGCCTTGCTGTGCGATCATCCTTCGCAAAACATCGAGACCGCGTCCTGAGGTCAACGCGCCGCGGACCTTCGCCTCCGCACCCTCGGCACCGGACAGTCCGCCGAGGACGAGCATGCGGGCCGTCAACGTCACCGACAGCGATTCAAGATCGCTCGGCCCGTGGCCTTGCAGAGTCGTGATGGCCTCGCGCACCTCCAGGGCGTTGCCGACCATCGCGCCAAGCGGCGCATCCATGCCGGTGATGATCGCCTCGGTGCGGACGGAATTGCGATTACCCGTCTCGACGATCGACTGTGCAAGAAGCCTGGCATCGCCGCGCGTTTTCATGAATGCGCCATGCCCGCATTTCACATCCATGACGAGCGCATCGATCCCCTCGGCGATTTTCTTCGACAGAATCGACGCAGTGATGAGCGGAATGCTCTCGACCGTCGCGGTCACGTCCCGGAGCGCGTAGAGAAATTTGTCCGCTGGTGCGATCTCGGCGGTTTGCCCGATCATCGCGCAGCCGACCTTTTGCAGGGCATCGTTGAACTCTGGTAATGTCAGCCCGACGCGAAAGCCGGGGATCGCCTCAAGCTTGTCGAGCGTTCCGCCCGTATGGCCCAGGCCTCGACCGGACATCATCGGAACAATGCATCCACAGGCAGCGGCGAGCGGGGCGAGAATGAGCGAGGTCTTGTCGCCCACGCCGCCGGTGGAATGCTTGTCCACTTTCGGACCGGGCAGGTCCGGCCACGAAAGTTTCTTACCTGAATGTACCATGGCGTCGGTAAGCGTGGCGGTCTCGGCCTCGCTCATGCCGCGCAGGACGATGGCCATCAGTAATGCCGAGGTCTGATAGTCCGGCCAGGAACGGGACGCGACGCCATGGACGAACGCAACGATTTCGTCGGGGATCAGTTCTAAGCCGTCGCGTTTTTTTCGGATGATGTCAACAGGACGCATCGATTTCACTCCCCGTTTAGCGCTCGTAGAATCATTACCGCGGCGTGGCAACCAATGAGTGCTAAACGTGAACCTTCACCACGGCAATTTGTCGAGATTGACATTGCCTCCGCTCAGCACGATGCCGACCTTCGACATGCCTGGCATCTCCCGAAAGCGAGGCGCCAGCACGGCGGCGATGGCGACAGCGGAGCTTGGCTCAATGAGCAGCTTCGCCCGCTCCCAGGCCAAACGCATCGCGGCAACAATCTCGGCCTCGCTGACGGTCAAGACTTCCTCCACGAGATCACGCACCACGGGCCAGGTCAGGTCGCCCATGCTCGTGAGCAGGCCATCCGCGATTGTTTTCGGCGCGGTCTGCGGAATAAATGCACTCGCCAGCTTCGAGCGCGAGGCGTCATCGGCGCCGGAAGGTTCCGCAGCGAAAACGCGGATCGCCGGCTTCAGCGCCTTCGCTGCGAGGGTGACACCCGCCATTAGCCCGCCCCCGCCAATCGGCGCGACGATGGCATCGAGGTCGGGAAAATCTTCGAGCATCTCCAGACCCACAGTCCCCTGCCCCGCGATGACATCGCGATGATTGTACGGCGGAATCAGAATCGCGCCGGTATCGGCCTGGACCTTTTCGACGGTGGTCTCGCGGGCTTCGAGAGTCGGCTCGCATTCGATGACATTGGCGCCGTAGCCTTCGACGGCGCGGCGTTTCACCGGCGTCGCATTGGAAGGCATGACGATATGCGCGGGGATGCCGCGCAGCTTTGCCGCCAGCGCCAGAGCCTGCGCGTGATTGCCCGAGCTATGGGTGACGACACCGCGCGACGCCTCGGCGTCGGTGAGTTTGCGCACCGCGTTGCAAGCACCGCGAAACTTGAACGCGCCGACTTTCTGGAACTGTTCGCACTTGAAGAAGAGGGAGCGCCCGGCGAGGGCGTCCAGCGTGGCGCATGTCATGATCGGCGTGCGATGCGCCCATCCGGAGATTCGCCTGGCCGCGTCGCGGATGTCCTCGATCGTTGCAGCGTAGGTTGATGCCATTTTCCGCCTCGTGTAGGAATCTTCTCAGGTTTGATTGTATCGATGGAGAAAATGCGAAAACCCAAATTCGAAACAATCCGGTTGCGACGGCCTGCCGTGCTGATATACTGCAATTCACCTTTGATAGTCGATACCTACCTGCGAGTTTCATTGATGATTGTTCTCGAGAATGTGAGCAAGACTTTCGACGCAGGCCGAACCTTCTCGGTCCGCGATCTATCGCTGCACGTGCCGCCAGGGAAACTATTGGCCCTCCTGGGTGGATCCGGTTGCGGCAAAACGACGACCCTGAAGATGATCAACCGGCTGCATGATCCGACTTCCGGCCGAATCGCCATCGGCGGCTGCGACGTACGACAGACCGATGCCGTCCAGCTTCGCCGAAGCATAGGCTACGTGATTCAGGGCAGCGGCCTGTTTCCGCACATGACCGTGGCGGAGAACGTTGCCGTCGTTCCGAAATTGCTCGGTTGGGATCGTCTGCGAATCGCGAAGCGTGTTGCCGAGCTGCTGGAGCTTGTAAAGCTTCCGGACCGGTCCAATAGTTTTCCGCGTGAGTTGTCGGGCGGGCAGCAGCAGCGGATCGGTTTCGCGCGAGCACTTGCCGTGGAGCCGAAGGTGGTCCTGCTCGACGAGCCATTCGGCGCTCTGGATCCGAAGACACGAATCGAGTTACGCAATGAATTCACGCAAATCCGCCGGCGTCTGTCCCTGACGGCTGTGATGGTCACGCACGATATGCTCGAGGCTTTGCTAAGTGCTGACCTTATCGCGGTCATGAAGGATGGCTTGCTGCAACAGATCGGCACGGCGCGGGAACTGATCGAACGGCCAGCCAACGATTATGTGCGCGAGTTAATCAATAGCCCGCGCGGCGAAATTGATAATTTGGAAGCGCTGTACCATCCCACGATTGGAGCCGGCCATGAGTGAAACGATGGAGCGCCTCCTCGCGCCGCTGCCCGATTACCTCGGCGGCCACATGTTGCTCTCCGCCGCCGCGATTGCGATCGGCCTCGTCGTCAGTCTGCCGCTGGGAGTGTGGGCGAGTCGGCGTCAGTGGGTTGCCGAATGGCTGCTCGGCGCCGCCAGCATCTTGCAAACGATACCGACGCTGGCGCTGCTCGCGCTCATGGTGCCGATTCTGGGCGGCGAGATCGGCTATCCGCCCGCACTCGTCGCGCTGACGCTCTACAGCTTCCTGCCTATCCTCGCGAACACCATCACCGGCATCCGAGGCGTTGATCCGGCGCTGGTCGAGGCGGCGCGCGGTTTGGGCATGACCGACTGGCAGTTGCTGGTCCGCGTGCAACTGCCGCTGGCCGCGCCCGTGCTGTTATCAGGGGTCCGCACCGCGACAGTGATCGTCGTCGGCACGGCAACGCTTGCCACGCCCGTCGGCGGGTTGAGTCTGGGAAATTACATCTTCGCCGGGCTCAATATGCTCGACATGAACGCGGTGATCTTCGGCTGCGTCATCACCGCCCTGCTGGCGATCGTGCTCGATCAACTCGTTCATCTTCTGGAACTCGCCGTCAAGCGGCGCGACAAACGCCTGGCCTGGATTGCGCTCGCCTGTTTAGGGTTCGCCGTAGTCGGCAGTCTCTTCCGCCCGATCGAGAAAATGATGCAGCCTGCCGTTCCCGTGGTCGCCACCGGGCAGTTCACGGAGCAGCATATCTTATCCGAGGTCATCAAGGCTCGCCTGGATACTGTCGGCGCCGGCGTCGACCAACGCCGCGCGATGGGCGAGACGATTCAGTTCCTCGGCCTCAAGCATGACCGCATCGATTGCTGCATCAACTACACGGGCAACATCTGGGTTTCCCTCATGAATCGCGATGACGTACCAGAGCCGACTCAGATGTACGACGAAACCAAAAAGTTCTTGGAGGAGCAGTACGACGTCAAGTGCCTCGGAAAGCTTGGATTTCAGAACAACTATGTGCTGGCCTTGCCTGAAAAAGTTGCCCAGCAGCATGGCATCGAAACGATCGACGATCTGAAGAAGCACCCAGGCACGTTCATCCTCGCCGGCGACGAGATGTTCTTTGACAGGCTCGAATGGCGGCAGCTTCGCAAGCTCTATGACATGTCCAAGGTCCGCGAGACCAAATCGATGGACCAGACGCTCCTTTACGGCGCGGTCGAATCGGGCAAGGTGCAGGTCATCACCGCCTACAGCAGCGATGGCCGAATCGACAAGCTCGGCCTGCGTGTCTTGCGTGATCCGAAGAACGCTTTCCCGTCGTATGACGCGATTCTGATTGTTTCACGCCGCGGCGAGAAGAACGCACTCTTGCGCTCCGCCGTGGACCCGTTAATCGATCGTGTCGATATTCAGACGATGAAGACTGCCAACTTCCGTGTCGATGGCGAACAGCAGTCGCCCGCCCATGCGGCCAAGGAACTGCTCGCGGCGATCGCTCAGCGCTGACACGAATATTGCAAGGATGTATTCACTCAGGTACAATTCAAAGATGACTACTAAACTCCTCAAAAAACCGAAAAAAGCCACTACAGCGCGCCCAGCCAAATCGCGAAACCGACGACCGCAAGCCGCGCCTGGAACGCAATCGGGCGGCATCGTTATTGACGGTCACATCCGCATACCGGCGTGGGTTGTCGATCATGCGTCATTTCGCAAATGGGCGTGCTCGGATGACCTTCCCGAGCGCGGCCAATTCTCTTTCATCAATGGCGAAATCTACGTGGATTTGAGCATGGAAACCGCCGATCACAATCAGATCAAGACCATCATCACTATCGTAATTGGCTCGATCGTGATGAACGAGCTTCTGGGGCTTTTTTTCGCCGATCGCATGTTGCTCACTCATGAAGGCGCGGGACTATCCAACGAACCAGATGCGATGTTCGTTTCGTTTGATCGATTTGAAAATGGACTGACCGTTTTGAAACAGGGCGGTACGTCCAAGGAACTCCTTGGCTCGCCAAATATGGCATTGGAGGTCATCAGCAAATCATCCGTCAATAAAGATCGCGTGGCATTGATGGCTAAATATGCGCAGGCCGGCGTTGACGAATATTGGCTCGTTGACTCGACCATCGAAACGCCCGTGCTGGAAATTCACCGCCTCGTTTCCGGCAAATACGTCGCGGCTCGCAACCACGATGGCTGGGTAAAGTCGCACCTGTTCGGCCGATCATTTCGCCTGACGACTCGGCCCGGCCACGGCGATCGGACGCAGTTCATTCTGGAGACTAAATAGGGATTTTTATATAGCCCGCCATTTATGGCGGTCTCACGGCCGAGCCCGCCATAAATGGCGGGCCATGTCACAGCTTGATCTCGGCGAGCGCATTCGCAATCGCGTCAATGTCCGCCGCGGTATTGAACGGTCCCGGACTCACGCGCAGCGCCCCATCCGGAAATGTACCTATCGCCCGGTGGATGTACGGCGCACAGTGCAAGCCCGGCCGCACGGCGATCTCGAACGCCTGGTCGAGGATGCCGCCGATTTCCGCGGCGGGCAGCATCTCGCTGCGAAAGCTGAGCGTGCCAACGCGACGAGACATGTCGCGATGGCCGAACACTTCGTAGCCGCCGATTTCGTCGAGGCGTTTCCACAGCCGTTCGACGAGTTCGACCTCGTGGCGATGGATTTTTTCCAGCCCTTCCGCCATTATGTATTGGATCCCGGCCGTGAGGCCCGCGACGCCGAGTACGTTTGGCGTGCCGCCTTCGAGGAAATAGGGATAGTCGCGCGGCTGGGTTTCGCTGGACGAATCTCCGCCCGTGCCGCCTTCGCGCCAGGCGCCGACGATCGCGCCTGGGCCGACGTAAAGCGCGCCGGTTCCCGTCGGGCCAAGCAGCGACTTGTGGCCGGGGAATGCGAGCATGTCGATGCACATCGCCTGTATGTCGATCGGGATCACTCCCGCGGTCTGGGCGGCATCGACGAGGAACAGGATCTCTTTCGACCGGGCAAACTCTCCAATCTCGCGAATCGGCTGCACCGTGCCCAGCACGTTCGAGCCATGAGTCATCGCGATGAGCCGAGTCTTCGGCGTGACCGCCTGCTTTATCGCGTCAGGATCGACGGTTCCGCCCGCATCGGCGGCGACGCGCGTCAACGCGATTTTCCCCGCCAACTCCATCGCCCGCAACGGCCTGCTGACGCTATTGTGTTCGAGATCGGTCGTGATGACATGGTCGCCGGGTTGCAATACGCCCTTGAACGCCATGTTGAGTGCGTCGGTGCAGTTGAGCGTGAAGATGAACCGCTCCGGCCCCTCGCCGTGAAGCAATTGGTTGAGCAGATGCCGGCAGTCGTCAAGCGCTCGCTCGGCGGCGAGGGCCATCTTGTGGCCCGCGCGGCCCGGGTTGGCGAGGTCGTGCCTCGCGAATGCGTCGAGAGCCCGATAAACCGCTTCGGGTTTCGGAAAACTGGTGGCGGCGTTGTCGAGGTAAATCATGATTTGGCTATCAATTCGCTTACAGGAATATCGGCGATTTTTTCGCCGTCGAGAATCAGTGGAACGCTATCTTCTTCGGAGTAGGCAACGACTTTCTGGTACTTGCCCGAGCGCGGCTTCGTGTACACTTCGACCTGGCGCTTCACGACATTGACAAGCCAAAACTCAGGGATCTTCGCCTTCGCGTAAAGTACGCCCTTGTAGCGGCGATCTGACAGAAAAGTGGAATCTCCGACTTCAATTAGAATGCCCGCATCTGACGCCTTTGGATGACGCCGGTCAAAGGTCTCCTCACAGCCGCGAGCAACAGTGACGTCCGGTTCAGGCTCGCTTTCGCTCAGCGTAATGGGAGCCTGAATTCGAAGCGACCAGTCATCAGGCAAACACCGACCTATCCGCCGAACTATTCGCGACACACAACTTGGATGGGGCGGATTCTGCGACATTTTTTTTACGATCCATCCTTCCACTAATTCGACGTGGTCATCTGGACCAAGAATGCCAGTTTCGATCATCTTGTGGTATTCGAGTACGGAAAACTGGCGCAGCCAAAGCGGATTGCTGGCGATTCGTTGCAGCGGATCGAGAATGGACGGAGCTGAGCGCATCGAATTAATTCCTCGACGTCAATTGAGTACCCCGCGAGTTGGGTGATCGATCAAATTATTCTATCGATCATTGTAATTCCGAAGTGAAGCATGTCGAGTCGCATCGCCTACTCGAAGAGCGTCTGCTGTCCGCTTTTTCCATTCTTCTCGGGCGATTTGCCTTCGACTTCATCCCAGTTGACGAGTTCGATGGCGGGCGGTACGACGCGCGTCAGCGAGGTGCGTTTGACGGCCTCGAAGCCTCGGCCGCCGCGCGAAACGGTGTCGTGTCGGCCGGTGAATTCGAGCGTCTTTCCGCCAGAGGTTTCGACTTGCAGCATCTGGCTCTTGCGAGTGATAAGCGCTCCGCCGATGCAGGTGTCGTTATCGTCGAGTTTGATGCCGATGACGCCCTTGCCGACGCCTGCGAGGATGTTGATCTCGTCGATGCGGAAGTGGATGACATGCCCATCGGAGGACGCGAGGAAGATGCTTTCTTCTTCGCCTAGCAGAATGCAGGCCATCACGACTTTGTCGTCGGTGTTGAGCTTGGCGTAGCGCCGACCGACTTTTGTCGAGGCGGTACGATAGGAAGCGAACGGAACGCGCAGCGTCATTCCCTGCCGGGTGACGACGAGCACGTAAGGCCCTGCCGGGTCGTCCTTGTTCACGGGCTTGATTTCGCCGGGCACGAAGCGTTCGTCCGTGGTGGCGGCGGCGATGATTTTCACCTGATCGTCGAGCTTGAAAAACTTGGTGATCGGCTCGCCGTACCCGGAGCTGGCGGGAATCTCGTTGACGCGCATCGTATATGCCGTGCCGTCGTCCGCGAAGAATACGGCGTGATCGAGCGTGCTCGCGGGCACGACGGCGATGACGGAATCGCCTTCGCGAACGCGCGTGCCCTCCACCGATGCCAAACGCCCGACGCGCTTGATCCAGCCATCGGCAGTGAGCACGATGTTGGTGTTTTCCTTGACGATGAACGCTTCCTCGTTGAACGCCAATTCGTCCTCGGACGAGCCGAGCTTGGTCTTGCGCCGTCCGCCGAACTTTTCACCGATCTCGGTCAACTCGTTCTTCACGATGGTCCAAAGCCGGCGCGTCGAGTTCAGGATCGCCTCGATCTCTTCGGCTTGCTTCTTCTTTTCGCGAAGTTCATCAAGGATTTTCTTGATCTCCATCTGAGCAATCTTGTAGAGCTGAGCATCAAGAATCGCATCGGTCTGGATTGTATCCAGCTTGAACCGCGCCATCAGCTTTTCGGCGGCGTCGGCGCGGCCCTGGCTTTGGCGAATGATGCGGATCGCCTCGTCGAGCGCGTCAAAAATGATCTTGAATCCGGTCAGAATGTGGATGCGTTTGCGCAGCACTTCGAGTTCAAATTCAAACCGCTTGCGCACGGTCTCCAGCCGAAAGTCGACGAAATGCCTGAGCATCTCCTTGAGGCCGAGCCGTTGCGGCTGCATGATGCCCTGGGCGTCAGGCACGAGGCAGGTCATGTTGACGGGGAAGTTCTCTTGCAGCGGCGTATTCTTGTAGAGGTACGCCATCACGAGATCTGGATTCGCATCGGGCTTGAGATCGAGTGTCACTCGCAGGCCGACCTTTTCGTTCGATTCGTTCGTGAGATCGGTCAACGGCAGCTTGCGATCCGCGATGAGGCTGCCGATCTGATTTTCAAGTGCGGACTTGTTAACGCCATAGGGGATGGACGTGATGACGATCTGGCGTTTCTTGCCATGCTCCTCGACGCTCCATTCTGCCTGTACCTTGATGCTGCCGTGCCCGTCTTCGTAGATTTTTCGCAAGGTGGCGCGATCGGTAACGATCTTGCCGCCGAGGGGAAAGTCAGGCCCTTTGACCTTGTCAAGCAATTGTGCCGTGGTGGCGTCTTTGTCTTCGATCAACAGGACACAGGCCCGACAAACGTCGCCGAGGTTGTGCGGCGGGATGTTCGTCGCCATGCCGACGGCGATGCCGGACGAACCATTGACGAGCAGATTCGGGTATTGAGCGGGGAGAACGACAGGCTCCATCATCTGGCCGTCGTAGTTAGGCCGCATTGGAACTGTTTGCTGCCTGAGTTCGGCGAGGAGCGAGTCGGCGGCGGCGGTAAGGCGCGCCTCGGTGTAGCGATACGACGCCGGCGGATCTCCATCGACCGAGCCGAAGTTGCCATGCCCATCCACGAGCGGGATGCGCAAAACGAATGGCTGAGCCATGCGCACCAGCGCGTCATAAATGGAAGCGTCGGCGTGCGGATGGTATTTACCCATCACCTCGCCGGTGATGCGCGCGCATTTCACGGGCTTGCGATCGGCATAGACTTGAAGCTCGTGATGCATCGTATAGAGAATGCGCCGCTGCACTGGCTTCAGGCCGTCGCGCACATCGGGAAGCGCTCGCGACGTGATAACGGATACTGCGTAGGTGAGGTAGCGTCGGCGTGTTTCTTCGACGATGGAGGCTGGGAGGATCTGCTCTGCCATTGCGTTTCGTTCCTGAAACCGAGTAGGGAATCCATTAAGCCCAGGGGATCGCGAAGCTCACCCCTGGGATCAGCCGTTGCCTTCACGCTGATCCCAGGGGTTCGCGATGCTCACCCCTGGGCTTGCGGTCATTTCTTCTTCTTCGCGGGGCTTTTCTTCGGCGCCTCCGGCGTGCTCGACCATTGAGCCATCTCGGCATACGCTGCCTCGATCATCTCGCGCAGCACGTTCACGTCAACGTCAGCAAGTTTCTTGATGTACAAGCAGGCTTTGCCCATCTTGTGCTTGCCGAGTTTGGCGAGGTAGTTCTGAAATTTACAAACGCCGGGCATGAAGTAGAGCGACATCTGACCCTTGCGCGGCGAGAAGCCAATGCGGAAACTGTCGCCCTCATGACCGGACTCGTATTTATAGTGATACTGCCCGAACCCGATCATGGTCGGCCCCCACATGACGGGTGGTTCGCCAGAGATTTTTCGCATGATGTCGAGAATGACACGCGAATCCGCACGCTGGGTTTCGTCCTCGACTTTGGCGAGGAATTCGTCCACGTTGGCCTTGGTCGGCTTGGTTTTTAGTTCGGCCAACGTGATACTCCCTAGTTTTCGGCGAGCGGGGGGCGTAAGCCTCCTGATTCTTATGGGGCCATTCTGCTTGCGCATCAAGAGAATCAGGGGGCTTACGCCCCCCGCTCGCCGGGATCACTTCTTTTTCTTGGCCGCCTCGGCCAAATCCCAAATTCGCAATGTTTGATCGGCGCTGACAGTCGCCAATTTCGTGCCTTGTTCGAGGAAGCGGATTCCCTCGATCCAGGCGACATGGCCGTCGAGGCTTTTCAACGGTTGAGGGGCGGCGGGGTTCCAAAGCTTGACGGTGTGATCCTTGCTCGATGATGCAAACATCGTCCCCGAAGGATGAAAGACGATGCCCGTGATAGGCCCCGTGTGCCCCAGATGCGTCCGCAGGATCGTGCCTTCGGGAAGCGTGACGGCGTGAATCGGCCCCGCGGCGGTGCCAAGCAGCACCGATTTTCCGTCTGGCGCATAAGCGATACAGGTGACGGGCACGGGTTCGGGCGCGACCTTAGGTGCGGGTTTAGGTGCGGGTACGAACTGGCCAGTCTTCTTGCCGCCCTTGACATCCCACACACGGACGTTGCCATCCCAGTCGCCTGAAAGCATCTGTTTGCCATCGGCACTGAAGGCGACGGATATCGTCCAGTCCATTTTGTCGTTTAGCTTGGCGGTCGCCTTGCCGGCGGTCACGTCCCAGAGTTGAATCGTGTCGCTCTCGCCCGCAGTGGCGAGCGTTTTGCCGTCGCTGGTCATGGCAGCGGCGAGGACGCGAAAATCGCTCGTTGCGCTGGAGTTGATTTTGCCTTCAGGGGCTTTCCAGAAATTGACTTTCTTGTCGGCGCCGACGGAGACGAGGACTGGGCCCCCGTTCCATTCGACATGGCGCACCGGGCCATCGTGCCCCTTCCACACCATCGGTTTTCCGACGCCATCCTTGAACGCGGCAATTGCGTCTTTCTTGTAAGCCAGCAATGTCCCTCTTTCACACGCCGCGACGATCAGATCGCCGTCACCGCCGACGGCGAGCGAGAAGCCTGGCCCATCAAGACCGGACACGGTGATGTCGAGTTTTGCCGTCGTCGCGTTGATCGGCGGCAGCATCGGTTCCTTGGATGGTTGCTGCGCATTGGCGAACGTAAGGGCTAATGTCCCGAATAATGCGAGAGATAAAAAGCGCATTGATGCCTCCTTCGGACGATTCTTGAGTGTGGATCAGAACCATTTGGCAGCAATATCACTTCGACCTTTGCCAGAAGCGAACGAAAAATAATCGCTCATGGAACAGCACGGCGGATCGACTTGATGATGACATCCTCGACAGGCACATCCCCATGGCCTCCAGCATCGGCCGTGCGGACGACGCGGATCGCATCGACGACATCCATGCCCTGGACGACACGGCCGAACACGGCATAGCCGACCCGGTCTCCGGCTTGCGCGCGATCGAGCATATTATTGTCCTTCACGTTGATAAAGAACTGATCGGTCGCACTGTCGGGGTGTGGAGTACGCGCCATCGCCACTGTGCCGCGAAAATTTTCGAGGCCATTGAAGGATTCATTCTTGATCGGCGGAAATTTCGCGCCTTTCTCCCGAAGGCCGGGCAAAAAGCCGCCGCCTTGAATCATGAAATCGGCGATGACTCGATGAAAGATGGTGCCATCGTAGTGCTTTTCGTCCACGTATTTCAAGAAATTCTTTACCGTGATTGGCGCCTTGCTATCGTACAGCTCGATCTTGATCGTCCCTTTCGAGGTCTCCATGATGACCACGGTCGTCGTATCGGGAACGTCCTCGGTTTTTTTCTCTGCCGTTTTTTTTGGACCGCCGTCGCACGCGGTCAACGCGCAGAGCAACGGCAACAGAACGAGGACTCGTATTCCGAACATTCCAGCATCCTTTTGTCAAATAATCTTCCAGATGAAATTTCTCGATAATGCCGATTGCGCCTCGGCGCTCAGCATGGCAACACGTTGAGCGCTAAGCCGCAAGCGGTTTCGACCGTGGCTATTGCACTCGCCGCGCGGTCTTGATCACGACGTCCTTCAGCGGCACGTTTTCATGCCCGCCGATTTCGCCCGTTTGCACGCGGCGGATGCTATCTACAACATCCATGCCTTCCACGACTTTCCCAAACACGGCATAGCCGGCGCCCTTGGCGGAACGATCGAGGAATTTATTGTTGACGGTATTGATAAAGAACTGCGCCGTCGCACTGTCAACGACATTGGTGCGCGCCATGGCGATGGTTCCGCGTTCGTTGGACACGCCGTTGGTCGATTCGTTCTTGATGGGTGCGCGGGTGGCCTTTTCCTTCATTCCCGGCGCAAATCCGCCGCCCTGGATCATGAAGTCGGCAATGACGCGATGGAAGATCGTGCCGTCGTAATGTTTGTCGTCAACGTACTGAAGAAAATTTTTGACGGTGATCGGCGCCTTGTCAGCGTAGAGTTCGATGACGATTTTTCCCGCGTTGGTCTCCATGACGACGCGCGGATTCTTGGCGTCTTGCGCGGCGCCGGTACCGAGGACAGCCAAAGTGAATAAAGAAGCGAGTGCGAGGAAGCGTTTCACGGTGTGTCTCCATTCTTGTGGTTTGTGAAAAACGTGGTGATGTTGTAGGATTTTGTCAGGCAAAGCCCAGGGAGTTGCTTGACGTGGATTAGGCGAACCGTAACTCAATCACATCGGCAATATTTGGTCACGCCCTCGACCACACCACCAAGGAGTCGTGTTGAATCTTCCCGCTCTACCCGCAAACGTGAAGCCGAACACGATCAGCGATCTGACGGGCCAGGTCAAGTCGTTGCTCGAGTCGGCGTTCGAGTCGGTTTGGCTGGTCGGCGAAATTGGCACGCTCACCGTGGCCAGTTCGGGGCATACCTATCTCACCCTCAAGGACGCCGGCGCCGTCCTTCCGGCTGTGATGTGGCGCACCACGGGCCAACGCTATCGCTTTGCCCTGAAGACCGGCATGGAAGTCATCGTGCGCGGCCGGCTGACCGTTTATCCCCCTCAGGGAAAGTACCAGTTCACCATCGAGCAGCTATTTCAGTCCGGAGACGGATTGCAGGATCTGGCACTGCGCAAGCTCAAAGAAAAATTGCAAAAGCTCGGCTACTTCGCGAAGGAACGCAAGAAGCAGCTGCCAACCTTCCCGCGTCGAATCGCGCTCGTGGCCAGTCCGACCGGCGCCGCGATTCGCGACATGCTCGAAATCCTCGGACGGCGTTGGCCTCGCGCCGAAGTCTGGGTCGTCGGCGTCCGCGTGCAGGGCGAAGGAGCACGCGAAGAAATCGCTGCCGCCCTGCGCCGACTCAACGAGTTCGCCGGCATTGATGTCATCATTCTTGGCCGGGGCGGCGGCAGTGCCGAGGATCTGGCGGCGTTCAACGAGGAGATCGTCGCCCAGGCGATTTTCGCGTCCACGATCCCGGTAGTGTCCGCCGTCGGGCATGAAATCGACGTCACGATCGCCGACCTCGTCGCCGACCGCCGCGCCGCGACGCCAAGCGAGGCCGCCGAACTTGCGACGCCGGACCGCATCGAACTGCTCGACATGCTGCACCTGCGTGGCCAACGGTTGCACGATCTGCTTATGGGCAAATTTCAGTCATCGCAGCAGCGCTTCAGCCAACTCACGAAAAGGCGAATATTTCGCTTCCCGCTGGAGAAAATCCGCCAGCACGAAAGCCGGCTCGACGAACTGGAAGCGCGGCTCAACCGAGCCTGGAAAATCCGCATGGCCCGATTGCGAGAACGCGTGGCATCCGTCGCGGGTCGGCTCGATTCGCTAAGCCCCTTGAATGTCCTCGCCCGCGGCTATAGCCTGACTCGGACGTTGCCCGACAAGAAAATCGTTCGCAGCGTCGCGGAGGTGAAGCCGGGCGACAACGTGGAAATCGTGCTGGCGGATGGCGCGGTGGGGGCGGAGATTCGGAAAACTTGATCTGCATTTGACGCTTGCGGCTTAGCGCTCAACTTGTCCATGGTGCGCTGATGAGCGCTAAGCCGCAAGCGGAAATACCAAACAAGGCGATCCCCTTGGCCGAACCGAGAACCTTTGAAGACGCGCTTGTCGAACTCGAGCGCGTCGTGCTTGACCTCGAATCCGGCGAGACCGGGCTTGAGCAAGCCCTCGCGCGTTACGAGCAGGGCGTCACGCTCATTCGCCGATGCTACGAACAGCTGCGCAAGGCCGAGTTGCGGATTCTCGAAGTGACCGGGAAAGACGAAGCGGGCAACCCGTTGCTCAAGCCGTTCGAGCACACCTCGGCACTGAAGCAAGCCCCAGGATGAGCGCAGCGATTCCTGGGGGTGAGTCCGGCTGCAAGAATAACC
>CAZAFH010000051.1:0-51746 GCA_964484265.1 uncultured Singulisphaera sp.
GTCTCCGCGTTCCGGCCCATTTTCTCAGCGGCTTGCACCTAAGAACGGAAGAGCCATATTTTCTCTTGAGATGACGTTCCGTGTCGCCGGATGAATTAACACGTTGTGCCGATACGCTTCGCGAACTCGTTGCGACTGCCGGGGCGTTTCTTGACAAGAAAGGTCCGGATTTCGCAAAGCTCTCCGAAATTCGGCGCGAAGCAAATCGCCTGATCGAAGCGTTGAAGGGCAAGGTGCGCGCGAAACGAGGTCAACTCCCCGATCGCACGGTGAATCCGAACCCCGTGCCGGCGACTGCAATCACGCCAGAGAAGCCACCGGCAATGCGGTCCGTCACCGAACACTCCGGCATTTGTTATTCCTGCGGGCGGACCATCGACCAGATTCATCATCACTACAGTTGGATGTGCCAGGCGTGCAGCGATTGGAATTGGCAGAAACGCGAGCAATGCACCGACTTGTCCGGAAGGGTGGCATTGGTGACGGGCGACCGCGTGCGGATTGGATTTCAGACGTGTCTGAAGCTACTCCGCGCCGGAGCATCGGTGCACGCCGTAACTCGCTTTCCCGATGACGCGATGGATCGCTATTCGCGCGAACTCGACTTCGCCATTTGGCGTGACCGATTGACGATTCACGCGCTCGATCTCTGTAACCTGCCCGCAGTCGAGCGGTTCGCCGCCCGGCTTGCTTCAGGCCCGCTGGACATTCTCATTAACAACGCGGCCCCCAGACGATTCGCCCGCCGAGCGAATTCTTCGTTCATATGCTTGCGGGCGAAATTCGCCTGGCCAAAGAGCTAGCGCCTGCCCTGCTGAACAAAGTCGCTCCGCGCGAACGCAGTGAAGTGAATCAATTGGCGAACGGGCGTCTCACTGCTGCAGCGGACGATACCCTGCATCTCGCCGCGGGCGGATTCCTGGATCGACGCACCACGAATAGCTGGATGGCGCGCATCGGCGATATTGCGCCGGTCGAATTGCTCGAAGTGAATTTCGTCAATGCGCTGGCGCCGTTCTTGTTGATTCAGGGTCTGCTTCCCGCGCTGCGAAGCTCCCCTTCGCAGCGCCGGTTCATCGTCAACGTCGCGGCACGAGAAGGCCAGTTCGCCGGCAAGACATCGTCGCGTCATCCGCATACGAACATGGCGAAGGCGGCTTTGAACATGCTGACGCGCTCGCTCGCAGCCGACCTTCGCAGGCAGGGGATCTACATCAACAGCGTGGATCCTGGATGGGTCTCGGACCAGCGTCCCTTCCCACGAGCGGAGCAATCGCGCGCGGAGGCCGGGGATTGGCTGCCGCTCGATGACGTGGATGCGGCTGCGCGGGTGCTCGATCCGGTTTTCACGGGCACAATGAGCAGCGAAATTCCGCCGGCCGGGAAACTATGGCGGAATTATCAGGCGTGCGAGTGGTAGCGTCCGTGTGACGCGTTCTCAAGGGCCGACGGCTCGGCCGTCGCGTGTCAGGATGATTTCAGTCAGGTCGCGGGCGATGTTGGCACGTTTGAGGAACAGCAGCGCAAACGGCGTGTCAACGAGCGGGCCGAAGCGTCGGGCGTGCGGTTCGTCCCAACTCCCATCAGCCTGTTGCTCTTTGAGCAAGATCGGGTAACCCCAATCATACCAATCCTTGCCGTTGATTTTTTCTTTCGAGTAGATCATGCCGACGCGCTCAAGAGTCCAGAGGAAGTAGAGGTCGCCGATGGCATCGACGTTGAAATAGGCGCCTCCGAATCCGGGTTGGCCTCCGTCCGGGTCGTTCTTTTTCCGACTGATATTCTTGCCGACGAAAGAAAAAGCCTTCTCGATGTCGGCCTTTTTGCTCTTTTTCCCAAGTTGAGCTGGAGACGGCGTGAATGTTTTGTCTTCGAGCAAAGCCGCCTCGATTGCGAGTGCGAGCAGACCCGCGCAAGTGCTGGTGGCTCTGAGGCTAAGTCCAGGGTAGTTCCAACTTCCATCAGGTTCCTGGTTTTCATGAAAATAGGCGGCCAAAGCAAGGAGAGGTGCGCGAATGGGAACGCCGTGCTTCTTGGAACCCCATACCGCCAGCATTGCAAATTGGGTATTGGACATGGACTGAGCCTGTGCCGCCAATGTCGGTTTGTACGATCCGTTTCGCAAGGAAGCGAGTAGTTTCTCTTCATCCTCCGGCATCAATACGACACCGCTGTAAGACCAGATGCCGTTGTCCATTTGGCCTGCAATTATCCGTAATGCAAAGCTTCTCGCCATCTTTCGATCTTCGTCGTCCAGAGGTCTGTTTTCGTCCCATCGATTCAAAAAAAACAACGACGGCGCGAGATCATATACCTGGTTCATGGCGGGTGCTTCCTTGCGAATGCTTTCCGCAATGCGCAGGATATCGGGATCGTCCTCTGGCACTTTGCATTCCAGCAGCGCCAATCCAACCAGACCTGCATAACCACGGCGCATATTGTCCAGATTGGGAACTTGTTTCCGCAGGTAGGCGACGCCTTTGTCCACGGCTGGCTCGACGATTTTCAGGCGAGGATCCAGCTTGGGCGGCGGCGGTTTGGGTTTTTCGTCCTCCACCTTTGTAAGAATCGGCGGCGTGATCTGCGGGTCGGCCTTCTTCTCGTTGTTCTTTCCCGAAAATGCCCACACCATGCCGAAGATCGCAATAGGCACGACGCAGAGCAATAGCACGCCGCCGGCCACTCCGAGCAGCAGTAGCGCGTTCGGCCTGCGCGGCTCCGAATTCGCCGGCTGCGTTTCGCTCTGAGCCGGATTCGACGCAGCCGGAGGACTGGCGGTCACGGCACTGGACGGAGCCGAGCTAGCGGAACGGTTCTTGATGATCGCGCCGCACTTGTCGCAGCGGATCTGGTCGGGCGCGGGTTGCGGAATCTCCAACGGCGTCTTGCAGCGCGGACAGGGCTTTTGAATGGCCATGGTATCCCCTTTTGCGACATGAATCCGTTACCCCGGCGTGCTCCTTATTCTATTTTTTCACGACGATGTCGCCCTTCGTGCTTTCCACGATGGCGACAAGTTCGCTTTGCTCTTGAGCGGGAATCTTGAACTTGGCAAAGCAGTCAGCGAGGTCCTTCATGAAAGCCTGCCATTCCGCCTCGGTGATATCGAGATGGGCATGGGAATCGTGCATCGTCTTGCCGGTGTATTTCTGCGGGCCGCCGGTGGCCCAGCAGACCATCTCCGTCACGAGGTATTTGAATCCAGGCGGCGGAACCTTATGATGTGCCTCGTCCACCTTGGGATTGGCGTTAAGTATCGGGTTGTGCATCACGCGGTCGATAAAGTCGTCGACGACCGTGGCGATGGAATAGACGCCGCCGAGGCGTTCATAGAGAGTCGGAGTGCCGGCCATGTGTTTGCCTTTCAGATTTGGTAAGCGATTTCATTACGTTCGTGGGATTGCCGAACCAGCATATCGAGCGTCATTTCCGCCAGGCGTTTTTGTTCGAGCAACTGCGCCTCTTGCAAAACTTCGCTGACGACACGGACGATCGCCGTCGCATAAAGTCCCGACAGGGCGGACGGCGCGGCGGGCGGTGGTTGATCGATCGCGTGGATGATCTCGGACAGGCGAATCTGCGCCGGCGGACGGGCGAGCAAATATCCGCCGGTCGCCCCGCGCGTGCTCTCGACGAGACCCGCGCCTTTAAGTTGCAGCAGAATCTGCACCAGGAACCGCTGAGAGATTCCGTGCTTGTCGGCAATGCCTTTCAGATTAACCGGATGGTGGTCGCCGTGGCTACATGCCAGGTCCACCATCGCGACGCAAGCATACTGAGCCTTCGCGGAGAGACGCATGGCTGTAGCCTCGAGGAGGAGAGAACGTTTTCGATCGGTTCGGGGAGTTCATGTTAATTGGTGACCTTACGCGCGCTGCTTTTGATGCGCTCGATCGCGTCGCGGGCATCGTAATACATTGGGTGTTTTTCGTACACGACGACTTCCTGATAACACGCGAGGGCCGCCCGTAGGTCTCCCGTCGCCTCGTACGCTTTGCCGAGCTTGAACGAGGTATCCGCGCCGGCTTCATCGCTTTTACGAAACTCGAGGTAGCAAGTCACGGCTTCCGCGGGGTTTGAATCGAGATAAAGATCGCCGAGCATGCGGTTGGAAAAAAACCAACCAAGCGTTTCTTCCTGCCCGCGAATTTTTTCCGGCCGATTCTGGCGGATATGCTCAAGCACGGCAATCGCCTCGGGCACTTCGCCTCGCAGCCGATGGATGCGTGCGAGCAGCCAGCGGGAGGTGATGCTTTCCGGCTCCGCCACCAGCGCCAGTGCAACCATGTGCGACGCCCAGTCGAGCATCTCAAAGTCGCCGGGGCATTTTTCGAGCACCCATTTCGCCTTCTCTCGGCAATAAGGCGCGTCGAACCAGTTCTCGATCGACTTCCAGCGTGCTTTCACTTCATCCGGCTGGATCGAATAATAATATCGATCCTTGCGTGCCTTCAGGTCAGGATCCTCGGCATTATAGCGCAAGGCGTGCTCGGTGCAATGCAGCGCCTGCCAAACGTCAGCCGTGCGCTCGAAAAGATCAGCGAGCATGCGCCAGGTTTCGATGCCGGCGTTTTCGTTTTGGCTGTAAAACTTGTACGCTTCCAGTGCGATGTGGAGCCGATCCTGCTGAATCGCCAGGTCGCCGATCTTCTTGACCGTGGCAAACAACGCCTCGCGATCGGCAGCGTCGATATTGGCGACACCGAGCGATCGGCCGAGCCGCATCGCCTGGAGATAGTTGTCCCACATGCCCGCCAAATCGCCGTGTTTCTCGTGGGTGGCAGCAATCTGGATCAGCAGGTTGGGCGTACGCGCCGGCATGCCATGCGCCGCGATGCGCAGGTAAGCACAGCCGCGCTGCCATTGCGCTGGGTCGTCGAGCAGCGCGAGCCCGAGTTGCTGGGCGTACTCGTGATTGAACAAGGTGGCAGGCTGCCCGGGCTGATTCAGCGACCAGTATTCCTCTTCGGTCAGGCCCGCGTAGAGTTGGCGTTTCATATCCCACGCGCCGGGATCCTCTGGCGTCCTGGCGAGTTGCATCTCGACGGCGGCGATGGCGTCCATCCGATGACCAGCTTTGGCCAGCAATGGCTGGGCGACAAGCCGATTCATTTCCGGATGTCCGAATAGCGCCAGCTGCCAGGCCTGGAAATGAATCGACTGGCGTTCCGCTGTGTTGTACTGAGGCAATTCGAGAATGCTCGCCAATTGTTTCGCCGCCTCTTCGTATTGATGCCCGTGCAGCAACGCGATCGCCTTCCAATACGCACACACGGGCGCCAGATTGGGCCGTTCGGCAGCGATCAGGTCCAGCATCCGAATCGCTTCGGCTAATTTCTCCGGCGGCGGTTTCGTTTGCATCATGTTGCTAATCCGCTCCAGGCAGAACTCGAAGTTCAGCAACGGCACCAGATCCGGTCGGTTTTTCAGCTCGGCGAAATTGAGATCGCGATGCAGATCCCACATCTGCTGCCGCGCCAGCGGGCTTTTCGGGTCGTACTGCAAGGCCCGATTCAGCGACGCGAGTGCCAGGTGTGTTTGGCCCATCTGCCGATAGCTCATGCCGCGCAGCGCGTGCTTGAAGACGCGCAGCCCCGGCATCACGCGAGTCGTGTAGACGAAGAAAACGCCCAGCGGGATCAACAACGCCGCCCCGCCCACAACCGGTGCGATATTCACATACTGCGCGATCAGCGCTCGAATCGACCAGATCGCAATCCCCAGCGCGGCACACATGGCGCCGATCTCGATCTCGGATTCCTCAACAAACCCCGCGAACGTCAGCAGGTAAAAACCCGGCAATCCCAGGGCCAGCAGTCCGCCAATCGCGTCGATTGCTTCGTTTCGGTGCGTGCCAAAGAGGTCATGGCGAAAGTAGTAGAACGCCATGAATCCGCCGACCAAAACCGCGACGATGCCAAGCCCCGCATAAAGTCGATGCAACGGCAAGCGAAAGTGCCGCAAGCCGTAAAAGATCATGCCCAACACCGCGCCGCCCGCGACAGGCCAAAGCGCCTCGGGCGAGGTCGAGCCGCCCGGGCGATCGGGCTGAAGATCGAACGTCAACCATACTCCGCTGCTAAGGCCGACAAGAAGACCGGCATAGACCATGCCTGGGTTTTCGAGCAAAAGAAAAATCAAAAACCCCAGCCAGCGATCCTTGACGCGATATCCTTCGCGCATCTTGCGATATGCCGCGATTCCCAGAAACAGCACCAATCCGAGCAGGGTAAAACCAGCGATGGCGACAATCTCGGCAGGCCGTGGAACCATCCATGCAATCATTACAAGAATGCCGAGGTAGACGCCTTTGAGCAGGAATTCGGTCTGTTGCCAGGTCAGCATGGATCGCCTTGTTCGAGAGCAAAGTTGGTTGCTGGCAGTAAGCTGTTAATCGCCGAAATCGAATCAGCGACCTCGCCGTTGCGCCCATTCTACTTCAATGAAATAACCTGCGGGTCGCCCACGTTCCTTCGGCAACTAACAACTTGATTTTGGTATCATTACAATTATAGAAAGCATGCTCTCCCTGTTGAATGCAAAAACATAGTCTGCTCCCAAAGGAAACCTCGCATGGACTTGCGATCTCACGGATTCGCTAACCTCGGCGCGACTCACGCTCAACTCGCTCCCGCGCGGCTTGTCGAAGTCGCACTCGCACGAAACGAAGGAAAACTGGTCGCAAACGGCGCCTTCCTCGCCTTGACTGGCACGCACACCGGTCGTGCCGCCAAAGACAAGTACATCGTCAAACGACCCGAAAACACGGCCGAGGTGGCGTTTGGCAGCGTGAATCAGGCGCTGGAACCGGCCGTCTTCGATCGACTCTGGGAACGCGGCCTGGCACACTATCAGGACCGCGATGCCTTCGTGCACGATGGCTACGCCTGCGCCGACCCGGCATACCGTACCTCCGTGCGCGTCGTCAGTGAGACGGCCTGGCATGTCCTGTTCACGCAGCTTTTGCTTCGCCGGATGGCGCCTGCGGACAGGACGAACTTCGTTCCGGACCTCTTGATCCTGCACGCGCCGACGCTCAAGCTCGATCCGGCGCGCGACGGCACGCGCTCGGACGTCGCTGTCATCCTCGACCTCGAACGGCATCGCGTGCTGATTGCAGGCACCGCCTATGCGGGCGAAATCAAGAAATCGGTGTTTACCTATCTCAACTTCTGGATGCCAAAACGCAACGTCCTGCCGATGCACTGCTCCGCGACCATCGGCCCCGCCGGCGATACCGCGCTGCTCTTCGGTCTGTCGGGCACGGGCAAGACGACGCTCTCGGCCGACCCCAAGCGAAAACTGATCGGCGACGACGAGCACGGCTGGTCGTCGACCGGCGTATTCAATTTTGAAGGCGGCTGCTACGCCAAATGCATTCGCCTCTCGCGCGCCGGCGAACCGCAAATCTGGAATGCCCTGCGCTTCGGCAGCATACTCGAAAACGTCGTTATCGACCAGGAAACGCGCGAACCGGACTACGATAGCGACAAGATAACCGAAAACACCCGGGCGGCCTATCCGCTCGATTTCATCGACAACATCGAGCCGTCATCGCGCGGCGGACACCCGAAACACTTGCTGTTTCTCGCTTGCGACGCATTCGGCGTACTCCCCGCGCTCAGCAAACTGACGCCGGCTCAGGCGCAGTATCACTTTCTCTCGGGCTATACCGCAAAGATCGGCGGCACGGAAGCGGGCATCAAGGAGCCGACGGCAACGTTCAGCACCTGCTTCGGAGCGCCTTTCTTGCCGCGGCCTGCTGCCGACTATGCCAAAATGCTCGAGCAACGCATCCTGCAAACCAAGGCCGAGGTTTGGCTCGTCAACACCGGCTGGTCGGGCGGAGCGTATGGCACGGGCAAACGATTCCCCCTCGAAATCACGCGCCGACTGATCCACGCCGCATTCTCCGGCGAACTTGCAAATGTCGCCTATCGCAGCGATCCGGTGTTCGGGTTGCACGTGCCGACGTCCTGCCCAGGCGTCCCCACGCTGGCACTTGACCCGCGCAGCGCTTGGTTTGACCCCGCCGCGTATGACGTCCAGGCTGGCCGACTCGCAGAGCTATTCCGCAACAACTTCAAAATCCACGCCGCACAGACGACGCAAGAAGTGCGCGACGCCGGGCCGGTTTAATCTCCGCTTGCGGTGTGGCGGATTATTTCACGCCTGCGAGGCGACGGATCTCCTCGTTGGTTAAAACGCGGTCGAAGGCGCACAACTCATCGAGGGCGCCCTGGAATGTCGGGTTGCCAAAAGGAACATCGGTCATCCAAAAGCGTTCCTGTCCGAGCGCTCGCAAATCGGATTCGATGGGGCCCGCCGCTGCCGGGTTTACGGTGCGTTTTATGGAGATGCCGTCGAGGAAAAGCTCAATCACGCTGCCTTGCCGGGTTACCGCCACATGATGCCAAACATTCTGCGATAGATCGCCCTGAACAATGGTGACGTGTTTCGCGGGCGATGTTTGGTCGCGGACTTCGAGCTTGAGCTTGAACTGATTGAAGGTCAGGTCGATGATATCGCGTTCCTTCGGCCGAGTGTGGCGATGCGAAAGAATCGTCCCGCTATCGCGTTCGGGCTTGAACCACGCGGCAATGGTGAACGGGCTGGCACGGGGAAAATTGAGACGAGGATTGGCGGCGTAGTCGAAGTATTGGCTCTTCGAGCCATCCAGGCGAATCGCCTTGCCGCGAACTCCATCGATGATGGCGGGACTGCCGAAAAGCACGCCATCGCCGCCGCCTGGCGCCAGATCCTTGACGATGTTTCCAGCGATATCGTCGAAACTCCAGTAGCCGATAAGCCCAGGAAATTCCGAGGCGGCTGGAACGTCTTGCGGATCGCCGACGCGCGCTTTGGTCTGCTTTTTCTTCGGCGCGGGCTTGGTGTCTCGCGGCGGCAGCGGGTCGGTCTTCTTCTCCGGTGGACTGGTTGTTTTGGTTTCGTTTTTCTTGCCGTCGCTCGCGGGAATTTCTTGTTTCTTCGGTTCGATCTTCTTGTCGTCCGTCTTTACGTCCTGTCTTGGATCGGTAATCGCCTTGGCGTTGTCCAATTCGGCGTGGCGATTGTCGCCGTCATCGGGTGCTTTGCCGAAATAGAAATAGGCGCCCACGGCAACGCCGGCGCACACGACAAATCCGCCGCCGAGCAAGAACAAAACTACCAGGGGCAGCAATACGGACGACCGCGCCGGCGCGTCCCTGCCGGCCGGCTTCTTTTTCGGCGAATTCTTCACGTTTCGCGACCTCGAAGATGTGGTGAGGTGATGATTTCACTTGCTGAGAGTGATTTAGCGACACAGGCGGCCAATGTCAAAAGGCGTCCTGGATTCTGGCTCGCGAAAACGCGCTTCTATTTGCCGACTCACTCAACGAAGCGTTGCGCATAAGATGACCGCAGGCGCATTCGTTTCACTCCGGAGCCTGACCACATGATGCTGCGCATTCTCTCCATTGCCATCGTATTGACGACGATTCAATCCGTTCACGCCCAACCCAAAACCGCCGCGGCGCCGGATCATGGCCGGGTCATGGCGTGCTGCCTGGATGTCTTTCCGCATAAGCTCAAAGACACCACGAATCTCGCGGATACGAAAAACTACGTATTTCGCGGCAAAGTCATCAGCCTCGGCAAGGACAAGAAAGTCAGCATCTGCTACGACGTCGAGCACATGCGCGTCGCCGGCGCGTGGATTGGCAAGCCGTTCGTCTACACCTCCGAAAAGAACATGGGCCCGACCGTCGAAGGCGAAATGCTGT
Source organism: uncultured Singulisphaera sp. (assembly GCA_964484265.1). GTDB lineage: Bacteria > Planctomycetota > Planctomycetia > Gemmatales > Gemmataceae > SIAQ01. The sequence goes on from CAZAFH010000051.1 coordinate 9,765, forward strand.
TCGCGACCAAGCCTGGCCCCGGTTGGGCCAAAGACGGCAAGTGGGGCGACCCGCGCATTGGCAGCGAAGGCCCGCTGCCGCGCGACTGGGCGCACTACAAGGGCCTTTATACTCACGGCGATTACGTCGTGCTGTCGTACCGCGTCGGCGACATGGACGTTCTCGAACTGCCCGAATTGATTGAGCAAGAAAACCGCCGGGTGCTTACGCGCACCTTCAAGGTCGGGCCTACAAAAAAGGCGCACCGGATGGTGATCAGCGACGATTTTGAAAAACCCGCCGCCCAATCGATCCCGGCTGCCGACAAGGACAATTACCTTCTGCTCGTCCGGGACGAAGCGAAACCGAAGTCGCCCGATGACTATCTTTGTGTTGCACTCAAGGGGATAAAAGCGGAAAGTCCGATTCGTTTCGCCGACGGCCGGCTTATCCTCGACCTGCCGCCGTTTCCAAACGGAGCGGCATTCAAACTTTATCTCTACAAAGGCGTGGCTACGCCGCAGGATGGAACCTTCTTCGGCAAGATTGCCGGAAATTCGACGCGATCCGCTCCGGCGTATCTCGTGAACGGAGGCCCGCCTCGCTGGACGCAGACCATCGAAACCGCGATCACGCTCGGCGACGCCAAGAGCGGGCCGTACACGCTCGACCAGATCGCGCCGCCGGAAAAGAATCCGTGGAACGCGTCGGTGCGTTTCGCGGGTCTCGATTTCTTTCCCGATGGCCGGGCCGCGCTTTCGACCTGGGACGGCGACGTGTGGATCGTCAGCGGTCTCGATGGGAAATCAACCAAAGCTACCTGGAAGCGTTTCGCGTCGGGCCTGCAACAACCGTTGGGCTTGAAGATTATCAACGGCTTCATCTACACGGCCGGTCGCGATCAGATTACCAAGCTGCACGATCTGAATAACGACGGCGAGGCCGATTTCTACGAGAACATCAACAACGATCAGGGCCTGACGCTGCAACGCCATGAGTTCGTCATGGACTTGCAGACCGACAAGGAGGGCAACATCTACTTCTGTCGCTCAGGCCATTACATTCAATCGAAACGTGGCGACAACTGCCTTGTCTACAAGATGTCGCCCGATGGCGCGAAGCTCGAGAAATTCGCGACCGGCTTTCGTGAACCGAACGGCATGAGCATCGGCCCGGACGGCGTGATGACCGTCGCCGACAACGAGGGCAACGGAATCCCGCAGACGCCGATCTATCGGCTGATCCAGGGCACCGACTATGGATTCAAGCCGCCGGCCCCCTGGAAGAAAGAGGCGGGCGGATACAAACTCGGTCAAAAACCGATCGTCTGGCTCGGACCGAAGGTCGATACGTCCGCCGGTGGGCAGGTTTGGGTCCCGGCTGCGCGAACTCCGGTCGCTAACGCTCCCGGCTCGCCTAATACATGGGGGCCGCTTGCGGGGCAACTCTTGCATACCAGCTATGGCAATTGTGCGCTGTTCAGCGTTCTCATCGACAAGTCGGCTGAGCCCTGGCAGGGCGCCGTCTGGAAATTCCCCCTCCGGTTCAACAGCGGCATCATGCGTGCCCGCTTCAATCCCGCGGATGAGCAGCTCTACGTCTGCGGGTTGCGCGGCTGGGGCACGAGCGCAGTCAAGGACGGACAATTCGCCCGTATTCGATATACGGGAAATGACTTACCTATTCCCGTCGCCTACCGCGTCGTCAAAACGGGCATCGAAATCGGCTTCTCGGCACCTCTGGAGAAGGCAGCAGCCGAGGATGAAGACAACTGGGCAGGCGTCTGGTCGGGCGTGCTCAAGAAGGTGCCGAGCGCGAAGGAGATGCAGGAAATGCCGATCACGAGCACGCGGCTAAGCGATGATCGCAAGACCGTAACAATCGTGCTCGACAAGGTGCGCGTCGTGCCGAACTTCGCGCTGCAGTACCGCATCAAATCCGCAGCGGGAGCAAGCGTGACCGGCGAACTGCACGGGACGATCCACCGCGTGCCGTGAGGTTTTTGCTTGTGCGGTGAATCGCGTTTGGTAAAATAAACTATTGACATGTTACATAAATCTATGGAGCTTCCGCCATGGACATCAAACAAATCGAATTGAAGGTGACGGAATTGAAGCATCGGAGGCCATTTGCGCCGTTTGCGTTTGAAATGGCTGACGGACAATTGCTTGAAGTGCTCGAACCGGGATTGGCATTGGATGAAACTGGAGTCGGTTTCTTTAATGCAGACGATGCGTTAGTGGATGTCGAATTCAAGAATGTCCGAGCGATCCGCTTGCTCAATGCGGAGGTTAGAGCGTGACGATCAACGAGTTTGAGTTGGCGTTGCGGAACTTCTGCCGACGGCGACCGTTTCGATCTTTTTTGATCGAATTTTCGAGTGGACACCAGATGATGGCACGCCATCCTGAAGCCGTTGATCTTCGTCGTGGGTTGTTCGTTCTACGCTCGCCGGACGGCGGCTACGCGGTATTTGCCGCCGAAAGCGTTGTGCGCGTTTTGGATTTTCCCGTGGAGATGTCATCACCTTCCATCACTTCCCCGCCGTCTTGAACTGCCAGGTCTGCCGCCATTCGGCGCCGTCGACGAGAACCGAGACTGTCACCGTGTAGGTGTGATCCGCTCGTAATTCCGCCAATGGGTGAATGCCGACGGTCGTCCGCTGCAAACTCGCGTTGAGCGGTTGCTCGGGCGACGTGACGCGGACATCGACCATGTTCTTGTCGCCATCCACGAGAATCGCCTGGGCCCGGCGCAGTTTCGCCTGGCGCGGAAAAGTGACGCTGATCGGGAAACCAATCGCGCCTTTAACGCCTTCAAGCCGATCGTGGCCGACGGTCGGTACGTTCGCCTGATCGCGTGCCGGGTAAATCGTGACGCGCGAATGGCCCTTGCCGCCATGGAGGTTGAGCACGCAGCGCCAGCCGCGGCCGATGTCATGGGCGCAGCCAAAGCCGATGCTTTGCAGCTCGGGATCGAGGATGTAGACGCGACGTAAGAATGTTGCCATCAGGTCGTCGATTTGCGTCATCGGCGTGGGCGCGTTGGAGAAAACGTCGGACTGCCGGGCGGTGTTGTCGCCCTCGGCGGTGAAGCCGTCCAACAGCGGATTTTCCTCGTTGACCGAGGCTTTAGTCTTCATGATGATGTCGGCATTCTTTGCGAGGTACTCAGCGTGAAGCTGACAGCCTCGCTCAAGCTCCGCTTTCATTTCGACAGCGGGCAGGCCCGCTTCGGCGCGATATCGGTTGATGCGGTCGAGGACTTGCTTTTTCGCCGCCGCCACGCTAGGGCCGGCATCGCCCGTCGTGAACGACCACCTCTTACGCCACGGTTTTCCTTCGAGTTGGCCCTGCATCTCCACGTGGTAGAGCGTGCCCGGTTGCAATGGGTCGTGCGGAACGAGACAGACCGTATTTCCCTGGTGTTTGGGGTATTTTGGATTGGCGACCTTTTCCGGACTCGAAAACCAGCATGCGATCGGTTCGCCCCTGGCGTTCGTGAGCGAGGCCGACGCGTTCTTCAGCGGCGTTCGTTCCGGGAAGAAAGCGGTGATCGGGAAGCCTGCTTTGCCGTCTTTGTCCTCGGGAATGGGGTTCGGTTCCTCGCCGCCGTTGGGGAAGCTTAACGGAACGCCGGTCTGATTCGGCGCGGGGTAGAAGACCGCATTCGATCGCAGTGTGCGGTCGCGGCCGGTCACCACGTTGAGCACCGTGACCCAGCCCTGGCGGCGGCCGCGTGCGCAGCCGAAACCGATGGTGCGTAGGCTTGGTTCGAGGATCGGCACGCGGTGATAGAGCGTCGCCATCCAGGCATCGACGCCGTCGGTCGGCTCGTAGTCGCCGATGGCGATATCAGACGCCTTTCCGGCGAGTCGGCCTTCTTCGCTCGCGCCGGGCAGTGATAGATCCTCGTCATGAGCGCCCAGGCCAAGCACGGCCTTGTGATCCGCATTGATGACCAGGTAACGCGCATGCGCCAGGCAGCCCTTGCTGAGTTTGTCGTCGAGCGCCACCGGTGGCAGCCCCGCGTTTTTTCGGTAGGCGTTGACCTTCGCGAGTGCCTGCTTGGCCCAGATGCCGCGCGAATCGGAATCGTCCGCCGTCGTGAACGACCACGATTTCGACCACGGAACTCCATCCACCATCGCTGTCGCCTTGACGTGGTACATCGTCGCAGGCTGAAGAATCGCACGCGGCACGATTGCGATGGAATTGCGCTGAGCGCTTGGCCAACCGTCGAGCGATTTTTCCTTGCTGTCGCTAAGTTCGATTTTGGGCTGGGAAATCTTCTTTGTCGGGGAGAACGTCACGGAGATCGGGAAGCCCGCAGCCTGCTTGTCTTCGGGAGCTTCCGATCCGCCGGAAAACGACAACGGCACATCGGTCTGATTAGGAGCCGGATAGATCACCACCGAATCGCCCCGGCCACGCACGGGATCGACGACGCAGACCCACCATCCATCGCGGTGCTTTTCAAAGCCCAGGCCGATCGATTGAATCTCTGGATTCAGCAAAGCCGTTCGACCGAAGAGCCGGGCCATCCAGCGATCGAGAGCGATCGTCGGTTCTTGAAACGCCACCATCGCCTTGGGCGCGGTCGCCTTGCCTTCGGGCGTCGATTCCGGCTTCGTTGCATCCTGATCCTGCACGTCACGGGCGTCGGCCTTCTCGGGATTTACGTTTCTAGCAACATACTTCGCATGGGCGCGGCAGCCTCGGCTCAGGGCGTCATCGAGCAACACGCTGCCCTCGCCCGCAGCCAACCGATAACGATTGAGCATCTCCAAGAAGCGTGCACGGATTTCGTCGTCGGTTGGCAGAACGGGCGGCTTCGTCGCTTGACCCTTGGATTTCTTGCCGTCGTCCGTGCGCGACTTGTTCGGTCCCTTGCCTTCGGTTTTCGGTCCCTTGTCAGTGTTACTCGTCTTCTTGGCGTCGAGTGCCAGCTTTGCCTGGTCGGCCGATTTCTTGTCTTTGTCAGTCGCCTGGCCATCAGTGTTCCGACCGGACCGACTCAAGAGGACCACGCCAACTGCCGCGGTGATGACGAGCAACGACACCCCGGCGACAATCGCTCCGATCGTGACCCACGGCGTCGAGCGGCGCGGCGCCTTCGTCGGCTTCGTCTTTGCGAGCACCGTGCCCTTGGGCGGCGCCGGCGCGATCAGGTTCGGCACGGATTCGGCGCTGCGCCATTGCTTGGCGCCCTCTTGCAACACAAGATCGTTTGGCAGAAGGTCGCCGCGCGACGCCAGTTCGACAAGCTGCTTCCACGAATACGGGCCGTGCTTCTTTTTGTCGCGGGAGAAGTACCAGCGCGAAGCGTCGGTCGTCAGCACCGAAACCGACTTTCGACAATGCGGACAAAGCACCTGAGCCGATGCCGAGTCGCTCGGCAGGCTGAAAACGTTTTGACAGTGGGGACAGGCAAACGCCGGCATGAATCAACCAGATCGGTTCGACGCAGCCAATCCTCGCCATCGACGATCGGCGCGTACGCCATTACAGTTCGTTTGGACTATACTTATCACCATTAGAACGAACTATCCTCACGAAGTCAACATCGGGAGTCATTCATGCGCGTCGGCAAGGTTCAATTGGCGTCAGGCGAGATTCGAGGGGTCATTGTCGAGAACGATACGGTACGCATTCTCAAGGTGAATTCGCTGGCGGAAATACTGCATGCTGCCAACCCGGTCCAGGCGGCGCTGGATGCCGTCGATCCAGGTCGGGGCACGGTTCCGCCGGAGCAGATCCGCGTACTGGCGCCGATCGATCAACAAGAGGTCTGGGCCGCGGGCGTGACTTACAAGCGAAGCAAGGAAGAGCGCGAACGCGAATCGGCCGGTGCGGCCAGGTTCTACGACCTCGTCTACTTCGCCGACCGCCCGGAGATATTCTTCAAATCTCCCGCTAGCCGGGTTGTGCCGACGGGCGAAGCCGTCCATATTCGGCGCGATAGCAAGTGGAACGTTCCCGAACCGGAGTTGGCGCTCGTCATCTCGCCGGCACTCAAGCTCGTCGGCTTCACTGCGGGCAACGACATGAGCTCGCGCGATATCGAGGGCGAAAATCCTCTCTACCTTCCCCAGGCCAAATTCTATGATCGCTCGTGCGCCCTTGGCCCGTGGATCACCCTCGCCGACGCCATGCCCAAACCCGACGACACCACGATCCGCATCGTCATCGAACGCGCAGGCAAAACCGCCTTCGACGGTTCGACCAAAGTCTCGGCCATGAAACGCAGCTTCGAGGATCTCATCTCCTGGCTTGGCCGAGAGACAAGCTTCCCCGCCGGCGCGATTCTGTTCACCGGAACCGGCATCGTCCCGCCCGACGACTGGACTCTCGCCGTCGGCGACGTCGTCCACATCGACATCACCGCCATTGGCCGCCTGACCAACGTCATCGCCACGCGGGGGTAATCGGAACCCTCAATGCAGCAGGCCGTCGCCCAGGGCGTGTTCGAGGGCGTCGATGCCGTCGTGGCTGATTCGCGTGTGGCGCACGTCGAGGCGGGTGAGTTGGTCGGCGAGCGGCGACATGACGAAAAGCCGAATGCCGTCGTCGGTGATCGGGTTGTCGTTGAGGTAAAGCTCGCGCAGGTTGCCGACGTTGGGCGAGTCGCAGAGCGCTTCCAGGCCTTGATCGGTGATGCAGCTACTGCCGAGATTCAGGCCGTGCACGTGCGCGAGGAGCGGCGCGTCGGCGAGGCTTTCCAGGCCCTCGTCGCCCAACCGTTGGGCCGAGATATCGAGAAAGAGCGTGTGCTTGAGGAAAGGGAGCGCGGGCAGCACGTCGAGGCGTGCGCCGTTGTTGCTCATATGGATGTCGCGCACGGGCGCGTTCCCCATTAGGCGGACGGCATGCTTGATGAGGTTCACGTCAGAGATTGCAACTTCCTCGACGAAACCGCGCTGAAATGCATACCAGTTGACGATCTCGCCGATCGATTGCGACCAGCGCGATCTATGCTGCGACAGCAGGCAGCGCTCGCGTGTCGATTTCTCCGGCTCTGCAAGCTCCGGCGTGCATTGCAGGCGAATGAACTCGCCGAGCGGGTCGCCCGACTGTGTGAGCCAATCGGCATAATGAAGCCGGGGTTCGTCGTCATCGGGCCGGGTGAGAATTGACTGCAAGAACGGAGACGGGTGCATCATGGCGATCCTCTCGCGCGCAAAATCCATTACTCCAGCTGCAACCGTAGAGATTAGTTGATTATTGTGAAATGTCAAGCAAAAACTCGTGGGCGAAAACATCGAGTTTTTTGGTGCGGGAGTCGTTGGCCACGAAGCCGAAAGCGGTTGATCCGATATCACTTCCCGCGCGGCGGGAGCGGGAGGTACGGCGCGGGCGTGCCGAACACACGGTCGTGGTAGAGTTGCAGGCCGTGCGCGGCATGATAGAGAGCGCCGCTTTCGATTTCGCTGGATTTCATTTCCAGAATCATCTGCACCAGGGCGTTCACCGCGTCCTGCATCCACGGCTCGCGCAGTTCCTCGTCGGTCATTGCCAGCGAAAGCCATTCGACGATGTGGCCTGTTGTGCTGATGAGGATCTGCGCCTTCGGATTCTTGCCCGGCCCCTTGAAATACTCCGTCGAAAGCGAGCCATTTGCTCGGTTCTGATATTTCTTGGCGAGTTGTTTGTACTCTTCGATCTTGGTGGCGGCCTCGGCCCAGGCGCCGGTCTTCGCTCCGCCGTTTTTCAGGTGGAGATGATACGCCCAGGTGAAGCCGAACAGGCGGTGCGTCCCGCCGCAGGCAGCCGGATCGGTCGGGGCGTGGACTTCGTAGCGGACGATATCCTCGAAGCGCAGCTTCTCGCCAAAGCTGTTGGTCCAGGCGTAATCGGTGCCGTGGAATTGAGCAATGATGACGATCGCCCAGCTTAGTTCCTGGTTCTTCGTCACACTGGCGCGCATCGTGCTGTGCCTGATAAAATCTTCGAAGGTGAAGTCTTTCCCAGCGACCTTGAACTTCCGCGTACGCGGCATGCCCCATTGGGCCATCTCGGCGATGAACTGATCCTGATGACCCTGGGCACGACCTTCCCATTCCGGACCGGTCGCGGTCATGACGTCCAGGCCATGCGGCGACGGGAGAAACTGCAATCCATCGAGTTTGCCTCCGTCGCAGATATAGTCGATGGCGTTTACCTTCTTCCCGGTTTCGGGGTCCTTCAGCATCGCCTTCTCGAGACCCATGCCCAGGATGCCATGAAACACGGTCCAGAATTTATTCGTGGTTCGAAGATCGGCTGCATGCACCTGCTCGATGGCGGCCTTGACGCGCGCACGGAGATGCTCGGGTGATTCGAGCTTGGGAGGCGGTTGGACGAGCACCTCAATGTCGTCCTTCTTCTCGCTCGAATTCTTGGCGGGCGGCGGACATCCGACCATGGATAGCGTCAACACGATCGTGAACGTCGTCAATATCCGTCGCATGGATTCAATCCTTGGCACTTGCGGTTTTGAGCTCGCGCGGGAATTCGCGAACGCTAAACGCAAGCGGAGAATGCGGGTCTATTTCTTGATCGCTTCGTTATTCGCCATCGGCATCGGCTTTTTAGCTTCCACTTGTGCTTTGGTCAATTTCGGCGTTTCGCGTTTCATCCAGCCGGTCATTCGATCGGCGACGGCGGCCCACTCTTCGGGACGCAAAAAGCTCAGGCAGCCGATCATCACGAACGGGCCAAACAAGGGCAGGCGGAACATGAAAGCCATGCCTAGCCAGTACACCGCCGCCCCACCGAGTAATACGGCGCGAGGCCAACCTGGCTTCCATGCAAAGGTCGGGAAGCCGATCTGCCAGGCGATGGCCGCATACTGAAGCAGGCTCAGCCAAAACAGCGTGCTCACGGCCGTCGGCCGTTCGCGCATGATGCTGTCGATCGTTACCTGAATCGGCGGATGGAGCGGATACCAGAAGGCCACGCCGGCCCACCAGTCGGAGATTTGCAGCTTGTTCAGTCCATTGGCCAGCATGATGATAACGAAGTGGATTTGCATCATTCGCATCATCCAGTTTGCCGACATGCTCGGCGCGGGGAGATCGGCCTCCGGGCCGAACGCGACGTTGGCGAAAACGAAATCGCGCTTCGAGCCGAGGAATTTCTCCGCGAGCGAAAGATCGCCATTCCAGAAGCCGGCGAAGAGATGGCCGAGCATGAGGTAGAACGCGAGAATGGCGAGCATGTAGTCGCCCTCGTAGCTTGCGGCCGGGTTGTATAGAAAAGATACGACGATGACCCAGGTAGCAACGCCCGTGACGCGCGTCGCCACGCCAAGGGTGAAGAGCAACAGAACGGCGATCGACCCCCAGTAAATCGCTTCGAACGCGGCCGGGTTGCCGTTCGCGAGATAGAGGATCGACCAGCCGATGGGGCCTGCGCCTTCGTATTCGGGACCGCGCAATACGCTATGCGCATCGAAGCCCACCAAGCCGTTCACGCTAAGAAGCGCCTGACGTTGCCCGACGAAGGCCAGCAGCCAGCCCAGGAAAATCAGGCCCGCGAAGACGCGGAGCAGGCGCATGCCCGTTTGCGGAATGGCGGCGAACCAGAAGCGCGTCCATGCGTTCCCCGGTGAGACGCCTTTTTCAACGTCCGCGGTGGAACGATCATTTTTCACGTCGATATTCTCCGAAATGACTTTCAAGCACGGGCGGTAGTCTTCGCCTCATTTCGTCCTCGTTCACAAAAAGCATGATAGGCATGACGGCCTGTTTACTGAAGCGAACGAGTTCCGCCGAGGCGGCCTTGTGCTCATTGCAAAGGTAGCGCATGTACGATTCGGCAAGAACCTTGGCGGTCGGCGAAGGACGGAAATAGCTCCTGTCTCGCGGCACGCTCTCAACACGCTTCAGGTGCAGGACGCCGTTGATCTCCTCCCAGATCTCCTTGGTCGGCATCCGCTTGACGACATTACCCGCCTGACTGATGTAATCGGTCGGAGCGTCCTGGGCCGGCTGATCCTCGCCAAGGGCCTGGGCGAGCAGCTTCTGCCGATGGCGGACCCAATAGTTGGCCTTGTCGTCAGGGAATTTCAGCTTGTGAGTGACGTTGCCAAACTCGTCCTTGAGACGAACTTCGAGGTAGATTTCGGTGACGGCGACATTGTTGGTCTGGAAGCGATAGTTGTGCGTCATCCGCAAGGGAGTGAGGTAGTACGGATAGACGACGTTCACCGCCGCTGCCGTGGCGAATTGCGGGCCTGGACTGAACGATAGTCCGTTCTCGAAGGGCCAGGGCCCGCTCGGCGCCGCCAGCGCCAGCATCGCCACGGCCGAGAGATGCGCAACCGCCGCCAGGCCGCCGATCGCGCTGAGGATGCCCGGTAATGGCCGCGGCGCACGTGTTTTGATGGCTGACATGAATGCGGTCCCCGTGATCGGAAAATTCGTCGCGATTTCGCCGAGCGCGAAGGATAGTTTAGCGAAACCGCCGACAAACTTGAATCGCATTTCCCGACTTTCGCACATTCCCCAGGCTAACAAGCCGGCGCGAAACGTACAATCGGCATTATCGTCAAGGATCTTTGCGAGAGGTGGATAGCGGGCAATAGGATAGGCGGGGATTCAAAATCCCATGCGCAGCTCGCGCTCGAGGCTCTCGGCAGTTCTACGCAGATTCGAGAGCGACAGTTCCCAGTCGCGGTTGGCTTGCTTCACGCGTTCGAAACGAGCCAGGTCGTCGTAGGTCATCCTCGGCACGCCCTTGATGAAGGCGTCTCGGCGTGTCGGTGGAGGCATCGCCAGGCGCTTCAAGTACTCGCGGCTCCAGGCCTCGTATTCCTTCGGCGCGTCTTTTTGGCCGGTGGCCAAGCGGGCCTGCAACATGATGCCTTGCCTGCGGAGTTTTTCGTTGTCATTGACGCGCTCGCGGATCCAGGTCTCTTCGCTTTTCATCGCTTTGTCGATCGCTTCATACTCCGCGCGGAATTGCTTGAAACGATGGGCCAACGTGGTTTCTGCCCAGTCCTCTTTGTGCTCTTTGGGCATGGCGAATTTCGCCACCATGTCGCGCTGCTCGTCGAGTTCCTTTTGGTTTTTCGCGACATGGGGCGGCTTCAAGAGCGAAAGCGATTCATTGTACAGTTTCGCGTACTCGGCCAATTCCTTCTGATATTTCTCGATGGCCGAGCGCGTATCTTCGGGCAGACTACGGAATTCGGCATGATCCACGACTTTATCGAGCAGCTTCAGCTTCTCGCCCAGAGTTTTGCTCGTGCCGCGTAGGCGAGCTTCCGGAGGCGAATCGGGTTTGGGCAACGCCTTGGCGACGGTTTGTTCAAATTCGACGTCGGGCACGGGCGGCTGGAATTCGAACAGTAGTGCGAGGGTCAGGCTGAAGATCGCCGTCAGGGCGATCAGGCCCACCGTCACGTTTTGCAAACGCCCCGACGACACGCGCCGGCGGGTCTGAAAATCGACGGCGGAATTCAGGCTCGATTGAAACAACTCGGCGACGCCGAACGGCTCGGGACTTTTCGTCACGCGGTCGGCGAGCGGCGGCTTTCGGATGGCGGTCGCGCAGAGCGTCAGTTTGAGCGAGCCGAACGCGTCGCCTTGCTTGTCGAGCAGCTTGCGGAATTTCTCCTCGATTCGCCGCTTGCCTTCTTCGACGCGCTGTTGCCACATGGCAATGGTATCGTCTTTTTTGGCGAGCAGATCGCATTTGGCGAGGACGAGGTAGACGGGAAACTCGCCGATCTCGAGGCGTTTGCCTCGCAGTTCGCGGAGTTGCGTCATCCAGCGGGCGATTTGCTGAAACTCTTCGGTGAGCTGTTTGCCCGGCAAGGAGGCATCGACGACGACGACCAGACCGTCGGCATGGAGGACGCTCTTTTTCATCTCGCGTGAATTAGCGAATGGTTCCTTCTCGCGGAGCATTTCCAGTGCCTCGCCGCCGCCGCAGTCGACGACGGTGGCGCGAGCGAGCGGGTCGGATTTCGGGTCGGCAGGTTCCAGGCGGAGGTCGTAGGATTCGAGTGTTTCGGTGGCGCTGGGAACGCGGTCGTAGGTGTTGAACTTGAGATCGTCGAGGTCGCCCTTTTCCGCGATTAGCTCGCCCTTGAGGCCTGGCGATTGCACGGAAGCCGACTGCGCGAGCGCACCGAGCAGCGAGGTCTTGCCCGAACCGGGCGTGCCAAACAGGAGCAAACGAGGGAGTGCCATGGTGTAGCCGAAATACCGTTCGTAATTGGCGAGCGGGGGGCGTAAGCCCCCTGATTCTTGGGAAAATAACCGCGTTGTGATGATGTCGAGCTTTCGCCGGGTTCGCAGAATCAGGGCTAACGCCCCCCGCTCGCCTAGGGCGTTTTCGTCTGCAAGGTTTTCACGCCGTATCTTCGCGTCAAATTTAGTAGTTTATTGAGCGGGTTATCGTCTCGGCCGATACCGATGCTATTTTTGGTGAGGACGGGCGTGACCTCGATTTTGGCGTGGTTGGTTTTGAGGTAATCGTCGAGTTCGGATTCGGAGAGCGCGGGCATGGCACGTTTGACGAGGAAGACGCGTTCCTTGCCATCGTCCTTGTAGCGTTTGTCGTCGATGATTTCGATGTCGATCGATTCGAGTTTGGCGGGGCTGACGGCGGTTTTTTTGTCGTCCTTGGTGGTTTTTTCGGTTTTGGCGTCTTTGACGATTTCGCCGTTGCCCTTGCCTTTTCCGCTGCCATCGCCTGGACCTTTGCCTGGCCCGCCGCCCTGGCCTGGTCCCCAGCCGAGTCCGCCGCCGCCGCCGCCGAGCGGCATGAAGAACCAGATCAGTGCCGCCGTCGTCGCCGCCCCGCCGAGTTTGGTGAGCAGGAGCAATGCCACGGGTGTCGCGCCGCGGAACGAGATTCGATAGATCAGCCGGGTGAGCAGATCGCTGACGAACCAGCCCGCCACCGCTCCACCGATGGCGGCGATGGCGCGGACGATCGTCAGCATGCCTTCCTGCAGGCCGAATTCGAAAAATGTTTGCGCGAAGATCATGGCGTCACCTTAACCAGCGAGTTCGCGACGTTCTTGAACCAGACCTTGTATGTTTGTTCCTGCCCAAAGAGCGGGTAGATCGTGCGCTCGCGCGGGTACAAGAAGTAGTAGTACAACTCGCGTTTCCCTGCTTCCGTCCGGTGTCGATCGATCAGGCTCTGCGCTGATTTGATGTTCGCGATCGGCACGATTGGATTCTTCGGATTTTTATCATCGAAGAACGAGATCGATCCGTCTTTTGGACTGATATCGATGATGCGCACGTACGCATGTTGCTGCATATTCCGCTGCGACTGGTTGCGCAGGCGTTCGACTTCCTCGCGCAGCTTCTCCAGTTCCGCCAGCTGGGGCCTGAGTTCCTCGAACTTCTGCAACTCCTTCGTGCGGTTGTTCAGCAGGCCGCTGAGATCCTCCATCATCTCGGATTGCTCGGCAACTTTCTCCGTCTGTTTTTCCGCTTCCGCATCGCTGTTGAATTCCATCAACAGGAAGATGCAGAACAGCAGGATCAGCACATCGATGAGCGGAATGAAGAATCGCGTCACGTTCCGCCGGGGCATCTGGATCATGAGTGCCGATCTCCTTGTGGCTGCGGTTTGACGCCGCTCATCAGGAGGATCAGGTCGCGGCCAAGCATGACGACCCAGGTCGGCAGAATATTGACGAGCGCCATGAACAGCCCGGCGCCCGTCGCGGTGATGGCCGGCGCGATCATGGCAGGCTGAATCGACCCCGCGGCGCCGTGCCTGGAAAACGCCTCGAGGATGCCCGTGACCGTGCCGATCAAGCCGAGCATCGGGAACCATTCCGCCGCCTGGGCGAGGTTGCTAAGCCAGCGGTCCGCCCCTTCGTCGAAGCTCGTCCCGTTCCAGCGCAGCGACTTGTAGCAAAGAGGCATCTGCAACAAATAAAGACAGGTCCCGCCGACCACGATCAACGCGTCCATAAGATTGAAATGGTTCGCGAAATATTCCAGCGCTGTGCGCGGCACGCAAATCAACACCAGCGCCGCCGCCAGGTTCGGCAGGAGACAGAGCAACAGAGGCATGCACCAGCGGATCAGAAGTGAGCGCACGTTTTCGTTTCCTGTTGCAAGAAATATTATGTAGCCGTTCGCAATTGGCGAGCGCACCGCCGTCGTGTCACGCCCAGTCCGCGCTCGCCAAAGGCGAGCGGCTAAACAGGCTTCAGGCTCTCCGGCAGCGGCTGAATCTTTCCCGAGGAATCGACGCAGCCGAGCGTCGTCTCACCCTCGGCCAGGATCGTGCCGTCGCGCAGCAATTCGTAGCGATGCTCGATCTTCACGAGCGTGGTCCGCACGACCGTAGTTCGCAGCGTCAGGAGGTCGTCGTAGTATGCCGGACTTTTGTAGCGGACCTGGATTTTCGTCAGCACGAGGTAGAACCCCTGATCCTCCATGTCGCGGTAAGTCAGCCCCTGCTCGCGCAAGAGTTCCGTGCGCCCCTGTTCAAAGTATACCAGATAATTCGCATGGTGAAGCAACCCCATGCGATCCGTCTCGGCATACCGGACACGAATCTGAATGTCACCACTAAGCATGACGATCCTTCGACGCTAGAAATGGCGATGACCCCGTACCAAAATGATATGGAATGGTCGAGTATTTACTTCCCATTTCGCCGTTTACCGGATGGCCGAAAAATCCTTCGAGCGATTTTCCGCCTACGACCTCTACGATGGACAAAGCTCGTAGGGCCGTTGCATCGGCGTCACGCACTCGAAGACCGATCAGCGACGGACCATCGCATTGCGACGCCCGTCGACGCGGCGCGTAACACTGATGAAACCTTGCCTAAAGCCGCTTCAAGCGGATAATGCCCCAAACCCCATCAACTCCCTCGACCGCATCCCTCCGAGGTGTCAAATGTGGGGCCAGCGGTAGAGGCAGATCTTTTTTTGTAAATGAGATAGCAAATTTCTCACCCGGGAGACTCTCCATGAAAATTCGGCTCTTACTCCTCTTTGTTCTCTGCGCATCGCCATTCGCGTTTGTGCAGACCGATACAACTGCGAAAAACAAGGCACCGAAAAAGGAGGTCATCCCGCACGCACAGTCGAAACCGCCGGGGCCTGCGCTATCGCCAGAGGAAGCGCTGAAGAAGTTCGAGGTCCCGCCGGGGTTTCGCGTTGAGCTAGTCGCCGCCGAGCCGGACATTGTCAATCCCGTGGCGATGACGTTCGACGAGCGCGGCCGAATCTGGATCACGGAGTCGATCGAGTATCCGCGCCGCTCGGCCGGGCCGGGCAAGGATCGCGTCAAGGTGTTGGAGAGCACCAAGGGCGATGGCAAGTTCGACAAGGCCACCACCGTCATCGAGGGCCTCAACATCCCCTCGGGCATCGCCATCGGGCATGGCGGCGTTTGGGTTTGCAACTCGCCGGATATACTTTTTTACCCCTTTTCGGATTTTGCAAACGCTAAACTGGGCAAGCCGCAAATCGTCGTCACCGGCTTTGGCCGAACCGATACCCACGAACTGCCCAACTCACTCACCTGGGGGCCGGATGGTTGGCTGTACGGCCTTAACGGTGTGTTCAATCATTCGCACGTCAAGCACAAGGGCAAGGACTACAAGTTCACGTGCGCTCTATTCCGCATTCATCCGAAGACGAAGGACTTCGAACTCTTCTGCGAGGGCACGTCGAACCCCTGGGGGCTCGCCTTCAACGACAATGGCGATGCCTTCGTCAGCGCCTGCGTCATCGATCACCTTTGGCATCTCACCGAAACCGGATACTACCATCGCCAAGGCGGCCCGTATCCGCCGTTCACGTGGAAGATCGGCAGCATCGTCAAGCACAAACACCAGAAAGCCGCATACTGCGGCCTGTGCTGGTTCGACTCCGATGCGTATCCGCCAGAGTACCGCGAAAAGATGTACATGGGCAACATCCACGGCGGAGCGATCAATGTGGATCAGTTGGAAAGAGATGGCGCGACGTACTTTGCAAGGCCGGCACTTCTCCCCTCTCCCCTTGTACTCAAGGGGAGAGGGGCCGGGGGTGAGGGGCCGAAGCTTCCAGGCACTTCATCCCCCTCACCCCTACCCCCTCTCCCCCGGAGTACCGGGGGCGAGGGGAGCCGAGCTATCGGCGTCGGCGAAGGCTCGAACTTTCTCGTCGCCAATGACGCCTGGTTCATGCCGGTCGCGCAGAAGGTCGGGCCGGATGGATGTTTGTACATTCTCGACTGGTACGACCGCTACCACTGTTATCAAGACGCCAACCGCGACCCGCAAGGCATCGACCGCTTGAAAGGCCGTCTGTATCGCGTGGTGTACAAGGACTACAAGCCGGCGGGGAAATTCGATTTGAACAACGACGACAATGTGGAGCTCGGCAAACGCCTTGATGACGCAAACATCTATTATCGCGAACTTGCCCAGCGAATTCTCACTGAACGGGGCGGAGGCGGCGCATTTACAGATACCAAGCTGTCTCGCAGGGCACGCTTGCATTCCCTCTGGTCAAACATTGGCGCGGGAAAACTTGGGAATCTGGGCACGAACACGCTGGGGCAGGTGCTCTCCGATCCTGATCCGACGATCCGCGCGTGGGCTATGCGAGCCGTCGGCAATCAGCGCCAGCTCGGCCACATCATACAAGGGTACGGAAGCGATCGATCGCCCGAAGGCATGCTTCAACTGGCCATCGCGGCTCCAAAGATCAAAGGTGTCGATGCCATGGCCGTCTTGCTCGACGTCCTCACACGCTGCGGGGATGACAAGCTCATCCCACACATCGTCTGGCAGAACCTGCATCCCCTTCTGGAGAAAAATGGCGAGCGCTTCCTAACTCTCGCAGCCAAGGCCGACCTCGCCAAATCGCCTGGTCTCGCTCGGATGCTTCCCCGCGCTATCGATCGCATCCTGGGCAACGCTTCGGGCGATCCGGCGGCGATTATCAAATTCATCGACAAACTCGCGACCGGCGACAAGACCGAGGCCACGCAGGCGCTCTGTTTAGCCGCCCTGGCCTCGAAAATCCAGAACAACGAAATCGCTGCCAAGAATCTCGACGCACTGCGAAAACAACTCAAGCCGACGCTGGTTCGCGCCAAAAATAGTTTGAACTACGAACTGGAGATCGAGGCCGTCGCCCTGTCTGCCATTCTCCGCGATCCGCTCGGCCTGGATGATGCCGCGGTATTGTATCGCGTCGACAAAGACGAATCCGCCAAGCTCCGCCTGCTCAACGCGCGCATCGTCGGCGGCGACAAGAGCATTTTCGATGACATGATGCGGCTCTTTGCGTACAAATCGAAAACCTCTGTCGCATTCCGCGGCCAAGTCCTCGCGGCGCTGAACAAACTCGAAGATCCGCAGTTATCGGAACCGGTGCTGAAGGGATATCCGCTGATGGAAGCCGAATTGCAACCGAAGGCCATCGAGTTGCTCACCCAACGCCCAACCTGGGCCAAAGCGCTCTTCAAGGAAATCGCCGCGAATAAGATTAGCAAGGATGCTGTCAACGTGAATCAAGCTCGCCGGTTGCTTGCGACGAAAGACGCCGAGTTGACCAAGCTCATCGAGAAACACTGGGGCATCCCGCGCGACACTCGCAATCCGGCTCGCGAGAAAATGGTTGCCGAGATGAAGACGCTTTTCACGAGAACGAAGGGCGATCCAATCGAAGGAAAAAACGTCTTCAAACGCGTCTGCGCTCAATGCCATCGCATCTACGGCGGCGGTCCGGATGTTGGCCCGGACCTCACGTCGAATGGTCGCAGCGATTTCGATCAACTGCTGTCGAATATCTTCGATCCGTCGCTCGTCATCGGTAGCGGCTATCAAGCGGTCACCGTAGTTACCAAAAAAGGTCTGACGATCTCCGGCCTCGTCGTCGAGGACAACGCGCAGCGCGTCGTACTCAAGGTGCAAGGCGGCGAATTGAAGACATTTGCTCGCGCCGACGTCGAGGACCAGTTCACGAGCAAGCTCTCAATGATGCCGGAAGATTTGGAGAAACAACTCAGGCCGCAGGAGATCGTGGACCTGATCGAATACCTGACCTTCGACCGCGAACCCGACGATACGAAGGCCAAGCGCATCCGCGGCACGCCGCGGTGACAACGCTTCATTTGGCCGCGGCTGGGAAAAGCGTCGCGGCCGTTCGTTGCGGGTATATAATGAGCGAATGGAAACAAATCTTACCGACGCCGATGTATTCAGCGAGATGATCACGCCCGATGGCGGCGATTTTCCGCCGGAAGCCGCGCGCGCCTTGCTGGATTTGACGTTGTCCGCAAAAGCCATCACCCGCATGAACGAGTTGGCGGAGAAGAATCGGCTTGATGCAATTTCTGCAACCGAGAAGGAAGAAATGGAAAAATATCGGCGCGCCGGGAATTTTCTGAGTGTGATCAAAGCCAAGGCTCGGCTATCTCTCAGCAAGCGCTCCGAGAAACAATAATGCGAGATTCGCAACGCCAATTCGTCTGCGATCGAGCGAATTCTCGCTGCGAATATTGTAGGCTACCCCAGGAAAACCACGAGCTACCATTTCAAGTTGAACACATCATCGCGAAGAAACACAAGGGCGAAGACTCCGCGGAGAATTTGGCGTATTCCTGTTTCAACTGCAACGCCTTCAAAGGCCCGAACATCGCTGGCCTGGATCCTCGAACCAAACTATTGACGCGGCTATTCCATCCACGAAATGACCGCTGGGAGGATCATTTCTCGTGGATCGGTCCGGAAATGGTTGGGCTAACGGATATTGGACGAACGACAATCGACGTACTACGAATCAATGACGATGAGAACATCGCATTGCGCAGATTGCTGTTGGCTATCGGTGTTGCATTATAAGCAGAGATCCCAATCCGGGGTCGATTCGATCGCCCGTCACTTCACAGGCTCTTCGCGGAAGACCATCTTATCGCCGCAACAGTCGCAGATGCCGGCTTCGTAGCGTTTGATGACGCACACGTCGCACCAGTAGTAGATGTCGTGCAGTTTGCCCTTCACAAGGCTATGCACCGTGATGACCTGCAAGTACGGCGAGTTCGGCACGGGACGCGCGAGCAGACGCATCGGGCGATTGAGCAGTTTGGCGTCCTTGAAGAACATCCGCGAACCTTCATCTTTGATGAGCGGATGCAACATCCCATCAGCGGCGCGCAGCACGAGGTGATACGGCGCCGTGTCGGCATCGATCTTCGTGCCCGATTTCGCCAATGCCTGCGCGAGCGGAATGACGTCGCCGTCGAAGACACGATTGCCCGCGTCCTTTTTCGCGTCATCCGCCCACCCGCCGGCCAAAGGCAGAAACGCGGCGCCCAAAGTGATAAGCAAGGCGATTCGTTTGGCTCGCGCGGTCATGGGACACCTTCTTCAGGGCGCATGGCGGAGAAAATCACCACTTTTTGGAGAGCCGCTCGACCGCTTCGCGGAAATCGGCGGGGTTCTGAAAGCGTTTGCGCGGATCGCGCTCGATCGCTTTCAACAGGAATTCGACGACGTCATCGGTAAGCTTTGGCTGATACTCGCGCGGGTCGTGTGGGGCCTGATTCACGATCGCGCTGAGCACCTTTTCCGAAGTGCCCTTTTCCCAGGGCAACTGACCGGTGAAAACCTCGTAGGCCGTCACGCCCAGGGCGAAGAGATCGACGCGATGATCCGTTGACGATCGCTTGATGAGTTCCGGGGCGAGGTAGTTTGTCGTGCCGGTGCGGTTGCCAGGTTTGCAATAATCGGGTTTGTAGGGAATGGTCAGACCGAGGTCGATGATTTTGACGACGCCGTCCTTGCTGACCATGACGTTGCGCGGGCAGATATCGCGGTGCAAGTAGCCGCTCTTGTGCATGAATTCGATGCCGACGGCGTACTGGCTGAGGTAGTTGACGCGATTGCCGTCGAGGTCCTTGTGTTTGGTTTCGATCAGGTAGTTAAGACCGACGCCATCGATGAGTTCCATGATCAGGTAAGGCTCTTTGTCGGTCGTCAGTCCATGTTCGAAGGTCTGCACGATATTCTCGTGCTTGAGCAGCATGCTTATCTCGCCTTCGGTCGGCTTCTTGAGTCCGGTGAATCGAGCTTCGAATTTCTTGGTCTTTTCCTTGTCGAGCACCTTCAGGCATACCGTTCGACCGCTGTCGCGGTCACGAGCGCGGTAGACCTTGGACATGCTGCCTTGCCCGGTTCGCCCCAACAATTCAAACCGCTTCTCGACGTTGATGATCGGCAAATTGGTGCCAGGGCCGAACAGTTGTTTGATGGAATCGAAAAAGCTCATGGGATCCCGTCGGTGCACGCGATAGTTGATGCGGCGCTCGCAGCGAGGGAGCGCCTCTACTATTCACAATAGTCAATAATGCGCGCGAGTTCCATGCGAAGTTCCTTGCGATGCACGATCCGATCGACGAATCCATGCTTCAGCAGGAACTCGCTGGTCTGGAACCCTTGGGGCAACTCGAGGCGAACCGTATTCCAGATGGTTCGCTTGCCCGCAAAACCGATCAAGGCGCCGGGTTCGGCAAAGGTGATATCGCCCTGCAGCGCGAAGCTGGCAGCCACGCCGCCCATGGTGGGATTGGTGAGGATCGAGATGTACAATCCGCCGGCCTTGTCGTAGCGTGCGAGCGCTGCCGAGATCTTCGCCATTTGCATGAGAGACAGGATTCCCTCTTGCATGCGCGCCCCGCCGCCGGACCCGCTGACGATGATGAGCGGCAGCTTCATGCGCGTCGCTTCCTCGGTGGCACGCGTCAGCTTTTCGCCGACAACCGAACCCATGCTGCCGGCCATGAACGCGAAATCGGTCACCGCGAAAACGACGGGACGACCGCGGATATAACCTCGGCCGACGACGGCGGCGTCGAGCATTTTCGTCTTGGCCTGTTCGGCTTTCAGTCGCTGGCCGTAAAGCACGCGATCGTTGAACAGCAACGGATCGCACGGTCTGATGTCCTTGAACCATTCCTCGAAGCTTTCCTCATCGAGAAGCTGCTTGATGCGCGAACGCGCCGGCATGTAGAAGTGGTGGCTGCATTCCGGGCAGACGCTGAAGTTGGCCTCGGCCTCCTTGCGGAAGATCGTCGCCTTGCACTGAGGACAGCGAATCCACAGGCCCTCAGGCACGCCGCGTTTGCTGGTACCGGCGGTAGACATGGTGGTGATCCTTGCGTGCGTATTCCGCTAGCGTTTAGCGCTCGGCATGGGATTTTCCGAACGCTAAACGGCAAGCAGGGTTTCTACATTTCAGATAGCGCCGCGATGCCGGGGAGGATTTTCCCTTCGAGCAGTTCCAGGGAGGCGCCGCCGCCGGTGGAGCAGTGGGTGACTTTGTCCTCCACGTTCCACTTCGCCGCGGCCGTCGCGGTATCGCCGCCGCCGATGACAGTGACCGCGCCTCGGGCGGTGGCGGCGAGGACGGCGTCCATCACCGATCGCGTGCCGACGGCGAATTTCTCCATCTCGAACACACCCACTGGGCCGTTCCACACGATCGTCTGTGCCCGGCCAATGACATCCTGAAACTTCTTGATGGTTTCCGGACCGCAATCCAACCCCTGCCAACCCGCAGGAATGCCCTGGGCGGCGCTGGCGAGTTTCGTGTTCGCGTCCTTGTCAAACTTATCCGCCAGCACAAAATCGATCGGCAGATGAATCGGCTTGTTCTTTGCCTTCGCCTTCTCGATGATCTGCGGCACGATCTCGGCGCCTTTCGGATCGAAGAGCGAATCGCCAATTTCCATGCCGTTCAGAACTTTCAGAAAGGTATACGCCATGCCGCCGCCGATGATGATCTCGTCGGCCTTGTCGAGAAGATTTTCGATGAGCTGAATTTTGTCGGCAACCTTGGCTCCGCCGAGAATGGCAAGCAATGGCCGTTTCGGATGATCGAGCACCTTGCCGAATGCGTCGAGTTCCTTCTGCATCAAGAAACCAGAAGCGCGAATCGGCAAGACGGCGCCGACCATCGAGCTGTGCGGCCGATGTGCCGTGCCGAACGCGTCGTTGATGTAGACATCGCCGAGTTTCGACAGCGAGGCGCGGAAGGCGGCGACCTCGGCGTCGGTGGCCTTCTTGATCGTCTGCCCGGTCTTGGCGTCCTTGATCTTGCCTTCCTCCTCGACGTGAAAGCGCAGATTTTCGAGCAAGATCACCTCGCCCGCCTTCAAGGCGGCGCACGCAGCTTCCACGTCTGGGCCGACGCAATCGGAGAGAAATTTTACAGGCCTGCCAAGCAATTCTTGCAACTTCTCGGCGACAGGCTTCAGGCTATACTTCGGCTTGACCTCGCCGTCAGGCCGGCCGAGATGACTCATGAGGACGATGCCAGCGCCGCGATCCAGCGCATACTGGATGGTCGGCAGCGCCGCCACGATGCGCTGCGGATTCGTGATCGCGCCGGTCTGTTTATCCTGAGGTACGTTGAAATCGACACGCATGAGCACGCGTTTGCCCTTGAGGTCGAGTTTGTCGAT
Organism: uncultured Singulisphaera sp.; assembly: GCA_964484265.1. Taxonomy (GTDB): domain Bacteria; phylum Planctomycetota; class Planctomycetia; order Gemmatales; family Gemmataceae; genus SIAQ01. Next base: position 32,176 of record CAZAFH010000051.1, read on the forward strand.
CGAAAGCTTCGGCATGAAAGTCCCTTTTTCGGTAATGGTCTTTACATGGGGATAGGCAAGGATCTTTTCGTCGGCAGTGAGAAGCGGAACGTTCAACACGCGTGCCGTCGCGACAATAATCTGATCGGCGGGATCGCGGTGAAAAGTTCCGGGGAGGTCCGTGGATTCAATCGCGATTTCCTTGCTGAACTCTAGAATTTCGACCCCTGTCTTTTCGACGCTCAGAGCGAGCCATTCACCAATCGGCAACTGGATACTAATTTTTCCGAGTTGCACGAGCCTGGCAATTTCCCAAACAGAGATCACGCTCAGACCAAGTCCGGAAATCCGATGATTTTCTATCTGTAACCGATGAAATTTCGACAGCTTCGGATTTCCCTCGACCAACCAGATCCAAATGTGAGTGTCAAGAAGGATCACGAAGAACCTCCCAGTCTTCGATCGGAACCGCTGGGCCAAATGGATCGTCGTATCCGCCCGTCTTCAGGAGGTCGGGATTACTTTCTATGCGAGCGTGCAACTCGGCCGAGACCGTTGGCTTCGGCATAATATGGGCTCGGATCAAGGCCTGGCGTTGCTCCTCGGCCGTCAACTCCCGCGTTTCGATTTGCTCGACAACGACTTTGACTTCCTTGCCTTGGAAGGACGCCGGCACTGCGATTGTCAGCGTCGGGCCAGTAACGGTCTGAATGGATTGGATCGTTTGCATGCAAGACCTACCAAATCGAAAAAGCCCAGGGGTTCGGAGTATCTCACCCCTGGGCTTGGTGCGAGTTACCCCTTGCTGACCATGTACTTCAACAAATCGACGACGCGGTTCGAGTAGCCCCATTCGTTGTCGTACCAGCTCACGAGCTTGAAAAAGGTCTTGCTGACTTCCGGATTTTTCATCGTCGAGTCAGCGTCAAAAATGCTCGATGCGGGGTCGTGCAAGAAATCGCTGGAGACGACTTCGTCTTCGGTGTAAGTGAGCACGCCTTTGAGGTAGGTCTCGCTGGCCTTCTTCATCGCAGCACAGATTTCCTTGAGCGTCGTTTCCTTCTTCGTCCGGACGTTCAGATCGACTACGGAAACGGTCGCCGTCGGCACGCGGAACGACATGCCGGTCAGCTTACCCTTCACCTCAGGGCAAACCAGGCCGACCGCCTTGGCGGCGCCGGTTCCGGACGGGATGATGTTCACCGCGGCGGCGCGGCCGCCTTTCCAGTCTTTCTTCGACGGTCCGTCGTTCGTCTTTTGCGTGGCGGTGTAGCTGTGCACCGTCGTCATCAGGCCTTCTTCGACACCGAAGCCTTCCTTGAGCAAAACGTGAACGAGCGGCGCGAGGCAGTTGGTGGTGCAGCTAGCGTTCGAGACGATGTTGTGAGCTTTCGGATCGTATTTCTCGTGATTGACGCCCATGACAACGGTGATGTCTTCGTTCTTCGCCGGCGCGGAGATGATGACCTTCTTGGCCCCGGCCGCGATGTGGCCCTTCGCTTTTTCTGCTTCCGTGAACAGTCCCGTCGATTCGATGACGTAATCGACGCCGAGCGATTTCCACGGCAGCGCGGCAGGTCCTTCCTTGACGGCGAGGCATTGGATCTTGTGCCCATTGACGACGAGAAGATCATCCTCGGCGAGTTCGGGTTTCGATTTCTCGCTGGTCGCGGTGCCGGTGAATCGGCCCTGCGTGGAATCGTATTTCAAGAGATAGGCGAGATTGTCCGCGGGAACGAGATCGTTTAGCGCGACGACATCGAACGACTTGCCGAGCAAACCCTGTTCAACGAGAGCGCGAAACACGAGCCGCCCGATGCGTCCGAAACCATTGATGCCGACCTTGATCATTTTCATTTTCCTGAAAGCCCAAGGGTGAGCGCAGCGGACCCCCGGGATCGCACGAACCGAAATCCCAAGGGTTCGCTGCGCTGACCCTTGGGCGTGTAGTCTGAAACCTAATAATCCATATCAATTAACTTATTATCACTGCCGCGTTAGTCGAGTCGCGCGGGGCAGAGTCAAGCAAAAAACGAACTATTTCACCGATTTTTGAGAGAGAATCCCATGGCCAACGTCGTACGTGTTGCCGTCACCGGGGCGGCGGGACAAGTCGCTTACACTTTGCTGCCTCGCCTGGCGTCGGGGGAAGTCTTCGGACCCGACACGCAGGTCATTCTGCAACTGCTCGAGATTCCGCCGTCGATAAGTCCCAAGCCTATGCAGATGCTCGAAGGCGTCGCGATGGAACTCGAGGATTGCGGCTTCTCCACGCTGAAAGACATCGTCGTCACCGATAATGAAAACAAGGCCTTCGACGGCTGCAACTGGGCGCTGCTCGTCGGCGCCGCGCCGCGCGGCCCCGGCATGGAACGCAAGGACCTCTTACTCAAGAACGCACAGATTTTCCAGAAGCAAGGAAAGGCGCTCGCCGCCAAGGCTGCGTCGGACGTGCGTATCCTGATCGTCGGAAACCCCTGCAATACAAACTGCCTGATTGCTTACAACAACGGCAAGAGCATCCCGGCCGAGCGCTGGACCGCGATGACGCGCCTCGATCACAATCGCGCCGTTGCCGCGCTCGCGAAAAAGGCCGGCGTCGATAACGGCGACGTCACCTGCATGACGATTTGGGGCAATCACTCGAATACCCAGTACCCCGATTTCACTAACGCGAAGATCAAGGGCAAACCCGCTACCGAGGTCATCACCGACCGCGCCTGGCTCGAATCGGTCTACGTCAAGGCCTGTCAGGAGCGCGGCAAGGCCGTCATCGAAAAACGCGGTCTGTCGAGCGCATTCTCCGCGGCCAATGGAGCGCTCGATCACGTCAAAAGCCTGCTGAAACCGACGCCCGCCGGCAGCTGGGTCAGCATGGCGACGGTCTCCAAGGGCGAATACGGCGTCCCCGCCGGCATCGTCTTCGGATATCCGTGCACGACCGATGGCAAAGGCAATTACGCCGTCGTCAATGGCCTCAAGCTCGACGCCTTCGGCCAAGAGAAATTCAAACTGACGCTCAAGGAACTGGAAGACGAGCGCGATGCCGTGAAGGATTTGCTGGGATAGGGAACAAGTAAGGGACTTTTTCGGAAGAGAATCGTTGCGGAAAGATAAATTTCACCGGCTTCGCGAACACTTTCAAACTTCTTGGACGAACTCCAGGCCTTCTGCGGATTGGTTGATGAAGCAAGGCGAGAACTCGACGGCGAGTCGGCCGCCTGCTTCACAACCAGGGGATCGCCAAACGGCGTACCCCGCAATCCTGAAGAGTTGACCATGAAGACCATGTTGCAGTTTTTCGGAAGTCGCCGAATGATTGGCCGCAAACATCTGCTTGGCATCGCGGTACTTGTCATGACTTTGTGCATGCAAGCAAATCCAGTACATGCCCAGCGTCGCCCGCCGACGATTCCGAATTCCAACGGAAGCGTGACCATCCAGTCCACCGTGGGCGGTCCCAATGCGATCGCCATCACGCTGGGAGGACCTCAGACCGGACAAATCCAGCACGGGCAACCCGCACCCATGACGTTCGGCCCCGCGATCTCTCCGCCGCCTCAGCAAGCCGCGCGGATCTATTACGTCTACTATCGCCAAACGCCCGAATACCCCTGGAGATGCCTCGGCGGTTACTATTCGCCATCGAACGCGCAACAAAGCGTGAACTGGTTGCGACACCAAGGTAGTGAAGCGTTCTACCGCTAGATTCGGTTACATCCTTCGATCGCAATCCTAACCACGGGTCGCTTATGAAAACACGGATCGTCTTTGCTTCTGTTGCAACCCTCCTCATGTTGTTGGCAACCGCGGCTTCGCAGGACGGCGGCAAGAAGGATAAGGACAACGGCCGACGTGCAATGCCCATCTACATCACGCCGTTTTACGACTCGAGAGGGCTCAATGTCGCAGTTGGCGAGAAAAGCAAGAAACTCGCGTCGGCAGACGCCAAGACGATCCTCGAGTTATCAACGGCACTGAAAAGAGAAAAGGACAAGCTTCGCGCCGAAGTGATGTACGTGACCGCGATCCGGCTTTACGATCTCGGCCACAAGGATGACGCTGTTTACTGGTTCTATACAGCACAGTTTCGCGCCCGGGTCTTCAGCGGCATCCTCGACAAGGAGAAAGTCGGCACTATCGGCTCGGAGGCGTTTGAGCTGAATAAAGCCTATGCGTCGTTCAATCAACTCGCGGGCGTTTTCATTAATGGGTACGCATTCGGCGAGTTGCCGAAACTCGAAAAGACGCTTTTGAAGGTCGTCGAGGAAAGCAGATCGTTGCCGAAGTTCGGCGATGTCTATCCCAAGGTCAAGTTCGTCGAACAGGAGAAATGGGAAGGGGTAAACAGGGAAGTTTCGAACGGCCTGACAGGGCTCATTGCGTTCATCAAGACGAACGCGGAGATGATCAAGGAACAACGCAAGAAGAATGGCATCGAAGGAAAGTTTTGAGCGCTGACAATCCCACCATCCAATCGATGAAGGGCGTTAAACGACGGAAAAATTCGGAATGTGATTTCGCGATTTTTTGATGAAGGCCTTTTATTTCTCACCCCAAACTACTTGCTTCTGACCGTTAGCTCCTGCTAATATGACAATGACTCGAACCTGCGCCGCTCCCGGCGCGTCCCTTTGCAAGGCAAGCCGCGTTGCCGAAGTGTCGGCGATGCGTGATTCGCTCTCATCGTCCAAGGGGGTTTTATGTCCAACCGGCACGCTTCCGCGCTGGAGGCCAGTGTTCTCGTCTTGAACAAGATGTTCATGGCCGTCCATGTTATTACCGTCCGGCGCGCGTTTGTACTTCTGTGCAAGGATCTGGCAGAAGTCGTCAGTCTCGAGGACGGCCAATTCGCGACCTACAGCTTTGAAACATGGCGCGAAGTCAGCGAGTTCCGCTCAAAGCTCTATCGCGAAGAGGAAGACGATTGGGTTCGCACCTCGAATACCGAAATTCAAGTGCCCCGCGTCATCCGCTTGACGAGCTACGAAAAAGTGCCGCGACACACGGTCAAGTTCAACCGGCGAAACATCTTCGCACGGGATAACAACCAGTGCCAATACTGCGGCAAGAAGTACCCGACGAGCGATCTGAGCCTCGACCACATCCTGCCGCGCAGCCAGGGCGGCGGCAGTTCGTGGGAAAACATCGTCTGCGCGTGCATCGACTGCAACGTCCGCAAGGGCGGTCGCACGCCGAAGCAAGCCCATATGAGCTTGATCCGCAAGCCCGAAAAGCCAAAGCGCAGTCCGATGCTGAACCTGAAACTGACCAGCAAGAAGTATCAGTCGTGGAAGACGTTCCTCGACAATGCGTACTGGTCGGTTGAATTGAAGTAACCGTGTCGCTTGTCGTTTAGCGTTCGCGCTGGATACTCCGAGCGCTAATCGGCAAGCGAAGATACAAGACCCGAAACGGCTTCTCCCGTCCGCCCTTCAATCATTAGAAGCTCACATATTTCTAATGAGTTAAATTGCATTAACACTTCACTCCTGCCCGATATTTCACACTTCTTAGTGAGTATAATTATTAGAGAGATATTATGATCTTCCGCGAGACCATAATGGGACTCGGGGGTTTAATTAACCAGGCATTCGCTCCGCCGATCTTCTCCCCAAGAATAGGCTCTATTGCAACAGCAGGAAACCAAAGGACTTCGGCCAAGATCGGCCGTTTGATAGGAAATCCCGCCATTTCTAAAGGGTGTGGATTCGAAAAAAATGGCCCACTCACCACCACCCATGCTTCGACTCAACCTCGCGCAGCAACTGTGCGAGGCGCATTCCATTCCGGATGGTCTGCCGCCGTTGCTGGCTTCCCTATCCACCATCGGTTCGGCCGATCATGGGACGCTTGTCGTTTTCCCGGCTCCGAACACGCCGGCGAGCGTCTATTCCATCGGCGCCGGTTCGCAACGGGCGATGCGCGATTCGGATGCGCTCGCCGGCTGGCTTTCCGCTCGCCGTGAGGTCTACCTGCTCCCGACGGAGAATACCGCATTCATCCCGGAACCGCTCCGCGAATTGACGACCGCAGGCTACGCCCGACATCTGATCGTGCCGATGTTGGTCGACGGACGTGCGTTGGCGGTGGCGTTGTTCGCCGTCCGGGATAGTTCCGATTGGCGGCGCCCCCAGCTGGAAGCCGTGCGCGACCTTCGCAGTCTATGGATCATGTGGCTCGAGCGGATTCTCTTTCGTGGCCGGCTGTCGTCGCTGGAAGTCGGTCTGGGCCGACAGCTGGACTACATGCGCGAAGTCGCGCGTACCGAGCGCGGATTGCGCGAGCTGACTGGCCAAAGCGATGCCATGAAAACGGTTCGCCGAGCGATTCAGCAAGTCGCCGCCACGGACAGCACCGTGCTGATTTTGGGCGAGACGGGAACGGGAAAGGAACTGGTTGCTCGGGCGATTCATCAGGCGTCCGCGCGTCATCGGCGTTTGCTCGTGTCGGTGAATTGCGCGTCGCTCGCGCCATCGCTGCTGACGAGCGAGCTATTCGGGCATGAAGCCGGGGCGTTCACCGGCGCCACCAAGCGGCGCATCGGTCGATTCGAGTACGCCGATCAGGGTACGCTCTTTCTCGATGAGATTTCCGAGATACCGATGGAGCATCAGCCAGCGCTGTTGCGCACGCTGCAAGAGAAAACCATCGAGCGCGTCGGCAGCAATACGCCGCAGAAGGTTGATGTGCGGTTGATCGCCGCCACGCATCCGCAGATCGAATCCGCCGTCGCCGCTGGGGAGTTTCGGGTCGATCTTTATTTCCGGCTGAACGTCTTCCCGATCCGTATTCCTGCATTGCGTGACCGAGCCGAGGACATTCCCGATCTCGCGAATCATTTCGCGATGCACTTCGCTCGGCAAATGAACAAACCGATTACGCGAATTGCTGAAGAATCGCTGGAAATTCTCGCGCATCACTCCTGGCCTGGCAACGTTCGCGAACTGGAAAACTGTATCGAGCGTGCCGTCATCGTCGCCGAAGGCGAGGTGTTGACGGTCGATCCCGCCTGGTTCGCCGCCCGTTCTTCGGATTCCCCGCTGCCGAAAGGCGAGACCTGGCAGGAACGTGAACGTCAAACCATTCTCGACACGCTCCAACACACCGGCGGCCGCATCTACGGGTCCAACGGCGCCGCTGCACGCCTCGGCCTCAAGCCGACGACGCTCTACGGCAAAATGCGCAAGCTCGGCATTCGCACGCCGCGCAACGGCTACCTGGCCTGACATTTTCCGCTTGTCGTTTTACGCTCGCAACATCGCATGCCGCCCTGGAAAATGTCCTTCGGTGCCCTCGCCTAATCAAGTCCGCGTCCGCGCAGTATGACAATACCATCGCTCCCCCATCACTCTCGCTCTGCCGGAGGTCCCACCCATGATTCGTACGCTGGCGATCCTGTCGGTTATTTTTTTTGCCCACGCGTCGCATACGAGTGCACAAGAAGCCGCGAAGCCGATTCGGCTCATTGCCGAGGCGGAGGATTTCACCGTCGAAAAAGGCGAGTGGAAGGTCGTGCCGTACAAGGAGAACTATTACGCCTCGACATTTGCGATCACGTTCCTCTCGCGCATGGCATGCCTGGGAGCGCCTGAGCAGACCAAGGACCTGGCCATCGCGACGCAGAAGATCAGCGTGCCCGCCGCCGGCGAATTTCACGTGCTGGCGCGCTACGAACAGCCGATCGATTTCTCCGTCGAGTTCACTCTCGAAATCGAACAGGCAGGGAAAATTTCTTATAAGAAGAATTTCGGAAGGCTTGAAGATCCGAAGATATGGGCACTGAATGGCCATAAACGCGTGGCCATGGAACGCTACTGGTGGGGCGGGACCGACAACATCGTTTGGCAGCAAGGCGAAACGGTCAAGCTCGCCAAAGGCCCGGCGACTCTGCGCCTCGTCGCTGGTCCGCAGCTCGACGGAGGGAAGCCGCGTCTCAATGCCGCCCGGCGCAACATCGACGTCATCTGCTTGACCAACGATCTCGACGGCATGACGGCTCAGACGAAGACGCGCTACCTTGAATACGATGGCTGGCTGGTGCAGGACGGCGACCTCTTCGTGCGCGTCACGAATCCGAAGGACGCCGTCGCGCCGTGCCTTCCGGTAATTGAGCCGAGCGCTTTCGGGCAGCACTCGCCGTACTACATCCATGTGCGCGATTGGCCGACGATTCGCGTCATCAAGAGCGGCATGCTTGTGGATGCTACCAAGTATCACCTCACCGGTCCACGTTCGCTGGCAGTGGCGCCGGCTGCCATCGCCAAGCCGATCGATGCCAGCACGTTCGTCGTGCCGAACCCGAAAAATCCGAAAGCAAAGCCGACGCTGACGATTCCCGATTCGGAGTATCTGCAGCCTGGCGACACCTCGGCATGGGTTCCCGTCGGGCAGGCGCTCGATTCGCTCAACGACAGCACCTGGATCGCGAAAGCCGTCTACAAGGGCACGGCCAGTGCGGCTTACCTGCAGCTCGAATTCGGCATTCCCGATGGCAAGGGCGGCATCAAGAGCGTACGCACCGTCACCGTCAATAACGATACGCTCGAGATACCGGGCAACGTCCGTGCGAACCCGGTCATTCGCACACAGCTTGAAGCCGTCAAATGGCTGCGCGAGCAGGTCGAGAAGTTTCCCAAAGTCGGCAGCGTGCCCAAACGCCTGCCGATCTATGGCATCGGCGCCTTCTCTGGTGCAATGTCAAACCCCGGTCCGCTTGGTGAAGAGGCGACGAAACTCGCGCTGGCCCTGGGCAGCAACACCCTGACCGGCGAAAGCCAATGGGCCAATAAGCTCGGCGTGCCCGAACGAAAGTCGCGTCTCGTCGCGCATTGGCCCGTCGGCACGGAGAAAAAGAACTGGGCCGCCGCCGTCAAATCAGGCTCGGCCAAGACGATCAAGATTATCAGCTTCGGCGATGAGATTCACATCTCGCCATTGACTCCGCCCAAGGGCAAGGAAGACGAGTTCAACGCCCGCTTCGTCGCCTGGCTCAAGGCGAAGAAAGTCGCCGGCGCCGACTCAGCCAAGTTTACTCGAAAGGCGGAGGATCGCTGGTTCTATTATTCGTCTCTCTACTCGACCGATTCAGGCATCGATCATTACGCCGCCGCCACGAAATGGCTCGAGGAAAACGCGGGCAAGGACATCCTGACCGGGGCGAACTACTCGCCGCACGCGAATTTCATGGTCACCGAAATGCAATGGGTTCGCCCGTTCAAGATGCGCGGCATGAACATGCCCTGGAGCGAGGACTACGTTTGGCAGATCCCCGAATTCAGCGTGCAGGTTTCGGGCTACCTCACGTCGGGTTTCCGCTGCGGCGCGAAATACCACGACATGCCGATCATGATGTACGTCATGCCGCACAGTCCGGGAAATACGCCGCGAAGCTTTCGCTTGTCGTATTACACCTGCATCGCCCACGGCGCGACGCTCATCAATTACTTCTGCGCGTCGCCTCTCGCCGTCGGCGGCACGGAAAACTACGTCGCCACGCACGATCTCGGCATGTGGCGCGCGATCAAGACCGTCACCCACGAGGCCGGCATCTTCGAGGATTACGTCGTCGATGGCAAAGTCCGCCCCGCCAAGGTCGGCCTGCTGCTCTCCAGCGTCGATGAAATCATGACCGGCGATTCCAACTCCAAGGGCGGCATCCACAATCACGAACGCAAGGCAATCTACTACGCCCTACGCCATGCCCAGATTCCCGTCGATTTCGTCACCGAGGACGATGTCATCGAAGGACTATGCAAGGACCATAAAGTTATCTACCTCACCCAACAGTATCTCCACTCCAATGCCGTCAAGGCGTTGAAAAAATGGGTGGAGGCCGGCGGCACGCTCGTCGCCCTCTGCGGCGGCGGGTTCACCGACGAGTTCGGCGCCGCCAACGCTGACGTCAACGCGCTCTTCGGCGTCAAGGCGCAGACCATGTACAAAGACCCGAAGCTGACCATGGTGCTCGCCAAGCAGGACCTACCGCTCTACAAACCGCTTGACACTGTCGAGCACTACACGAATAAGATTCCCGTGCTTGTCTGGAAGCAATCGCTCATCGCGGGAGATGGCAAAGTCGTCGGGACTTATTCCAACGGTTCGCCGGCCATCGTCGAGAAATCGCACGGCAAAGGCAAGGCGGTGCTGTTCGGCTTCTTCCCCGGCATGGCCTACGAACGCAGCGGCCTGCCGATCCTGCCCGCCGACCGCGGCGGCACCGACGCGGGCTTCAACCACTTCCTGCCGACGCAGATGGACGCCCATCTTCGTTCGCTGATCACGACAAACTTTTTACCCAAAGGATTCACGAATCCGGTCAAATGTGTCGTCGCCAGACCAATGGCCGTTGCGGAGTTATACGATGACGTGCTCGTCGAATCGACATGCATCGACTCGAAGGGAAAGTTAGCCGTGCCGCTCATCAACTATACCGGTAGGCCGATTGATTCGTTGATCGTCCGCATCAATGGTTTGACGGACGCGAAACGCATCCGAAGCGTCGAACGCGGCGAGTTAAAGGGCCAAACCAAGGATGGCGTAACCACCGTCACTCTGCGTCTGGATGTCGCGGACATACTGCTGATCGATCGGTAGATTTGATTCAAGCCCAGGGGCGAGGTACGCCGAACCCCTGGGATCGCGCGACGATTATCCCAGAGGTTCACTACGCTCACCCCTGGGCTTGTTCTCTCACTCCCCGACCGCGCTCGATCGGCCGACGGCGACGTCGAATTCGCTCATCAGCGGAATCGCCATGGCGAGGATGGTGAAGCTGAAAGCGCCGACGATGACGATGAACGGAATCAGCGGATCAGCCGACTCGATCGATCCGGGCTTGCCGATCAACACGTTGGTGATGCTGTAAAACGCCAGCACCGGAAGCATCGCGCTGGCCAGATTGAGCGCCGACGATGGCCGCTCGGCACTGAGCACCCACCACAACCCGCCGATGCCCGCAACGATGAACCCGGCGAAGCTGAGCCATTGGTACTCGAATCGCCCGGTGATGCGGATGAGGTAGATGCAAACCATCGTGCCGATCGTGAGGAAGAAGACCGTGCCAAGGGCATTGATCGCGGCACGTCGGCTGTTGTCGGCCCGCAGCGCGACGTGGATGCCCAGCATGATCGTGAACGCCATTACGACCAGCATGCCGATACTAAGCGCGACGGCGCCTTCGATATTCTTTTGCACGAGTAATTCATCCTGGCCGCGCGGCGGCGTTCCCAGCTGGCCGCGCAGGCCGTAGGCCAGCACGAGAATCAACGGCGGTAGAATAAATTCCTTGGTGTTGTAAACGATGCCGAAAATCTTGCCCAGGACGAACTCCTTGGGCGAAATATCGGTAATCAGCAACAGGTCGAGCGAACCGAGATCGCGTTCCGACGTGATCGACGTCACCGACTGTGCGCTAATGAGCAAGAGGCTGAGAATCGTCACGGGCACGATCCCCCAGGCGGCAGCGAATTCGGTGCGTTCCATCAAGAACATCGCGTAATAACTAATCAGACCGACGACGACGAAATACGCAATCTTCACGAGCAACGGACGCCGACCGTAGGCGCGCGTCGCCACCTCCCGCCACAGAATCGGATTGGCCCAGACCGGCCTTGCCTGCCCAGGCGCGGCATGGATGCTGTCCGGCTTCGCCTCGGCGTCTTCCGCCGCCGCCTCGGCGCCGACGGCCTCGCGCTGCATGATCGGCTCGCCGCTCGGATTCCACACGCGCAGCTTGTACATCCCAAAGAGATTGAGCAGGGCCGAGACGCCAAGCATCGCCAGCGCGAACCGGCGCGGCGGAGTCAAACCGGCTGCATCCTCAGGGCGATTGATCGCCTCGGCCAGGGCGACGAACGGCTCCAGCGAACGCCGAGCTTGCGCGATCGCGTCGCCATCGATGGTCGATCCACTCAGGCCGATGAAGTCGATGAGAAACGGCGCCAGCGCCAGCGCATTCACGAGACAAAGGTAGAGCACCAGAAAGAGCACGGTCATCGCGAGAGCCTGAAACGTCTTGTCGCGCCAAAGAGCGATCAATCCGCCGAGCGAGCCGGCCGCCAGAGCGGTCGTCGAAAGCACGAGCATGACATCAACGATCTGCCAGGGATCGATCCCGCCCAAAAGCGCCAGCAGCGCGAACACCGGAACGGAGCCAAGCAGCAGCAAGAGAATCTGAAACAGGCTGCCGCACAGTTTACCGACGACGATCTCGTCGTTGCGCAGTTCCGTTAACAAGAGGAGGAGAAAGGTCCGGCGGTCCTTTTCCAGTGAGATCGCACTTGCCGCGGAGAGGGCCGAGAAGAACATCAACAGCGTGAGTTGCACGTAGGCGAGAATCTGAAACGAGAGCAGACCGAAACGGGCGAAATCGCCCAGGGTGGCATTGTGCTCCCAACCGACGGTGGTCTGCCAGGCTGTGAAGAGCAGCACCCAGAGCGTGCCGAGGTAAAGGGCACGCGTGAAATAATGCCCGGACCGTCGCGGCAAAATTAGCCATTCGCGAATGAATATCGGTCCCAGCATAATTCGTTCACTAACCTCGGAAGATCGGTCCGTGGGATCATTACGCGGCGAGATGTCGAATGGTTTGCAATCGTATTGTTTTAGAACGGAAGCCGCGAGGGACAATAGCACGCTAGGCTTCGCATTTGAGAAAGGAGAAGCCGTTTCGAGCGCAAGTTTCGGGTGAATTCCTGTTTCTATGATGTCCGGTCGCGAATCGCTAGGAAGCCTGAAACACAGGACCAAACCTGCCAACGAGCGATCAACGCTACCCCAACATCGAAAGGCAATCCGCCATGAAACGGTTCATGCTCACAACCACCGCCTCGGTTATCTTCGCGCTCGCCCTGGCTTCAGTCGTGTTCGCCGCTCCCCCGCCCGGCAAAGGCGGCGGAAAATCGTTCGGCCCGGCGCCGCACGTAATCCCGACCAAGCCGATCCACCACGCGCCTGGTAACCTCCACGGACCAAACTTCGGACCCGCCCCCCGAATCAACGCGAACATCAACCTCGGCCCAGCCCGCGTAAACGTCAACCTCGGCCCCGCTCGCGTGAACGTCAACCTCGCTCCGCGCTATGTGAATTACCACCTGACGAATGGCGTTCGGTTTAACCAAGGATTCTATTACCGTGGCCGAAATCACTTCCACTGGAGTTACCAACGCTGGGATCCGCGCTATGGGTGCTACCTGTTCTACGATCCATGCGTCAGCATGTGGTACTACTGGAACCAACCGATGGGCTGCTACTACCCCGTGAACTACTGCCCGACCGGCAGCTACGCCAGCCCTTATGCGAACCAACCGCTGGCCAATGTGCCGATCTACCCGAACGGCAACAGCGAACCGATCGCCCCGCCCGTCGGCCCGATGCCCAACGGTTACCCCCCGATGGATGGCCTCCCCCCAATCCCCGCACCGATGTACCCGTAATCGTTGCGATCTAACATAAGCCGGCGGCGTTGTCCAAAAGACAGCGCCGCCGGCTTTTTGATTTTTTGCCGCTTTCGGCTTAGCGCTCAACGGGTTGTTTCCCAGTTCATGACGTTTTTTGCGAATTCGGTATCACGCGATGGCGCGGGGCGCAATTTTGTTGAGCGCTAAGCCGCAAGCGGCAGATAATGGCCAGCCCGCAATTCGCCGCATAGCATTACCCCGTTGACAACTCTCACCGTTCGGAGTCCTCTCCCATGGCACTCTCTCGTCGCAAATTTCTCGCTGCTTCCGCTTTCGGAGCGGCTTTGACCCTGCCGGCATCCGCCAAGCCGATCGGTGCGAATGAGCGCATCAACATCGGCCTGATTGGCACCGGCGGGCGCTGTCGGCATCTCATGCCCGCGCTGGCGAAAGTTCCGAACACGCGCATGATCGCCTTGTGCGACGTCTACGAGCCGAACCTCGAACTCGCGCAAAAACTGGCGGAACCCAAAGCGTACACGACGCGCGACTACCATGCCCTGCTCGCACGCAAGGACATCCATGCGGTGTTGATCGCGTCGCCGGACCATTGGCATACGCCGATGACGATCGATGCGATGGCTGCGGGCAAAGATGTCTATGTCGAAAAGCCATTGACGCATAAGATGCGCGAAGGTGCGGAGATCACGGCGGCTCTCGCCAAGCATCGCCGCATCGTGCAGATCGGCACGCAGCAGCGTTCGATGCCGCACATCATTCGAGCGAAAGAGCTAATCAACGCGGGCCGAATCGGCACGGTGCACAAAGTCCGCATGACCTGGAACCGCAATGCCGACCGCGCTCGCCGAGGCCCGCAAAACGTGGACGCCAAACGCCTCGACTGGAAGCGCTTTCTCGGCAACGCGCCGGCGCAGGACTTCGACGATTACAAGTTCCGCAACTGGCGCTGGTTCTGGGATTTTGGCAACGGCATCCTCACCGACCTCATGGTTCACTGGCTTGATGTCGCTCACTGGGTGCTCAATGTCGATCGCCCCGAGAAAGCCGTCACCATCGGCGATCACTACCACGCCCGCGGCGTTTGGCAGACGCCCGACACGATCCAGACGCTGCTCTACTATCGCAACGTGCAGATGCACTTCGAAGGCACGTTCTCGAACGCCCGCAACGGCGCCATGATCGAATTCATGGGCACGGAAGGCACGATGTACATCGACCGCGGCCGATTCGAGCTGATCCCGGAGCCGCGCTTCCCCAAGAACAAACCCGAGGCGATGATCCTCGATCCAAAGCTGCCGCGCGGCCGGGATTTCTATCCGCAGCCCGACGGCGAGCTAATGCATCTGCAAAACTGGATCGACTCGATCCGCAACAACCGCCAACCCAGCGCCCCCATCAGCGCCGGCGTCAGTGCAGCCGCTGCGGCGCACCTGGGCAACGAGGCGTATCGGCAAAACAGGGTGGCGGTGGGGGCGAAGTGATGGTATTGGTGGCGGCAGGCATTATTTTTGAAGGAAAATCCCTCAATCTCTTCGCTCTTGAATGAAGTCTGGCGGATTCATCAGGGGATGATGTACCGACGGTCAATGCTATGCGTTCGTATTCACCTGCCACGAATCGGCGAACACTCTCGGTAGGCAGGTTGCTGTCGTTTGGCGGGCAAAGTTTTTCGAGGGTTTCCACTTGCACTTGAGTGCTCGCTGCGGGCTTCCAGTCGAATCGGGCGCATTCCCCGTGAAGTAGCATTAGCCCCCACCATTGACTCGGAATTTCGATGATCTCATATCCCGGCCGATAGAGTAAAATGGCGAAATGCCGAAACTCAGAAAAACAAACTGGAAAGCCTCCGACGAGGTAGGCAAAGTAGGCGTCGCTCTGAGTTTCCACGCTGCCGTGGTCGATCGGAATTTCTTCGATTCGTCCGCCTCGCCAGCCGCCGCCGGTCATGACGATGTTCATACCACCAGTGCTGGTCGTCGATTTGAAGACTCGCACATCAGGTTCAGCGATGTTCAGTTTGGGAGTATAGGTAACTGAGGGATAGCCAAACGCGACGCAACCTGGCAAGAAAGGCAGAAAAAGTAGATAGCCGATGCGCGCCATGGAAACTCCATTTGGTCAGCGCCTCGTAACATTTTGCTTCGGCACTTGCAAGCGAGCCTTTCGATTTTTCGACTTGGCGAGCGATTTGTCAGCGCTCCGCAGCAACATAGTGCTGCAAGATGGCCGACGCGACTTCCGACACACTGATCGGGCGATTGGAACTTCGGGTGGTTTCCACGGCCAGTCGTTCCAATCGCTCCCAGGTATCAACCGGAATCTCGAACGATTCCACAACCTTTGTGCCGCCAGCTTGTACGCGCATCACGGTTTGCGCTAACTGCTCCAGTCCGATGGGTCCGTGCGGATTTTTGATGGATAGGTCCACCACTCGACTAGCACGTAGCGCTTGCTTGATTTCTTGCTGAGTAAGCATGATCATTCCTCCGAATAGGTCGTGATGCCGTAGTAGCTGCCATCGAGCACGACGCCGATTTCGCCCTGATTCGTTGACCGTCCCATTTGGCTCAGGACCTTGTATAGGACGTTCAGTGATTGCGTCGTCAGGACATCGCCAGCAATGTATGAGAAGACAATAACGGGTTCTTCAGCTATCAAAACGCCACCGCGTTCATCATCGCGCCAAACACCTCGGCCTCGCGGATAAGCCGTCGAACCGCGAAAGAGCGTTCCCAACGTTCGTAGAACCTCATCGACCCAGAAATTTTGGTCAACTGGCTTTCAGTTTCGATCTTTGCTTGGCACAAAGACGACGAGCAACGAAGTACCGAGAGGCAAAGTCGAATGAAAAATCGATGCCGGTTGTGGTGCCGTCTTTTCCATGCCTTCATGTTAGCATGATTCGCTTTGCAGGTGAAGTAAAATCGAAGCCCGCATACTCGCCTTGCAGCCTGTCCAAATTGAATTCGCGGTTGCGTTGTTTGCTCGGATGAGTAAACTGTAAGAGTCTGTCGAGGGTCGCTTGCTCGTGCGAGAAGTGCCGTTTCTTGTTAGTGAAGTGATATTACGGCTGCAACACCATATCTCTACCATTTTCTGGAGAATACCGATGCGCCACCTCATTCCGATCCTGTTGTTCGCGA
This sequence comes from uncultured Singulisphaera sp., assembly GCA_964484265.1. Lineage (GTDB taxonomy): Bacteria > Planctomycetota > Planctomycetia > Gemmatales > Gemmataceae > SIAQ01. The sequence continues at coordinate 48,719 of CAZAFH010000051.1, forward strand.
CCGCCGCCTTCGCGGTTCAACCGACGGATGAAGCCGTCAAGAAGGAGCTGAAATTGTTCCAGGGCAAATGGCAAGCCACGTTTGTGCAGAACCCCGATGGCAAGGAACAGACCGACGTCGAAAACCAGCTGACAAGCCTGGAGGTCGAAGGCGACAAGTTCACGATGAAGACCGGCAGCATCACCGTCAAAGGCACTTTCGCCATTGACCCGACGAAGAAAATCAAAACGATTGACGTGTTCTTCAGCGATCCCAGCGAACCTACCCTTCGCGGCATCTACGAAATCAAAGGGGACACTCGGCGTTCTTGCTTCTCGCTGCCCGCCAAAGATCGGCCGACCGAATTCCGCAAGGGCAAGGGCTTCATGGTCATCGAATGGCGAGCCGACAAATAACATCTCTGCACGGGAGTATCCATGTCTGCGGCTATTCGCTGGGATCTCGTTTCGGTGGAAGACTACCTCGCCGGTGAATTGACGTCGCCGATCAAGCACGAATACCTCGGCGGCGTCGTCTACGCAATGGCGGGAGCGCGCAACCTGCACAACCGCCTCGCCACGAATACGCTCGTCGCGCTGGGTGGTCGGCTACGCGGCAGGCCGTGTCAACCGTATAACTCGGATACGAAAATTCGCGTAGTCATGCACGGGCAGACGCGGTTCTATTACCCCGATCTTTCGGTCGTCTGCGAGTCGAATTCCGACGATGACTCGTTCCAGGATCAACCCGTCGTGATTGTGGAAGTGCTTTCAAAAGCGACTCGACGAATCGACGAAGGCGAAAAGCGCGACGCCTACCGAACCCTCCCGTCTCTCAAAGTCTACCTGCTCGTAGAGCAAGAGGCGCCCGTCGTCACCGTCCTGCGCCGAACGGGCGATGGCTTCGTGCGCGAGCTTTACACGGGTCTCGATGCTGTGATTCCGCTGAGCGAAATCGAGACCGAGTTGCCGCTCGCGGAGATCTACGCAGGCGTGGAGTTCACGCCGGAACCGAGCGAAGAGGAAGCCTGATTACCCTGGGGAGTCATTGCCATGCCAACTGTCAAACTGGTCGATGAGAACACAACCGAGCCTCGCGTGAAAGCCGTCTTCGACGACATCAAGGCCACGCGCAATGTCGAGCACATCACAACGATTTGGCGGGCGCTGGCGGCGAATCCGGATCATCTCGAGCTTTGCTGGGCTCAGGTAAAAGCGATCATGAAGCCGGGCGTTCTGGACATGAAAACGAAGGAAATGATCGCAGCCGCAGTGTCCATCACCAATGGATGCAACTACTGCATCAACTCGCATTTGGCTGCCGCACAGAAATTTGGACTCGATGCCGAGGGCATGCGCGAATTGCTCGCGGTGGTGGGATTGTACAATCAGTTCAACAAATTGGTCTTCGGATTGCAAATCGAACCCGACGTCTTTCCCAAAGTCGATGCGTGAGCTTCTCACGTCATACGTGCAGGCGGCGGACGACTCGCGTGCAGCCGACTCGTCGGCGTCTCCGCTGCCAAGGACCAAGCGACGTCATTCCGGGTGAGCTGTTTCGTGGCGTTCATGGCTGGTCTCCGTTTTTTGTTGTTTCCGACACCTGACGAATGAAATAATTCGCATAACTTGCGCCAAAGATTCGCGATATTCCGCATGTAAACGCAAATTCATATCAATAAACGACTTGCCAACCATTTGTCCAATTCACAATTCATCCACGCCCTATCAAAGCGACATCGCTTTGATTACACATTGAAGACGAATGATACGCCGGCCTATTTTTCCGTGTCCCGTCCGTGGCTCTTTTCATCGCAGGCCCAGTTTTGTCCATGGCTGAATTCTCCCATGAAACAATAACGGCTCGGAAAAAATTATCGATTGCGCAATTATTTTGTTGACAACATCCGTTTCACCAGTGTAAATTTCTCCTCGTCATTCTCGGTGGAAATCGGTCTTCCCCGGTTTCTCCCAAACCCATTTATCTTGGCCCGCTTCGATTCCGAAGCGGGCTTTTTTGTTGCGCCGCCTCCCCACTTCGCGGTTCTTCGATCGAACGAAAAACGTAAGATGTACGTTGACGCCAAAACGGTGGAGACGGCCATGAACCCGACAATTCGAATCGGCGCGGTGAACTACCTGAACACCAAGCCGCTAATCCACGACCTCGACGCAATCGCGCCGGAAATACGCCTCTCGCTCGACTACCCAAGCCGTCTCGCCGACCAGATGGCGCGCGGCGACCTCGACGTGGCTCTCATCCCCGTGATCGAGTACTTCCGCGCGGGCACGTATCGCCTCGTGCCCGACATCGCTATCGCCAGCGACGGACCCGTCCTGAGCGTGACGCTCTTCAGCCGCATGCCCTGGTCAGACATCCGCAGCGTGGCACTGGACGAAGGCTCGCGCACCAGCGCCGCCCTGACGCAGGTGCTGCTGCGTAAACGCTACAACGTCGAGGCCCGGATCGTGCCGCTGCCGCTCGACCGCGCCGCCGAGGAAGCCGACGCCGATGCCGTGCTGCTGATCGGCGACCGGGCGATGCACGCCTGCCTGCCGGGGTTTCGCTACGCCTTCGATCTCGGCCAAGAATGGCACGACTGGACGGGCCTGCCGTTCGTCTACGCCGCCTGGGCCGTGCGTCCCGGCGTGGACCTGGGGATCGCACTCGACGCCCTGCACGAAGCGAAACGCCGAGGGCAGGAGAACGTCGGCCTGATCGCTGCGAAAGAAGCAAAAGGCCTCGGACTGGACGCCGGTTTCTGCCGGCGTTACCTGACGAACATCATCCGCTTCGACCTGGGCCCGCGCGAGTTGGCCGGCCTGAACCGCTACCACCAACTCGCCAGCGACCTCGGCCTCGCCCGCCGCGACGTGCAAGTGCAGCTTTACGAACCCGCGACCCTGGCAGCCGTTTCCTGATCGCTGCCGTATCGCCTCCCGAAGCACCCCCCCTGGCCAGGGCTGCTGAAAACTATCGGTAATTCGTCGACTATTGGCGTCATGCCCAGTCAATATTCGTTGCGCGCAGAGCACCCTCTCCCCCACGA
>CAZAFH010000052.1:0-42897 GCA_964484265.1 uncultured Singulisphaera sp.
TTTGCCAGATGGTGTCACGGTCAGTTTCCATGTAACGATGCTATAGACTCAAAAATTTGCTGAATTCCAGCAAGGCAGTGAGCCGATATACTTGTAATAACCGTCAATCTTTGCCTGGGTAGGAAAAGCACAATGCGGCTGCGACATTTTCTTTTTTGTTGTGCACTCGGCATCCTGTCGTTGGGAGCCTCGGTTGCCGTTTCCTCTGCTCAGACCACAGGCACGACCGGCACGACTGGTGGAACAACTGGCACGGGCGGCGGTCAAGCAGTCACCGCCACTTCCTCCTCCTCAAGTACGGGTGGAATTGGGGCGACATCGGGAATCGGAAACACGCAAGGGCAGAATGGAACCGCGACGCCGACAACCTCTGCTCCAATTCAAGCAATTCAGGGTAGCGCCGGCTCTGCAACGAGCATTCCATCGAACTCCAACCCGTTCGGCAGCACCTACGTCGATCCGCTTTCCCTGGGGCAGCCAAGCAAATACACCGACCAAGTCGGCAGCCCAGCGAAGTACACCGGGACTTTTGGCACCGGCATTTACACGACGACGAAGACCACGACCACGACAGGAAAGGCCTCGTCGTCTACTTCTGCCACGGGATTCTCCACGTTCGGCACGCCGCGCGCTCCCGTCTACATGACCGCGCTCGCCGACGACTTCCCGCGTGTCGTCCACACGCCGCAAAAGTTGCAGGGCGATCTCCAGGCGACGATCGCTCGCTCCTCGTTCATCAACAACAAGCAGAACATCCAGATCATCGTGAACGGCAACACCGTCGAATTACACGGCCAAGTAAGCACCGAGCGTGAACGCCGACTCGTGCAAGGCATGGTAAGCATGACGCCCGGCGTGCGCGAAGTCGTCAATCAACTCGTTGTCGCCGGGAAGAATTGAACCCGACGAGAACGATATTAGCTCCTGCGAAAGGGGCGTAGAGTGATAAGCAGCCCGCCTCGGAAAAAAAAACTGCAGAAATTGTGATTCACTTCTTGATTCTGCTCTTCATGTGAAGTATTTATTGATGATAGAAGAAAGTGCGACGAACGACCGGATACCCTCTAACGCCGGTCGTTTGCATTTTTTTGCGATGGCTCCTCTCTCACTCGCCCCGATATTTCATCTTTTCTTATCGAGGAACCAATGGTTTCATCATCCCGCCGTGCAGCGTTCACGCTGATCGAATTACTAGTAGTTATCGCCATCATCGCGATCTTGATCGCGTTATTGGTTCCCGCAGTTCAGAAAGTGCGTGAATCGGCCTCGCGAACCCAGTGCGTAAACGCCATGAAGCAAATCGGGGTAGCGATGCACAATTACCATGGAACCTTCAAAGAAATGCCGCCAGCGTTCGAAAATCCGGCCCCGAAATGGCGCTACATCAGCTGGATGGCGCGGCTATTGCCTTTCATAGACCAAGAACCATTGTACGAGCAAGCAAGAGCCCGCACCGAAATCGAAGGATCCGGGACCTACCCTTGGAACGACGTCAACTACCCTGCCCTGAGCACGCGTATGCTCGTCTACAATTGCCCTGCGGATTACCGAGGCGCACTCACCAAGAACTTTGGATCGTACTCGGTGTCGTTCACTGGGTATCTCGGCGTCAGCGGGATCAATACTCCCGCGAAAAACGGGGTGCTGAATGTCAACATCCGAACCAAATTCGCACAGATTACTGACGGCACCTCCAACACGCTGATGGTCGGCGAGCGCCCGCCCAGCAGTGACCTCGTAATGGGCTGGTGGTTCGCGGGCTATGGCCAGCGTGGTGATGGCTCAACGGATGTCGTTCTCGGCACGAACGACACGTCCTACTTTGCCGGCTGGAGCAATCCAGGCACGCCGCCTTACACATGCACGGACAATACTGCTTACCCGTTTACGAGTTCCGTGGCTGAGGATCCATGTGGCGCTTACCATTTCTGGAGTTTTCATCCTGGCGGGTCGCACTTCCTTTTTTGCGATGGAACCGTGCGAATGATCAATTACGATGTCGGACAGGCCAATCTCAACGCCCTCGCTACCTATGCCGGGAACGAAACCGTCTCGCTTCCGTGACAATGGCTTGGAATAAAACAGAATGCTCGCCTTCCGCGCAAGCGAGCATTGAGGGCTGTTATGACCCGACTACTTTTTTGTGCTGCCATTCTTCTCGGACTGAGCGTTTCGGCGGGATGCACGGGCAAACCGCCTGAGCCTACGCCGGCTCCCGCGCCTCCGCCTCACGTGCCGCCCAAAAAATAGACCTCACGCATCGGGCAGAGTCACTTTCTCACCGCCCGTCGGTGTCAATAATTCCCCGAAGATTTGCGGGCTGATCGTGTAGGGAAACATCCGTACGGTTGCGTCGCCCATCGCCATCAACGCGCCTTGCGGATATGGTCCGCCCCAGCCGCCGGTTTTCAAGTTCGGCGGGTTGGGCGAATCCTTCGCGAGGATGATTTTGAGCGGCTGCCCCTTCACCCAATCCAATCCCCCGCGTGCCGTGCCGAACGAACCACCGGCGTATATGTTGTGCGACCCGACGACCCCGCCAACCGCGCCGTAATCGAGCGTGGAGATATTGCCATGCCCGACGAATACAGTGTTCGACGTGCCATCGGTGATCCCGACCATGGTCACCATCTTGTCGGGATTGTCCGGCTTCGACGCATTCTCGGGGTCGTTGATGTAGTTACTAAGGAAGAAATCAGTCCAGGGTCCAAAGCCGGCCTGCACCGATGGGCGGCCGCGTCCCGGGCACATATACGACGAAACGAAGCCCGCCGGGTCTGGCTTGTTGAATATCGGTGTCTGGTCCACCATCGGCAAAATCTGGAACGCCCAGCTGCCGGAAGTGTAGTCGCTGCCGATTGCCGCTTTCGTGCCATTGAAGGGCAAGCGTTTGTTGGCATCGTGAAAGACATGGATTGCGAGCGCGATGTTCTTGAGGTTGAATGTCGATTGCGTTCGAGGCCCGGTGACACGCACTTGCTGGCACGCCGGGATCAGCAGCAGGGCGGACATCACGATCAGGTGGAGGACGACGATTGCCTCCAACCGGCTCACGCCGGCACGCGCGGCCTTACCAGCCCCGAGCGCGAGCGACGGGATATCGTGTACCGCAAGATGTACGGCATCCCGTCGCTGGCGCTCCGGGCTGGTGAGGCGGTGCCTCTTGAGAGAATACATGGCGTTCTCCTTGAAGAAAAAATGAGATGAAAACAGATAATTGAATTGGAACACGAAATGAGAATGCGGTCAAGATTATTGCGGCAAGAGCCGCGAAATTCTCGCGTCGATCTCGGAACGAGAAATCAGTTCCGAGCCACGACCGTCAGCGCGCTAACGCCCCTGGCTCGCCGGTTCTCGATTCACACCGCGGAGACGATGATTTCCTTCGTCGGCACGGGGTTGGTGTTCGTCCAGGCATGATTCAGCCAGACTTCGACGATTTGCCATTGGCTCGCTTCGATCGGCTCGAAACTCGCGAACCAGTCTTTGAGGTTGGCGCCGCGTGCCTTGGCAGAGCGGCGCAGCCGGCTGATGGAATCGCGGGACAGGCCGCTCAGGCGCACGAAATCATCCCAGCTGTGGGGGGCCGTCGCCTTGGCCACGCCGATTCGGTAAAGCCCACCGGCGTGCTGGCCGAGTTCCTCCATCGTCAGGGGCTGCACGGAACCATCATCCGTGATGAGCGAGCGCATCGCCGCCGGCTCCCAGACGGGATTGCGCGAGAACCACACCACCGGAAACTTCGCCGGCTCGATATACGTCGAGGACGGACGAATCGTTTTCTCGTTCAGAATCCGTTGAAAGAAATGGCCGATCGTGTAATGCCAAAGTAAAGGTGCCGCGCTCATATCGTGTCTCCGCGCCGTTCGGTCCGATGCAATCAACATATGACGCCCGCAGGCGAAAGGCCGTGGGACCCGCACGATTTGACACAGGCCCATTTGTGAATTAGGGTTAACTTAGCGCTTCCCGTTCGCGCATCGAGGTGGGCATGTTTGAAAAGACTTTTTCATTTTGGCGGCGCGTCGTCGGCGCCGAGCAACCGAAATCCACTGCGAACGAGGACCGCCGCGTCTGGGCGCGCTTCGGCACGGTGCTCGACGTTCACGTGCAGGCAACGGACAAACCCAATGCGCCGAAGCGGCCGGCCGTGATCCGCGATCTTTCGCTGGGCGGCGCCAGTTTTTCCTTCGATTCAGCAATCCAGCCAGGCGACATGGTCCGCGTCGAAATTCATGGCGGCGACGGCACGATTCGAACGATTTTGGCATGCGTCGTCCGCTCCATGCCCGGAAGCGATGGCAAATGGTCGATCGGCTGCGTCTTCTCACGAGAATTGACCGACGACGACCTCAATTTGTTCGGCGCTCAACGCGTCCAGGCCAAGCCCGAAGACAAGCGGACATGGGTTCGCTTCGACTGCAACCGCACCGTCGCGTTTCAACGCATCAACGACCGCGTAAAAAACACCCGGTCCGCTCAACTGCTCAACATCTCCGCGAGCGGCGTCGGCCTTTCCACCGATACCGACCCGATCGAGGCCGGTTCGCTGATTAGCGTCGAACTGCAAACCAAGACCGGCGTCGGTGCACGCACTATCCTCGCCTGCGTCGTGCATACCGCCCAGCACGCGAACGGCGCCTATGCAATGGGCTGCAATTTCATCCACGTGCTCAGCGAAGCCGAACTTCAATCTCTGCTGTAAGCACTTCCGTTTGCAGCTTGGCGATTTGTCGATTTGACCTTCCGATTTTTTTGACCTAGGCTTGAACAACGAATGTTCTGCCAGGAGTTCCCCGTGACCCCTACGCTATCCACCCCAGATGGGAAAATCAAACCGAACCGACGCGGCAACTGCCGGGCGACGATCCGCTATCGCTGCGCGCCGGCCACGATCGGCAAAGTGATCTCGACCGACAACCACGACTTCCAAACCGCGTGGATCATCGACCTTTCGCTCACGGGCCTCGGCATTCAGCTCATGCGTCCGCTGACAGTCGGGCAACCGGTCACGATCACCGTCCGCAGCTATGACAACAGCCGCCGTTTCGTCCTGACAGGCCGAGTGGTGCATTGCAACCCATGCCCGCAAGGCGAGTACATTGCGGGATGCGAGTTGAACAAGCCGCTCACGCACGAAGATCTCGATCAAATTCTCTAATCGCCCTCGAAATCGAACGCGACGACGCCTTCCAGATCGGGCAAAAACTCCTGCTTCACTTTTTCATGATCCGGATGAAACAAGTAATGATCGCGTGCCGAGGCATCTGCAAACGTCATGACGAATCCGTGCGTGTAGCCTTGATGGAGTCCCTCCGGGCTGGAATAAGGCCCTCCGGTGAACGACAAAAATCCGGGTAGGCGAGCCTTCAATTCCTCGAGAGCCGCAAAGAGCTGGGCCGCCCGATTCGCCTTGGCGGGCGGGAATTTGAGCAGCACGATGTGGTACATCTTTTTCATCGATCGCACCTTGGATAATGCAAAATCAATTGAACATTCGGCATGAAAAAGGATTTCAACTAAACCACGGATAATACGAAATGCCACGGATGGGATTGCGTGCATTTATCCGTGTCCATTTGTATTATCCGTGGTTCCAATGGATCTTCAATTAGAAGGTAGCCAGGATCATTAGAAGTTATTCCTTGCCGCGCAGTTGCACGAAACGCTGGTAAACTGCGGCGACCTGGCCGGCCTCGGCGTCGCCGGTGTGAAGGAGCATGCCGTAGCGCAGGTTGAGGTGATCGCCCTTCGCCAGTTCCACGAGTTTGTTGTTGCCCTTCATCGCGGGGAATTTGGAGCGCATTTCTCGGCCAAACGGGTTGGCGGCCATCAGACCGTAGCCGCGGACATGCCAACAGGTGGGATGCGCGTTCTTGGGATCGGCGAGGAGCGCGAGGCCGACTTGCTTGCCATCGACCGGGCCGGAGTAATCGCACCAGGCGGAGATCTGGCCCCAGCATTCCTTCTCGCCGACTTTGCCCTCGGCATTCTGGATCTTGCCCTTACCTTTGCCCGCGTTGATGACGTCATTGATGCGGATGCCGAACGCGCCTTCCTTGGTATCGCCAAACGTCAGCTTGCAGACGCTGGCGTGCAAATCGCAATTGACGACGATGAGACGAGCCTTGTCCGAGGCGACGCTGTAAAGGTAAATGGTTCGCGTCTCGTCCATGATTTTCGTGCCGTCGGCGGTGCGCCATTCGTTTTTGGTGACCACGGAAGAGAAGGTCGGCGAATTCATCGGTTCGCCGACGAAGGTGCAGACCATTTCGCCATGCCCCTTGGCCTCGGACCAGAAATCGACGCCGGCGACGCCCTTGATCTTGTTCTTGAGTTCGATGCCTTCAGGAATGATGTCGCCATGGCAGAACCAGGCCGACTTCTGATGCGGATGGTCCTTAGCCTGGCCTTCGGGCGGCGGGTAGCTGCGCGTCAGCGGCACGCCGCCGGGCGCATTCACGGGCCAAAAGATCGGTTTCGCGAAACCTTTGATGTAATACTGCGTGACCAGCGCGTCGCCAATCTTGAAATCGAGCGTGTCCTTGTTTTTCGTGATTTTGACGGCGCCCCCCTGAGCATGAACTACTGGCGCGAAGCCAGCGAGCGCGAGCAAGACAAGACCGGCGAGATATCGGCGTGCAATCATGATCGAAACTCCGAACAAATGGCGGGTAATTGAAATTGCAATGGCATGGTCGATTGTATCGTCCATACTAGATACGTGAAGCGTCAAATAGGCGGAAGACCCAATCTCAGAATACGATCGTTCACAACACGAATCACGAATGTACGAAAAACACGACAAGAATTCAGAGAGAAAAATCCTTCGTTTTCTGCCTTGTACTCGCCTATTACTACAGCGCTAAGTTATATGGTGATCGATCCATAAATTAAGCAATCGCCGGCATTTACTCCCCTCTCCCCTGAGTACAGGGGCGAGGGGAGGTAGCGCTGTAGTACTATTTCGTGATTTCGTCGTTTCGTGTTTTCGTGATTCGTTTTTTGGGTTCTCCGCTAACTTGGCGGATTTATTGGTTCGTAGTGCGGGCTTTAGCCCGTCCATTCCAAGGAGCGGGCTAAAGCCCGCACTACGAATCCACAAACTTGGCGGAGAGTCTTTTTTTGGTTGCACGTGCCGTGCGACGGCCCAACGTTTTGCGTGAGATTCAATCCGGTTCCGGCGGCATCGCAAGCAGGTCGGTAATCGTCGCATTGGGATCGCTCGCCAGTTCGCTTTTTATCGGCAGCTTCAGCGTGAACTTGCTGCCAACGTCGAGTTGGCTTTGCACGATGATATCGCCGCCGTGTTCGCGCAGGATTTTACGGCTAACTGGCAGGCCAAGCCCAGTGCCTCGCGAGCCCTTGCTGCTGTTGAATGGCTTGAATATTTCGTTGATCTTATCCGGCGCGATGCCCGGCCCGTTGTCTAGCACGACGATCTTCACCCAACCTTCTTCACCGAGGCGAGTGCCGATGGTGACGTGAGGCGACGGGCGATCCTCGACGGCGTCGATCGCGTTGCCGACGATATTGAGCAGCGCCCTGTGGATGCCCTCGGCGTCGGCCTGTATGATCGGCATCGCCTCGGAGAGTGCCAGGTCGAGCTTGACGCCGCGCTCTTGCGCGGTCGGCGCAATCAGTTCGTGTACATCCTTCGCGACTTCGTTCAGGTCGGTCCGCTCGACGGCGGGCACGCGGTCCTTCGAATAGTTCAGCATGTCCATCACGAGGTCATAGATCTTCGCCTGGTTCTTCTCCGCGATGCGCCAGCCTTGCTGAATCAGCGCGTCGTTCTTGTCGCGCAGGCCCATCTTGATGATGTCACTGCCCGATCGCAATCCCTGCAGAATGTTCTTGATATGATGCGAAAGCGCAGCAATCGTCTGCCCGATGGCGGCGAGACGTTCGGCTTGAAGCATTGCGTGATGATAGTGCGTCTCCTCGACCGCCAGCGCCGCCTGGTGCGCGATCGCGATGGCCAGCGCGAGATGGTCCTCGGTGAATGTCGTCGTGGAAGAAGATGGCGATGGCGATGCCGATGCCGCCAGGTCTTTTCGTGTGACTTGCGTATCGAGATAGAGCACGCCGAGCGATTCGTGTCGGCCTTTCATCGGCACGCAGATCACTTCGCGGATGCCGAGTTTGATGATGCTCTGTCCGCTGCGAAAGCGTTCGTCACTGGCCGCATCGGAGACGAGAACGCCGATGCGCTCCTTGAGCACGTGATCGACGATCGTGCGCGAAAGCGTGATTTTTTCGCGGCGATCCTCCGGGCGGCGCCAGTGCAGCGCCTTCGGCTCCAGCACGCCGGTTTCGTGATTGCGTAGCAGCACACAGCCACGGTCGGCGCCGATGGAGCTGAAAATCAACTCCAGGATGCGATTCAGAAGCTGATCGATGTCGAGAATATGGCTGATCGCCTGGCTGGCCTCATACATGATCGTCAGGTTCGCCAGTGCACTCCGCAGCCACGGCGAGTTCCGTTCGGGCTGCAGCAGGATTCGGCTGCCCTCACCCTCGCCGATCGTCTTGATGATGGCCGAGGACAGTTCGAGATCGGTCCGTGAGATGAGGTTGACCTGATCCACCAGCCCGGCGGGCGGCGGGGCAGGCTCGTCGCGGCCTGTGCTGAAAAGAAGCACCGATTGGCCGATGATGATATGATCGCCCGCGTTAAGAACGACGTGATGCACGCGCCGATCGTTGACGAAGGTGCCGTTGGCGCTGCCCAGGTCGATCAGTTCGTACCCGGTGGGAATGTGGCGAATTTCCGCATGCCGCCGTGAAACCTCGGTGTCATGCAGGCGAATCGTGTTGGCGGCGTCGCGGCCGATGGAAGTGGCCGATTCCGCAAGATCGAATTGCTGGCCTTCGTCGGCTCCCTTGATAATCAATAAACGCGGCACGATCGTCGGTCCTCATCCCAGCCGGCTTGCGCACGTTGATGGGGCGATGAGAACAGTATACCGAGAAATTACTCGCGCATGCGTTGTTTGGATCGAATTGTCCGATTTGCTTTCCTCATATAGCCCGCCATTTATGGCGGGAAAACACACCGCACGCGCTCTCCCCGCCTTAAATGGCGGGCTATACGGATCGGCCTAGCGAATCTTTAAATCAGGCAGCGTCTGCTTGATGCCTTCATCCAACGGCATGCGATCCTCCAACAAGCCGGCGGCGCGAATCAAACGCGGCAATTCCTGACGCAACTCCGCGAGTTTGGCTGAATGTTTGGGATCGGCAATCAGGTTGTGCAACTGATCCGGATCGCTGGGCAAGTGATACAACTCCGCCTTGTGTCGATCTGGCTTGCCGTCGCCGTGCGGGTAATGCATGTAGGACCATTCATCGGTGCGCACGCCGCGGATGTTGGGCGTGTAGGGGAATTGCTTTTCGTAGTTGTACTCGTAGAACCAGGATTTGCGCCAGCCGACGGCATCGCCATGGACGAGCTTCTTCCACGACTGCCCGTGGATATTTTTCATTGGCGGCGCGCCGCACAAATCCAGAATCGATGGCGCCATGTCCGCGTGCAGCACCATCTTGTCGATCACCTTCGGCTGGGTCTTCGGCGTCAAACCCGGATACCGCACGAGCATCGGCACGCGGATGGACGGCTCGTGCATCGTCCGCTTGTCCACCATGCCGTGTTCGCCTTCAAGAAGGCCGTTATCGCCGACTAAGATGATGAGCGTGTCGTCGAGTATCCCGGCCGCCTCGAGAGTCGCGAGCAGTCGGCCGACGCTGTCATCGACCGATTGGATCGTGCCCATGTAGCCGCGAATCATGTTCGCAAAGTCGGCAACCGCTTCGGGCCGAGTGTCGGGAAACTTTCGGCGATAATCGAAAAGCGGTCCGTAGATGCCATGCCAGGTCGTCTGGCGTTCCTTGATCCAGGCCGGCTTGCCTTCAAGCTGAAACGCCGACTTCGGATATTCAATCTTGGCGTTATCGAACGTATGCGCATACTTCGGCTCTGGAACGTAGAAACTATGAGGCGCCTTGTGGCCGAGCATCATGCAAAACGGCTTTGCCTTGTTCTTCCGGATCCAGTCGATGGCCATCTCGGTGACGACGTGGGTGTAGTAGCCTTTCCTGACCTCGCGTTTGCCGTTGATGTTGAATTCGTTGTCGAAGTATTTGCCCTGGCCCTTGTGCGAGATCCAGTGCGTGAAGCCGGGGCGTGGATTGTCGTTGTCTTCGCCCATGTGCCATTTGCCGATGTAGGCGGTGAGGTAGCCGAACATCTGCAACAGCCGCGGAAAGCTGGCGAGTTTGGCGGGATAGTCGGTGAAATTGTTGACGACTCCATGACGATGCGCGTATTGGCCCGACAGGATCGACGCCCGACTCGGCGAGCAGAGCGATGTCGTGCAGAACGCGTTCTTGAACCAGACGCCTTCCTTGCCGAGCCTATCGATGTTCGGCGTCTTGAGATGTTTATGTCCAGCGATCGACATGGCATTCCAGCGTTGGTCATCGGTGATGATGACGATCACGTTGGGCTTCCGCTGCGCCTGCTGAGCATGTGCCGCGAAAGCGGGGAGGAAGAGGGCGATGGCGAGCAATGCGGATCGGATCATTGGGGACCTCACTGAATAGCCGCGAGAGTAAAGTCGTATTTGGCACGCGTCACACGTCACACAACCGCACCGCCTGCCGCAGGCTCTCCTCGGCGTTACGCGTCGGGATGAACTCCTGGCCGACGAATCCCGCGTATTTGATGTCGAGCAGTTTTCGCATCACGGCCGGGTACTGGACCTCCTGCCGATCGTCCAACTCGCCGCGGCCCGGCACGCCAGCGGTGTGGACATGGCCGATGATGTCGCGGCATTGCTCGATGCGCCGGATCAAGTCCCCGTGCATGATCTGCACGTGGTAGATGTCAAACAGCAACTTGAAACGCGGCGAATTCACGCGGCGAATGACGCCGGCCAGCCAATCGAGATCGTCGCCCATGTAGCCCGGGTGGCCTTTCATGGCGTGAGTCGTATCGCGCGTGTTGAGATGCTCGATGCAAACCGTGACTCGGCGTTTGACGGCATGCTCGATGACCGGACGCAGGCCTCGAACCATATTGTCCGCCCCGTCGGCCCGGCTAATCTCGCCGCTCTTCGGATCGTCGGCGTCGCGCCATTTGTAGCCGGTGAAGGCGATGACGCTGGGCACGCCCGCCTCGGCGCAGGCGTCGATCGTCTTGCGCGTACGGTCGATGACTTCCTCGTGATAGCGCGGATTGTTGAAGCCGCGCATGAAGGGGGCACCAGGCATGCCGTTCGGCGCAATCGCGCAGGTGAGATTGTGCTTTTGCAGCACCTTCCATTGATCCGCCGGCACCAGTTCGACCGACTGGCAACCGAGCGCGCACGCCACCCGGCACGTGCGATCGAGATCCCAGCGATCGCCCATGGCGTTGAAGCACCAGAAGACGACCGACTGGCGGATTCGGCCATTGGCGACGGCCTTGCCCTGAGCGGCGGCTGAGATTTGCGCTGTCGTGGCCGCGGAAGCCAGTCCGGCCGCGGCGACGCCCGTCAGCAATCGACGACGGTTTATTTGTCGGTTCGACATGAGTCGCCTCTTCGTTGTTAAGGAAGTCGCCAATAGCAACTTCCCTCTTCTCCGCTTGCGGCTTAGCGCTTTGCGCTTGATATTGCGGAGCGCTAAGCCGCAAGCGGAAAAGGCAGATTAGGAGTTTTTTTTCGGTTGTTACTTACTCGCCCTTCATTTTCTTTGTCTTCTTCGGTCCGCCGCCGAATTGCTTCCAGTAAAGTTCGGCGAAGGCGTTGTACTTGGGGATGGCTACATCTTCGTTTACCAACTCCGGTTGCAGATCTTGCCACCAGCGGTCGTAGGCGGCCTTCATCTTCTTGAATTCCTTGGGGTGCTGTGCAAGGACATTCGTCGTTTCGCCAGGGTCTTTGGAGATATCAAACATTTCCCAGTTCTCTTTTCCCTTTCCCATGCTGACGAGCCGAAATTGGCTATTGCGAACGGCACACTTGGCGTACTGCGACTCCTTGATCTGCCCCTTCGCCCAACGACCGACGTGCACGAAGAGGTTGCGGTCCTCCCAGTCCGCCTTGGGATTTTCCAGCAATGGCACGAGGCTTCGGCCATCGAGCTGGACTTTTTCTGGGAGCTTGCCTCCCGCGATTTCCGCAAAGGTGGGAAAGATATCCAGGTGAGCGGTGAGTCGAGGAACATCGACGCCGCCTTTGATTCGCCCCTGCCAGGAGACGAAGAATGGCACGCGCGTCCCGCCTTGGTAGGGCGTGCCCTTGCTGCCACGCATGCCGGCGTTGAAGACCATGACGCCAGCCGTGCCGCCGTTGTCGGTCATGAAGATGACGATCGTGTTCTCTTCGAGATTCCATTCCTTGAGCTTCGCCATCAGCTTGCCAACGTTATCGTCGATATTGGAGATCATGCCAAAAAATTTGGCGACGTTGGGCTTCACTTTGCCCGTGTATTTTTTCTCGTCCTCGTCACGGCAGATGAGCGGGCCGTGCGGCGCATTGGTGGCGAGGTGGACGTAGAACGGCGCCTTCTCCTTGCGCTTGGCGTCGATCCAGGACAACGCCTGCGAGAAGAAGACATCGGTGCAGTAGCCTTTGGTTTTGACGAACTTGCGGTTATGAAGAATGGCGGGGTCGAAGTACTTGTTGCCCGGAGCGTCGCCGCAACTGCCGGGATAGGTTTGGCCGATGCCGCCGGCGCCGTGGATAAAGACCTCGTCGAAGCCTCGCTGGTCGGGTTGGTAGGCGGCTTCATCGCCGAGGTGCCATTTGCCGAAGATGCCCGAGGTGTAGCCCGCGCGCCGGAGCATCTGTGCCAAGGTGAACGAGCGCAGGCTGAGTCGCTCGCGTTCATTGATGGTGTGTGTCACGCCGTTTTTGAATTCGTGTCGGCCAGTCATTATCGAGGCTCGCGTGGGAGCGCAGGTCGGGCTGACGTGAAAATCGGTGAAGCGGACGCTGCGTGCGAAGAGCTTGTCGATGTTCGGCGTCTTGAGAATCGGATTGCCATGACACGAAAGATCGCCATAACCCTGGTCGTCGGTGATGATCAGAATGATGTTCGGTCTGGAACCTGCGAGTTTCTGGGCGTTTGCCTCGGCCGAAAATGCCGCGAGCCCCGCAAAGGCGAGAACGAGTGACAGTAGCCGTCGAGAGAGGATCATGGTCCACCTGCTTTCAGTTACATTGTTGGGAGAAGCAACATATGTTATCGGGAAATCGCGAACGAGAGCCGAGAAGGGCGGCATGTACAGCGGCCATTACGAATGGTTCTATGCCGGGTCCGAAGGCGAGGCAAGCATTGCGGGGATGCACGAGCCGCTGCCTCGAAATAGCATTGGCGATTGCGTGGCATTTTTTTACAATTCCCAGGGGCCTGCCATGAGAATTATTTGAAGAAAAATGATGCGGTCGATGGATCGTGCAGTCGTCATTGCCTCCATCGCGTGAAGTGGTCTGAGTTCACAATTTCTCCCTCAAATTGGCATATAGCAATTGATTCGCTGTAGCCTCTCGCCGAGCGATCCTCCGGCTAGAGTGGAAATTTGTCGGAACGAACCGCTTCAAAGTAACTGACAAAGGGTATTGCATGAATGATTCTGGGACCCCACCCAACGACCCGAATTCCAGCCTGCCGTCCTTCCTGCCTCGAACGCCCATTCAACGCCTCGTTCGGCCATTGATGCAGTTCTTGAAGATCGAGTCGGCGAGCGGATTGGTATTGCTGGCATGCACTGCAATCGCGCTCGGGCTGGCGAATTCGCCTTACGGGCATGCTTTTGCGGAGTTTTGGCACACGCCAATCGGAATCACGATTGGCAATTTTCATATGGTCGAGTCGTTGGCGCACTGGGTCAACGACGGCTTGATGACGATCTTTTTCTTCGTCGTCGGCCTGGAAATCAAACGCGAACTGGTGGCGGGGGAATTGCGCGATCCGCGCAAGGCGGCACTCCCGATCATGGCGGCGTTCGGCGGCATGATCGCACCGGCAGCTATCTATTACGGCTTGCAACGCGGGCAACCGGGCGAACCCGGCTGGGGCATCCCTATGGCGACGGATATCGCGTTCGTCGTCGGCTTTCTTGCCTTGCTTGGTTCGCGTGTCCCCATCGGTCTGAAAATCCTCCTGCTATCGCTGGCCATCGCTGATGACATTGGGGCCGTTCTCGTTATCGCGGTTTTCTATTCTTCGACTATTATCTTCGAGATCCTCGGCGCCGCCGCCGCGGGGTTTGCGTTCGTCATCTTCATCCGCCTGCTTGGCGTCCGCCGAGTCCCCGTCTACTTTGTGATAGGCGTGGCGATCTGGTTTGCGTTCTTGAAATCCGGGGTACATCCAACAGTAGCCGGCGTTGTCCTGGGATTGATGACGCCGTCCGGAGTTTGGGTCAGCGACATCACGCTGCGCGAACTTGTGGCGGATACCTGGAAACGGCTTCAGATGGAACGCGACGGTCAGGTCGAACCGCACCAGAAGCCGATGCTCGAGCAGTTGCAGAATGCAGCAAAGGAAGCCGTCTCGCCTCTGGAACGGCTGGAAGGAGCACTGCATCCCTGGGTGGCCTATCTCATCATGCCGATCTTTGCCCTGGCAAATGCCGGCGTCCAGGTCGATCCTTCCGCCCTGACGCATCCGGTAAGCCTGGCAGCCGCCGCCGGTCTCGTCATCGGCAAGCCGCTCGGCATCGTGTTGATTAGCTGGTTCTCCGTCCAAATTGGAATAGCCCGACTTCCCGCGGGCGTAAACTGGAAAGTCATGATCGGCGCCGGCTGCCTGGCGGGCATCGGGTTCACCATGTCGCTTTTCGTCGCCGGCCTCGCTTTCAAGGACGAAGCGATGCGTGAATACCTGGATGCAGGCAAAATCGGCACGCTCACCGGATCCACCATTAGTGCCATCCTGGGCTCGATTCTCTTGCTGATATTCCTACCGAAAAATGCGGCCGCGAATGCCGGTTCTGAATCAAGCGAGCAACTTCCCGTATCCCCCATTCCCGCCGTGAATGACGGCGCTTTAGTCGAGGAGAAAAGATGAAGAAATTCGCAGCATTTGTCACGTTGATCAGCCTCCTGGGTCTTGCCGTCGGCAACGCCCAAAGCGGCGGCGCCAAGACGCCTAAGGTCCTCAATTTCAAAATGAAAGCCATCGATGGCGCCGAAGTCGATCTCGCCAAGTACAAGGGCAAGGTCGTTCTGTTCGTGAACGTCGCCAGCAAGTGCGGCCTCACGCCCCAGTACAAGGGCTTGCAGGCGCTCTACGAAAAATACCAGAGCAAGGGTCTCGTCATCATCGGCGTGCCCGCCAATGAATTCGGCGGCCAAGAACCGGGCACGGACGCCGAGATCGCGAAATTCTGCACCTCGAAGTACAACGTCACGTTCCCGATGCTGTCCAAAGTCGTGGTCAAGGGCAAAGGCCAGACGCCGCTCTATCAGTTCCTGACCTCCAAGGAAACGAATCCGAAGTTCGGCGGCGAGATCAAGTGGAACTTCACGAAGTTCCTCGTCAGCCGCGAAGGCGAAGTGGTCAATCGCTTCGAGCCGCGCGTCTCGCTGGATTCCGACGAAGTCAAGATCGCCATCGCCGCGGAGCTTGAAAAGAAGTAAATTCTTGGTCGAGAGACCACCGTGAATAGTTGCGCATTTTCTCCCCTCTCCCACCGGGAGAGGGGCCGGGGGTGAGGGCCGCAGGTTCTCTGCAATACTGCAAACTACGAGGTATTGCCATCGTCAAGCGGCCCTCACCCCTTCCCTCTCCCGGCGGGAGAGGGAGCACTTCGGCGATTTCCGAAGGGGTTAATCGTCAACCCATTGAATTTCCGACAGTTTCTACCGGACATTTCCCATGAAGCAAATTACGCTCGTCGTTCGTCCCATCACGGCCGAAGCCGTCTTGAACACGGTGAACGAACTCGATGTAAACGCCGTCCTCGTGCAGGAAGCCAAAGGTTACAGCCGGCAGAAGGGGTATCTCGATCGCTACCAGGGCAGCGAATACTCGATGGCGTTTCTGCCGAAAGTCGAGATCAGCGTCTGGGTTTCGGACTCGCGCGTCCAGGAAGTCGCGGATAAAATCATCAAAGTCGCACGCACGGGCCGAATTGGCGATGGGAAAATCTTCGTCGTCGATGTCGGTTGGCCGGGCGCCATGGAGTTTTAGGCACGTTACACATGCACACGACCGCGCAGAGATACGACCCGGATCGCTGCCGGTTCCATCGAAATCATCAGTTCCTTCACATTGTCGTCCGGCAAGCACAATAATTCGCCATCGGCATGAGCGATCAACGGCGTCTCGGATTTTAGGCTGATGCTTCGAGCCTGCCCCTGCCGAATCTTCGGATACGACTTCGGCGGCCCGAAAATGGCGAGCCGTGGCAGAAATTGCAAAATCTGCCAGCGCGTCAAATCCTCGGCATGCACATAATCGAACAGGCCATCGTCCATCGACGCCTGCGGCGCGAACAGAAATCCGCCCTCGCGTTGCCCGACCAGCGCGCTGAACATCAACGTCGGAACGGTGACAGCAGGCCCATCATCGAGCTGAACCGACATAGGTGGATAATCGTAGTAGTTCAAAAGCGAACGAATCGCCGCCAGACCGTAAAGAAGTACGCCTTGCAGCCGACGGATCTTCCGCGATTCCCAGGTGACCCGGCCATTGAAACCGGTGCCCATGCAGACGCCGAAATACACCGGATCGCGGCCGGGAAGCTGCACGCAGCCAACGTCCACGAGTCGCGACTCGGGCGAATGCTTTGCGACGAGGCCAAGGCTGAATGCGTAGTCATTGGCGGAACCGATCGGAATTATGCTGAACGCGACGGCGGGATTACGAACGCGCATGAGGCCATTGAGCACCTCGTGCGCCGTGCCATCGCCCCCCGCCGCGGCGACGACGGGGATGCCCTCAGTCGCTGCAGCGCGTGCCAACTCGACCGCATGGCCCGGCGCGGTGGTTTCCCGAAACGCCACCTCCGCACCCCAGGTTTGGCGGATTTGTTCGAGCCTCTTTTTCCCACGGTGCTTCCCGGCGGTTGCATTGAAAATGACACACAATTCCGGCCGGGACATGTGAACCTCGCTATCGTTTCGGAGCATCCATTCAATAAATGTTATTGTATTATCGAAAGCGACCCGTGGTTCGGAGCCGATTCACCCATGCCTGAAGCGAATGGCCTGCTAGTTCTGGATAAACCGCCCGGCATCACGTCGCGCCAGGCCGTGGACCGCGTCTCGAACTGGTTCCCGCGCCGCACTCGCATCGGTCACGCCGGCACGCTTGATCCGCTCGCGACTGGCGTTCTCGTGCTGTGCATCGGCTCGGCCACGCGGCTGATGGAATACGTCCAGAACATGCCGAAGACTTACCGTGCGGGCATCCTGCTCGGCTCAACGTCCGACACCGACGACGCCGACGGCATCGTGACCCCGCACGCCAATCCAACGACGCCCGACCGCACTCGAATCGAGCAAGCGCTGAATCGTTTTATCGGCGCCATCCAGCAGACTCCGCCCGCCTACTCGGCCGCCCATGTCGGCGGACGGCGAGCCTACGCTCTCGCGCGGAAAGGCCACGAATTCGAACTACAACCGCGCGAAGTGAATGTGTACCGCATCGCCTTCGAACGCTTCGAATATCCGCATCTCGATGTCGTCGTGCACTGCGGCAAGGGAACCTACATCCGTTCCTTGGCGCGCGATCTCGGCGAAACGCTCGGCTGCGGCGGGTTGATCGCGTCCCTGCGCCGAACCGCCATAGGTAATTTCACTGAGTCTCAGGCACTGCCCATCGACGCCTCGCCGGACGACGCGCAGGCACGCCTCCTGCCTGCGTGGCGTGCCGTGCAAGAAACGCCGCCGATTACGATCACCAGCGACGACGTGCGAAAACTGCGCATGGGACAGCAGATCAAAAATGACCACGGCTGCGAACGCGAATGCGCCGTCGTTGACGACCGCGGCGATCTCGTCGCACTCGTAACGCCAGTCGAGGATCGGCTGCAGCCTGTAAAGGTCTTCGGCGTGAGTTGATTTTGTTCAGGCCAACGGTTCGATCGTGAATCAATTTTAACCACGGATAAGATCAAATGCCACGGATATGAGCGATGCTGAATATCGAGAATATCCATTTCTCTCGCATTTCCCCCCTGCATTTATCCGTGTCCATCCGTGTCATCCGTGGTTCAATTCGCCCTACAACCAGCCAGTCGCGGAAAGCACGGCGACGAAAAACGCCAACGGCACGGCAGGCAAAGCGCACAATGCGAGCACGCGCGCCCAAGGTTCGGCGTGAAATCGCTGCACGTGCAGGAGCAATGCCGTCAAGAGTCCGCCGACCGCGCCGCCGAAATGGCCCTGCCAGCTGATACCTGGAAGAAAGTTGATGGCAATGAGGATGAACACATTCAACCGAAGCGAGCGCGACCAGGCGTTGATCACATTCTCAGGCAAATAGCGCATGTTCATCGAATACCAGACGATCATCGATGCGAAGATCCCGTAGAGGCATCCAGACGCGCCCGCCGTCAGTGCGATTTCGGAGTTCGGCGCCGCCTGCGCGATCGTGATGAGCAGCACCATGCAGCCGCTGACAATCCCCGATATGCAGTAGATGACGGCGAATCGCCAGCTGCCCCAGAGCGCCTCGATCAGGGGACCAAGCGCCGCGAGAAAATAGAGATTCATGCCCAGATGAATCAGGCCAATGTGCAGGAAATTGAACAAAATGATGCGCTCGAACTGTGGCCGAGGCGGGCCGCCGTCGTGCATCACGAAGCCGGGATGGAGCGCGCCGAGATCGATAAGCACCTGTGTTCGATCAAGTCCGCCGCTCAGGAGATAATCCTCGACCGAGTAGCCGCGAATCATTGCGTAGACAGCGCCGGCGAAGAAATAGAGCAGTATCAGTCCGAAGAAGATTCGCATCGCCGGTGTTCGGCGCGGGCCGCCAAACGCCTGCTGCAACGCCTTGAGCCGCACCGCGTCGTCGTCCCGATCCGGCCTATCCTCGACGGCCGGCGGCGCGGCTCCTTTCAGAACGCGGCCATCTTTCGCACTCGCAAGGCCCAATTCCGTGAGCACGACGCCCTGACCCAGGTCGCGTTCCCATTCCGTCAGCCGAATCAGTCCGCGCCGCCGCAATTCGTCCAGCCCGGTATCCACCTGGCCGCGATCCAGATTCTGACTCTCGGCATACTGCCGCGGATAGAGCGGCCTCGGCGCCTGGGCTTCGCAGGCTCTCAGCAATGCCAGCAGAAAACTGTCGGAAGTCGGCATGGTACTCATTTCGGGGCGATTGCGTGACGCTCTTGGCGATCACCATCGACGCGGGCTCGCCATGTGCCGCGATGGTGAGGTTGATAGGATAGACGAAGGCCACGATCCCCGCAACAGGAAAGACCAAGCAGCATGACAAAATCTTTCGCGTCTTATCAGGCAGTGGTTTTCGATTTCGACGGAACCCTTGCCGACAGCTTCGACGCCATCGCCGCCAGCGTCAATCATGTCCGAATCCTTCGGGGCCATTCGGCTCTGAGCGTGGAAGACGTGAAGCGGCACGTCGGCCATGGGCCGGAATATCTCTTGCAACACACGATTCCGAATTGCAAATTGCCCGACGACCTCCTCGCCTATCGCGTCCATCACCCGGGCGTGATGGCGCCGATGACGCGACTGCTGCCCGGCGCCGCCGACTTGTTGACCGGCCTGAAGAAAGCAGGCAAGCGCGTCGGCCTATGCAGCAACAAGCCGCGGTTCTTCTCACAGCAGTTGCTAGTCGATTTGAACATCGCGGCACTGTTCGATGTGGTGCTCGGCCCCGAGGACGTGGCGCTTCCCAAACCCTCGCCGGAAATGCTGCTGCGCGCCGTGGAGATGCTAGCGTTGCCGCGCGATGCGGTGCTGTACGTGGGCGACACGACCGTGGATATTCAAACCGCCCGCGCCGCCGGCATCCAAGTATGGGCCCTCCCCACAGGATCGGAATCACGCGAGATCCTGACGCGTGCAAACCCCGATCGGCTGGTAGCCAGTCTGACCGACCTACACGCGGCGTTGAGCGCGGAATAAGTGAGGCAGGCGAGCTGGGTGCGTCAGCGACTGGAGAGATCGCCATTCTTTTGTTCCTCCAGTCGCTCACACTCCTGGCTCGCTGAAGATCGTTCGATCAAAGGCCGATGCGGTGTAAGACCCCGGCCACGGGCTTCGATCATGATACCCGCGCGATTGCCGGAGCACCGCAGGTGCGCAAACAACCCAGCCCAGGGCAAAGCGAAGCGGCGAAGCCGCGCAGCGACGTCCTGGGTTTCCGTGGTGATAATGCGTAGCTCTGAAAGAGCGGAACAACGTCAAATCTGTTCGTGTGAGATAGTCTGGCACCGGCAACAGGCATGTTCCACCTTTACCTACGAGTTACCTCTCGACTGCACACAATTGGGCTTTTGGATTGTTCGCGCATCACCGATTGAACAAGAATGCCGGGCTGTTCATAAGCGCCCACGCCAAATCTTGGGCGCCGAGCACGCGGGCACTTCCAGGAACTGCCGCGTCGGCGACGGCTCGCTGTAGCCGGGCCAACTCTTGATCGTTGGAACGCACGTAGTTCTCGATCATCGCCTTTTGCTGCGGCGTGCGCTTGTCGCTTGGGATGTCGAGCAGCTTGGCGATGTTCGGCGGCGTCGTGCCTTGAAGCTGGACGGGCGGCTTTACATTCGTGTACGACACACGGAACCTGCCGATCGTGTGCTGCATGCCGAAATTTTGCTGCATGGTGATATTGAGCGTGATGCCCGAGGTGTTGCCAAGCTTGCCTTGCACCTCGAAAACGGCGACCTGGGCTTTGCCTGCTTGCGGCGAGACGGCCCAACCGGATTGCGGGTTGTTGTCGACGGCATTGGCGATCGGGAAGCCATCTTGCGAGAAAGTTGCCTGCGGACGGATTAGCTTCACCTGTTTCGGCTTACCCTTTTCTCCGGTCTTGAGATAGTCAAGCTTGATCTCGTTGAGCACAAAGTTGCCGTTCGACGAGCGTCCCGGTCCCTTCTTTGGCAGGCTATCGTCGGGCAAAACTTCGAGGCGAATCCCGGTGATATCGGGAGCCTTGGACTCGAACGAGAGCGTGTAGGTGTCTGTCGCCGGATTGGCGCCGCCGACGAGGATCGAGCCGTCTTTCTGTTTGGTGAATGTCGCCTTGCCGAGCGACTTCATAGCCTTGGGATCAAGCGGGAACCAGACGGGCGTTCGCGTCGCGGAATCCTCGAACTGCTTTACTATCAGCGGCAAATTCTTTTCGTAAGCCGCGACGGCTTCCTGGCGTTTTTTGTACTCGACAAGTAATTCCGCATGCTCGGCCTGGGCTGCCCGAATGGCCTTGATGCCGAGTTCGATCTCGGCCGCATTCGGTCGGCGGCTCAGTATAGCCAGGAAAAGCTCCTCGACAACTTTTGTGTCGTCCTTCTGAGCGGCGACGATCTTCGCGATGCGGTTTGCGGGGTCCTTGATCGCGTCGTTGATGACCGGCCCGGTGACGAGGCTAAGGACGGGCCCGAGCTGCATCGCGTTGCTGCGTTCGCATTCGCAAGCGCTTTCGCGCGGCGGGCGACCCAGCAGCGCCAGGAACTCGCCGGGAACCTTGACGCTTGAATCGATCGTTTCCACCGCGCGGGCGCCTGGAGGCAGACCTGGAATCTTCGACAGCGATCCGGTCACCCTATGGATCGAATCGAATAGCACCTCGGCCGACAATCGCCGGGCGATGGCGTGCGAGTAATTCGTGTCGTCGTCTTTGTTCCATTTATTCGTGGCGATGGAATGCTGATACGTGCGCGACTTGCATATCGTCTTGATCAACGCCTGAACGTCGAATCCGCTCTCGATAAAATCGACGGTCAGTTTGTCGAGCAGTTCGGGATTGGTCGGCGGATTGCCTGCGCGGATATCATCGACCGGTTCGATAATGCCCGTGCCGAGCAGGTAGCTCCAGACGCGATTGACGTAGCTCTTCGCGAAGTAGGGATTCTCCTTGGCGGTGATCCACTTGGCGAGTTGTTCACGCCGCGATCCTGCTTGTGGCGGCATGCCAGGATGTACATACGGAAACTTGGTGATCGCCGGCGCACCGGTTCGTTCGTTTTTGAATTCCCCGGTCTTGGCGTCCTCGATGATCTCCACCAGAGGCAAGGCGCCGCGCACCGCGGTCCCTTGGGTCTTGCGTCCTTTGAATTTCGGATCCTCGCGACGATTGATCTGCGCGAAGAATGAAGTCAGCTCGTAGTACTGGTTCTGCGTCCAGCGTTCAAACGGGTGATCGTGGCATTTGTTGCAATTGAAGCGGACCGCCAGGAATAGATGCGTCGTGTTTTCCATTGCCAGATCCGGGTCGCGGAGAATCTTGAAATAAGAAGCAGCCGGGTTCGCGACATTGGAACCGGACGCGGTCAAGAGCTTGTAGCAGAATTGGTCATAAGGCATGTTGCCGGCGATTGAGTCGCGGATGAATTTTCGGAACGCCGTCGCCCCCTCGGCGCCGAGAAATTTGCGGTTGACCTGGAGCAGGTCGGCCCATTTGTTCGCCCAGTGCTCGACGAAGTCGGGGCTGCCGACGAGGGCGTCGATAAGCTTCTCACGTTTCTGTCGGCTTGGTGTCTTGTCGTCGATGAACTTGCGGACAACCTCGGGCTCCGGCGGCAGGCCGGTCAGATCCAGATAAAGCCGGCGGACAAAGTCGCTATCCGAGCAGATGTCGCTCGGCTCGATCTTCATCGCCTTCAGTTTGTTGTAGACGGCGATGTCGATGTAGTTGAAAGTCGGCGTTTCCTTCCACGCAAAACCGGTGCGGTCGCCCATGATGATTATCGTCGCGGCGGCGTAATTGCCTTCGTAACGCGCCAGCACGGCGATCTCGCCGCGGCGCACGGCGGTGACGATGCCCGTCCGATCCACTGTCGCGACTTCGATGTTGCTGCTCTCGAGAAACGCCTCGGCGCTTACGTCGCGCTTCGAACCGTCGGCGTAGGTCGCCCAAATCGTGAGTTGCTGTTTCATGCCAGGCAAAGCGATGACGGCGTGCGGCGGCGTAACCTCGATCTTGGTTACCTTCGGCGCGTTCGTGTCGAGTTTCACGCCTTGGGCGATCCAAAGACGCACCAACTCGTAATAGGGGTCGCCAGGTTGCGAGAGCACGCCGCCGACGTGCGGCACGACGCCGGTGGTCTTGAGCAGCATGAGGCTGCGTTCCGGCGCCGCTCGATTGAATCGCCGGCCGCCGATATCGTCGATCAGCGAGCGATGATCGTAAACCGGGTCGTAGCCGCGAAGGGATAACTGAAAGCCGTTTTTCCCCTGAGCGGAGCCATGGCACGTACCCGCATTGCAACCCATGCGGGACAGCGCTGGCATCACGTCTCGCGTAAAGCTGACCTCGATGTTCGCTTTCATGCCGGCGACGCTGACGGGGATAGCTCCAGCTTGACCTTCTACGGTGAATTTCAATTCGCCCTGGCCGTCTTGCAATGGCCGAACCTGCCCGCGTTCGGATACCTTGACGACGGCCGGCGCCGTGAATTTCGCCAACCGGGTGACATCGATGCGATCGCCGTTGTCGAGCACGCCAGTCAGCAGAATTTGCCGATACTCGAACGGCGTCTTCAACTCGATGCGTGACGGCGCGACTTCGACCTTGGCAAGCTTCGCGCCCGGTGGCAGCTTTTCTTGCGCATGTAGCGGGAGAACGACTAATGCCACTGCGGCGATGGAGAGGATGAATCGTTGCATATCTTGAGTTCCCATGTGGGTGGTTGGCTGATCGAACGAAGTTTCGGCACTAGGAAATCGCGTTCGGCGTGGGATTATTCAATCGGACCTTCTTGGGCGCCGCCAGGCATTCAATCTCGTCTTCACGCATTTCATACGTCGTTGGCTCGATCGGCGGTTGCGTTACAAGAATCTGGTAGATTCGCATGCCGCCACGACCGAGCGGCCCCCTGTCTTCCGTCACCGTTCCCTCAAATTTGGCAAGACCAAATTTGAAAGAAACCTGATCGCCGACCTTAAAAATTGGCCGCATCGCATTTCTCCCTGTCACCATGGCTTCACACCGTTCAGCAAATACAGATGCTGGAACATCGTTTCATCAAACGCGTTTGCCAAATTGTTGCATGCGTTTCTCCAGGCTCGAACACGGCTTAATCGTAGTACGGACCCGACAGTGAATCTGGTGAAATCATCGTGAGCGATCGCATTTCGCCACTCATTCAAAGCGTCCAAGTGGCGTTGGCGGGACTTATTTCTCAGGGCGAGCTTGAGAACATTCTCCCAAAACGGCAATCCGAATCGAACAAAATCCGAGCCGATATTGCCCGGATTCGCGTTTCCACGGTCGAGTTTTCGTTCTCGAATAAGCGCCTCGCGCAAGATCGTTCCGAGTGAGGCGTTTGGTATCACCGCTGCCATCGCATTTGCACACTCCGAATGCAGATCGCGGCAGAAGGCCTGAAACTGCGAAGACAATAACATCGTATATGCATAATTCACTTGCAACGTCGCGAAACGCCGGCCACGACCGGCTCCGCCGATGCTTTGGTGCGCGTCCTCAATTTCGTCAAGCACTCGGCAGCGCTTGTTACTCCATATTGTCAATGATACCGAGGGCATACAGTTTGTTCACGTTTGCCATGTTCGCAACCCAAGCTCATTTCTTTGCACCCTTCAATGGCACAGGCACGAAGTCGCGGACCAGCGCTCCGGTGTTGGCGTCGTTGAGATGCACGATGCCCTCGAATCCCGCCGAGGCGACGACCGCGGCCTTCGGGTGATACGCGACGGCATAGATCGGGCCGTGCACACCCTTTGCCGTGGATAAGAGTTTTCCCGTACCTGTCTCATAGACGCGGACTTCGCCTTTGCCATCATAGCTGGACCCGGCGATGATGCGGTTGCCGTCGGCGTTGAACCGCACCGCGAATATGCGGCCCGGCATGACCGCGTAATTGCGAATGTTGTTAAAATCATCGCCGATTTTGCGGTCCTTGGTGCGAAACATCTGGTAGAGTTTGGGAGTGCCGTCGGCCCCGCCGATCACGAGTTCATCCCTGGTCGGATGGCGATCGACCGCCTGCAAGCCGCCCTTGAGCGCGCCGGGCGTGATGCTGGTGATGTTGTCTTCGAGCCGTTCCGTGGCGACCTCCGTCAACTTCATCGAGCGATCTCGGCTCACGGAAACGAGGTGCGTACCCTTGACCGAAAAGACGGTATCGAGCACCCAGTCGCCATGCCCGCCCTGGAAGAGCACCTGCTTGCCCGTTTCCGCGTTGATGGCTCGCAGGGAATTGTCGGCACAGCCAAAGGCGACGAGTTTGGAATCGGGCGACCAGCTGGCGCCATAAACCGTGTCGAACGTGATCGGCACGGAAAGCTTGAGCTTGCGTTTCTCAACGCTCCAAATCTGCACCTCGCCGAATCGGCCGGGATTGCCTGCGGTTACAGCGAGCCATTTTCCGTCCGGCGAAAAAGCCAGCGATTGGATACGCTCGGACATGCCGATCAGGCGCGCGACGAGTTCGCTGCCATCGGCCTTGTGCAACAGCACTTCGTGATAGCCGCCGACCGCGAGCAAGGTGCCATCACGGCTATATGCCAAAGCGTCAATCACCGGCGGCTGCGTATAAACGGGCGGATGATCCGCGTCCACGGTCGGCAGTTTCGCGCTCGCTGGCGTGTCGTCTCTGGCGCCCTGCTCGATCCACTTCCGGATGAGCGTCACTTCACGATCGGTCAATGGATCCTTGCCTCGGGGCATCGCCGGCTTTTTGCCGTCGCGCGCGATGATCTGGTTCACCAACTCACTTTCCGCAACCTTGCCTGGTACGACTCCGATCGACGCGCTATCGGTTTCTTTGAACAGGAACGGATAGTCGGTCATGATGTACCCACCCAGGGCCTTGGCAGGTTGATGGCAGCCCTGGCAGTGTTGTTGAAAGATTGGCCGCACGTCCTTGTAGTAGCTGACGGAATCGCTCGATTTTTCTTCCTTTTTCTTCGCGTCCTGCGCGTGGATGGCGACGGTGGAGCAAGCAAATGCAAGCACGATGCAGATTGGCCGGATCAACTTCATGGTCGTGATCTCCCAGTCGGGCAGTTCAAAGGACGCGAAGCACGTGCGCTCGCCATCGGTAGGGATGGTATTCTATCACAACGGGGAACGAGATGCTCGCCATTTTTTTTGGCGAGCACCGAGTGAAAACAATACGCGTTTAATCTGGGAGTTCCTTGATGTAGATGTTCTTGAACCACAAGTGATCGCCGTGGTGCTGGAGTTCGATGGGGCCGCGGGTAGGCAGAGGTTGACCGCGTTCCCAGTAGTTTTCGAGGGGCGTCTTATCGACGACGACTTTGCCGTTGAGCTTGACGGTCACCTTGTCGCCGACCATGACGATGTGGAACGTATTCCATTGGCCAGCGGGATTGTCGGCGACGAGCAGCGGATTGCTTGGGTTTTTCTGGTTGTTGTAAAGGCCGCCGGAGCCGATGCCTTTTTTGTTGTTCTTGCCCTTGATGTCCCAAATTTGCACCTGCGGATTGCCGCGGAGGTAGATGCCGCTGTCGCCGGAGGGTTCGATCTTCCAGTCAACATAGAGCTCGAAATTGCCGTAGTCTTTGATGGTTTGCAGGCTTTGGCCCTTGCCGTCGTATTCGAGGACGCCATTGACGACTTTCCAGTGCGGCAGGTACTTCGCATTGGCTTTCTCGACGGCAGCGGCGTACTGCTCTTTCGTCATTTTCTTGCGAGCCTTGATGTCCACCAGACCCTGCCAGTTAGTCAAATCCTTGCCGTTGAATAATGCGGTGAATCCCGGCGGAGGGGTATTGTCCTTCGCCGATTTTTCGCCAGCCTGCGATCCAGCGATGAAGGCGGCGGTCGTCAGCGCGAGGCCGAGCGGAGCAAACCATCGGAGCATTGTCGTCGTCCTTTCAGGAGAGAGAATCGAAACGTAGGTGTTGATTTTCGCGAGGGCTACGAGGCGATTGTACGAGCAGGAATGCCAAATGGGCCTGGTTTTTGGTGAAAATCGCCCCCTTGAAAAATCAGCCAGGCTTTCCTAAATTTAGTATTTTCCAAATTGACGGGCACGACGCCAGCGGCTTACGCACCACAGGACCGACCATGATCTCGGTAGAGAACCTCACCAAATTTTTCGGCCCCGTCATGGCGATCAATCGCGTGACTTTCGAGGTCGAGAAGGGCGAAGTCGTCGGTTTTCTTGGCCAAAACGGCGCTGGAAAAACGACCACGATGCGCATCCTCACCAGCTACATGCCCGCGACGAGCGGTATCGCGAAGGTCGCCGGCTACGATGTCATGCTCGAAGCCGACGACGTGCGTCGAAACATCGGATATCTGCCCGAGAGCGTGCCGCTTTATCCTGAGATGCGCGTCGAGGAGTACATTTCCTTTCGCGCGAAGCTCAAGGGCATGCCGCGCAAGGAGCGTATTCGCCGGGTGGAATACTGCCTGGAACGCTGCCGGCTGATGACCGTCCGCCGTCGATTGCTGAACACGCTCTCTAAAGGCTACCGTCAGCGTGTCGGCCTTGCCGATGCGATGGTGCACAACCCGCCGATCCTAATTCTCGACGAGCCGACATCGGGCCTCGATCCGACTCAGATTCGCGAGACGCTTCTGCTGCTCAAGGAACTCGGCGAAAATCATACGATCTTGCTATCCACCCACATCCTGGGCGAAGTCGAGCAGATCTGCGAGCGCATCATCATCATCAAAAACGGGCGTGTAAGCCTGAATCAGCGCATGGAAAATATTCCCAGCACGATCAAGATTGAAGCCCGCGGCCCGCGCGACGCCATTGCGAAGGTGCTGATGGGCATCGACGGCGTCACCAATGTGCAGGCGAACCTCATGCCCGACGGCGTGGGCATCTTCGACGTGCGAACCCAGGATAACCGCGACTTGCGTGAGGAAATCAGCAAATCGTTGACCGCCAATCACTGGACGCTGCGGCGGTTGGAACAAAGCCGACGGCTCGAAGAAGCGTTCTTTGAAGTCGTCAACACGAACGAACCGCTGGCGCCTCCGATGGCGTCGCGGAAAGGCGCGATCAAATCCGCCAACCCGCCCGCCGACGCAGCGAGCGAACCGGCCGCCAGCGAATCCGTTACCAAACTGCTATAATTAGAAATTCGTATTTCCGCTTGCGGCTTAGCGCTCAACAGTATCCCATCGGAGCGTTAAACTACAAGCGAAGAACAGGTGAGCAGAGAGGATTGCATGGACAATTCAGAATCCATCGACTCGAAGTCGGGCGATTTTCCGCCGCCGGCGTGGGAGTCGATTCCCGAGCGTGCTCCGTCTTATGAGCAGGAGGACCGCCCGACTCTCGCACGCATCTTCGCGATGCTCGGCCTATTTCTGCTGGTGCTCGGCGCGCTCGCCATCATGGCGCCGCGCTGGATGAAGCAGGTGGAAGGCGAGCCGATTCGCACGTCGCTCATCACGCCGGCGTGGGGATTCTTCCTCGGCACGATCGGCCTTTGCTTGCTGCTCTACCATGTCTTCTGCGAGAGCGACATCCAGTTCCGCCGGCTTTATGCCGTGCTCGGATTGGCCCTGGTGGCGTTTGGTGTCTTCACCCGAGCAATGGCGCTGCGGACGCCCGAGAACCTCTCGTGGTTCATGCTCGGCGGATTGCCAGCGCTATTCGTCGGCGCGGTCGTGCTCGCTGCGGTGATTCGGAGCGAGACCCAGACCAATATCCGTGAGATTCTGCTGAATATTTGCGGCGGCGTCGCCGTCGCCATCGTCGCTTTTTGCTTTTACCATGCCCTGCGGCGCGACACGAACTTTCTCGCCGGCGAAGGCGCGATCCTCATGATCCTGGGCTTGATCTATGCCGCAATCTTCATTGGCATGCAAGAGATCACCAGCGATCGCGGCTACTATGCCGGGATGGCGCTCGGACTCGTCGGCTTGCTCGGCTTCATGAGCGGGCTGATGCTTTCGGTGCTCCATGACACCTTCCTCATCCCCGGCGGCCTGATTTTCATGGGCATGTCGGCGCTCTACATGATCGTGTCGCTCGGCGTCTGGTGCGATTGGCCGATCGTGATTCTCACCCGGCGCGATCTGGCGGCGTACTTCTACTCGCCGATCGCGTATCTCGTTTTCATTGGCATCCTGCTCATCGGCTGGTTCATGTTTTTGAATTTCGTCGGCGAGATCCAGGAGTGGGGCCCGCGGGGCCAAATCTTCGAGCCGATCGTCGGGATCTATATCTTCGGCATTTTCCCTGTGATCGTGCAGCTCTTTGTCGTGCCGATCCTGACCATGCGTTTGTTCAGCGAGGAAAAGCGCACGGCCACGATCGAAGTGCTGCTGACGGCGCCGGTGAATGAATTCTCGATCGTGCTCTCGAAGTTCTTCGCTTGCTGGATCTTTTACATGCTCACCTGGGTTCCGTGGTGGCTGTTCCTGGTGAGCTTGCGGTATTTCGGCGGGCAGGAGTTCGATTATCGCCCGGCGTTGAGTTTCAACGTTGCGCTCGCGGTCATCAGCGCGGGACTTATCGCGATGGGCGTGTTCTTCTCGAGCCTGACGAGCAACCAAATCGTGGCTGCGGTGCTGGCGTTTGTCGGCGTGATCATTCACCTGGTGTTGTACTTCCTCAAGCATCAAGGTGGGTTCATCCGCCAGGGTGGAGTCGCACACGAGATTATCTCATTCGTGAATTTCTACGATCTGTGGAACACCTCGCTAGGCGGATTGGTATCGCCGAGGCATCTGGTGTTCCACGCATCCGTGGCGGTGTTCTTCATCTTCGCCACGGTGAAGGTGCTGGAATCGCGGAAGTGGAAATGACTGTCATAGCCCGCCATTGATGGCGGGATTGTGGGCGGCCCCGCCATAAATGGCGGGCTATTTGATATTTTTGCAGGTGAAAAATATGGCAACCGTGGCCCCGAATTCGTCCAGCAGCGTGCTCGCGCGGCTTCGCGATTCCGCTCAATCTCTCGCCGTCGGTCTGGCCTGGGCGGGTGTGATGTTGATCGTGTTCCGCTACTGGATCCAGATAAAACACGCGGGCAGATCGACCGTGCTGGGGAATATCTTTCTGGTCGCCGGCCTCGCGGCTTTGGGGCTTGCCGGCTGGCAGGCGTTCGTCCTGTGGCTGCGAAAAGACACGCCGGACCAAAAAGCCGAGGCGCTCGCCTCGCAACGCCGCGTGCTGAGCCTGGCGCTTCTCGGCGGCGGCTTCGGCCTCGTCGTGCTGGCCCTGGTTCTCGGCGTCGGCAAGAAAGTCGGCGGGTCCTACGGCTTCCTGCTCGACAACTTCGGCGAAAGCGCCGGCATGCTGCTGTTCGGCCTCACCGGGCTTTTTTACGGGTGGAGCCTGCAGCAGCCGCCCGACGAAACCGCGTCGCCGATCCGTTTTCTCATCGACAAGGCGCCGATCCTCAAAGTCTCCATGATCGTCATCATGGCCGCATCGATGGCGTTGTTCGGCTACCTGGTGTTCACGAATCGCGCTGAAAATAGATTCCTTAGTCTCACGCCGCAGCTTTTAGCATTGCTGGTATTGAGTATCAGCGCCGGCGCGGGATTCTTTCGCCTGAACACCGCCGCGCATGACGAATCGGGCATCCGCTTTTTCGTGCTGATCTTCGGCGGTCTGACGGGCCTTAACCTTTTCGTTCTTTCCGTCTGCCTGGCTTACCTCTGGCGCGAGGACGTGATGGGCGGCATCGTGGCCTGGCAGGGCGACAACGGCTGGCGGCTGTGGCTGTGTGCGTACACGATGATCACCGGTCTTGTCATCATGATGGTGAGCCTAAACCTCGCCAAGACCGACGTGCGCCAGAATGCCGGGCTTCGGCGGGCGATGTACGGTTACAACGCCGTCCTGCAGGGAATGCTGCTGGTCGGCATTCTCATCGCTCTCAACATCGTCGTCTATGCGAAATATCCGTTGACCTATGACTGGACGAAATCGCGCGGCGCCTACGCCCTCAGCGAAAGCGGACAGAACCTTGTCAAGGGGTTGAAGAAAGAGCTCAACCTGCTGGTCCTTCTTCCGCAAAGCAGTCCCGCCTACAAGGACACCAAGATCCTGCTAGAGAATTGTCAGGCGCTTAACGGCAGCAAGTTCAAGGTCAATTATCTGTCGCCGGATATCGACGAGCTTGAGTACGAGAAACTCATCCGCATGTTTCCGCAGATTCTGCCAGACCCCGGCGCGGGCGACTCGGGCCGCGGCGTCCTCGTGATCTATGGCGATATGCCCAAGGAAGAGAACCACAAGACGCCCTACACGTTCGTCCGCGACCGCCGGCTCATCAAGAGCGATCGGCCCCAGGGGCCAGGCGGGAAAGCGTCAACGCAGTACATGGGCGAAGCGGAGATATTCAAGGAAATCAAGTTCCTGTCGCAGGATCGCGTCAAGCACAAGATCTACATTCTGCAAGGCGACGAAGAACCCGACATCAACAACGACGAAAATGCTTCCCGTCTCGATGTCCGCTATGGCTTCCAGACCACAGGGCTTGCCGTCCTGGTCGAGAAACTGAAGAACGAGAACTTCGAGGTCGCGGGGCTGACTTTCGACCTTCAAGCCAAGGAGGAGAAAACGATCACGCCCATCATACCCGCGAAGGCGGAAGGCAGCGGCAGAAAGCGCAGCATTCCCGCGGACTGCAAGACGCTGATCATCGCGGGTGTCTCGAAGACCCTGTCCGCGGAGGCCGTCGATGCCATCGACCGCTACATCGCGGGCGGCGGCAAGGTATTGGCGTTTCTCGACGTCATCGCCGAGACCGATTACTCCAAGCTCCGGACCACCGGGCTAGAGCCGATGCTGAAGCAGTATGGCGTCGAGGTAATGGATGAATACGCCCTGCGCGTCGCCCCGCAACCGTTTGGCGGCGATCCGACGATTCTCTTCGCGTTCACCTCGCGGAAATCGACGAACGTCCTCGCCAAGCAGTTCACGGAGAAACAGTTCCTGCTGCGCAAGTCGGCACGCGGGCTGAAGCCGTCTGCCCAACCGGGCCGATACAAGGCCGAACCGGTGCTGCAGGTGTATCACGTCAACGAATTCCCGTTCATCACCGAAACGAATCCGGTCTATTTCAAGGATCCGGTGTCGCATATTCTCCCGCTCGTGCGCGACCCGCTACTCTTGCGAGCGAAAGCGCCGCGCGAACCGATGGCCGTCGGCCTCGCCGTCACCGACGGCGAAAAACCGGCGATGGTCGTCTTCGGCGATACCGAATGGATCACCAACCGCGATCTCACGACCTCGCAATCACGCGCCAGCACCTTCGCCATGGTGCTCGGCGCCATCGACTGGATGGCGGAACGCGAATCGTTCGTCGGTTCTCAGCCTAAGGTCACCACTAGCTTCTCGTTTGAACCTGGCGTCAACCTTGGCCGAATGATCCTGTTGCCCGGTTGGCTAATGCTGCTGACCTTCATCGTTCTGGGCATCGTTGTTTGGGTGATCCGAAGGCGATAGGCGTCGGAATAGCATGCAAAATATCGGGTCCGCTCAACTCGGCGGATTTTGACTTCCGCCAGGCTTGGCGGATAACAATAGGCACACGAAAATGAATTCTCGCATTACCGTCTTGTTCTTTGGGTTACTTCTGAGCACGCTTTGGCTCTTCGGTTTGCTGGTCGCGCAGCGCCGAGTCGGCGGCGATCGAAGCTACATCGCCCCCAGCCTGCGCGAAACCGGCCTGAAGATCGACAAGGTCGTCGTCAAACGCAACGACAAGGACAAGGAAACGGTCGTCTTCGTCAAGGTCAACGATTTTTGGTATCTCAAGAACGACAAGCAACAGGTCAAGGTGGAGGGCAACCAAATCGACAAACTCGTCGATCAAATCCGCGACGCCAAGCCCGATGACACCGCCGACGTCACCAAGGACGCCAAGACCTATGGCCTCGATGATCCTTCCTTGATCGTCACGCTCTTCGGAAAATCCAAAGAGGGCGACAAGGAAGTAAAGTTCTTCGTTGGCAAAACGAGTGCCGACAAGGCCTTCACCTACGTCAGCTCATCCGACAAGGACAACAAGATTTTTGCCGTGCCGTCGAGTAGCGTCGAGCGGCTGATGTTCAAAAACGCCAACTACCTCAGGCAGAAACGCCTGTACGACTTTGTCGACGCAAACGTATCGTCCGTCTCGATCAAGCAGGGTAAACAGGAACTCGCCCTGAAGCGCGGCGATGGCAATACATGGATGTTCGTAAAACCCAATCTTGGCATCGCTGGCTTCAGCAAAGACGCCGATGAACCGAAGAAAGCCGAAGCCAAGGGCGCAGCCGTCCTGAGCGTGAAATCGCTGCTCGACGCCATCGTCACCGTGCGCGTCGACGATGACGACGACTTCATTCCGCTCGGAACGGATCTGGCGAGCTATGGGCTTGAAAAAGACAAGGCCCATATGCAAGTCGATATCCACACTGTCGAGAAAAAAGAGGCGGCGACCGAATCCCTGCTCATCGGCGAACATGTCAAGGACAAGTCGCGCGATTACTACTACGCCCGGCTCGCCAGCGATGACGGCGTCATGAAGATCAACGCCCGCTGGATCGATCCGATCGTGGCCGCCCTGAAGGATCCGGGAAAAATCCGCAGCAAGGACATCACCGCGATCGACGCCAAATCCGTCGATGCCGTCACCATCAAGCAGGCCAGCGAGGAGTTCCGTTTCCTCCGTCCCGAAGGCGCTGCTGAATGGCAGATGCAGATCGTCAAGGAAACGATCACGGGAACGGACAAGGACAAGAAAACAAAAACCGAAACGACCACGCTCTCGGCCAACGACTCGGCCGTGACCCGGTTGATCGAGCAGGTCATCGGCCGACAGGCGATCGTCGCCTACAACGATATCGCCGAGGCCGACGCCAAGGCGAAGGACGCCGAGTGGGGCCTGTCCGCGCCGACGGCGACGATTTCGGCGTATGTCGGCGCCGTCGAGAAGCGTGACGAAAAGAAAAAGGAACCCGGTAAAGACGATCCGCCGGCGAAATTCAAAGGCGGCGCCAAGCCAGCCGTAACGCTCGCCGTCGGCAAGATCGACAAGGAAATCGTCCATATTCGGCGAACGCTCGACACCGGCGCCGAAAGCCGGCTGACCGTCAAGAAAGAGTTCGTCGAAAAGACTTTGCCTGCCGAAGGGCTCGAACTCGCTTATTCTGGGCTATCATTGCCGAAGATCGAGACGCAAGACATCGTCTCGATCCGCCTCAAGCGGAACGGCGACAAGGGGCCTGACATTGTCGACCTCGAAGAGATGACGATCGACGGCAAGTACAACTGGTTCGTCAAGGACCCGCTCGAGCCGACTGGCGTCAAGCTCGCCGACGCAAAAAGCGCGGGAATGCTGACAGCGATGACGGCTGACCTGCGCGTCAAGAAATGGCTCCGCAAGCTCGGCGAAAATGAGGATCTCGACAAGTACGGCCTGAAGACGCCAGCAGTGGTCATCACCGCCGTGCTCAAGAAGCCGGTTTCCGACACCGGCGCCGCCAGCCTCATTGGTCTGCTTCAGCAGCATTCCTCGCTCACCGCTGCCGCAGGCATGATCGGCAACTGGTACGCGGACAAGGGCGAAACCGTCACGATCGAACTCGGCAAGGAGACTACCGACGAGAAAGACAAGCCCGGTGTCTTCGCTCGGCATTCCAAATCCAAAAACCTCTTCCTCATCGGCACGGGCGAACTGAAGGCGGCCAAGGAGCTCGACGTGCGCGATCGCACCTACCTGCTTGCCGAACAGGCCAAGAAGATCACGTCGTTGCTCGGGGCCGTGGCCGCGGATCCCGTCAGCGCGTGGATGTTGATATCGCCCTATCTATCAGGGACGATCCATTCCTTCAATCCCGATGACGTAAAGGAAATCAAACTGGCCGTTCTCACGCCGTTTGAGCTGCGCCGATTCCACTTCGAGAAGAACGCCACGACAAAGACATGGAGCGACAAATCGAACCTGCAGAAATTCACCCTCGACAGCGAGAAGGTCGCCAGTTTTGTCAAGGAAATGGCCAAGCTCCACACGCCTCGCTTCGTAGCCACGTCGGGCGGTCCGCTGGGCGTACACAAACTCGGCGACGACGAAGCAACCATTCGCCTCGAAATGACGCTGGACGACGGAAAGACGACAAAGACGATCACGCTGCTCGTCGGCGATAACTTCGCACCGAATGGCTACTTCGCCAACAGTTCCTATTGGCCAAGCGCCGTATTCTTCATTCCCGAAGGAACGATCAATCCGATCCTGCGTGGGGCTGCCTACTTTGCCAAGGAACGTGTCGCGGGGAATTGACGACACCGGCGGTCAAAAAAAGCAACTTCCCGATTTGCATTCGCCGCTAGCAGCATAAGGCTTTGACTGCACAAGTGAAGCCCTATGCCGCTAACGGCGAAACGGATGTTTCATCTCCCATTCCTCCGCCTATAATAATGTCGCCCAGATTGAGTACGTTTTCTCTCGGGTATCGATTTGTCATGCCGCGAAAAATTGTCCACTATCCTCATCCCGCTTTGCGCCACAAGGCGAAACCGGTGAAGGCGATCGACAAGGAGATCCACCTTCAAATCGGCGAGATGAAGGAATTGATGTACCTGGCGAAGGGCCTGGGGCTCGCCGCCCCGCAGGTTGCCTTGCCGATTCAGCTTCTCGTGATGAACATAACAGGCGACCCCGGCAAGCCGGAATGCGAGGAAGTATTTCTCAATCCGCGCATCGTCGAACGAAAAGGCTGGATGGAGGACGAGGAAGGCTGCCTGAGTTTTCCGGGGTTGTACCAGGACATTCGCCGCTCGAAAACGATCAAGGTGCAAGCCTATAACCTGAAAGGCGAGCTTGTCGAGAAAGTCGTCAGCGACCTTGAATCACGCGCCTGGCAGCACGAGATCGATCACCTCAACGGCGTTCTGTTCATCGACATGATGGGCCCGCTGGCGAAGTTCGCAGCCAAGACGTCGGTGAAGAACTTCGAGAAAGTTTTCCGCGACGCGCAAGTGAAAGGCGAAATCCCGCCTGACGTGGAAATCGAAAAGCTGCTGGCGGCAATCG
This sequence comes from uncultured Singulisphaera sp., assembly GCA_964484265.1. Lineage (GTDB taxonomy): Bacteria > Planctomycetota > Planctomycetia > Gemmatales > Gemmataceae > SIAQ01. The sequence goes on from CAZAFH010000052.1 coordinate 36,117, forward strand.
AGTCGCAGCATTAACCCAAACGCCCAGGGGTGAGCGCAGCGAACCCCTGGGATTTCGGCATCCGATCCCAGGGGTTCGCTGCGCTCACCCCTGGGCGTGGTTTGTGTTATTCGATCCATGCGTATCGTCATGATGGGAACGGGATCGTTCGCGGAACCGACCTTCGTTAGGCTGCTTGCCAGCACGCACGAGGTCGTCGGACTCGTCACGCAACCCGAGCGAGCCGCATTCAAGGAAACGGCATCGTCACGCCAGCCGCGCAACACAATGAAGGAACTCGCCCTCGCTCGCGGCGTCCCGGTCCTGCAACCGCAAAGCATCAATACGCCCGATGGCGCGGCGGCGTTGGCGGCGCTATCTCCCGATCTGCTTGTCGTGGCGGCATACGGACAAATTCTGTCCAAAGAAATTCTTAGTATCGCGCCGAAGGGCGGGATCAACGTCCACGCATCCCTTTTACCAAGATACCGCGGCGCGGCTCCTATCAACTGGGCGATCTATCACGGCGAAGCCCAATCCGGCGTGACGATCATCCGTATGTCCACCTCGCTCGATGCCGGCGACATGCTCGCGCAGGAAGCGATCGACATCCTGCCAAACGAAACGGCTGGCGAACTCGAAGCCCGCCTCGGTCCGCTCGGCGCGAAACTCGCGATCGACATCGTCGATAGGCTCGTGCTCGGTCCTGTCGTCGGCACGCCGCAGGAAAAGAGCCTGGTCACGAAGGCGCCGAAACTCACCAAGGAGCACGGAATCATCGACTGGTCGCGCCCCGCCATTGCTGTGTGCAGCCAAATCCGCGCGATGCAGCCTTGGCCGACGGCGCACACGTATCTGCTTCGTCCCGAATCGGAATCGATGCGGCTAATCGTCAATACGGCAACGGCGATCGCGTTGCCTCCCGCCGAAGGAAAGTCCTTGAGGGAAACCGGATCGGTCTTCGCCACTGACAATCGCTTGATCGTGCGGTGCGGCAACGACACTTTTGTCGAAATCACCGAACTGCAACCCGCAGGCAAACGCCGCATGTCCGCCCGCGATTTCCTGCGAGGCAACGCGATCCCGCCGGGTGCCCGTTTGTCGGGCGACGCGAGCTAACAGCGTGCTCTTTCGGCTAATGTGCAGAGTCGTTACAATGGTGGAAAGAGGAGGATTTTCTATATGTCCACAGTTCTCTCTGGCGTCGTCTCCAATGGATGCGTTATACCCGAATCGCCTCTGGCGGAAGGTCTTTGCGTACAAATTCATGTGGTGACTGAAAATCCCGAATTAAACACACCCTCGCCGGGGCGAATGACCATCAGTGAACTAATGAAGCTGCCGCGGGAAGAGCGACGTGCCATCCTGGCGGCATCGGCCGCCCTGGCCGAAGAGATTTATCGCACTGACAAGGACCTGACCGGATTCGATGCGTTCAGTGAGGAGCTTGACGATGAATCCGAATAGAGGCGAGGTTTGGCGCGTTCGATTTGATCCTGCTGAAGGCGACGAAATAAAAAAGGTGCGAACAGCCGTCGTGATGAGCGAAGACGACATTGGCAAGCTTCGACTCAAGATTGTGGTGCCAATTACCGAATGGAAGTCAGCATTTGAATCGCTCAATTGGTTTGTTCGATTGATGCCTTCCACAAGTAACGGCCTGACAAAGGAATCGGGAGCCGATGCATTCCAAGTGAAGTCGATTTCGAACAATCGGTTTGTTGCTCGCCTTGGCGAATTATCTATCGAACAGGTGGATGATATTGCCAATGCAATCGCTATGTGTGTTGGCGCTCCCTAACACAACCGCATCCCTCCGAAGCCTGATTCCAACTATGCCAAAAAAACTCTACCTCGAAACCGTCGGCTGTCAGATGAACGTGCTCGATAGCGAGCTGGTCGTGGGCAGTCTGCGCCGGCAAGGCTATCAACTCACCGATACCACCGACGATGCCGACGTCATCTTCTTCAACACCTGCAGTGTCCGCCAACATGCCGAGGACAAAATCTACAGCGCCCTTGGAAGATTGCGCTTTTTCAAAAACGCTAAGCCCGATGCAATCATCGGCGTGCTCGGCTGCATGGCGCAGAAGGATCAAGAAATCATCAAGAAGCGAGCGCCCCACGTCGACATCATCTGCGGCACCGGGCAACTCGCCCAGCTACCGTCACTCATCACTGCCGCGCGCGAGACCGGTGAATTACAGCTCGCGCTCAGTCTCGACCGCACCGAGTCACGCCACGAAGTCGAACGCAGCTTTGAAAGCTACGACCCCTCGCGCGACCCGTCCATGCGGCCTAACCCGTTCCAGGCGTTCGTCCGCATCATGATCGGCTGCGATAAGTTCTGCACCTACTGCATCGTACCCGCCGTACGCGGCCCCGAACAAAGCCGGCCGCCCGAGCAGATCGCCGCCGAGGTGCGTCAGCTTGCCGGGGAAGGCTGCAAGGAAATCACGCTGCTCGGCCAAACGGTCAACAGCTACCATCATGGCTCATCGGCGCTCTCGGACCTGCTCGCGCGGATTCACGACACGCCGGGCATCGAACGCATCAAGTTCATCACGAACTACCCGAAAGACATGACCGATGACCTCTTGCAAGCCGTGCGCGATCTGCCCAAAGTCTCGCCGTACCTGCACGTGCCCGCGCAATCGGGATGCAACGAAGTGCTGAAGCGAATGAAGCGAATGTACACCGTGGAATTCTACCGCGACATGCTCGCACGTTGCCGGGAGATCGTGCCCGATGTCGCGATCAGCAGCGATTTCATCGTCGGCTTTCCGGGCGAGACGGAGGAGTCGTTCCAAAAGACGTGCGACCTGGTGCGCGACGGCCGATTCAAGAACAGCTTCATCTTCAAATACAGCACCAGGCCCGGAACCAAAGGCCATGAACTGTACGCGGACGACATCTCCGAAGAAGTAAAGAAACGCCGCAACAACGACTTGCTCGCCATCCAGAATGCAGCGAGCCTGACCGACCACCGCGCTTTCATTGGCAAGCGTGTCAACGTGCTAGTCGAAGGTCCGAGCAAAAACGCGCTCAAGCACGAGGCGACCGGTCCATTGCAACTCACTGGCCGCACGCCGTCGGATCATATCGTCGTGTTCGACGGCAATCCAAGGCTTATCGGCGCGAGCATCGAAATCGACATCGTTGACGCGACATCGTTCACGCTGTTCGGCAACGTCGTGACGGGCGAGCAAGTCGGCGTCGAACCTATCGGCGAGGGATGCCATGAGGCGCCGAGCCTATTGCCTATTGGCAGCGATCGTATTTCGTTGCCCTTGGTATGAATAAGTGAGCGCACACGCTCGCCGTCATTCCTGATGTGACTGCGGCGATTGTTTTCCTTCGTCGTCACCTGTTTTGCAGGTCGTCTTGGCCAATTCGCCGAGCGCTTGGCCAACAGCCGATGGCCAAGCGCTTTTGCACTTTTTCGGCCTTTTTTCGCACTTTTAGGGGGTGTTGGCCAACAAGCCGGGGGAGGGGTATAGGTATCTGCATGCAGTTTTTTTCGAAAAATCACCGCAACCACATTGCGAACCGAATCCCCGGCGCGGTACAGTGTGGACGGAACTGACACCTGTTGCGAGCGAAACGACGGTATCAAAACTTCCGATATTATTTCGGAATTTTTCTTGACAAATCGACATTTCATGTTCGAATAGGTCGGTGAGGTAGTATCCGGCCCAGTGAGTCCCAGCGGAGAAACCCAATGTCACGCTTCACGCTTCACGCTTCACGCTTCACGCTTCACGCTTCACGCTTCCCGCGGAATAGTGTTTTCGTTTCCATTTGGCGGTTGCGGCTTCATAAGATCAGATATAGATCTTCCTAAACAGCGGGAGAAGGTATCAAGACTCTTTTTTTTTCCACAACAAGGGTCCTGACACCTTTTCTCCGGCCGCTATACTTTCCGGCCTCATTCGAGTTCAGACCTTTTCTCCTTTCGGCTATGTCTAGGTACAGAAACATGGAAATGCTATTGATCGTGGCACAGATATTTGACTCTCGAATCGAGGCTGAGATTAAACGGCTGGATAGTCCTGTATTTCAGATTCGTGAAGACGCTGTCAAGCGAATTGCTGCATTTGGCTGGCGTGCGATTCCAATGTTGAAATTGAAACTAGATGATTCCGAATCTTTGGAAGTAAGGAATAGGTGCCTGAAGACAATATCAATTATCGAGCACCAATCAAATTCGTATTGGATTATTTATCCATCGAATTACCCATTCCAAGGATTTCCAAAAATAGGTGGCCTGGCTGCAATGGAGTTTCGTAACGCGGAGCGGCTTGTTCTTCGGTATCTAAAGTTAGCTAACAAGAACATCATGGAGAGAAAATCTCATATTGACGATCCAAATCGCGAGGCAACAGCGATCTTTGTTAAAGATATGTTGGTAGCCGGAAAAAGCCGGCGAGAAGTTCAAGTAATTATTGATGGCTTGGCGGATAAAGAAAGAACTTGGTGGCTACTCAATCACCCTGACAAGATGCCCTCTGGTTATCGAGCGATAAACAAGGCGAAAGCGAATAGGTTGCCTCACCCATAAAATCTCGCCGGATTCGCGCCATTTTTTAGCGTCATGTGTTTGTTGATCCACTGTACATTAGCTAATGGAAATAGATCACCGTGATATATTTCTATATTATTACAGAACGTGCGAAACTTTGCCAAGGAGACGATCATGAATATTAAAAATATCCTCGAAAGAGTATGGTGCGCTAAAGGGCGTCGCGAGAGATCATTATATTTCAGGCCGATCATTGAGACGCTTGAATCTCGATTGTGTCCCGCCTCAACTATGTGGGCACCTGCCGCAAACACAGCAAATTTGAATTGGAGCAATGCAGCAAACTGGACAAATGGGGTTCCAGCCGCTGATATCGATGTGATTTTTGATGGTAGCAATTCGCAGAACTGCCTTGGAGACATTGGAATGGACGTTCAGGTAGCGTCGATGACATTTCAAAATGGCTACGATGGCCGATTCTATCTCGACAACCACTTGCTCACCGTCGTCAACGATTTCGGCGGCAGCAACACAGACGCAATGAATGCAAATCGTACCGTAGATGTTTTTTTTACTGGATCAAACAGCCGAATCATTGTCAATGGCATTACTACTCTATATGAGTTTCGATTCGGATCGGAAGGAGCTGGCAGATACGTGTCAAACGGAGTGGCTCAGTTATTTGGAGAGGGTTTATCGTCTGTCGATATTGATTTTGCCAGTACAACATTACTTACTGGCAATGTGCGAATGTCAAGCGGGGCGGATATAGTATTAATGACAGATTCGCAGCTTATCATTTCAAATATTGATGCCGAGGTGCTTTCAAGTAGTTCCAGCAGCTCGCTTATTAATTACGGAGCTATTTCTATTTCTTCCTCCGATCCAGAGGCCGTGACTGAAATCAATATGAGTATTGTTAATTATGGATCAATAGAGATTGAGACCTCTATCGTCAAAGTTGACGGGAATGAGTTGATTACTATTGGGGCAGAAGAGGACATTCCGGTTAGCTTTCAGATGTTTGCCGGCGTTTTGAATCTGAAATATGGGGCAGTTTTGCGATGCGGAGGCACCATAAACAATGCAGAAATCGGGTACTATCAATCCGGTGGTCTTGTTTCGGCCCTTGATGGCGACGACGATGGAATACCGCTATCATGTTCATTAAACTCATCTCAAGCGACGAGAGGAACCGTGATTGACGGAGGGCAGGTACGGGTGGGCGACGATTCTACTTACAGCATGCTCAACGTTTTTGGAAATATGACAATTGATAAAGGCGAATATCTGGCTAAGGCTAACTACGTGAATGGCCATCATGATGTATTGAGGATAATTAATGGAGATTTGACAATCCATGGCGGGAGCATTACGGTGACGCGAATGTCGGATCGTGGGTCTGACAATTGTGAAATAATATTAGCTCCGATTCTTATGAATCGATTTACCGTTGAGAATCTGCAAGGCGCCACAAGTACAATTGGGTTTAGCCAATTTACATTGGAGTTCGCCTACATTGTTGAGTACCCACTGATCATCGTAAACAACCCGCCCGCCGGCACCGACCAAACCGTCACCCTGACGCACGATACGCCCTACACGTTCACCGAGAGCGATTTCGGGTTCAGTGACCCGAGCGATTCGCCGGGGGATAATTTCCTGGCCGTGAAGATTAGCTCGCTGCCATCGGCTGGGACGCTTTTTCACAACGGGTCGCCTGTCGACGTCAATGACCTGATCAGCCTCGGCGACATCATCTGGGGCGGACTTGTTTACATGCCTGGCCTGCATGGCGTCGGCACGGGTTACGCGGATTTCGATTTTCAGGTCCAGGACGACGGCGGCGACGCCGACGGCGGCATCGACCTCGATCCGACGCCCAATACCATCACGTTCGACGTTACCAACACCGCGCCCGGCGTGAACGACCCTACCTACTACACGCCGCATGATCAGACGCTGACGGATACGGGTTGGGGTCTGTTGGGCTACGCCTGGGACTACGAAAACGACGCGCTCTCGGTCTCGGCCATCGATGGCAATTCCGCAGCAATTGGCCAGGCCGTGACGACGACCCTCGGCGGCACGTTGACCGTGCAAGCCGACGGGACGTTCGTGTACCTGCCGCCTACTGCCACGATCGGCGTCGATTCCTTCACCTTCACCGTGACCGATGGCGTCGCCTCGACGACGGCAACTGTGACCATCGAAGTCACCAACAACGCGCCCGGCGTGAACGACCCTACCTACTACACGCCGCATGATCAGACGCTGACG
>CAZAFH010000052.1:42997-50993 GCA_964484265.1 uncultured Singulisphaera sp.
CCTCGGCGGCACGTTGACCGTGCAAGCCGACGGGACGTTCGTGTACCTGCCGCCTGCTGCCACGGTCGGCGTCGATTCCTTCACCTTCATCGTGACCGATGGCGTCGCGTCCACCACGGCGACCGTGACGATCCACGTCACCAACAATGCGCCGGGTGTGTACGACGTGCAACAAGACACGCCCGTGAACACGACGATCACCGGCGGAGCGTCGCTGTTGAACTGGGCATGGGATTATGAGAATGATGCGCTGCGCGTCTCGCGCATCAACGGCCAACTGCTCGTCAACGGCAGTATTACGCTGACCACCGCGAACGGCGCGACGCTCACCGTCCACGAAGATGGCGCTCTCGAATATGTCCCAGCCGCGAACTCGGCGTATGACGATGTGTTGACGTTCACCGTCACCGACGGCATCGAAGAAGCGTCGGCGAATCTGTGCTTCCATGTCTACGCCATTTAATCTCACGGCCAAATGCCGCGTTTTTGGGCGACGCGGGCGACGCGTTCGATGGCGACGATAAGTGCCGCGGTTCGGAGGTCGATGGCTTTTTCAGCTTCCACCGAGCGATTGATCTGGGCGCGTTTCTCGATCACGGTATCGACGGCTCGCTCCATCTTTGTCCGTAGTTTGATGTTCACTTCGTCCAGGTCCCATTGCTCGTTTTCGTTGTTCTGCACCCACTCGAAATAGCTGACGCAGACGCCGCCGGAATTCGCGAGGATATCCGGCAGCACGGGGATGCCGCGTTCTTGCAAGATACGATCGGCCGCGGGCGTGGTCGGGCCATTGGCGGCTTCGCAGACGAGTTTGGCGCGGACGTTGCTGGCGTTGTCGGCACGAATTTGGTTTTCCATGGCGGCGGGGATCAGGATGTCGCATTCAAGGGCCAACAGTTCGTCGTTGGTAATCGGCGTGGTGTTCGCCAGGCCGGTGACGCTGCCAGTCCTTGCCTTGTGATCGCGCACGGCTTGGAGATCAAGCCCCTTTTCGGAATGGATGCCGCCGTGCGAATCGCTGACGGCGATGATGACGGCGCCGGCCTGGAGGAAGAGCTTTGCGGCGTTCGCGCCGGCGTTGCCGAAGCCCTGAATCGCGACACGGGCGCCGTCCACGCTATTTCGGCCTGCAACCACGCCGCTTTCCAGAGCGCGTGCCGAGGCGAAGAGACAGCCGCGCGCGGTCGCCTCGTCGCGGCCGTGAGAACCGCCCATGTCGAGCGGTTTGCCCGTGACCACGCCGAGGTTATTTCGCCCCGGATGCATCATGCTGTAGGTGTCATAGATCCAGCCCATCGTCCGCGCGTCGGTGTAGACGTCCGGAGCGGGAATGTCGGTATAGGGTCCGATGAGGTCGCCCAAATCTGCAACGTAGCGGCGCGTGATTTTGCGTAGGACGGCCTCGGAATGCTCTTTCGGATTGAACGCGACACCGCCCTTGGCGCCGCCGAATGGCACGTCGATGATCGCGCATTTCCAGGTCATCCACGAGGCGAGGGCACGCACCTCGTCGATATTCACATCGGGATGGTAGCGAATTCCGCCCTTGCCCGGCCCGCGCACCTGGCTGTGCAGCACGCGGTAACCGACGAAGGTGCGTACGCTGCCGTCGTCCATTTCGATGGGGAACTCCAGAATCACGGTGCGGTTGGGCCGTTTGAGATACTCGATCAAACCTCGCCGTAGCTCCGGCATGTAGGCCGCGGCGCGATCGAATTGCTGTGCCGTGATCTCGAAGGGATTCAGGTTTTCCGAAGGTTGTAGCTTCGCGGCGGCCATTTTTGCACCCTTTTTTCATGAACCGGGGAGAGGAAACACGTGTCGTCATTGTACAATCGGCACGTTGGTCGGCATTTTCGCGAATGGACGGCGTGGAAACGATTGACGCTTGCCCGAAAGTGCAGTAGGATAAATTCTCCCATGGGGCCGTGGCGCAATTGGGAGCGCGCTAGAATGGCATTCTAGAGGTTGAGGGTTCGATCCCCTTCGGCTCCACTGACTGTCTTTTCCGAAAGCGGAGAAGACAAATTAAACAACAATTCTCCGCCTGTTATCAACCTTTCTCCACTATCTCCCAGCGGAGCACGAGGCCGTCTTCCGGGTCCATGACTTCTCCGATCCGGTGAAAGCCGCTCTTGGTAAGCACCCGTGCTGATGCGAGGTTATCCGGCTTGGTGTGCGCGCACACGAGGCGGACTCGGCCACTGGTGAACGCGAACGCCACCAGGGCGGCGGCGGCTTCGGTGGCGTACCCGTGACCGCGGTGCGCTTCGTCGGTGCCGTAGGCGATCTCGACGATGCCGTCGTCGTTCGGTGGTCCTTTGAACGCGCAGATCCCGACGCTGGATCGAGTCGCTCGTTCGACAATGCTAAAGCTAAATGACCATGGGTCTCCCGGCGGCGTGGACCGCACCCGCGCGATCCAGGCAGGCGATACCTCGGCCCGATCGGCGGGCGACAGTGCCTCGATCGATTCCAATACCTCGTCAGGCGACTGGAGCACCAGGTCGAGACGCGCCGTCGAAATCACAACTGTTGCCACGGTTCGCCCTCCGCGGATGTGAGACTTTACGATTTCCGTCCCGTTCGCAATTTGTTTCGGACCTCGCGCTTGACGCGCGAAGCCAGTGTGTCTTCGTTCTCAGCGAGGAATTCTGCAACCGCCTGCGCGTCCCACCGGATCAGGGATCGAAGCGCCCAGGACAGAGCCTTCACGACCATGTCATCGCGGTCGGCAACCACGCCGCGACACACCGCAAGAGTCCGGCTCGTGTCGCCGGTTCCTCCGCGAGCTGGCACATTGAGGGCAACCGTACAGACAACTGCGGTTCGCCGAAGCCAGCGGTCCGACGAGCGAATCCAGGTTTGGATTTGCCGCATCGGCAAACGTCCGCCGCGCCAGGCAGGCCCTGCGATGTAGCAGGCGAAGGTGTCCACGCCTACCCAGTCGGCCAGGCCTTTGCCGAGGGCGAGCACATCCTGTGTGGTGAGTGCCTTGATCGCCGACGGATGAGACGCGATCAACTCGTAGGCCGTGAGCCGACACCAGCGGGTATCGGTGATTAGTTCGCGAGCGATGGCGATAACCGCCCGGCCTGGCTCGGATCGCAATTCGCGCGACCACCCGCGCCGAAGCGCCCGCCAGTCCGCGACCTTCTCCGGCGGATCCGCTCGCAATATTGCCTCAATGCCGGCCGCGGTGAGTGTTGGCATGATGCTTCCAGCAATTCAATTCATTCCGTTGGGGACTTCGTCATCTCGCTTGATTCCGATTTTGACATCCGCCGGTGGTTCAACGCCAACGGCAAGCCCGCGCCCATGGCGGCGGCGGCGTAGAACAGCGACACGAACAGGACGCCTTTGCCCAGGTCGCCCGATTCCGCCGGGAACAGTCGGGCGTTGATGAGCAGCGCGAGATTGATATTCCGCATCGTCACCTCGATGCCGACCGCAAGCCGATCCGCGCGAGGCCAACCTAACAGGCGAAAAGGCAACATGTTGATCTGCTGGCCGAGCACGCAAAACAAGATGATCGCCAGCGGGATGCCCAGGCCGTATTCCAGCGGCCGAATCCGTCCGCTGCCGAGCGATCCGACGATCATGACGAGCACGACCACGAATCCGATTCGTATGCAGATCTTCGAAAGCAGCAGGTGCTTTGCGGGAAACATTCGCCGCAGCGTCAGTCCGACTAGCACGGGCAGAAGGAGAAAGATCGCGACGTCGGCCACGACGTCCATCACCGGCATGGCGAAGCCGGCGGGGATATGCTCGGTGGCGAGAAGTTGCAACATCGCCGGCACGGTGACCAGCGTCAGCAGCGTCGAAACGCCGGTGAGCGAGATCGATAGCGCCATGTTTCCTCGACCCAGGTAGGCGAAGAATTTCGACATCGCGCCGCCCGGCATCGCCGCCACCAAGATGAACCCGATCGCGATGCCAGGCTCGAATTTGCACAGTGCGTTAATAATCACCGCTACCAGAGGCAGTACAAAGAGATGCCCCGCGAGGCCGGCGAAGAACGACCGCGGACGCCGCACGATTTCGACAAAATCGATCAGCGACAACGTCAGTCCCATTCCGAGCGTGAACAGGATGAGCTGAGCGCGAGCGAAGTGATACTCGTTCGGAGGATACCAGTCAAACATGCTTCCTACCGCTTGCGGGATTGATTAATCGTGTCCCGGCATGATACGGATTGCAGCGATCAAATGCCACGCAGCGAAAATTACCCTAGCCATCTCGCTCCGCGTAATGGATTTGGGACGCCATAACAAAACGAAATCCATCTCGTGGAGCGAGATGGCTACGGTGGTCCCCGTTCCCGCTGCTTGGGCTTGACATTGTTACGACGGACTTTATACTCCCGCCTCGAATCGTCTAGTGTGTTTGGGGCAACCCGCAAAGACCGGGCAAGTGGGGAAAGGTCGGTCGTGGTGCGTTCACACGATGGAATAATTCGTTCTCCGATCGCGCGAGCCTTGGCGCTCGTGTTCGGCGTGTTGTTCTTCTTCACGCCGGCGCGGCCCGTTCATGCTCAGCGCGTCTTCACGAATCTCACCGCGACTCGCAGTGCCGACCCGATCCAGCTTGCCGCCGACCATGCCGCGACGTGGTTCGAGTCCGGCCAGCGCGTGCTGCTGCTGCGCGGCAATGTCAGCCTCACCCAGGGCGCGATGACCGTGCGGTCGCCCGACCTTGTCGTGTGGGTTGATGAACCAGGCCAAAAGAAGTCGGGCGTATTCCAGGCCATTGTGTATGCCGACAATGCAGTGAAAATCGAGAGGAACAAGCAAACCGAGTCGGCGGATTTGGCGTACCTGCGGGTGGAGACCACGAGCCGAATTTTCACGAAGATATGGAAGAGCCAAATCGTCGAGGCCGAGAAATCGAACGACAACGTTTACCAGCGCGCTCGATCAAGCGTGCCCGAAGGACTTTTGCTGCCGATCGCGAAAATCGATGCCAGCGTTCGTCCGGCGAGTTTCGTGCAGCCTGTTCCGATGCCGTTGACGCCACCTGCGCCGGATCCAGTGCCGCCCGCGCCGGTGCGTCCGACGATTCCGCTGCCGAAACCCGAGCCAACGCCGAGCGAGCCGACGGTGAAGTATTTTCAGATACCGCCGGGACCGCAGGTGACGCCGGTCCCCGGCGTGGACAACAACACCGTGCCGACGCCGCCGAAAGCGCCGCTCTTCAAGCCGACGCCGCCCGCGCCGCCGCCAATCTTTCCGCCGAACGCCGCTCCGGCTCGACAAACGCCGCGGATCATGATTCGGCCGCGCTATTCCGGCGACTTGCAGTTCAGCACGCGTCCGTCGGCGGATGGCAGCACCGCTGTGGTGTTCAACGGCGGCATCAGCGTCATCATCACTAGCACCACGCCGGTCTCCAACGGCCGAACCAGCGATACCGTCGATCTCGAGGCCGACCGCGTCGTCATCTGGACCAAGGGCACGCCGCAGCAGCTATTCACCCAGGACAACGGCGGCACGCGAGTAGGCAATGACGCTTACGAATTCTATCTCGCGGGAAACGTGGAAATCCGCTCGCGCACCAAAAAAGAGCAGGAAACGCTCCGGGCCGACGAAGTTTACTACGACGTGCAGCGAGGCGTTGCCGTCGCACGCAAGGCGGAACTGGAAATCCGCCAGCCGAGCTTGCTCTATCCGTTCACGATCATGACGGATGAGCTGATCAAGGAGAACGACAAGTTCTACCGTGCGAACCACGTCAAGGGGCACGCATCGGGCTTGCCTTCCGATCCGGGCCTGTTGTTCGAGACATCCGACGTGACGATCACGGAGCGTCAGCGCGAGCGCACGCTGTTCTATGTTTTTCCGGTGTATGACAAGCAAGGCAAACGCGTCGTCGATACGGAACGCATCTTCACGGGCCGCAATCTTATCACCAGGCTCGAAGGCGTTCCTGTGTTTTACTTCCCGTACGCAAAGGGACGCGTGGAGGATCCGCTCGGGCCGCTCGAAAATATTAATGCGAGCTACAACCGCATCTATGGGTTCCAGCTCAATACCACGTGGGATATGTTCGACCTGCTCAACGCGCCGCGGCCTGAAGGCTCGCGCTGGCGCCTGTTTGCCGACTATCTCACGGCACGAGGGCCTGGCCTTGGTTCGGAATACGATTTCGCAGGCCGGGAGTTGTTTGGCACGCAAGCCACCTACACAGGCATGCTGCGCGTCTATGGCATGTTCAACGACACCAAAGCGGACATCCTCGGCGGTGATCGTGGAAACGTGATCTACTATCCCAACGCCCTCACGCCGAATGCCATCAACCATCCCACGTTTCGAGGATGGGCGAACGGCAAGTTGAACGTTCAGGATCTTCCGGATGGTTTCAGCGTCTTGAGCGAGTTTTCGTTCATCCGCGATCGAAACTTCCTGGAGCAGTACTACTACAACACCCAATTGAACGATCTGAACCAGGACACCTACGTACGCCTGAAACAGCAACAAGAAAACTGGGCGTGGACCTTGCTCGGCCAAGTCGGCACGCGCGAATGGCTGACGCAAACCGACTGGCTGCCGAAAGTGGACGGCTACCTGATTGGCCAAACGTTCTTCGATGACTGGGTCGTCACCAATGGCCATGCTAGTGTCGGCTACGGGCGACTGCGTCCCACCGACAACGTGCCATACGCCTATCTGCCAACCGATGTGCGTCAAGATACATTACGCCTCGACTGGTTGCAGGAAGCCAGCGTGCCATTCGACCTTGGCGCCTTCCGCGTGGCCCCGTACCTGAAGGGCGACATCGCATACTACTCTCAGGATGTGAACAACGATAGCCGCGGACGGCTCTACGGCGGCGGCGGCGTGCGCTGGAGCATGCCCCTGTCCAAGGTCTACACCGACATCCAAAGCGAATTGCTCAACCTCAACCAGATCTACCACAAAGTCGTCTTCACCGGCAACTATTTCAATGGCTACGCCAGCAGCAGCGTCAACAACTTTCCGCAACTCGATCGGCTCAACGACGACGCCTCGGATCAGGGCCTTCGCGATATCCGTCCCGTCATGAGCTCGCTGAATCCGGTCAACGCGGCGTTTCTTACTAGCTCCGCGTTGTTCAATCCGCAGAACTATGCGATTCGCCGACTCATCGACAATCGCGTCGATACGCTCGACACCATGGACGTCGTTCAACTTGGCGTCAATCAACGCTGGCAGACCAAACGCGGTTTCCCGGGCAATGAGCACGTCATCGACTGGATGACGTTGAACGTAAACATGTCCATCTTTCCGCATGCCAATCGCGATAACTACGGCTATACGCTAGGCGTGCTCGAATACGACTGGATCTGGAACATTGGCGACCGCGTCGCCTTGACCAGCAACGGCTGGATGGAACCCTGGAGCGGCGGGCCTCGCGCCTTTGCATTCGGCGCCGTCACCAATCGGCCTGACGGGTCGAACTTCTACCTCGGCTATCGCCAAATCGATCCGCTGCAAAGCAAGGCCATCGTCGCCTCGGCTAGCTATCCGATGAGCGCGAAGTACGCCTTCACTGCAAGCACGGTATGGGACTTCGGTACGGATGTACGCACCTATTCCGTCGTCGTCTCGCGCATGGGAACCGACATCATGTTCAACTTCGGCGTCAACTTCAACTCGACGCTCAACACCTACGGCGTCATCTTCGAGATTCTGCCGAACCTCGCCCGAAAGAACAGCCGCACCGCCGCCTTCATGCCTGTCGCGGTGAACAACACCATCGAACCGCTGGTCAACGCACCGCAGTAATCGCTGCGATCCATCCTAGAGTCTGAGTGGACACTGCTAGAATCGTAACGCTCGTGGTTTGCATCTGTCAAAGTCGGTTGCGAGAATAATTTGCGACTGCGAGCAATGAGGCGAGCGCTCAACGCGTCACCTCTCCCCCTCGGTTTGTTGGCCAACACCCCTTAATACTACAGCACTACTTTCTCCCCTCTCCCTCCGGGAGAGGGGCCGGGGGTGAGGGACGCTTGACT
>CAZAFH010000053.1:0-50991 GCA_964484265.1 uncultured Singulisphaera sp.
GCCTTTTTTTGCACTTTTAGGGGGTGTTGGCCAAATTCCCGAGGGGGAGAGGGGGAGGTGGCCAAGGTCGCAAAATAAAAAATTCTTGCACTACTGACTTTGACGCTCCACCCAACGGCGCGTTACGATGCCAGAAAAAAAATACTCGTAGGCCCCGCCATCAACGAAGCGCTTGGTGGCAGTTTAGCGTTTATCAAATCTATGACGTGAACGCGAGCAAAACATGAACCACGAGTAGCGGCTTGTCGTTCGCGCCAATGTGAAGCGAGCGGAATGCCGGCATGTTCGGCTCAATGTCAAATCGCTGAAGTTGACCGTCTGCTGCAATTCGATGTTCCGCCGAGTCATCCGAGAATTTTTGGCTGAGCTTGCTGGCCCAGTGGTCGCAGGACTTTTCTTGGACATAACCAAGCATTCCGGCTTCGCCGTGTGGGGTGGGATAGTAGCCGGTGACAAAAGCAGCAAGGCCTTCGCGACCGAGATAGCTGCCAATGGTGTGGTTTTTTGGGCCAAGGCGTTTTGCCTCAAAGCCGAGACGAAAGCGACTGCCCCGACAATGCCGTCTGATTTCCACATCAATGATCGGGCGTCCTTTGCCTGTTTTGCCTTCGACATGCTGACGCGATTGTTCGTGAACCTCGCATTGATCGACCCAATCGGGAGATTCTGGATCTTCGGCGACAAATTCCATTTCCCGAGCCAGAGCGCCCGTAATTGCGTCCTCCTCGGCGTTGACCATGGACGGCGCATTGAGCCGACGGTAGCCGAGCCAAATCAACATGATCGCGTGCTTACGAAACTCCTCGGCATAGATCTGGTGCAACGCTAATTCGTGGGCGGGTTGCGTCATGAGCGACCGCCTTCCGCAAGCGTTTCCGCAATGATGTCGTCGGCATCAAGCACGGCCTGCCGACGTGTCCAGTGGAGCCGTTGTAGTGGCTTGAATTGGTAAAGGACGCCGCGTTCATAAACCTTCAACGCACGATCAAAATAAACCCACTGGCTGTGCTGTGAGCGCAAGCGATCGCGAATGGTTTTGAGATCCTTCGACGCTGCGTCATCCGCGGTATGGACGATGGGTTCGACGGCCACGTTGGACCGAATCAGCGACACGGAGAGCATGGCGGAATCACGACCGACGAGCACTTCCAGTTTGTGGCGGAGGCCACGATCCGCGGACAGGAAGCCGTCGAGGCAATGGCGCAACGAAACAAGGTAGGCGGCGCGGTCGTCAGGCGTTGGCTGTTTTCGTGCTGCGTTTGTGACCTTCCCCTTGATTAGCTCCATTTGGAGGTTCACAAAATCCTCAACGAGCCAGCGTTCGGTAGGCCTCAGTCCAAGCAATTTGAAAACGCGTTCGTTAAGATCGCCCAGTATCACCTCCAACCGTGGCTTTACTTCCGCGCTGGATTCTGAGTCCTCAAACTGTCGTTTCGAGAGTACAGCGAGTTCCTTTTGCATTTCGGCCCATTCGCTTAGCTCGGCAGGAGACAGGCGAAGGATCGGTATCGGTGAGTTCTTTAACGTCTCAAGGTCAGCCCGGTTTTCATCAATCCCCCATTGCGCCGCGTGGAAGAATTGGTGGTACCTAAAATAATCCGAACTGAGGTAAAGGCTTAGCGCACGCAATGCGGTTTCACTTTGAGCATTTCCCGCAATGCCGATCTGACGGGGGGGGATCGCGATGAATTCGTCCGAGAAGACAGCAAAGCGACGCGAAGCATCGAGGACGATGTGAGGAGGATTTGAAACTGCGAGCCCCGCCATCCCCCCTCGAAGACGAACATAACAATCATCGCCTGCGATCCTATCAAGGGCATAGGGAGGGAAGGAAAATATCCGGCCAACACGGTTCAATTTCAAAAAAAGTACCCGAAGCTTTCCTTGCAATTCAGGATGATGCTCAATTTCTTCCTTGCTCGAATCAGCGGCGCTTCTCAAATCTAATCCTTGGTGAGGGCTTTCAATGCCTAACTGGTGGAGCGCATCAAGTTTTGAATCCTTGAAACGACTCTCAAGTCGCTCAAGAAGCCTCTGATCCCGTGACGTACCCCACATGGCCAGCTTCCATGTCAGCGAGTCACCCTGCTTTGCGTCTGCATTGGCGATCTCGCGCATATCGAGACCGCTGACGGTGATGCTCCAGGTAAAGAATCGACGATTCGACTTCTCCGGCCGGTTGGCGATTTGCTCAGCCACGAACGGCGCGAACGTCAGAACAACGTGGTCGTCATCCGGCGTTAGCGAGTCGAAAAAGATCACTGACGCCGGGCGTTCGCTGCGACCGGCAAACAAGACGTAAGCAAGATTCGCAAAGTTCGCAAGACACCAAACCCGACGCTCCGCAAAGAAACGCTGGCGAAACGATATCGCTTCCTTTTTGAACCATGTCATCGCAAGCACGACCAACCCGCAAACGCCGTTCGGCGCGAGGCACTCGCCGGCTTTCCAGATAAACGCCTCGGCAATCTGGTTGCCGCTTGTCGGGTGCGATGTTTTGTGAGCCTTCATCCATTGGTGAACAACGAAGTGTTCGTGATTGGTAGCGGGCGTCTTTTTTACTTCGGCCCAGGGCGGATTGCCCACGATCCAGTCGAATTTCTGCTTCGCCAATAGCGCATGCACTGGACCGGATTCGTCGAAGAAGTCGCCTTTGAAAATGTTTTGGCCACGCAGGCATGGCAATTTGAAGTTCGTGTTCTCCAGGTCCTTTGGCTCAACGTAGTCAAGCAGCGTCAGGATCAGGCTAAGTTCGGCAACACGGCAGGCGTCGTCATCGCGGTCCACGCCAAAAATGCTCTCGGTAAGAAGGTCGCGAAGTTCGGTTTTTCTTAAATCGCGTCCCTCCGCCCGCCGCTGTTTTTCGATGAGCCGCCGATAGCACTGCACCAAAAACGCGCCCGATCCTTGTGCCGGGTCCAGCACCTTCATTTCTGGCGCAAGTGGCTTCCGATTCTCAAGTTCGGAAAGGACGTACTCAGCCAACGGCAACGGCGTGTAGTATGCGCCAAGCGTCTTGCCGCGCGAGCTGCCGTCGCTCTCTTTCGCATCGTGCAGGAACTGCTCGTAAACGCATGAGAGTGTTTCGATCGGGATATGTGAAAAATCATAAAGCTCAAACAGGCTGGGCTGAACGAGTTCTTTGCCGACCGGAGAATCGCCGCGATAGACTCCTGCCACAAGCCGAAGCTGGGCTTCCGTGATCGAAGTCAACTCGGCTTCGCCCAACGAAAACACGGAACCGTTGAGCCAGACTTGAAGCTCGTGGTTGACCTTATGGAATGCTTGCAAGCTTGCATTGCGCGTGAAAAGCTCGTCAGGATTGATATGCCATTTCGCCAGCTTTTCGTCGGACAAGATGGTGCGATCACGTAGATACCACAAATAGACGAATTTCCCGATCAGGCCATGCGAAGCCGTTCGCCCGACACCCTGCGATTGCAGGCGTTTGTCCAGATCCTCAAGATCGCGAAGCAACGATTGATCAACGCGTTTGGAAGGATCAACTGCGTGCGACCATTGACGCCACACCGTTCCGTCGTCAATCGATTCGGCACGAAAGGCGGCTAGTTGGTCGAGTGCATCGGCAGTTCCCTTCGCCACGGAAATTATGGAATCGTCGTCGCCGCGATTGAATGAAAAGCCGGGATAAACCCGAACCTTCGTCGGAGATTCGACGATGAGAAACGGTGATTGGTTCTGATTCCAGACGAACTGATGGACTCGTTTCGCGGTATTCTCTGAGTCCGTGTGAAAGACGAAAACGACGGGGATGGCTGGCGTTGCCGGCTCTCGCTGCAAAACGTATGCGCCGTCGAATTGAACGCCGGCGATCGGAGAGTTCGGTTTAACACATTCCGTTGATGCCAGGCGCAAGGCAAACGCGAGTTCGTTGGCCGGCAGGTCATTGACACGCTCCGGTCTGATGAACTTTTTCGAGCGGGAATAATTCAGGACTTCTCGAACGTCCATTGGCGACAAACCCAGCTATCGTAGTGCGGAATGACTCGCAATGATTGACTATACTATAGTAGTTGTTCAGTTGACAGACGGAATGCCATTGATGACGAGAACATACAGGACGCGCGGGCGGCCCATCCCGATGCGTGCCTTGCCGACCTGTAGGATCCGCTGACGATGCCCGCGAACCTGACGAAGGCCCACGCCGACCTCGACCGCGCCGTGGACGCTTGCTACCGCGCCAAGCCGTTCGACTCCGACCGTGAGCGTGTCGAGTTTCTGTTCGCGCTTTACGAAAAGCTGACCGCTCCGCTAACGGCTGGGCTGAAGGAGCCGAGGCGGCGGCGTCGCAAGCAGACATGAATCAGCAGGTCACTTCAAAAGCGCCACGAAACCAGCGGCGTGAAAATGGCCGTCCTTGGTAAGGGCATCGCGGAGTTTCAGTTCTTTCATCAGGCAAAAACTCAGGCAGTCCGTGAACGACCATTCCTGATCCGCATGTTTGAGAAAGAAGGCCTGACCGTTCTGGAAGCGGACCGGGTCGGTCCATTCGAGTCGGCAAACCTGAGAGTTTTGCACTCGAGCAAAGAATGCATCCAAGAGATGGCCATTTCCACGTGCTTTCAGAAGCGTGGCTGTCTCATCGAGGATATGTTCGGTGGTTACAAACCGGCGTTTGTTTTTCTGAGCCGCGCGCAAGATGCGATCCGCAGCCCGATGCTCATCATCGGACTTGTCCAGCAGGGCGTAAAATCCGCTGGTATCGACAAAGATCTCATTTGCCATAAAGAATCTCATCAATCTCGGCGTTGGAAAGCGTGCCGCCGGCCGTCTCAGCTAATTCCGCCAACGAATAGAAAGGATCGTCGGCTGCGATCGATTCCTGGACAATAGGTTCGAGGCGAGCGACAGGTTTGCCGCGGTACGTCAGGATCATGCGCTGCCCTTTCTGCACCTGGGCGATGATCATTTCGGCATGGTGCCGAAAATCGAGCATGGAGACGGTTTTCATGGCAAAGCTCGTGCAAAGTTGAAGTTTAAGTTAACGTTTACTATATCGCAAATGGCGTGAGTTGCACGGTTTTTTTGTCCGCCATTATGGTGGCGCCGGAAGCTAACGCCTGAAAGCGGACGTCAAAGGACCGAAACGGCCGCGGACGGATGGATAGGATGAAGGAATCTTGGTTCCCCACCAATTTGGTGGAATGAAAAATTCGTAGTGCGGGCTTTAGCCCGCGAATCCCGCGGAGCGGGCTAAAGCCCGCACTACGAATCCACCAAATTGGCGGAGAGCCCGAATCTTGGTTGCCAGCTGGTTTGACGCAATGCCGTTGAAGCAACCGTGTCGAAATTCCGTTCGCCAGCCGCCGGCGTTACTTCGACGCGCTCAGGGCGGGTTCGGCGGGTTCGGCTTCCGCGGGTTTGGCTTGTAGCTTGGTTTTTACCCAGGCGTAGATGCCTGGCGTGATCGACAGGAACACGACCACCAGAACGACTTTTTCGATGTGCTCTTCGACATGGAACTCGCGGTCCAGAATTCTGGAAACCACGGGGTTGAAAAGGGACGGCAGGAAGTAACCCGCGAGGATCATGCTAAAGACCCAGCCGATGCCGCCGACGACGTTGTAGAAAATGAACTTCCGATACTCCATCTGCCCCACGCCGGCGACGACCGGAGCGAAGGTGCGCAGAATCGGCACGAAACGGGCGAGGATGATCGTGATCGGGCCGTGCTTTTCGTAAAACTGCTGGGCCTTGAGCAGGTGGTCCTTATTGAAGAACAACGATTTTTCGCGATTGAAGATTTTCGGGCCTGTCTTGACGCCGATCCAATAGCCCACCGTATCGCCGACGATCGCGGAGATGCTCAGCGTCAGCAACAGCAGCGGCAAGCTCCAACCGCAGGTCGGATTCGCGGCGATCAGGCCCGTGATGACGAGCAACGAATCGCCCGGAAGGAAGAAGCCGATAAGCAAGCCCGTCTCGGTGAAGACGATCACATTGAGTGCGACGAAAGCGAGAATCGTGTACTCCGGCTTGCCCAGCGTCGTCATGAGCGCCCGGCTATTGAGCAGATTGCCGCACAGTTCTTTGATGAATTCGAAGGTTCCCACGGGGGCGGGGGCTTCTTCGGTCACTTCGCCGGCAGTGCCTGTTTGTGCGAAGGCGGGTTCCACTAGCGTGGCCGAGAGAAGGCTGGCAAGGAGAAGAAGCCGGAGAAACTTTTTCTGCCAGGAGGGGATAGCGAATTTCATGACGCGGTTCCTGCATCGGTAAACGGGTCCGTGTGGATGGTGGAGAGTACACCTTCCGGGCATTTTGGGAAAGAGCAATTTGCCGTCACCCTGGGCACGGAAAAGCATAGCATATTTTTCCCGATGCCACCCGCGTGTCGGCGTGCGTACAATAGGAGCGGAAGATCCGGTGCGAATTCCTGTTCCAAGGAGAACTTCGATGCAACGCTTCTTGACTATCGCCGCCTTGGCTCTGCTCGCTGCGGGCTGGTTGACTGTCAGCGCGAACGCGCAGACGGTCGTTTACACGGGACGGCCCTATCTGCCGGTCGTCGTTGTCCCGCCGACGCCTGCATATTATGTGGCGCCGAGCACTTCCTATAACGTGACCCCCGCGACTGTGACGTATTCGTCGTCGTATTCGTACTACCCGCCCGTCGTGCCGCAAGCGGTCGTGACGTACTCGGCTCCGCCGGTGGTGACCTATGCCGCGCCGGCCGTCGTGGTGAGGCCAGCGGTGGTCGAAACGCGGACGTCGTACAGTTTCGGCATCCTCCGCCCGCGCGGTTACTACACCCAGGTTCGCGTGCTGCCGTAGATGAATCTCCGAGAGCGCAAGAGCGTCTTGCGCTCCGGCACGTTTGTCATAGCGAGTTATGAGCCCTGCAGTTGCGTTATCGGCGCAACAACCATGACCAGTCGCTTTTCCTCATCCAGAAAGTAACGAACCACCAACGAACCCACGACACCGATCATCAGGCGGGCGGGCTTGAGGTCGAGATCGATCAGCGGTTCGCCAAATTGCGGAAATATCCGAAGCCGATAATCGAGTTCCGTGATTTCTTGCAGCATCGATTTTTTCATTCCCTGCTTACTCGCGTGAGCAACGAGATCTTTCAGACCATTTCGAACGCGCTCGGAATATACGACCCGATACTCGGCTACCGACGGGCCTGTCTCATCCATGCGTTGCCTCGATCTTCTCCAGTTCGCCGTAGAATTGAGTCAACTCCAAACCTCCGGTTGTGTGGATCTCATTTAATTGTGCAATAATATCTGGCTCGTTAATTTCTCGCCGAAGGCTGGCGATAAGCTCGGGCGACAGCTTTCGGTTCATCCATGCCATTCCCAACGGTGGCCCTTCTTTTTCCTGCTGAACCTCTCTGACGAGATGGAATAATTCTCGCCATTCAGCATCGGTGGCGTTCACCGGGGAACCAGTGGGGGCGGCTTTTTTCATTAGAGAATCACAGAGTTCGCTGACTCTGAGGATCTTTCTTCCGAGGCCGACTAGCAATTCGACTTCGCGCTGAGCTTCCATTTTCAGGTTCTGCAGGTATTCCGTGTTAGCGAACATATTGGCCTCCGGACCAAAGAAATTCTTCGTATGCTTCATTTTTGCCGACATTCAGTTCAAAATAGCGAAGAACTTTGGCGAGCTGTTTCTCGATATCGAATCGTCCGGTCAACCGCGCATGGCATCTTTCATCTCGCGCACGGCTCGTTCCATGCCGACGAGCACTGCGCGAGATACGATGCTGTGGCCGATGTTTAACTCCTCGACACCCGGAATGGCGGCTACGGCGCGGACATTTTCATAGTTCAGCCCGTGACCCATGTGAACGTGAAGCCCCTGCTGCCTGGCGAATTCGGTGGCTTCGCACAGGGACTCCAATTCTTCCGCGCGGGCGACGGCGTTCTTCGCCTCGGAATAGCGAGCGGTCTGGATTTCGACCGCCTTCGCGCCGAGCACCTTGGCCATCTCGATTTGGCGAATATCCGGATCCAGAAACAACGCGACAGCGATGCCCTGTGCCTTCAGGCGTTCCATCGCCTTACCCACGGCGGCTTGATGCGTCACCACGTCCAGGCCGCCTTCGGTCGTCAGTTCCTCACGGCGTTCGGGAACGAGGGTCGCCTGATCGGGCTTTACCTCGCACGCAATGGCGACGATCTCGTCGGCCACCGAAAGCTCCAAGTTCAGCAGATGGGTCACGACTTGCCGAAGGACACGAAGATCGCGATCGTTGATATGCCGGCGATCCTCGCGCAAATGGATCGTGATGCCGTCCGCTCCGCCGAGCATCGCCAGCGTGGCCGCGTGGACGGGATCGGGTTCCAACGCTCGGCGAGCTTGGCGAAGGGTGGCGACGTGATCGATATTGACACCGAGGCGGATCATTTCAATTCCCCACAAGCCCAAGGGTGAGCGCAGCGAACCCCTGGGATACTTCGTCGCCGATCCCAAGGGTTCGCTGCGCTTACCCTTGGGCTTGGAGTGCTACGCCCGCCGGCTCAGCCATTCCTGGTAGCGGCGCATCTCGTAATGCAAAAGAAAAAACACCACGAACGACAACAGCAAGTTGATGGTCTTCTCCCAGAGGCGGCCGACGATATTGTCGAACGCAAACGGCAGCCACCAGTGCGAGAAGACGATTGCCAGGAGAATGACGCCAACGATCAGGCGAGTCGCCCAGGCCATGTGATAACGGCGATCGAAGAGCGTCCAAAAGAGCAGCTTGAGTTCATTGAACATGGCGAACAACGTCCACGTGGTTCTGGCCGTATCGGCAAGCGATTGGTAGCTGGGCAGGGGGACCGTGAAATCCTGCAGGCTCGGCATCGCGGGCAATTTGACGGGCGGCGGCGGATTCGCCTTCACTTGCTCCGTAATGCGCGTGTCGATATCCGCGACGCTTGGCATTGCGGCGACCTTTGTCTCGAGCGCCAACATGCGTCGCTCCAACTCGCCAAGACGGGATTCGGATAAATCGTCCATACCTGCATTATATATGCGAATTGAGCCGCGAAATCGGCAGGTTAAACGTAGCGCATTCAGAGCACAAAAGCGAAGGTCGCACTCGATTCGACTCCGAGTCCGACCGACGCTCTTTTTGATGTTTGTTTTTGTGATTTGTTTGGGATTTCGGTCTTGCTTATTGAGAATTAGGCTCGCATTTCCTGCACGACAACTTTCTGATGCCCAACGTGATACAGGGTGGTCCAGTCCTCGCTGAACGTCGTGTCGTGCGTGTGCATCGGCAGATTCATTTGATGGATCATGGTGCGGTTTTGCATGTTGTGGAAAGCGATGAAGCCGTTGCCACCGCCGCCGATGCCGCAGAGCCATTGGTTCTGCGGATGCCAAACGAGCTTGTTGAACAGTCCTTGCTGGCTGCCCTGGAATTCATGCACGCGCGTGCGGCGAGCCCAATCGTGAATTTCAACGCGCGAGGGACCGCTAAGCCCATCGACATTGCCGATTTGGCCCACGCCGCCGACGGCGATCTGCGTGCCATCGGGTGAGAATGCCAGGGATCGAATACCGCCGATGGAGCGAATGCGCTGGGTGGGATCCCACGTGTATAGCGATGGCACTTCGACGGTGGAGAGCCGATCGCCGTTGGCGACGTTCCAGATGCAGACCCGGCCGACGCGATCGCCCGTCGCCAATTTGGTACCGTCATTGGAGAACGCACAGCAATAGAGCATCGAGTTGAAATGCGTGGGCGTGCGTTCCTCGTGGCCGCGCAGTTCGCGGATCAGCGTGCCGTCGGCGATGTTCCAGAGCCTGCAGACCATGTCGTCGGCGACGCTGGCGAGTTTCGTGCCATCGGGCGACACCTGAAGTTGGCGAAGCTGGCGCGTGTGCGAACTGTTCGTGCGAATGAGGCGATTGGCTTGCAGGTCCCACCAGATCAGGCGATTGTCGTAGCCGCCAGAAATGACCGTATTGCCCGCGAGACGCACGCAGGTCACGTATCGGCCGTGATCGGCGAGCTCGCGCGGCGTTGGGTTCGCCTGGCCCGCGTCGAGTTCGTAGACCTTGTTTTCCGAGCCGCCAACGAGAATTCGCGACGAATTAGGAATTCGAGCCAACGAGAATAAGATCTCGCGGCGAGCGATCTCGCGAACGTTGCGCAGATTACGTGGATTGGCGTCCGGCATGGCGGGAACCTCGTAGGTTTGTGAGAAAAAATGTTATCGTCGTGCGGTAGATAGGCGACATTGAGTGCTAATTCGCTTCTCCCTTGAGCAACTCCTGCCAATTACTCACGTCGAGCAATCGTTCGCTAAGATGCTCCAGGCGATTGAGGTCCTTGATCGCTTCTAACTCCTGCGTCGTACGTTCATCGGGCGGCCCGAACTTTCGCTTTCCTAACGCAAAAATAGTTCGGCGAATACCCTTGCCAACAAACATGTCGTGCGATTTTAGATCTTCCCAGCGAACCATGGTCATAACCTTTTGCATCAAGGGAAAGATGATTTCGGGATCGTGCCGAAGGTCCGACAAGATCGCCGTGGCTTCCCAAAGCATCGACAATTTCTGGGGATCGTGAACCTCGGCTTGCAAGCGGTTCGCCATCTTCTCGAACAAGCTCGGCAGTTGCGATTTCGCATCATCGCATAGCGGGGCCAGCGGAAATAAGCCCCACGGACCGTTTACGAGTTCATTTGCCGACATCTGCCAAACACGTACTACCTGATACCGAAACACGCGATAGGGCGGTTCCCCTGAAAACGCCTGCAAATACTCACCCGTCAATCGTGGTGAATCGGCCTCTCGGCGAAGCAGCACGATTACCGAATGTACCAGACAATCGTGCTTGTAGCCAACGATATTATTATACCAGCAAACGCGATCTTCGAGTTTGCCATCCCAATTGGCCTGCGGCTCAAGATGAAGTATCCAGGGCCGAGGATCATCGACGAAGAGTAGCTTATCCGCTTCGGCAGTGATGGTGGAGAGGTCCGAATCGATCACTCGAACGGTTCCGCGCGAGCTTCGAGACGAGATCGTAAGCCAATCCGGCAGGTACTGATCGATCAGGACGCGAACGCCAGCGTCGAAGGGCTTGGCCATGATTTCATCCATTACAGACGATAGCTCAAGCCACTCGTTTAGCGTTCGCACGTCGCCATGCGAACGCTAAACGGAAAGCAGATTACGCCAGCACTTCGCGAACCGGTTCGGTGCCTGGATCGGTCAAGGGAATCGGTCGAGCGCCCAGGTAATAGTTCTTATGGGGATTGATGCCAAGGGCGCGATAGATCGTCGCGAACAAGCGGGCGGCGCCGATTTCGCCTTCCGCGACGCGGTTGCCCGAGGCGTCGGACCGGCCATAGACCGTGCCGCCGCGAATACCGCAACCGGACAGCGTCGAACTCCACGCCGACGCAAAGTGATCGCGACCCACCGTGGCGTTGATGTTTGGCGTGCGGCCAAATTCGGCGAGCGTGATGACGAGCGTGTTACGCAGCAACCCGCGTTCGTCGAGATCGTCGAGCAACGTGGACATTACGTGATCGAGTTCCGGAACCAGTTCCTGATGCGATTCGAAATTCTGAGCATGCGTGTCCCACCATGCACGACCCACGCGGATGAACGGCACGCCCGCCTCGCACAATCGGCGAGCCGCCAGAGCTTGCCTGCCGAAGAGCGTAGGGCCGTAACGGTCGCGAACACGTTGCGGTTCGCGTTCGATGTCGAAGAGTTGCTCGTTCGACATGATGCCGGAAACACGCTGATAGGCTTGGTTGTGGCTATCGAGTGTCGAATTCGATCGGCCACGTTCGAACATGCCGCTCAGCTGATTGCGGAGTTCCGCGCGTTCACGGTGATCGATTTCGCTGATGTTCACCCGGCGAATGTTCTCCGGAACCATCGAAGTCGTGAGGTCCATGGAACCGTAGCGAGCGCCAAGGAAACCCGCGTGCCCAGGCGCCATGCCGCGGCCTTCGGTTGCGGTGTAGAACGAGACGTAATCGGGAACCTGACTGCCTTCGAGACCCATCTCGCGGGAAATGACCGCGCCGAGATCGGGGTAGTCGATGCCCGCCTCGCTCATGCGTCCACGCATCATGATCTTGGCTGCGGAGCCATGATCGGCATTGCGCGTGTTCAGCGAGCGAATGATGCAGGTGTCGCGCATGCGGCGAGCCATTTTCGGCATCAATTCCGAGATGCGAATGCCTGGAGTCGAAGTTTGAATCGACTGAAACGGCCCGCCCGTCGGTACGCCGGGCTTCGGATCGAATGTCTCCAGCTGACTGGCGCCGCCAGCGAGCCAAAGCATGATGACGCGTTTTTGTTGCTGGCGAAGTTCGTTGGCGACCGCTGGCGCTCCAAGAACCTGAAGCGCGGTCATGTCGGCGACTGCCGCCGTCCCCGCCATCGCAGCCAGTGAAGTCAAAAAGCCTCGACGGCTAACTGGATGTTCTGGTGAGCCACAGCTCGAATTGAGTGTCATGGTAGGAATCCCCCCTGTTTGGTTGATAGCTGACACGAAGACAGTTTACAGGAAAAATCGACAAGATGCGAGAGAGAAAAATGCGGATTTTCGATTGAATTGCATGATCGCAGCGATCGGCGGGCGCGGCCCATGCGCCCGATGGCATGCTTTCGTGGTTTTTGGCTATTTCAATCGGTTCTGCCGTCTTCAGACGCCGCGCGTTGTTGCAGTAGCAACCTCAAACGGTCGAGTTCCTCAGGCGTCAAGCCACGCAAACGCTCCTCTGCGGGCAGCCCTTTCATGCGCTCCTCCGCGGGCAGCCCTTTCATGCGCTCCTCCGCGGGCAGTCCTTTCATGCGCTCCTCTGCGGGCAGTCCTTTCATGCGCTCCTCGGGAAGCAGACGCTGCAAAAGTACTTCCGCAGGCAGGTCCTCCACTGTGCTTAGGCGGTCCTCAAGCGGCAGTTTCTTCAGAACTTCTCTCAATGCAAGGTGCATTTCTTGATTCACGCCAAAGTGCTGCATGGCAAAATCCTTTCCCGACAAGTGAAACTGGCTAATCTGCTGAACCACATACACCATCATATCATCATAGCCGACATTACTCAACGTATCATACACCGCAAATCGATCGCGGCGAAATGTCGGACTCATCACCGTCAGTAGCGGATGTTGCAGTCCCGCCAATTCCTCGGTCTCCAACAGCCACAGCGGATGCACGGTCGCCCCGCCCTGCAAACGCCAAACCCCTGCCGCGTCCGTCTGAGCTGTGATATTCAAGGCTCGCATCTCGTCCTCGAAGGCTTTCGTACGCCGCGGCGCGATGATGACGAGGTGCAGTTGGTCCCGATCCAGCAACGGCTCGTTCTGAGCACGATAAAGCAGCATATATGCCAGGAACGTCTGCAAGTCGCCTGCACGCAGCGTGTCGGACGGCCCTTTGAACTCGATCAACGTGCTCTCGCCGAGACGCTCCACCAACCCCGCAAGCATGTCGCGAGCATGAGCCGGTAGTTCGCCCTGCTCCTTGCGAATGAGGATGATGTCAATCTGCAACGGCATCTGCCCGACCGGCACCTCCTCCTCGACGCGATAGTGGCTGCCAAGTTGCCAGCGCAGCAAACTCACGAGCAGCGGATGCCACCAGGTGCGCGTCTTGCCTGGCTGAGGCGTGGCGTCGGCGGGTTCGGGCGCAGGTTGGGTCATGACTTGTGTGAATGAACGAAAAAATCCCGCCGGCGGACGTTCGCTTGACGCTACCAGCCCGCCGCCGGCTATTGTTCTTTGGGGCTTTTACATATTACGAAATATATTCCTTATTCGTTGCGAACCATCCGGCCTTTAAACTCGTGGTCGGAATTATTTCGCGATTTGATGCTACTTTGACCGCTTACAACATGCGCGGCCCTGAAACGCGCCAAATATCGTCCCGCCGCGAACCACTTACTATAATGTGTTCAAACCCGGGCCGGATGATCCGGCTTGTTGCTCTTCTCGTGACTGGAAAGGTACGCTGCCTTGCCTTACATTCTAAACACCGAAGCCGACCGCAAGGAAATGCTGAACAAGATCGGCGTTGCGTCGGTGAATGACCTCTTCACAACTATCCCGCAGAGTTTTCAGCTGAATCGCGCTCTCGACGTGCCCGCAGCACTCTCCGAGATGGAGTTGCAGCAGCACATCGGCGCTTTGGCGAAACAGAACGCCTCGGCCGACGATGCCGTCTGCTTCCTCGGCGGCGGCAGCTATGACCACTTCATCCCGTCCGTGGTCGATGTCGTGGCATCGCGAAGCGAATTCTATACCGCGTACACGCCGTATCAGGCCGAGGCGAGCCAGGGGTCGCTCCAGGCGTTTTTCGAGTATCAGACGCTTATCACCCAACTCACCGGCCTTGACGTGTCGAACGCCAGCCTTTACGAGGGCGGCAGCGCGGTCGCCGAGAGCGTGCTTATGGCGATCAGCATCAACCCAGATCGGCCCAAAGTCGTCATTGCCGAGAGCGTGCATCCCGAATATCGGTTCACGCTGTCTACCTATTTGGCAAACCTCAACAAACAGATTGTGACCGTGCCCACGCCGGGCGGCGTGATCGATCCCGCGGAGTTGGCGAAGGTCGTTGACGATCAGACGTTGTGCGTCATCGTACAGCATCCAAACTTCTTCGGCAATCTCGAAGCGGTCGATGCGGTGTCGGCGCTGTGCAAGGCCAAAGGTGCTCTGTTCGTCTCCAGCATCGATGCGATCAGTCTCGGCATCCTGAAACGGCCTGGCCAATACGGCGCGGACATTGCCGTCGGTGAGGGCCAATGCCTCGGCACGGCGATGCAGTTCGGCGGACCGTACCTTGGCTTGATGGCCTGCCGCGAGGAGTTTGTCCGCAAGATTCCAGGGCGTATCGTCGGGCAGACGGTCGATCGCACCGGCAAGCGCTGCTGGGTGTTGACGCTGCAAACACGCGAGCAGCATATTCGCCGAGAGAAGGCGACGAGCAATATCTGCACGAACCAGGGCCTGTTCGCGCTGCGGGCAGCCGTCTATCTCTCGGCACTCGGACCGCAGGGCTTGCGCGAGACGGCGAATCTGTGCCTGCAAAAGGCGCATTACCTCGCGGACGAGTTGTGCAAGATTCCCGGCGTGTCTTTGAGATTCAAACAGCCGTTTTTCAAGGAATTCACGGTGCAGGTTCCTGGCGATGCGAAGGTGCTGTTGTCGAAATTATTGAAGGCGGGCTACCATGGCGGTCTCAATCTCGGGCGATGGTATTCGTCGCTTGGCAATTGCGTGACGATCGCGGTAACGGAGAAACGCACACGGGCAGAGCTAGACGGTTTCGCGGCGGCGTTCAGGGCGTCTGTTTAGTCGCACGCCTTTGGCCAGCGCGAACGGGTTGTTCGCGGATTATTTGATTTTTTCGCAAATTGGATTGGATTCGCGCCCGCAGAGGCGAGTGGCTAAACAGAATTGAGATACACATGATCGCTAACCAATCGACCGACCTCCTGTTCGAGATGAGCCGTCCTGGACGGCGCTGCCACCAGACGCCGGCGTGCGATGTGCCGGCGCGCGAGGCGAAATCGCTTCTGCCCGCCGATGCCGTCGCGGAGGCGCCGCCAGCCTTACCGGAAATCGGCGAGATCGATTTGATCCGGCATTACATGAATCTTTCCAAGCGGAACATGTCGATCGATACGAACTTCTACCCGCTCGGCTCCTGCACGATGAAGTACAACCCGAAACGACACGAACGGCTCTCCAACCTTCCCGGCATGGCGAATATCCACCCGTTGCAGAGCGATGAATCGTGCCAGGGCATGTTGGCGATGCTTTGGTCGATGCAGAATATCCTGGGCGAGATCGCCGGCCTTGAAGCGGTCTCGCTGCAACCCGCCGCCGGTGCGCATGGCGAGCTTACTGCGTTGCTCGTTGCCGAGGCGTACTTCCGCGACCGAAAGGAACATGGCCGAAAGCGCGTGTTGATTCCCGACAGCGCCCATGGCACGAACCCGGCGTCGGCGGCGATTGCGGGCTTCGACACCGTGTCGATCAAGAGCGGCGCGAATGGCCTCGTCGATCTCGCCGATCTGAAATCCAAGATCGACAGCCAAACCGCCGTGTTCATGATCACCAATCCCAACACGATTGGTCTGTTCGAGTCGCAGATCGGCGAAATAACGAAGATGATCCACGACGCCGGCGGACTCGTCTACCTCGACGGCGCGAACATGAATGCCATCGTCGGCGTGACTCGGCCTGGCGACTTTGGCGCCGACATGATGCATTACAACGTCCACAAAACCTTCACCGGCCCGCACGGCGCCGGCGGGCCAGGTTCGGGGCCGATCGCCGTCCGCGGCATGCTTGGGCCTTACCTGCCAACACCGATCGTCGTCAAGGAAGGCGAGACCTTCAAACTCGAATACAATCGCCCGAAGACGATCGGCCGAGTGCGCAGTTTCTTCGGCAACGTCGGCATCTTATTGCGCGGGTACTGCTACATCCGCACGCTTGGTCCGAAGGGCTTGCGTTCCATGACGGAAAACGCCGTGCTCAACGCGAACTACCTGCTCGCGCTGGTCAAGGACACGCTGGATGTGCCGCACGGCGATCGCTGCATGCACGAGTTCGTCGCCAGCGCGTCAAAGTTGAAGCGAGCGAAACGCATCAGCGCGATGGAAATCGCCAAACGCCTGCTCGATTTTGGATACCATGCACCGACCGTGTACTTCCCGCTCGTCGTCCCCGAAGCATTGATGATCGAGCCGACGGAAACCGAATCGAAAGAGACACTCGACGCCTTCGCCGCCACGCTGCTAAAGATCATCGGAGAAGACGCGGAGTTCTTGCAGCAGGCGCCGCACACGCTGCCGATCAGCCGACCCAACGACGCGAAGGCTTTCAAGGAACCGGTGCTGCGGTGGAATGCGTAGGAATTGTTTTGCAGCGGATCGCGTATTGGAGGTTACGTTCTGCGGCTTGGTTGTGCAGATTAGGGAGCAGAATTATGCCGTTACTCGATCATTTTCATGGGCCGCTTAACAAGAGCATTCCTTGGGAGGGTGTTCATGCCGCTTGGACGGCGTTTATTGCTAATCAGCTGAACACGTCGATACTGCCCCCGGAGTTCGTAGCGATACCACAAGTACGCCACGGTTCATCGGTAGAGGTCGATGTAGGCACGTTTCACAAACAGACAGTAAAGCTGGGTGGCGTTTCGGAAGCCGTTCTGACCGCTCCCGAACCTACCTGGCAGCTGCCCATCGAACTGGACTCGCTTGATCTCTTCGAAGTGCGCGTAGTCGCCAGAGATGACATCCGGAATCTCGTTGCCGCGATTGAACTTATCAGCCCTGCGAACAAAGATCGCGAAGCGAATCGTCAATCCTTCGCGGGTAAGTGTGTGGGCTATCTGCGCCAGGGAGTTTCAGTAATCGTCATAGATGTCGTTACAAGCCGACTCGCGAATCTCCATCTCGAATTGACAGAGATGCTAGAACTCAACGGTTCAGCGCCGCTCGATTCGCCGCTTTATGCTGTCGCTTATCGTACGAATGACGAAGGCGGAACATGTCGGCTGCAGATCTGGGCACATACGTTGAGCGTTGGACAACGCTTGCCTAGCCTGCCGTTGTGGATTACTCGGGAAGTCGCGGTCACATTAGACCTCGAAGCAGGTTATTCGGATGCTTGTCGCTCTCTTCGGATTATTGCCTAGTAACCTATCTCTCCCGCACTCCGCTGCGCGTCGCGGCTAAACGAAACAAGTTCAATGAGATCTCCACATCAAATCCGCTTGTTACCCTACGCCATCGCCGACGGCGCGACCAATATGGCCGCCGACGAGGTCATGGTTCGCACTGCCGCGGATCAAGGTTCGGCGTCACTGCGGTTTTACGGCTGGCGCGAGGCGACCGTCAGCCTCGGCTACTTCCAGCCAGCTGAGGCTCGGTTGACCGATCGATTGCTCGCCGCCCTCCCTTTTGTGCGTCGCCCATCAGGCGGCGCCACTTTGGTTCACCACCACGAACTCACCTACGCACTAGCCCTGCCTCCCAGACCGGTGTGGCACTCCGCTGAGCCGTGGATGACGCGCATCCATCGCATCGCCATTGCAGCACTGGCATCGCTCGGCGTGACGCAAGGATTGGCATTGAGCGGCGCGGCGGCAGTACGGCATGGCGACCTGTTGTGCTTTCAGCAGTTTACGCCAGGGGATCTATTGTGTGCGGGCCACAAGGTCGGAGGCAGCGCCCAAAAAAAGCACCACCGCGCGTTGATGCAGCACGGCTCAGTGCTGCTCAGGCAGAGCGATTATACACCTGCTCTGCCTGGCCTTCGCGAGTTGTCAGGCATCGAGCTTACCAATGACGACGTGCGCGACGCCATCCTGCGTGAATTCGTTCGCGATACCGCCTGGATCATCGAGCCATCGGATTGGACCACGCCGGAACGGCTGTCAATCGATGTATTGGCGGAAACGAAATATCGATCGAAAGAATGGAACGAGCGGCGATAAACAAGACTGGGAAGCTGTCGTTGCGCGGGAACTTGCGTTGGCCTGACTCCGTATAGCGACGCTCGAAAAATAACTTCCCGATTTGCTTTCGCCGCTTGCGGCTTAGCGCTCAACAGGGCACCATGGTGAGCGCTAAGCCGCAAGCGGCAGATACGGAAGTTATTTCTCAAGCCACCCATGGCTGTTGCCGCCTTTTTCTGGTTTTTGCTCGCCACTCTACTCTCACAACTCGCCACTACTCAGGAGACGCCGAAAATCATTCCGAAGTGTCAACGTGGAAGGAGCGTAACTCAAGCTTCAGGGCCAGATGACGGTTCGGCCGGCTTCTTCTCCTGGAGCTTCCAGCCCGCAGCCTCTATTTTGTCGCGAACCTCTTGGAGCGTGGTGACGCCGAAGTTGGGAATGCCCAACAATTCATCTAGGCTACGCTCACACAACTCGCCCAAGGTCCCAATTTCCGCTGCGTGCAGGCAATTGAGCGCCCGCACCGAAAGTCCAAGCATCGGAAGCGGCACGGTAAATGGATTGCTGATACTTTCTAGCGTTCCAGGGGCTGATAGCCGGCCTTCGCATCGGCGGCGTTACCACAGTAGGGACAGATCGGCACCGGCTCCACCCTAACACAAATGTTACCTGCTTCAACCGACCACATAGGGAACCCGATGGTTAGGCCGGAAGAGGACAATTGGCTAGTGAATTCGGCCAGACGACCGCGATTCTTCTCAAGAGTGCCCCGATCTTCTGGCATGAGGCAACATCTTATCTCGGCGAAAAATCGAAAATGTCGGCTCCAAGCCGGCAGCACGATTTCTGCGCTGAACAGGCTTGGGAAAACATACAGCGGATAGTCTTGGCTCGTCTTCTGGCATTTCGGGCAGCAGAGGTGAAACACGAAGCCGGGCATCGACGTTCCATCACCCCTAACGTTCAGGATTGTATCCGGCGTGCTCCGCGTGCAAGCGTGGGTGCTCGCGCGATCGCTCGTTCGCGGAGCGCGACGGATATGATCGTGATCTTACACTAGACGCTCGTCGGCTTGTCAAACATTTTCTGATTGCACTTGGCGCCGCGTCACCCCGCAGGCTCGCTGCGCTCGCCTGCGGGCTTGGGGTCACACTATCAACAACCGTAACGCGCATGGGTTGGCGCTGTCAAAGTCGGTTGGGGGATTTTTTTTCGATTGGACCGGCGGCGCGAGCTCAAAACGTGAAACCTCAAGAAAGCCGGGAAATAAAAAAACCGACTCCGCGAGTATGGCGACTCGCGAAGCCGGTAGTTTGCCGACGTCTAGCTATCGGGATTGCGTCTCCGAAGCCTGCCTCAAGACCTTGGTCAGGAGGGGAACGACGTCGGCGGTGGGTTGACAGGCTCCATTAGAACGGATCGCGTCCGTTGGTTTCGATACGCGGAGCGGGAACGGGAAGGGGCGTGATCTCGACAGCAGCCGGGCCGTTCGGAACGACCGGGATGACGCTCGGAGCGATCGGCGCCGTCGGAGCCGGCGGCGTGTCGATGCGTACTTCCTGGGGCTTCGCCTTCGGAGCTGGGGTCGTCGGCGTGGTGGACGGCATCTTCTTGCCGGGGTTCGGCAGGGGCTGGGAAGTTGCCGGGGGCGCCGCCGTCACGGGCGAGCTGCAGCCGCCATCGCAGCAAGCGTCGTTGCGATGGAACTTGGCGCGGAGCTTGGCGAGGATGTTAAGTCCGCCCTTGGCGCACGGGTCATTGCAGGTCGGGGCGCAGGTTTGCGGCTTGCAAGCCGGCTGCCAGTTCCACACGCGCGGGCCACAGTCGTTGCAGCCGCGGTTGAAGAGCGAAACATGCGAGTGGTGCGCGGGCGCGCACGTCGCGGGTTGACAGGTGTCGCAGTTGTCGCGTTTGAACAGGCCGCGAAGGCGATCTCGCAGCCGATGGCCGAAGCCTTCGCATCCACACGGATCACAGCCGCCCGATCCACAGGCGGAAGCGACAGCGGGCGCGGGAGTGGCGGTTGCTGGGGCGGCTTTCTTCTCCGCCGCCTGGCCGGCCAACAGCGCCGATGTCATCAACAAAAACGCAGCATTCACTAGGATTCCTCCATTTACTGATGATAGTTCCGGCCCAGGTTCGGCATCCTTGGTTTTGTGAGGGAACGCCCCTCGCTCCTGTTGCCTAACTGCCTGCGCCTCGGTTTCCATTCACGTTGATAAACCAGATGCCGACGGGTTCCCCGGTCTCATCCATCGTCACTTGGTTTCTCTTTCCTACCCATTTGGTTCGGCTGAATCTTCCGCTATCCTTCATAGCTTTTCCTGGATTCCGGACCTGCCCAGGTTGAATCTTTGCTGGTTCGGCGTGTTCGCTCAGAAAATTCGATTGGGAAAAATGCGTGATCTGCGGTAAGTAGTGTTGGCCTGAAGCGCAAGCGAGCGAGTCTGAGAAATGTGATCATTCCACGAATTGGTTGGGCTGGCGAAGACCAATACGGGAATTCAAAGAGAAATTGCGGCTCCTGTGCAGAGTCGCGCTACCGTCGCGGCAGGCCCGATTTTGCAGCTTGCAATGCGAGCGGTGGCGGCGCGCCGTTGATGCGAAGACGTTCCCCTTCGTCGGCGGGCGTCGGCAGATTGGCGTGCGGCGGCCGGCAGTTGCAAATCACCAGCAAACGTTGCACTCCGCCCGTGTCGGCGCCGTCGATGAACGCCTGCTGGCCGATCGCGCGATGCCTTTCCACTCGGCCGCCTAACAAAATGTACTGATTCGCATCAAGCGTCACTTCCCACCCAAGTTCCGGGTAGCGTTTGCTGGCCTTTTCGCGTTTCAGTTCCCACATCGACCGGTCTGGTTTCGCGTAAAACGGCAGCACAGGATCGCCCGTCTCGACTTTCGGGCAAAACGCCAGCACCGTTCGGCCAAGTTCGTCGAACCTCGCTCGAATTTCAAATAGGTGTCGGGCTTTCTCCAGCGTGGCCTCGGTCTGCTTTTTATTTTTTTTTACGATAGCGAACGAAGTCTCAGGCTGCTTAGGACTGATCGGCACATCAATCGTCTTGCCAACTGCAAATACTCTCAGCTTGGCGCTGGTCGCGTCTGAGAGCAATAGTTGCTGGAGTTCGCCAGGAGGTGTTCCGACGATTTGGCCCAGACGATAGCCGTTCTCCGCGAGTCGCGACCGCTCTTCAAATTCGCCGATCATCTCGTCGGCATGCTGCCAAACGCCTTGATTCAGGAACTCGTCGCCGACAGGCCGTGCGACAAGAGCGATACGCAGCATCACATTGTCAGCTGCCAGGGCGGGATTGTGGAATTCCTTCTTCCATGACGTCGTTTCGTTTTCCTCGGTGACGAGACAACCAGAGGCCACGAACACGATCGGCAACAGAGCCAACCAAGCACATCTGCGCACGAACTTTCCCCGCCGACCCAAGATAAATGTGGAGATGGGGCAATAATGGCCATCGCCCGTGCCGTCAAGATCAAAGTCGCGCCGATCGGGTTGACGTTTCTTCGCCAACCTGCGCACAATATCCGGATTGAAGCGAATCTGCCGCTTTTGACGATTATTTTGCTAGGGCAGAGTTAATTTGCATCGGCTGACCGCGATACCCAGCTGCGAGCGAGGCGAGCATGACCTAGGCTTGACGAGATCGCCCTTGTCGAATTTTTGGAGTCTTCCATGCTGCGTAAATTGTTGATCATTTCGATAGGATGTTCGCCAATTTTTCTTGGCGTCAATGGCCGTGCCCAGGAGCCAACGAAGAAAGGGCCGGCTGAATTGCTCCCTGCTCCCAAAACGCAAATCACGCCGAAGTATGAAATCGTCCCGAGTTACGAGATCGCGCCTTACGAATCACCCTTCGGTTCACGCGAAGTCTGGCAACACTACGGCCCAAACTCGCAAGGCCGATTCGTGCCGCGAGTCATCCTGACGCCGTACGGAGCACTGTATTCGCGAAATCTCCAACCCTACCCCTGGCTCCAAAACCGTCCGACAGCGATCATGCCCTATGCCAGGGATTAGACTTCTTGCCACGTCCTTCTTATTTGGCTCGCAGGATTCAGCTGTTTGGGCAGAGTCTGGAGCCTCCATTTTTTATTCTGGTGCCGCGGCTCCTGCCTCGGCGCCCACTGGCTTTGCAATGCTCTGCCTTGCGTGAAAATCGCCTGCAAGGCCACTTTCCTACGTCAGCGATAAATGCAATGACGAGGCAGGAGCCTCACAGCCCTCTGGTGCCGAGGCAGAACCTCGGCACCAGAGGGAAATGTCGACGGTTTCCTTGCTGCCGCGTTGAGTTTCCGACGTTTGTCGGTGCCTCGGGTCGATTCACATCGTTTCCGCTTGGCAGAAGAAATGTCGATTCATCGTAAATTCGGTCGGATTTTTCATCTCTGCCTTGACGGGGTCTTTTATTCTCCCTATGGTAATGTTTCTCGATAGAAACGACGTAAAAATGGGGATACAACGTGGCCGCAGCCGCCAGTGAAAAAATTCGGATTCGAATGGAAGCGTTCGATCACGAGGTGTTGGACAAGACCGCGACCGAAATCGTGGAGACCGCGCAGCGCACCGGAGCGCTGGTGCATGGCCCGATTCCGCTGCCGACGCGGATCGAACGTTACACAGTGTTGCGTTCGCCGCACATTAACCGCAAGTCGCGCGAGCAGTTTGAGATTCGCACCCACAAGCGATTGATCGATATTCTTCAGCCGACGGGCAAGACGATCGAAGCGCTGAACAAGGGCTTGAGTCTGCCGCCGGGCGTTGACATCAAAATTCGCGTATTGGCTGGCAAGGCCTGATTCGCCTTTTTCCCCCAGGTAATGCGGCAATGGGTCGTGTCCTGGGGTGTTTCGTTGAATGAGAGCAACCATTCGCATCTCGGATGCGAATCGTTTTTTTAGTGAGGTTCCTGTGTCCACCGAAGAAGTAAAACCGATCAGCGTGCCTGTTTTCAACACGCAGGGTCAGAGCGTCGGTTCGGTCGAAGTGGATCCGGCTGAGTTGGGCGGCAAAGTCAATAAGCAGCTGCTGCACGAAGTCGTTTTGATGCATTTGGCCAACCAGCGTGCGGGCACCCACTCGACGCTTCGCCGCGGCGAAGTCGCGGGCAGCACGAAAAAATTGTTCCGCCAAAAGGGTACGGGCAACGCGCGTGCAGGCACACGCCGCTCGAACAAGCGTCGCGGCGGCGGCACTGCTAAAGGCCCCAAGCCGCGCGATTACGAATACCATCTGCCGAAAAAGGCCGTTCGTGCGGCGACTCGGATGGCGGTGTTGAGCCGGATTGTGGACAACGAAGCTGTCGTGATCGACGAGTTGAAGTTGCCCGCCATTCAGACCAAGCAGGTCGCCGGCGTGCTCAAGAATCTGCAGATCGCGGACAAGAGTTGCCTGATCGGTTTGGCAAAGACCGACATCGACGAGAATCAGACGATCTACAAGTCGGCCCGGAACATTCGCGGCATGGCGGTTCTGCCGGCGGCGCAGTTCAACGCCTACGAAATCTTACGGCCCAAGCGTTTGGTGTTGACCAAGGCGGCCTTGCAGGAGTTGTGCAAGAACGCCAAGTGGAAATAAAATGTGAAAGAGTGATTGGCTCGATTCGCAATCCGCGGGATGGGCTTGATATATATAGGTGAGGTCATGGCAGCTGCAGCGAAACCGGAAAAACGAACTTTTGGTCCCGAATTGGAGCCGCACCAGATCGTGCTCGCGCCATTGGTGACTGAAAAAGGCACGCATCAATCGACTAGCGAGCATCACAATGCGTACTCGTTCGTCGTGAATCTCTGGGCGAACAAGACGCAGATCAAACATGCGGTGCAGGAGTTGTTCAACGTGCGCGTCGTCGCAGTTCGCACGCAGTTGCGGTTGGGCAAGGTTCGCCGTTATCGCTTCAAGGAAGGCAAGCTGTCGAACTGGAAGAAGGCGATCGTCAAGCTGCATCCCGAAGACAAGATTGAGTTCTATTGAGAGCGTTGGGAGCGACGGAAGCTTGTGCCGCTGAGTAAGAGAATTATCGGAGAGGATGTGTGTCATGGGTATTCGCTACTATAAGCCGGTGACGGCCGGTCGCCGTGGCGGGTCGGTAAGTGATTTTGCTGAAATTACGGACCGCAAGAAGAAGCCGGAAAAGTCGCTGGTCGTGCCGCGCAAAAAGACGGGTGGCCGCAACTTTCAGGGTATCGTCTGTTCGCGATTTCGTGCCGGCGGGCACAAGAAGATGTACCGCGTCATCGATTTCAAGCGGACCAAAGACGGCGTTTTCGCTAACGTCGTCGCGATTGAGTACGACCCGAACCGCAGCTGCCGAATCGCATTGCTTCAATACGAAGACGGCACGAAGGCATACATTCTGGCGCCCGACGGTATCAAGGCGGGCGATCGTTTGGTCAGCGGTGTAGAAGCGGAGCCTCGTGTCGGCAACTCGATGCCGCTCAAAAAGGTTCCGCTCGGCATGAGTATTCACAACATCGAAATGCATCCTGGTCGTGGTGGCCAGCTGTGCCGCAGTGCGGGTTGCTCCGCGACGTTGAGCGCTCGTGAGGGCGAATGGGCGCAGATCACGTTGCCGTCGGGTGAAGTTCGCCGCGTCAATGCGGCCTGTCGGGCGACGATCGGATCGCTGGGAAATTCCGACCATATGAACATCAGCCTGGGCAAGGCGGGACGCAAACGCTGGATGGGACGTAAGCCGCACAATCGCGGCACCTCGCAAAATCCGGTCGATCATCCCATGGGCGGTGGTGAAGGCCGAACGGCAGGTGGTCGTCATCCGTGCGGGCCGACAGGCGTACTCGCCAAGGGCGGCAAGACGCGAAAGCGAAAACGGCCGTCGAACAAGGCGATTATTCGCCGCCGCCGACCTGGAACGCATCAGTAGTATCGCGGTTCAGAAAAAAAAAACTTCACGCGAATCATACAGTATTTTCGCGTTTTACTGGACAATGACTCGCCGGTCACTAAGATAGTTGCTCCCCGTGTTGAGGTGATGACGAAATGGGACGTTCGATAAAAAAAGGGCCCTATGTAGACATGCGGCTTCTTGGCAAAGTAGAGAAGCAGCAGCGCAACGGCAGTCGCGAGCCTATCAAGACTTGGGCGCGTGATTGTACCATCGTGCCGGATTTTATCGGGCACACATTCATGGTTCACAACGGGAAGAATTTCGCCAAGTTGTTTGTCACCGAAGATATGGTTGGCCACAAAATGGGTGAGTTCGCCCCGACGCGAATATTCAAGGGACACAGCGGTGGTAAAGCGAAGGCCGCCGCAGCTGGGGCGGGCAAATAGCGATTACACGATCCCGGGGTGGAGCAGTGGTAGCTCGCCAGGCTCATAACCTGGAGGTCGCAGGTTCAAATCCTGCCCCCGGAAATTTCGGTGAATTAGTCCAAGGCAGTGATCGAAGAAGGCTTGAAGAGCGACAACGGTAAGGTGGAAGATGGATTACACGGCAAAACATCGCTTTGCGGATATGAATGCTCGCAAAATCCGCGCGTTCGCGGATTTGATCCGCGGCAAAATGGCGGACGAGGCGCTAGAATTGCTTCGCTTTTATCCGAATCGTAGTGCTCGCTTGCTCGAACAGGTTCTGAAGAGCGCGATGGGCAATGCCGAGGATCGCGGCGCGCGTGACAAGGACGAGTTGTTGGTCGTAGAGTCCCGGGTCGATGGCGGTCCGATCATGAAGCGCTTCATGCCGAGAGCGCGTGGTTCCGCGTTTCCGATCAAACGCCGGTTTGCTCATATTGTTGTTACTGTGTCCGATATGCAGGAGGCGGCTCCGCCTGCGAATTAGTGGGTTGGTTTCAACAAGACCCGCGGGCTTTTGGTGTTTGCCCGCGGGCTTGCGTTTTATGGGTGCTTCATGGGTCAGAAAGTTCGACCGACTGGTTTTCGCACCGGCATCATGCTGGATTGGCAGAGTACTTGGTACGCCGGCAAGCAGGATTTTGCCGAGCTTCTGGTGGAAGACACCAAGATCCGCGCGCATGTCGCCAAGTTCGTGCAGACGCGAGTGAAGCAGGGGCGTGCTGGCATCTCGCGCATCCGTATCGAACGGACGCGCGAAAAGGTGGTTGTGGTTATTTATTCGGCGAGAGTCGGTGTTATCATCGGCAAGAAGGGGCAGGAAGTCGAAAAGCTGACCAAGGAGCTTGAGGATCTGACCCATCGCCATTTGGAAGTGAAGACGATGGAAGTTGGTCGCCCGGAAGTTGATGCTCAGCTGGTTGCCGAGGATGTTGCCGATCAGCTGGAAAAGCGTCAGAGTTTTCGACGGACGATTAAGCGTTCCCTCGAGCAGACAATGGAAGCTGGCGCGAAGGGGATTCGCGTACAGCTGTCTGGTCGGCTTGGCGGATCGGAAATGGCTCGCTGCGAAAGCGCTATGGAGGGCAGCATTCCGCTGTCCACATTGCGTGCGAAGATTGACTATGGTTTCACCGAGGCCAAGACCGCTCAGGGGCATATCGGTGTGAAAGTTTGGATTCATAACGGCGATTTCCTGGACGCCGAGGGAGACGACAATGCCGCAAATGCCCAAAAGAGTAAAGTTTCGAAAAAACCAGCGCGGAAAGGTCCGCGGTAAGGCGTTGCGTGGCAACTACGTCGCCTTCGGCGAGTTCGGCCTGCAATCGCTGGAAGGCGGTTGGCTCAGCGCGGAATCGATCGAGGCGGGTCGAATCACGGCCAGTCATTCGATGCGTGGTGAAGGCAGGCTTTATATCCGCGTGTTTCCGCACAAATCGGTGACGTCGATTCCGCTGGAAACCCGAATGGGTAAGGGAAAAGGCGAGCCGGAATTCTGGGCCGCAGTGGTAAAGCCTGGCTTGGTGCTGTTTGAAGTGGCGGGTGTGCCCGAGGCGGCAGCTCGCGACGTGTTGGCGCGCGTGGCGTACAAGATGCCGTTTAAGTGCCGGTTCGTTACGCGTCGCCCGAACGTGTAGTGGTTGATTTTTGCGAGAACTGCCATGAAAGCAAAAGAACTGCGTCAAATGACGGATGAGCAGCTGGATTTGACGCTCAAGGAAACTGTAAAGAATCTGTTTCATTTGCGTTTTCAGTCTGCGACCGATCGCCTGGAGACGCCTAGTGAAATCCAGAAGGCCAAACGAGAAGTGGCTCGGATTAAGACAATCCTGCGCGAACGCCAGACCGGAGTTCGCGGCCAGACGCCAAACCAGGTTATGTAAGAGGATTGACGAATGACCGTTTCGGATCGTGGACTACGCCGAGTAGTCGTCGGCGTTGTGACGCGCGACAAAATGAATAAGACCCGCCGTGTCGAGATTCAGCGGCTGGAGAAGCATCCGCGCTATGGCAAGTACATCAAGCGCCGAACGATCTGCTATATGCATGATGAGAAAAATGAATCTCGGAATGGCGACATGGTCGAGATCATGGAGTCTCGGCCTCTCTCCAAGCTGAAGTCCTGGCGGCTGGTTCGAATCGTTCGAAAAGCTCCGACCCAGGCGGCGGCGCCGAGTGATTTGGCTCCCGCGAAATAATTCAGGTTTCAGAGCTTTGCGAAGGTGATCTGTCATGATCCAGATGTATAGCTATCTTGATGTTGCCGACAATACGGGCGCCAAAGAATGCATGTGCATTAAGGTGCTCGGCGGTACGAAACGCCGGTCCGCTTCGCTTGGGGACGTGATTATTGCCAGCGTGAAAAAGGCGATTCCCGGTGGAGATGTGAAGCCCGGCGATGTTGTCAAGGGTGTCATCGTGCGGGTCAAGAAGGGCATTCGACGTAAGGACGGCAGCTACGTCCGGTTCGATCGAAATGCCATGGTGCTCCTCAATAAGGAGGACGACAATCCTCGCGGCACCCGTATTTTCGGCGCCGTCGCTCGAGAGTTGCGCGAAAAGGGGTACCTCAAGATTGTGAATC
Source organism: uncultured Singulisphaera sp. (assembly GCA_964484265.1). Classification (GTDB taxonomy): domain Bacteria; phylum Planctomycetota; class Planctomycetia; order Gemmatales; family Gemmataceae; genus SIAQ01. Next base: position 28,318 of record CAZAFH010000053.1, read on the forward strand.
TCGCCGCTGAGGTCGTGTAATAAATCGGTTTTCGGCGAGCACGTAGATTTTGAACGGATGAAGGCCATGAATATTCGCAAAGACGATATCGTTGAAATTATCACCGGTGATGACGCCGGTACGCCCAAGAACCGGACCACCGCTCGCGTGCTGCGTGTTCTCGCCGACAAAAAGAAAATCGTCGTGGAAGGCATTAATCGCGTGTATCGCCACTTGAAGCCCAATCGTCAGAACCAACAGGGCGGGCGGTTGTCGAAGGAGATGCCGATCGACGTTTCCAACGTGAAGCTGTTCTGCGCGACCTGTCAGCGAGGTGTCCGGATTGGCAAGCGTTATGCTGCCGATGGCAGCAAAGAACGTTTCTGCAAGAAGTGTGGCAATGGTCTTGGCGCACTAAGCAAAGCTCGCAGCGCCTACGCCCAGGGCAAATAATTAATACTTGTTACGTACATCCTACGGGAACGCAACAAAGCTCGAGCGAGAAAATTAGCTTTTTCCGTCCAGTGACGAAGGTTGAGTTATGGCTCGGTTATTGGAACGATACACCAAAGAAATCATTCCCCAACTTCAAACAAAGCTGGGGCGCACGAACATTCTCAGCCTTCCGAAGCTGCAGAAAATTGTCGTGAACATGGGCGTCGGCAAGGCGTTGCAGGACAAAAACCGCATGGAGCAATCTGCCGAGCAACTGACGGCAATCTGCGGTCAGCGCGTGCAGATTACGAAGGCGCGTATCGCTGTCAGCGCTTTTCGCCTTCGTCAGGGCAATGAAATCGGTTGCCGCGTGACACTCCGCGGTCATCGGATGTACGAGTTCCTCGATCGTCTTGTCAGCGTGGCTCTGCCGCGTATTCGCGACTTTCGCGGCGTCAATCCTAAGAGCTTTGATGGCAACGGCAACTACACGATCGGTTTGGCCGAGCAGCTGGTATTCCCCGAGATCGATCCGGACAAGGCGACCTTCACGCAAGGAATGGACATCACCTTCGTCACCAGCACGAGAAACGACGACGAGGCTCGGGAATTATTGCGGCTATTCGGCATGCCGTTCCGCGAGGCGTAAGAATATTTCACTGTGGAATCCGACTGCAACCTGGGTTAATAATGTCTACCTTAGCCAAAAAAGTCGAACACGAACGGAATCTCAAGAAAATTGAGCTTCACAAGACAGGCAAGAAGAAGTTGCCTGGCCGAGACCTGATTCGAATCCGGATGCGCTGCCGATTGTGTGGCCGTCCGCGAGCTGTTTATCGCAAATTCAGCATTTGCCGAATCTGTTTCCGTGATATGGCGAACAAGGGTTTAATTCCTGGTGTCCAGAAAGCAAGCTGGTAGTCTGGAGTGATGATTTTTTTGCGGCCGAGCAGTGGAAGCCTGCGTCGGAACCTGGAGTGATTTTTGCTATGATGACTGATTCGATCGCTGATATGTTGACGCGCATTCGCAATGGCAATCGCATTGAGTCTCCGGCTGTCGATATGCCGTCCACGAAGCTGAAGACGGCCGTGGCACAGGTGCTGAAGGACGAAGGCTTCATTCTTGATTTTCAGGTCGGCGTGATCAACAAGGTCGAAGGCCGTTCGGTGTTCCATCCCGAGGCGGCGTTGAACGACCCGAAAAAAATCCTCCGCGTCTTCCTGAAGTACGGCCCAGACGGCGAGCGCGTCATCCGTAAGATCGAGCGCGTCAGCAAGCCCGGTCGGCGGTATTATTGCAGCTACAAACAACTGCGGCCCGTGCTGCAAGGGATGGGTATTTCCGTCGTCAGCACAAGCCGCGGCGTTATCAGCGATCGGAAGGCGCGTGCGGAGCGTCTTGGCGGTGAACTTCTCTGTCGGGTTTGGTAATACCTGGATTGACATTCCAGGAACGCCAGGGATCGTCTGTGTTTTCCCTGGGAGCAAGGGGTAATTTATGTCCCGTATCGGCAAACAACCTGTGGTGATTCCCGCAGGCGTCAAGGTAAAGATCGACGCCGGCAAGATTTTCGTCGACGGACCGAAAGGCAAACTCGATTTTGCGTGGCACCCTGCCATGAAAGTCGAGTCCGACGGCAAGGCGATCAAGATCACCCGTCCCAATGACGAGCGTCTTAACCGATCTCTCCACGGCTTGACCCGCTCGCTGATTCAGAACATGGTCGATGGCGTTGCCAAGGGATACGAGAAGAAATTGAAAATCGAAGGCATCGGCTATCAGGCCAAGATGGATAAAAAAGCAGTCGTGCTGATGGTCGGTTATGCGAATCATGTTGTAAAGAGTCCGCCGGATGGTCTCACTGTGGCCTGCCCGGATCCCAATACGATCATCGTCACCGGCGCTGACAAGCAAAAGGTGGGCCAATTCGCGGCCGAGATTCGCAGCGTGCGGAAGCCTGAACCCTATAAGGGCAAAGGTATCATGTACGACGGCGAGAAAATCCGTCGCAAGGAAGGCAAGTCGTTTGCCAGCGGTGGAGCATAGTATTTTTCGAAACGCAGAGTCGTGTGCGGCTCATTTCGGGTCGCACGGTTCAGGTGGTGGGTCATGGATCAACAAAAACTCAAGAAGCGTCGTCAGTTGCGGCGCCGTCAACACGTTCGACGGCTGATCGTTGGAACTCCCGAGCGCCCTCGTTTGACGGTCTTCCGAAGCTCCAAGCATATTTACGCGCAGCTAATTGACGATCTCAACGGCGTGACGGTTGCATCGGCAAGCTCGCGCACCAAGGACGCTCGTTCCGGGTTGCCCTACGGCGGCAACATCAAGGCGTCGCAGGTCGTGGGCAAGATGCTGGCCGAATCCGCCAAGGCGAAGGGCGTCACGCTCGCGGCATTCGACCGAGGTCACTATCGTTACCACGGCCGAATTAAAGCGCTGGCCGATGCCGCTCGCGAAGGTGGATTACAGTTCTGACAATCTAAGGAATGTACGGTCGGTGCGGCAGCACACGCCGTTTCGAGGTGTTTTCGATGGCAAAAGAACAACGCGAACGCAAAGAAGGCCGTGATTCGCACACGGAAGGTCTTGAGGAACGTATCATCAAGATCCGTAGGTGCGCCGCCGTGGTCAAGGGCGGTCGCCGCTTCAGTTTCAACGCCATGGTCGTGGTCGGCGATCGGCGAGGCCGGGTTGCCTGGGGCTATGGCAAGGCCAACGAAGTTCCTCCGGCCGTTGAAAAAGCAGCGAAGGAAGCTGAAAAAACTCTCAAGCAATTGCCTCGCATCTCGATGAAGGGTGAATCAATCCCGCATCGCGTCGTTGGGAAATTTGGCGCGAGCAAGGTTATCCTCGTTCCCGCCGGTCCGGGTACGGGCGTCAAGGCCGGCCCAGGCGTTCGCGACGTCCTCGTCGCAGCTGGCATTCACAACATCCTTACGAAAGTGCATGGCAGCACGAACGCGATCAATCTCGTCAAGGCCACGATCGACGGATTGAATCAGCTGCGCACTCGTGAACAGGTTGAACAACTTCGCGGAGTGACTCTCTAATGGATCTTTCCACAGTACATCACGGCATCAATCGGCGAAAGCAGAAAAAGCGAGTCGGTCGCGGTCCGGGCAGCGGGCATGGCAAAACGTCGTCGCGTGGCTCCAAGGGCCAGTACGCGAGCGCCGGCGCCAAGAAGCCGTCGTTCACCTTTGAAGGCGGTCAAATGCCGCTCTTCCGCCGTATGCCCAAGCGTGGATTCAGCCACGAAACGTGGGATAAGAAATATCACGTCGTCAACGTCGGCGACCTGGACAAGGCGTTCAAGGACGGCGACACCGTTTGTGCCGAGGCCATGTGCAAAGCGGGACTTGCCAAGGGACCCGCTGACGGCGTGCGCGTTCTCGGGCAAGGCGAACTGACGAAGAAACTCATCGTCAAGGCGAATCATTTTTCCAAATCCGCTAGTGAAAAAATCGCGGCCAAGGGCGGCACGACGGAAATCGTCGCGGAGCCGAAGAAGCCCGTGAAAAATAAGATGGCGCCGCGGAAATCCAGTAATTAACCGAAATCCTGTGCGGTCCTTTGGTTGTCGCTTCGTATATTATTCATCGAGTTGATCGGATCGACTCGTTGCTGGCTTGCGGCTCTTCGAGTGACTGCTTGCCGGGAGTGTTCGGCGTTTGAGAGGATGATTCCATGGCGACCGCCACGGCAATGATGAAATCGGGTCTGAATTCCTTCGGTCAAAGCCGGCTGGCTTCGATCTTCAAAATCAAGGAACTCCGCCAAAAGATCATCATTACGCTTCTTTTCCTTGGTATCTATCGAATCGGCTTTCACGTTCCGGTACCCATGATCGATCAGCTCGGCATGTTCAATGCCATGCGAGGCCAAGAAGGCGGATTGCTCGGATTGATCTCAATGTTCTCTGGCGGCAGCCTGAGCCAAAGCACGATCTTCGGCCTCGGCATCATGCCCTATATCTCGGCGTCCATTATCTTCCAGCTTCTGTCCAGCGTATATCCGCCTTTGGAAAAACTGAGCAAGGAAGGCGAGGCTGGGCGAAAGAAAATCAACGAATACACGCGCTATGCGACAGTCGTCATATGCATCTTCCAGGCGTGGATGTGGGTGTCAAGTCTCATCAAACCCAAGAACGAAGGGGGGATGGGCCTGGCAATTCAGGGGTATGATAGTTTCTTCTTCGTATTCGCAACGATTCTGCTCATGACGGCGGGTACCGTTCTGCTCATGTGGATCGGAGAACAGATCGATGAATACGGCGTAGGCAACGGCATTAGCTTGCTCATCATGGCTGGCATCGTTGCCCGCATCCCTGATGCGACCCAAATTCTCATCATGGCTCGCGGTTCAGAACCTGGCTACGAAGTTCCGCTGCTCGGCTTCAAGATTCGTGCCAGCATCTTCCAGCTTGGCGGCAGCGGTGTCGGCGGCGACGTTGGGTTGGAGAAAATCTTCGTCCTGCTCTTTCTCTTCATCAGCGTCGTGATCGGCGTGATCTTCATGACGAAGGCCCAACGCCGTATCCCTACGCAATCCGCTAAACACGTGCGGGGCCGGCGTGTTTACGGCGGTACGCGCAACTTCTTGCCGTTGCGAATCAATCAGTCCGGCGTTATGCCGGTGATTTTTGCGAGCAGTTTGCTGATCCTGCCCACCGTCGGCCTGAAGGCTATCGCACAGCAGTTCCCGAATGCCAACTGGGCTCATAATGCTGCCTACGCTCTCGAACGGCAGGGGTACATCTACAACGTGCTCTACATCGTTCTGATCTACTTTTTCTGCTACTTCTGGACGGCGATTACCTTCAATCCTCGCGATATCGCCAACAACCTCAAGGACTACGGCAGCTTCATCCCGGGTTATCGGCCAGGTAAGCGAACTTCGGACTACCTGGAGAAGGTTATCCTGCGAATCACCTACGTGGGCGCCGCGTTTTTGGCGGTTGTCGCCATTATTCCCAGCGTGATCTCCTCGGCTCTTGAAGTGAACTACACGGTGGCAAGTTTCTACGGCGGCACGGGCTTGCTGATCGTCATCAGTGTCGCGCTTGACTTGGTGCAAAAAATCAACAGCCACCTCGTGATGCGTAACTATCCTGGGCTTACCGAGGATTGATGTCACTCAAGAGTTCGGTCAATTGTTCTCACCACGAAGCGAGGGGCGTTCTGCCCCTCTTTTTTTTTTCATTGCATTCACACCTTGTAACCGACACGCATCTTTCCGAAAATGAAGATTACGCGATATTCGAAATCTCCCACCGGTTCGACGCACGCCTCATCTGCGGAAGCGACGCTCTATGCGATTGATCTTCATCGGTCCACCTGGCAGCGGAAAAGGTACTCAGGCAAAACTACTGGGCAAGCGCCAGGGGCTGCTCCATTTCGCCACGGGCGATGTACTGCGCCAGGCGATCGAGCAAGACACCTCCGAAGGGCGCCTCGCAAAGCCGTACATTACCGCTGGCCGACTCGTGCCCGATGATGTGGTGAATCAGATTGTCAGCGCGCGATTTCGCGGCCCGAATAAGCCGGAGAATTTCGTTCTTGATGGTTACCCGCGGACGCTCGCGCAGGCAAAGGCGTTTGACGCGCTTCTCAAGGACGTCGGACTCGATCTCACGAGCGTTGTGTTTCTGCAGGTTCACGATGATGAGATCGTTCGGCGATTGAGTGATCGGTGGACATGCCCCAATCCGTCATGCCAGGCAACGTTCCAGACGAACTCCAAGCCGCCCAAAGTGCAGGGCGTATGTGATGCCTGTCATTCGCCGCTCTATCAGCGTGAGGACGACAAGCCGGAGACGATCCGCGCTCGACTTCGTGTTTTTCATGACCTTCACGACGACATTCTTACGCATTACGCCGCGCAGAATCGTCTTGTGGAAATCCCGGGGCAGGGCGATATCGAGGAGATCTACCAAAACATTCTGCGTGGGTTGAGAATGAAAGCGAAGGCGTGAGTCGATGCGTCTAAAGCGATCTGAAATCCAGTCTGTTTCTCGCCGTATATCATGTCATTGTGGATCGCGGAGATCGGGCCAGGAAAAAGTTCGAGGTGACGGGTGTTCCGACAGTTTTTTGCTCAAGCGCCAGAGCTGAAATCGGCGCGCGAAATCGGCTTGATGCGCGAGGCCGGAAAACTCGTCGCGGAAGCATTGCGTATTTGCCGCGAGATGGCAAAACCCGGCACGCGAACCATTGAGATCGACCGCGCCGTGGAGGCGCATTACAAAAAATACGGCGCCACTCCGCTCTTCAAGGGGTATCCCGGATCGAATCCCAAGTCGCCGTTCCCCGCGTGCACTTGTATCTCCCTGAATGAACAAGTCGTGCACGGCATTCCCAGTCAACGCGAATTGCGCGACGGCGATCTGCTGAAGCTAGATACGGCGTGCAAGCTCAATGGCTGGTGTGCCGATCGCGCCATCAGCATACTGGTGGGAGAAGGCCGCCCTGAACGGAAACGATTGATCGAGGCCGGTGAGCAGGTACTGAAAATCGCCATCGACGAGATGCCGCGTCGGAAATGGTGGTCCGAGATTTCCCTGCTCATGCAGAGACACGCCCACCAGGCGGGGTACACTGTCGTCGAGGAATACGTGGGTCACGGCATCGGCCGCATCATGCACGAAAGCCCGCAGGTGCCGAACTACGTCCCCCGCAGCCGAGCCGAGCTTCGCAAAATGGATTTCAAACTCGAGCCAGGACTCGTGCTCGCCGTCGAGCCGATGTTGAACATGGGCAAGGCCGAAACCCGTGTGCTGGCCGACCAGTGGACGGTCGTGACCAAGGACGGCTTGCCGAGTGTACACGTCGAACACACCCTCGCGCTAACGGCCGAGGGCGTGATCATCATTACTTCGGATACGTAATTTCTTTTCCGCTTGCAGCGTAGCGCTCCGCGTGAGATTTTTGCTGAACGCTAAGCCGCAAGCCGGATTGCTTACCCCTTCGATTTCGCCATGCGCTCCGGACGCAGTGAACGAACGACTTGCCCCGCCACCCACATTTCGCTGGCGGCGACTTCCCTGAGCTCTTTTTCGAGCTGCTCGCGGTAGTCGGGTTTGCTATTCACGTCGAGCACGCGCCGGGTCTCCTCTCCCGAAGCTACGCTTTGGTAAAGCTGCTCGAACACCGGCTTCGAGCAATCGCGGAATTTTTTGAACCAATCGAGAGCACCGCGCTGGGCCGTGGTCGAACAGTTCGCGTACATCCAGTCCATGCCATTTTCGGCAATGAGCGGATAGAGCGATTGCGTCGCTTCTTCGACGGTTTCGTTGAATGCTTCGGAAGGCGAATGCCCGTGCTCGCGCAGCACTTCGTACTGAGCCAGCCAAAGTCCATAAATGGCGCCCATCAGCACGCCGCGTTCGCCAGTGAGATCGCTGAAAACTTCCTTCTGGAAGGTCGTCTCGAACATATAACCCGAACCGATCGCGATGCCCGTCGCCAGGCAGCGATCAAGCGCCTTGCCCGTGGCATCTTGATGAATGGCGTAGCTGGCGTTGATGCCTTTGCCCTCGAGAAACAGGCGGCGAACTGTCGTGCCCGAGCCTTTCGGCGCGACGAGAATGACGTCGATGTCCGGCGGCGGGATGACGCCGGTCTGGTCCTTGTAAACGATGCTGAAGCCGTGTGAGAAGTAGAGCGCCTTGCCCTTGGTGAATAGCGGTTTGAGTTTGGGCCACTGGTCCTTTTGGCCTGCATCGGAGAGTAGGTACTGAATGATCGTGCCCTGCTTGACTGCGTCTTCGAGCGAGAGAAGCGTCTTGCCGGGAACCCAGCCATCCTGCACCGCGAGGTCGAAGCTCTTGCCTTTGGTTTCGCGCAGGCCGATGATGACGTTGACGCCGTTGTCGCGCATGTTTTGCGACTGCCCGCGGCCCTGGACGCCATAGCCCAGGACGGCGACGGTTTCGTTGCCGAGAATCGCCTTGATGCGTTCGGGCGGAAAGTCGGCTCGTTCGACGACGTTCTCGCTGCAATTGCCAATCTGAATTTTTCGCATGATCGAGAGATCCCTTGAATGAAACAATAGTTTGTCAAGGGGAAATTGTAGGAATCGGCGGCATCAAACCCAAGAGCACCGTTCGACACGGTTTGTCAGGTGGGAACCCAGGGAGAATCAGCGGCGATTTCGCTTGCCTTTTCGTCGGTTCTGTGGCAATTTATTCTTTACTCTCCAACATCCCCAACTGGAGGTCACACACGTGTTCACTGCCGTGATGCTCGCTCTCATGTTTGTGCCTTCCGAACCGTTGCGAAAACCGGCGGGGCCAAAGAGCACATCCTGGGTTGGAAAGACCGTTTACGTGCGGACCAACGCGGTGCGCATCGATCCCGCGGCCGAGCCGAGCGATGTCGGTGTCGCCGTCAAGAATAGCGTCCTCTCCAATATGTTGACGTATCGGGTGTATGCCGAGCGGCCGAATCATGTGCAGGTCAAGACGCGCGAAGGCGTCACGGGCTGGATGCAGAAAAAGGATCTGGTTACCCTTTCGGATGCGCTGGCGGTCTTTTCCGAGGAGATCGCCAAGAACCCGAACGATCTTTCAGGCTACAATCGCCGAGCCGCGGTGTGGCGTGCCAGGGGCGAATACGACGCGGCATTAAAGGATGCCACGGAGGCGCTTCGGCTCAGCCCGCAGGCGACGCTTTACAACAACCGCGCACTCATTCACCAGACGAAGAAGGACTACGAAAAAGCCCTGGCCGACTACAACCAGGCCATCATACTGAATCCGCGCTACGCCCTGGCGCACGCCAACCGGGCGACCATCTGGCAAGCCATGAAGGAATACGACAAGGCCATTCAGGACGCCACGATGGCCCTGCAGTTCCAGACCCGTTTTCCAAACGCCTACCGCGCTCGCGGCGTCGCCTACCATGCGAAGAAGGACTACGCCAACGCCATCGACGACTTCAATCGAGCGCTGGAGATCGACCCGAATCTCTCGCTGGTGCTTACCGATCGCGCCAAGGCGTTTGCCGCGAAGAACGAAAATGCCAAGGCGCTCGAAGATTTCAATGCCGCCATGAAGTATGATCCCATCAGCGCGGCCTGGGCGGCGGAAGCGGCGATGTGGTTGGCGTCGTGTGGCGACGCGAAATTCCGCGACGGGAAACGAGCGCTGCAACTCGCCGAGCAGGCGAGGCAACGCGAACGCACGAACTCGTTCGTTCTCCAGGCGCTCGCCGCGGCGCATGCCGAGCTTGGTCAGTTCGCGGAGGCGATCCGCTGGCAGGAACACGCGCTGCTCGATCCCGCGATCCGAAACGACAGCGAGGCGCTTCAACGCCTCGAACTTTACCGCAGGAACATGCCGTATCGGCGCTGAGCGTGCTTCTGATTCCGGCAATCGTCCCGTGTTTTCGCGAAAAATCGCGGAGATCTCTCACCGTCGGCATTAGATGGCATACCGAGAAGTCCGCAGGCTTCACTTCGTCTTCGGCTGCGAGGCGTCCCATTGCTGCCAGAATTGTTGCGCGGGACGTTGGTCGATATTCTGCAAGGTTTTCATTCGCCGCAACTCGTCGATACCCTTGGTGATCCGCGGCGGCATTTGAATATGTTGCAACGGCATCGCCGAGAGAGGCGTAAGATCAGTTAGTTCTTCGCATTTCATTAGCGAGATTGATTGCAACGCCATGCCACGAATTGGCGACAGATCCTTAACGCACGAATTATCCAAATTCAAATGGATGAGCTTCAACCCTTTCAAAGGGGATAGATCGTCGAGCTCCTTGCAGCCTACAAGCGTGAGGTTCGAGAGTGTTGTGATGTCTTTGAGCGGCGTAAAATCGACGACTTTGCCGCACTGGGTGACGTTGATCGAACGTCCACCCATGCTTTGCAGCACGGACAAATCATGAAACTTGCGGCAATTGCCGACGGCGAAATCTTGAATCGATACCCCTCGAATCGGCGTCCAGTCCTCAATGTTTGGACAGTTGTGGAAACTAAGCGATCCAAAATGGCGTTTGCCGCCGAGGCCGCTGATGTCCGTCAGACCTTCGCAATTTGAAATCGTGCATTGGTTAAGCGGCATTGGCTTCAGGATGTTGAGGTTCGTGATCTTCGGGCAATTGTCCATCTGGAAATGGTGGATGGGTACGCCCGCCAACCCGTCGAGATTCTCCAGGCTCGTGCAACCATTCAGTTCGATCTTGTGAAAGCGCTGCCCTTGTAACCCGTCGAGATTCTTGAGGCTGGAACAACCTTGCATCCAGAAGTTCTGGATCACCGATTCTTTCAGCGGCGTGAGATCGGTGACCTTGACGCAGCCGTTGAGTTCGAGATGATGCAGCGGAATACCGCGCAGCGGCGACAGATCGACAAGCTCCGTGCAGTTATTGAGTTTGAGTTGCGTGAGCGGCATGCCCTTGAGCGGAGTCAGGTCGGTCAGCTTCACGAATCCAGTAAGATCGAGTTGCGTGAACGGTTTGCCTTTGAGCGGCGACAAATCAGTCATCGCCGTGCAACCGCCCAGGTTGATGTTTATCAGCGGCATGTTTTGCACGGCACTGATATCACTGATGCGAGCGCACCCTGCAAGATCGAGAGACGTCAATCGCATGCCCTCGATGCCCTTTAAGTTTGGCAACAAACCGCAACCCCTCAGAGTAAGCGATGTCAGTGGCAGGCCGCGCAAGGGTTCGAGACTACGCACCTCCGTGCAGTTCGTCAGATCGAGGTGAGCCAACGGCATGCCCTGGAGCGGCGAAAGATCCTGCACGATGCCGCAGTTCGTCAAGTTCAACGAAGTGAGCGGCATTCCTTTCAAAGGTGTCAGGTCACGCAGACCGCCGCTATTCTGTAGGTCGAGCGTCTTGAGCTTCAGTCCCTTGAGCGGCGACAGATCGCGAATCGGATTTTGCCCTAATTCGAGCGATTCCAAAGGCAGCTCTTTTAGGCCGGAGAGGTCGGCCACTGCACACACATTTATGGAAGCATTTGTAAGCGGCATACCCTTCAATGCTGACAAATTTGCAACGGGAACGCGAAGAAGATTAATCGACTTTAACGGCATCCCACTCAGGCCAGACATATCCGACAGCTTTTGGCATTCTTGGGCGGTAAACGATTCCAGTTCCAGGCCTTTCAGATCGTTAAGGTTCTGTAGCTCCATGATTGATTGAATTTCGAGTCGGTTCAGCGGCATTCCCTGGAGCGCGGAGAGGTCACGAAGCTGTTGGCCATGGACGGTTAATGATTTGAGGGGAATGCCCTTTAACGGACTCAAATCTTTGGCATCGCCTGGGTGCGCATTCATGTGGAAATTGCCGTCCTTGTCGATCGACAAATGAGGCCCGGCTCCTGGCCAGGCGGCCTCGATGCGCTTGCGATACAGGTTCAAAAGCTCCGAGCGAAATTCTTCGCCGGTTTTGGCGTAGAGGCTCAAGAAACCCTCAGCCATGCCGGGATTCTTTTGGTCGATGAGAACTTGGCTGATTTGCATGATGGCGCCATGATCCTTGGGATCGGCGTTGGCCTTGTCGCACCACCGCTTTAACGCCGTGGATTTGCGATCGCTATACCGTTTCGCCAGGTACGTAGCCAATTCGGTTGACCCTGCAGCGAAATTCTTGTTGACGATCTGCAATTGCGCGTATAACAGTCGTGCGTCGTCATGTTTGGCATCGTACTCGAGCGCGAGCCGAACTTGCTCCAACGCTTTCTTGAAGTTGCGGCCCTCCGCGTCTCGCCGGGCGATTTCGACGAGCGCGGGCACGGCTTTACGAGTTCGCTCTTCCTTGAGTTGTTGCTCCCTGGCGTAATCGTCGTAGGCTTTTTGCGTCTTGCGGCGTTCACTGAAGTTGGCGACCAGTGCCCAGCTGATGACGCACATCAGCACCGCCGCCGCCGATGCGGAGACGGCGCTGAAAGCGCGATTGCGTTTGACAAACTTGATTACCATCTCTTTGCGAGTGTCTTCCTTGGCACTGACCGATCGGCCTTCGAGAAATAATTCGATGTCGCTGCGAAGCTTCTCGATCGTCGGATATCGGTCGTCCTTTTCCTTCGCCAACGCCTTCATGGCGACGGCGGCCAACTCCGGCGGAATCTGTCCGGCTCGGGCGCGCTCCGGCGCCTTCACTTCGGGCGGATCGATCTTGCCCTGGGTGACGCGCATGAGCACCGGCCAATAACCGCCCTCTTTGCTGATCGGCGGTTGCAGCGTCAGCATTTCGTAGAGGATCGCGCCCATCGCATAGATGTCGCTGCGTTCGTCGATTTCGTGGATCTTGCCCGCCGCCTGTTCCGGCGGCATGTACACCGGCGTGCCCATCACCGCGCCTTCTTGCGTCAGATCGGCGTCGAGTTCTCGGCTCGTGACCACTTGGCTAGAACTGGTCGTGCCACTCGCGCTGGCCGAGGTCGCCGACATCGCCGTGGCCAGCGGCGCTTCCGTCGTGAAATCGAAGGGTGACGCCGCCGTTGCCGACGGATCCGCGAAGGTCGCATCCGGGATTGCGCCTGTGCCCTCGACGCTGGTCAGATCTCGCTTGATAATTTTCGCCAGGCCCCAATCCATGACGTATACTTCGCCGAAATCGCCGACCATGATGTTTGCCGGCTTGATGTCGCGATGAACCACGCCGCGTGAATGTGCGTAGGCGAGCGCGTTGCAGATACTGTTGAAGATGCCGAGCAGCTTGCCGAGCGAGTATTCACGAGCGGCCTGGCGCGGTTCCTTGCGAAATAAATCCAGTATCTGCGCGAGGCTTCGGCCCTTGACCATCTTCATCGAGAAGAAAACTCGCTTCAACGAATCGACGCCGAGTTCGTGAATCGGCACGATGTTGGGATGTTCGAGTTGCCCTGTGATCTGGGCCTCCTCGACGAACCGCAGCTTTTTCTTCTTGTCAACCTGATCGAGCAGGTACTTGACCGCGACCTCGCGGCGAATGTCGCAATCGACGGCGCGAAGGACGGCTCCCATGCCGCCACGCGCGATCTCGCCTTCGATGACGTAGCGTTCGCCATCGTTGGCCTTGCCATCCATGAGATGCTGGAGCGTATCGCGTCCCGCATCGGCCGGCCCGTCGCCCGCCAGCGTCACGCCGCCGTCCATGCCGGCCTGGGCGAGGCTGCTGGCCGTGCCCGCGAGTTTGCCCGAGGGCAACGACAACGCTTGCGTCTGGTCGGGGCTTGGTACGATTAACGATTCCTTGCACGTCGGGCACTTCGTCGAGCGACCCGCGAATTCGGCTTTCAGGCTAAACTTCATGCCGCACTTCGAGCATGAAAACGCAATCTTGTCGATTTGCGAGCCGGGAGCGAGAGGGACCGGAGTAGATAGGGGCACGCTCAGCGGTTGCTTGCAGCCCGTGCAGGTCGTCGTTCGCCCGGCGAATTCCGGCTTGAGTTGAAACCGCTTTCCGCATTTATCGCACGAGAAGTCGATCATGAAGTATTTCCGTGTCGGCGGGTGACTCCACTATTGTAGGTGGAACGCCGGGCCCAATACGGCAAAGTTGGAACGAATGTTCATGAATCTACTTGCTTTTCTTGTCGCCATATTTGCGAAAGAATTCCTCCGGCGACAGGGCGCCAATGGTGGGAATATACACCTCGACGAGCGTATCCAGCCGGCGAAGAACATCGAGGTTCGCGGCCGACGAGGCCGTGAACGCAGAGATTCGCAATCGCTCGAGCGGCGCGTTCTCAAGCGGCGAGAATTCTTTTACATTGCTGTTGATCAAGCTGAGAACTCGAAGCGGCATGCCCCGGAGCGGTTCGATGTTGAGCACACCGAAGGTGCCAAGCTCCAGATACTCAAGCGGCATTCCCTTGAGGGGGCTTAGATCGACGACGGCCCCCTGACGGATTTTCAGGTGTTTCAGCGGCATACCCTTGACGAACTTGAGGCTCTGAACGCCCTTGAAGACGGCGCCGGAGTCAAGGTCGAGATGCGTGAGCGGCATTCCTTCCAATGCTGCGAGGGATTGAAGCAGCGAATTATGGGCCAAATCGACGCGATCGAGTTTCATTCCCGCAAGCGGGCTAAGGTCTCTCAGTTGGCGGCAATTGGACAAGCGGACGTCCTTCAACGCCATGCTCTTCAAAGGTGTCAGATCGGTGATGTCGGCGCCGTTGATGTCGAGCGAGACCAGCGGCAGTTTCTGTATCGGCGTGAGGTCCGTCAACTCGGGAATGCTGATGATCTTGAGGTGATTGATCGGCACGCCGGCAAGTGCGTTTAATGATTTTTTCGTGAACCCTCGTTTTCCCATCAACACGATTTCGAGTTGCCCTTGCCGATCCACCGTCAAATACTGCCCCAGGCCTTGCCATCCCGAGTCGAGACGCTGGCGATAGAATTGCACCAGTTTCTCGCGATCCTGGAACATGCTCTCGGCAAGGACGAACTGCTTTTGCCGGTTAAAAACCTGTCCGAACGCCGCGGCGATGGCAGCTTCGGATTCCGGAGCGTCGGCGCCGTCGCACAATCCCGCGAGTTCCTTGGCGTCGCTGTCGCTTGGCACGGCCTTGACGTACTTCGTGAGCCAGTCGCGCGCGGGGATGAACTTGCGCTGCGCGATCAGCACTTGCCCCTTGCGAAGCAGCGCGCGCGTGTTTTTTGCATCAATACTGAGCACGGTATCGAGCTGAATCAACGACTGGTCAAACTGCTTCTTCTCGATCGCCAAATCAGCAGCTGCCAGAAAAGCAGGCACTGATTTTTTGAGGGCCTGTCGCCGGCCTTCTTGCTCGTCGCGATAGGCGTTGTAGGCTTCGCCGGTGGAATGCCAGGCCGAGGCGATGAAAAACAGGCTGGCAAGCAATACGACGATGGCGAGCGCGGCGCCGGCGCTGGCGCCTTTGTTTCGCCGCACTAGCTTGGAAAAAATCTCCCAGTTGGTGTCCTGCTTGGCGCTGACGGATCGGCCTTCCTGGAAGAGCTGGATGTCGCGTTGCAGGCGTTCGACGGACTGGTAGCGAGCGGATTTTTCCTTGGCCAGTGCCTTCATCGCGATGGCGGAAAGCTCAACGGGGATCCTTCCTGCCTTGGCTCGGTCGGGCGCCTTTTGCGCGGGTGGAGCGATCTGGCCCTGGCCGACGCGCATGACGATTGGCCAAAACCCGCCGGCCTTGTCGATCGGCGGATGTAGGGTCAGGATTTCGTAAAGGATCGCGCCAAGGGAATAGATATCGCTGCGTTCGTCGATCTCGTCGGTGCGTCCGGCCGCTTGCTCGGGCGGCATGTAGACTGGGGTACCCATGATGGCGCCGACTTGTGTCAGGTCCGCAGTCGAATCCCGGCTCGTGACGACATTCCCCGACCCCGATTCGTCGGCGAGCGTCGCGGTCGGCATCGCCGGGGGTTCATCGACGGAGAAGGCCAGCGGGGCGGCGATTTCTTGCAACTCAGCGCGATCGAGGACCTTGGCGAGGCCCCAGTCCATGACGTAGACTTCGCCGAAATCGCCGACCATGATGTTGGCCGGCTTGAGATCGCGATGCACGACGCCGCGCGAATGGGCATAGGCGAGTGCGTTGCAGACGTTGACGAAGATATTGAGCAGCCGATTGAGCGGATAGGCAACATCGCTCGCCACAGGGTCGTCGCGAAGCAGGTTGATGATTTGCGCGAGACTTCGGCCCTTGACCATTTTCATCGTGAAGAAGATGCGCTGCTGGGCATCGACGCCGAGTTCGTGGATGGGGACGATATTGGGATGTTCGAGTTGTCCTGTGATTTGAGCTTCTTCGACGAAGCGGACTTTGTTTTTCGTATTGGATTGATCGAGGAGATACTTGACGGCGACTTCGCGTCGGATGTCGCAATCGATGGCGCGCAGGACGGCGCCCATGCCGCCGCGAGCGAGTTCGCTTTCGATGCGATAGCGTGTGCCATCGGACGAAGTCCCGGTGGCCAGCGGGTTGAGCGCGGTGTTGTCCGCGACGAAACTGCCGGCGAGCGTGACCTCGGCATCGACCTTGGCGCGAGCCAAACTGCTGGCAAGTCCGTCGATCTTTCCCGCGGCGGGGAGAGCGACGGTCGCCAGTTCGAGCGACGGCACGACGAGTGCAATCTTGCAAGTTGGGCAGGTCGTCTTTCGGCCCGCGAACTCCTCCGCCACATCGAACTTCATGCCGCACTTCATGCACGAAAACGCGATTCTCGCCGCCGCCTCCGGAGTGGGAGATTGCGGCGGAACGAGCAGCGGTTGCTTGCATCCCGAACAGGTCGTCGTGCGGCCTGCGAATTCCGGTTTGAGAGAATACTGCTTGCCGCACTTGTCGCAGGAAAAATCGATCATGGACGAACCTCACCAATGGGATATTCCGAGCGCCAAGCCGAGAGCGGAAGACACGGTCGGCATGAATTACTTGAACTCCTTCGCGTCATATCGCTTCCAGAATTCTTCCGGAGTGAAGTTGACGCCGCTGCCGTTGATTAACTGAAGCGATTCCATTTTACGAATCACTTCAACGCCCTTTGGCAGATTCTTGAGGTTCAAGTAGATACGGCGCAGCTTCATGCCTTCCAGCGCGGATATGTCGCGAAAAACACTCGCATTGACGGTTTCGAGCGGCATGCCGCGAATAACCTCGGCGTTTTCCTGCGTCTTTATTCCGCCGAAATCGAACACCGTCAGCTTCATCCCGGTTAATGGGGTCAAGTCCTGAATTTTGTGACATCCGGTAATATCAAGATGCACCAGCGGCATGCCGCGCAACGGCTCCAAAGTGGTGACTTCCGACAACCCATTGAGTGACAAGTCTTGCAAAGGCATGTCACGCAGCGGAGCCAGATTCTTCACGGTAGGACAACTTCGGAGATTCAGCACTTGCAGCGGCATTCCCTGAAGAGGAGAAAGATCGGACACAAGGGTCGAACCGACATTGAGATGCGTGAGCTTCATGCCGCGTAGCGGTTCGAGATTCCGGATCGATGTGCTTGAGCTTAGCGTCAATTTTCGCAGTTTCAAGCGTCGCAAGGGTTCCAGATCGCGGATTTCCGGGCTACTAGATATGGAAACATCCGTGAGCGGCATGTCGCGAAGGGCGCTCAGATCGCGGAGTTTCTTCATCCCGGTCACATTAATGCGATCCAATGGAATGCCTTTGAGCAGATCGAGATTCGCCGCCTCGACTGCAGCCGACGGAGTCTGAGACGACGCCCACCCCATGGAGAGCAGGCCTTTGTTCAAACCCAGTAAGTACCCCGCCCCCGGCCATTGCGATTCGATCTGCTTGCGGTATAGAGCCAACAACGGTTCCTGCGATTTCGCCGCGCGTTGTGCTTTCTGCAGCAGTTGCATCGCGGGCATGGCGAGCTTTTGATCCTGAAGATAGCGTGCCAACTCGAACCACGCCGATGCCTCTTTCGCCTGGCCGCGCTCGCACAGATCGACGAGGAATTCGGCATCATAATCCTTGGGGCGAAGTTTGCGATAGAGGTCCAACTCGGCTCGCCCTTCCGCCCACGATTCATTCGCGATCAGGAGTTGACCTTTGAGCAGCCGGGCCGGCGCGTTCTGCGAATCGTAAAGCAGCGCCAGCTTGAGCTGGTTCTCCGCCTCGGCGATGAGGCCATCGCCGGCGAGTTGCCGCGCGGAACTGACGAGTGCAGGCAGCGCGTGCTTGATCGCATTCTGCTTTTCGCCTTGTTCCTTCAAAAGATCTTGCTTCGATTGCTCGGCCTTTTTCTGTTGCTGTTCAGCGAAGACGCGAGCGGAATAATTGACGCGCAGGAAGAACGCCATCACGAAGAAGAGGATCAGCAGACCGCTTGCCGTCGCGATGCTGAAGCCCTGGTTTCGTTTGATGAACTTGATGATTTGCTCTTTGGGGGTGTCCTGTTTGGCGCTGACGGATCGGCCCTCGATAAATAAGTCGATGTCGCGCCGCAATCGTTCGATCGACTGATACCGCGCCTCCTTGTTCATCGCCAGCGCCTTCATTGCCACGGCGGCGAGTTCGACGGGGATCAAGCCCGCTTTGGCGCGTTCAGGCGCCTTCTTTTCGGGCGGCACAATCTCGCCGCGGGTGACGCGCATGAGCACGGGCCAATAGCCGCCTTCCTTGCTGATCGGGGGTTGCAGCGTGATCATTTCGTAGAGAATGGCGCCCATCGCATAGATGTCGCTGCGTTCGTCGATTTCGTGAATATGGCCCAACGCCTGCTCCGGCGGCATGTACACGGGCGTGCCGAGCACGGCGCCTTCTTGCGTCAAGTCGGCATCGAGTTCGCGATTGGTCATGATTTGACTGGAATGGCTCGACCCGCTCGACGAACCGCTTGCGGAGCCTGAAGTCAGACGAGGCGCCGTCGGCGCATCGGTCGTGAACTCGAACGGCGAGCTTTCGGATGTCTTGGCGTCGGCGATCTCCGCCACCGGAATCCCATCGGGGATGACATCGTTCACCGTGGATAGTCCACGCCGTATCACTTTGGCCAGGCCCCAGTCCATGACGTAAACTTCACCGAAATCGCCGATCATGATGTTGGCGGGCTTGAGATCGCGGTGCACCACGCCGCGCGAATGGGCGTAGGCCAGGCCATTGCAAATGCTGTTGAAGATACCGAGCAATTTGCTGAGCGAATAGTCTTTGCTTGTGTTGATAGGATCGGTCCGCAATACGTTCAGGATTTCGGCCAGGCTACGGCCCTTGACCATCTTCATCGAGAAGAACACACGCTTTTGTGCGTCGATGCCAAGCTCGTGAATCGGCACGATATTGGGATGCTCAAGCTGCCCAGTGATCTGCGCCTCTTCGACGAAGCGGAGCTTCTTCTTGGCGTCGGCCTGATCCAGCAAATACTTGACGGCGACCTCGCGGCGGATGTCGCAATCGACGGCGCGAAGCACCGCGCCCATGCCGCCGCGGGCGATTTCGCTTTCGACGATGTAGCGAGCGCCATCGTTGCCTTTGCTGTCGATCAGGTTGCGTAACAGATCATGCGAGGTCTCGGTGCTTGCTTCGCCGGCCAGTGTCATGCCGCCGTCCATGCCCGCCTGGGCGAGACTGCTTGCCGTGCCTGCGAGTTTCCCTCGCGATGGCGCCACCGCCTGAGTTTGGTCCGCGCTCGGCACCTTCAGCATTTCCTTGCACGTCGGACATTTCGTCGCACGTCCCGCGAACTCTTGCTTGACGCTGAACTTCATCCCGCACTTCGCGCACGAAAACGCAATCTTGTCAATTGGCGAGCCGGGAGCGTGAGCGACCGGAGATGGACTCGGCGAGCCGGGAGATGGACTTGGCGAGCCGGTAGCGTGAGCGACCGGAGTAGGCACGATCAGCGACTGCTTGCACCCGGAGCAAGTCGTCGCACGTCCCGCGAATTCCGGTTTGAGGTGGAACAGTTTGCCGCACTTGGTGCAAGAGAAGTCGATCATGAGTAGGCGCCTAAAGGTGGGATAGCTGAACCCGCCTATTGTATGGGCATAGTTTTCGCGCGGCATGCACTAAGTCGACGTTTAGTTTTCGTGTACCAATCGAGAACTCATACTTTTGCTTTATTTCTTGAATTTCTTCGCGTCGTAGTATCGCCAGAATTCGGCGGCCGGGTAGGATTTTCCCCGTGCGTCGATTGCTGTGAGGCTCTTCATCGAACGAATTACGTCCATGCTTCTCGGGTTCGGTATGCTTGCCGGCAGATAGATGTAATGCAAATTCATTCCGTCCAGGGGCGTCAGGTCCGGCACTCGACAGTTGCTAAGGCTAAGGGATGTAAGCGGCATGTCGCGGAGCGGCGCCAGGTCATCCATGGCGCAACTGTTTAGATTGAGTTTCGTTATTGGCATGCCCTGGAGAGGCGTCAGATCATGTACTTCTCTGCAACCGGACAAACTGAGCGTCGTGAGCTGCATACCCCGGAGCGGCGCCAGGTCGTGGACTGAACACTGGCCCACGTCAAGTGTCGTCAGGGGCATGCTTTGAAGGGGTGCCAAATCATTCACCTGGGTGCATTGATGTAGTTTGAGCGTTTTCAACGGCATCCCCCGCAACGGAGTCAGATCGCGCACTTCTTTGCAGTAATTGAGATTAAGCAAAGTGAGCGGCATGTCTCGAAGCGGCGCCAGATCGCGAGTTCCGGTGTGTTCCAGGTCCAGATTCGTTAGTGGTATACCTTCCAGGTGGGTCAAATCATTAATCTCCCTTAGATTTTTCAGATTCAAGCTGTAGACGCCGGCTGGATCCATGGTCAACCGAGTCTCCAACCCTGGCCAGACGGTCTTGATGCGTTGGCGGTACAATTCGAGCAACTTCTTCCTCGCCTCGAAGGCATTGGGCCCCAATTTCGCCAATATTCCGTCAGCCATTGCCAAGGACTGTTGCTGCACGAACACCTGGGCGAACAACAGCAAATTGGCGGGCGCAGCCGGTTCCGATTTTTGACACAATTCGACGAGTCGCTTCGATTCCGCGTCGGCTGGCTTGATGCGCAGATACGCCTCCAACTGATGCCGAGCGGCGGC
This sequence comes from uncultured Singulisphaera sp., assembly GCA_964484265.1. Taxonomy (GTDB): domain Bacteria; phylum Planctomycetota; class Planctomycetia; order Gemmatales; family Gemmataceae; genus SIAQ01. The sequence goes on from CAZAFH010000053.1 coordinate 49,188, forward strand.
GAAGTCATGGCGGACAAGCAACACCTGTCCGCGGAGCAAAAGTGCCTCGGGATGGACTGGATCCGCCTCGAGCGCAAGCTTAATTTGATCCAATGCGTCATCATATTTTCGGCGGTTGACCGAGAGGCGAGCCGCCTCCACGAACGCGGGTAGCGATTTCTTCACCTGAGCGCGATATGCCTGATAGTGACTCTCCGCAGCCACGCGGGCCCGATAATTGATCGTTACGAAGACGCTGACGACGACCATCAGTAGGATCACGCTAGCAGCCGTGGCGAAACTCACTGCCTTGTTCCGCTTGACGAATTTTATTGCTTGCTCCCTAACCGTATCTTGCTTCGCGCTGACCGATCGGCCTTCCGTGAAACGCTCGATGTCCTTTCGCAATGCGTCGATCGTCTGGTAGCGATCACGTTTCTCCTTCGCCAACGCCTTCATCGCGATTGCAGACAACTCGGGCGGAATCTTGCCGGCTTTGGCGCGTTCGGGCGCACGCATCTCCGGGGCATCGATCTTGCCCTGACCGACGCGCATGACGATCGGCCAAAAGCCACCCGTCTTGTCGATCGGTGCTTGCAGCGTCAATAGCTCGTACAGAATCGCGCCCATCGAGTAGATGTCGCTGCGTTCGTCGATCTCGTCGATACGGCCCGCAGCCTGCTCCGGCGGCATGTACACCGGCGTGCCCATCACCGCGCCTGCCTGCGTCAAATCGGCGTCGGCCTCACGGCTCGTCACTAAGTTGCCGGACCCCAATGAGGTTGCAAGCGTCGCGCTCGGTATGTCTGCCGATTGCGCTTCCGGGATTGCCCTGTCGTCAGCGACCGAGATCGCCGACGATGGCCGCCCCAGCACCTTCGCCAGGCCCCAGTCCATCACGTACACTTCGCCGAAATCGCCAACCATGACGTTCGCGGGCTTCAGATCGCGATGCACCACGCCGCGCGAATGCGCGTAGGCCAATGCGTTGCAAATACTCACGAAGATGTTCAGCAATCGGCTCAGCGTGTATTCCTTCTCCGCGATGTCGGGCTGATCGCGCAACATCGATATGATCTGCGCGATGCTGCGTCCCTTGACCATTTTCATCGTGAAGAAAATGCGCTGCTGGGCATCGACGCCGAGTTCATGAATCGGCACGATATTCGGATGCTCAAGTTGCCCGGTGATCTGGGCCTCCTCGACGAAGCGAATCTTGTTCTTGGCATTCGTTTGATCGAGCAGATACTTGACGGCAACCTCACGCCGAATGTCGCAATCGATGGCGCGCAACACTGCCCCCATGCCGCCGCGGGCGAGTTCCTTATCGATGATGTAGCGTGCGCCATCGCCGATGAGTCCAGGCAACCCCGCTGTACCCGCGTTACCGGCGAGCGTCACGTCGGCATCGACCTGCGCCTGCACGAGGCTGCTGCTCGGCCCATCGATTCGGCCAGCAGTGGGCACCAGCGCTGCGGTTTGGTCCAGTGTCGGCACTATCAGCGCTGCCTTGCACGTCGGGCAACTTGTCTTGCGGCCCGCGAAATCTGCCGGCACGTTGAACTTCATGCCGCACTTCGCGCACGAAAACGCGATCTTTTCTACTGGCGAGCCGGGAGCGTGAGCGACCGGAGTTGGCACCAGCAGCGGCGACTTGCAGCCGGAGCACGTCGTCGTACGACCTGCGAACTCCGGCTTCAGGCTGAATTGCTTGCCGCACTTGGCGCAGGAAAAATCGATCATGGTCGCCTCAGGTGGGGTAGCTGAATCCCTCACGTTCCGCACCTCCGTTTGAAGGTTTTCAAGGCCGTATCGGGGAGGTCGA
>CAZAFH010000054.1:0-48288 GCA_964484265.1 uncultured Singulisphaera sp.
ATGTCGCTGGTTTTCTGGGCGACGGCGTTGACGAGCTTCGCGCCCATGTTTTCAAAGGGATCGGGAAGGTCGATTTCCTTCGACACGGTGACGCCGTCCTTCGTGACGGTCGGGCCGCCGAACGATTTTTCGATGATGACATTGCGCCCCGTCGGTCCGAGGGTGCTGCCGACGGCCTTGGCGAGCGTCTCGGCGCCCGCGAGCAGTTTCTTGCGAGCTTCGTCGGTGTAGAGCAATTGCTTGGCCATTATGAGAATCTCCAGATTGTTTTTGCACAAGCCCAGAGGTGAGCGCAGCGAACCTCTGGGATGGATGCGTTCGTCCCAGGGGTTCGCTGCGCTCACCCCTGGGCTTGCGATTGCAGTTATTTCACGATCTTCGCGAGGATATCGCCTTCGCGGAGGATTTTAACTTCTTTGCTGCCGAGCTTGACATCGTTGCCGGCGTATTTCCCATAGAGCACTTCATCGCCCTTGGCGACGGCGAGCGCGGCACGAGTGCCGCCTTCGAGCATCTTGCCGGGGCCGACGGCGATGACGACGCCGCGCTGCGGCTTTTGCTTGGCGCTGTCCGGCAGAAGGATGCCGCCGGCGGTCTTTTCTTCCGCTTCAAGCGGTTCGATGACGATACGATCATCCAGCGGACGAATGCTGCTGTCCTTTTCTTTGCTCATCGTTTTCACCTATTCGTAGTGGTCCGTTGTTGGTTGACAGTTATTTGATTCAATCCGATCCGCGGCTACATCATGCCGCCCATTCCACCCATGCCTCCCATACCACCCATTCCACCCATGCCTCCCATACCTCCCATTCCTCCGCCATGGTCGTGATCGTGGTGATGGTCGTCTTTCTTGTCTGGTTGAGGAATATCAGCCACGAGGGATTCGGTGGTGAGCAGCAAGCACGCCACGGAGGCGCCGTTCTGCAGGGCACTGCGCGTAACTTTGACCGGATCGACGACACCGGCCTTGCGGAGGTCGCCATACTCGGCGGTCAGTGCGTTGTAGCCGTAGTTCTTTTCTTTGCTTCGGCGAATGTTGTTGACAACGACCGAGCCGTCTACCCCGGCGTTCTCGGCGATCATTCGGCAGGGAATGTCGAGAACGTTCAGGAGCACGCGCACACCGAGGGCTTCATCGCCTTCAAGCTGAAGCTTCTCCAGAGCCTTCCGAGTCTGCAAAAGAGCCACGCCGCCGCCAGGAACAATGCCTTCGGCGATCGCGGCACGGGTTGCGTGAAGAGCGTCTTCGTAGAGCGCTTTGCGTTCCTTCATTTCCGTTTCGGTCGCGGCGCCAACTTTGAGTTGCGCGACGCCGCCCGCCAACTTGGCGAGACGCTCTTGCAGCTTCTCGACGTCGTACTCGCTGTCGGTTCGTTCGATTTCCTTGCGAATCATGTCGCATCGGCCTTCGACGGCTTTCTTGTCGCCCGCGCCTTCCGTCACCGTGGTGTTCTCGGCGTCAACCTTGACCTTCTTCGCCCGGCCGAGATCGGTGAGCTTGATGTTTTCGAGCTGAATGCCGAGGTCTTTGAAGATCGCCTTGCCGCCCGTGAGCGTTGCGAGATCTTCGAGCATCGCCTTGCGGCGATCGCCGTAGCCCGGCGCCTTGACAGCGCAAACCTTGAGAATGCCCTTCAGCTTGTTGACGACAAGCGTCGCCAGGGCTTCGCCCTCGATGTCCTCGGCGATGATGAAGAGGGATTTATTTTCCTTGGAGATCGTTTCGAGCAGCGGAATCAGGCTCTTGATGGTCGAGATCTTTTCCTCGTAAATGAGAATGTACGGGTTCTCCATCTCGACGATGACTTCTTCTTGATTGGTGACGAAGTGCGGCGAGAGATAGCCGCGATCGAACTGCATGCCCTGGACGACGACGACTTCGGTCTCGGCCGACTTGCCTTCTTCGACCGTGATGACGCCATTGGAGGCGCCGACTTTTCGCATGGCCTCTGCGAGCTTGCCGCCGATCTCGCGGTTGTTGTTGGAAGCGATCGTGGCGACTTCGGTGATTTCCTTGTCGTCGGAGTCGTCGATCTTCTCGGCGATCTTGTGCAACTCAGCCACAACACACTCGACGGCTTTCTGGATGCCGCGCGTCAGCGCCATCGGGTCAGCGCCGGAGGCGATGTTTTTGAGACCTTCACGATATACAGCCTCGGCGATGACGGTCGCGGTGGTCGTGCCGTCGCCGGCGACGTCGCTCGTCTTAGATGCGGCTTCCTTGACGAGTTGAGCGCCCATGTTTTCGTACACGTCTTCGAGCTCGATTTCCTCGGCAACGGTGACGCCGTCCTTCGTGACGTTCGGGCTGCCCCAACCCTTGTCAATGACGGCATTTCGGCCGCGCGGGCCGAGCGTCGAACGCACGGCGCGAGCGAGTTTGCTTACGCCGGCGAGCAGGCTTTGACGGGCTTCGTCACTGTACGAGAGTTGCTTCGCTCCCATGTCGTCGATCTCCTTGCGAGGTATCTTTTGGTTTACCGACGAGGTAACTCGTCGTTCGGATCACGCGTTTCTGATTTCGTAGGTCAAGGGAATCTCCCCTGACGGATGCCCCTCACCAAGCAACAGGCGTGCCAGAAGTGCCATTTTTCGCAACATCAAGATTCAAAACAAGTTGCACTCAAGTCATGAACGAGTTCTCGCAAGCGGAATTATGTCAAAGTGGCAGCAAACCGCGCATCGCCTGACAAAAATTGTCGGGAACAATGTGCTTTCCTATGCAGGTTTGGCAACGGAAGTCGCCAGACTTCCGAATGCGCCCTGCCGGAATTCTGGCGAATTCCGCTCCATCGAACCGCTCAGGTTCGCGAAACCGTTGGTCAGGCCATTATCAAATCGTTGAATTGTGGTAAAATAGCGTTACCAGTGTTTGCGAGCATATCCCATGAAGCGAATTCTCTTGATCGGCGCCATGGTGTTGGTCCTTTTGGCCTCGGGCGGTGTCGCGGCTTTTTGGCGATTTCCGTCCAGCCATTCGATGCGTTTGCCTGGCATCGTCGAAGTTCAGGAAGTCCGCCTTGGCTCGAAAATCGGCGGACGCGTGAACGCGGTGCTGATCGAAGAAGGCGCGATTGTGTCGGCTGGCGATCGATTGGTCGAATTCGACGCTCCGGAACTCAAAAATCAACGGCTTCAGCTCCAGGCCAAATTGGCCGCGGCAGAGGCGGAATGGTTGCGCGTCGTTGCAGGTGCTCGCCAGGAAGAGAAAGACGCCGCGATTGCGACGGCGGCTGCCGCCAAGGCACGCTGGGAACGCGTGAAGTTCGGCTGGCGCAAGGAAGAAAAAGACCAGGCCGAGAGCGAATTCGACGCCGCCAATGCCGATTTCAATCAAGCGTCGAAGGACTACGAGAGAGTGAGCAAGCTTTTTCGCATGAAGTCGATCTCGCCCAACGAATACGAGACGGCACTGGCCTACCGCGATCGCGCCAAGGGCAGAGCCGAGGCCGCAAAATCGAAACTTGAGATGCTTCGCAAGGGTTCTCGCCCGGAGGACAAAAACGAAGCCAAGGCCGAATTTGAGCGAGCCGAGGCCAAGGCCGCCGAACTCCTTCATGGCTCGCGCTGGGAAGATATTCAACTCGCGCGTGCACGTGTTGACGAGATCGAAGCGAAAATTGCCGAGGTCGATATCAATCTTAAAGAAGCGTCGGTCGTCGTGCCGGCCAATCTCGGGCGCGTCGTTGTCGAAGTCGTCGCGGTTCGGCCTGGCGACATTGTTCCGCCGAATCAGTCCGTAGTTCGCGTGTTGCATGCTGACGATCTGTGGGTGAAAGTCTTCGTGCCGGAAACCAAGTACGGACAGGTGACGCTCAACAAAAAAGTGAAGGTGACGATCGATTCACACCCTGGCGTCGTTCTCGACGGTGAAGTCATCCAGCGGTCGAACGTCAGCGAATTCACGCCGCGAAACGTTCAAAGTGTCGATGAACGGAGGCTTCAAGTATTCGGCGTCAAGATTCGCGTTACCGACCGCAAAGGGGTGCTCAACGCCGGCATGGCCGCCGAGGTGACCGTCCCTCTGGATTGATGCCTCACGATTCAATTCTTATTCCTGAAGTGACGATACCACATGCCGCCGCCGACCATTGACGCTCAGGATGTGACGATTCGATTTGGCAAATTCACTGCCGTCAATCGGGTGAGCCTGACGGTTGCGCCGGGCGAGGTCTTCGGTTTGCTTGGCCCGAACGGATCGGGAAAGACTACGCTAATCCGTGGGCTGTGTGGGCTGATTCCGCTGGCGGAAGGCCGAGCAACCGTGCTTGGCCGCGATGTCGCCACGGAATCGGAGCGCGTGCGGGCGCAGATCGGCTACATGTCTCAGAAATTCTCCTTATACGAAGATTTGACGACGCGAGAAAACATCGAATTTTATTCAGGTATCTATGGCCTCACGCCCGCAAACGCCAAGGCGAGAGCCGACGAGTTGCTGGAACTCACCGGCGTGGCGCCCTATCTCGATCAGTACGCCGGGCGGCTATCGGGCGGATGGAAGCAGCGGCTCGCACTCGTGTGTGCGCTCTTGCATCGGCCGCGCCTGATATTTCTCGATGAACCGACGGCAGGCATCGACCCCGTCGCCCGGCGCGACTTGTGGGACTTGCTCTTTCAACTCGCCGCCGAGGGAATTTCGCTCGTCATCACGACGCATTACATGGACGAGGCCGAGCGCTGCGGGCGGGTTGGTTATATTTATTTGTCGAACCTGCTCCTGCTGGGCACGCCGCGTGAGCTGAAACAACTTCCAGGGGTGACGCCGCCGGGGTCACGCTGGTTGGAGATTTTCGATGCGGACTCGGCGGGGCGGCTCTTTCGATTGCGTTCCATGCCTGGCGTATTGCAGGCGACGATCTTTGGGCAATCGATTCACGCGCTCGTTCGAAAGGATCGCTCGCTCGCGCAACTCGGCCTCGCCGATGCGCGCGTCGTGGACGCGGAGCCTTCCCTGGAAGACGTGTTCGTGACGATTTCCCGCATGCAAATGGATAAGAGCGCAGCCGAATCGCAGGCGAATGCGACTCACGAAGGCACGAAGTGAAAGGCCAGCCGATGCTAAGCGATTTCTCTTATCAGCGCATGGTCGCCGTCGCCCGCAAGGAATTCCTGCACATCATCCGCGATCCGGCCACGCTTTTCTTCGCGCTGTTCATTCCGGTTCTCGAACTTTTCATGCTGGGCTACGCGATTGACACCAACGTGCGTTTTGTCGCCACGGTCGTGTTCAACCAGTGCCGAACTGAAGAAAGCAAGCGCATGATCCGCATGTTCGAGAACTCCAAGGACTTTCGCATCGTCAAGGAGGTCTTCTCGGACGCGGAAATGAACTACATGATCGTGTCCGGCAAGGCGCAGGTCGGCATTAAAATCCCCGAAGATTTTTCGCGTCTGATCGAGGCGAAGCGCTCGGCGCAGATTCTGGTGCTCGTCGATGGCTCGCAGTCGAGCGTCGCCGGCGAGGCGCTCAACGTATCGAACGCGATCGCGCTGCAGGAGTCGCTCAAGCAGTTTCTCGTCGATCGCCAGTTGCTGATCGAGTCGCGGCCACGGATCCTGTTCAATCCCGACACGCGCTCGGCGAATTTCTTTATTCCTGGATTGATGGTTGTCATGTGCCAAATGATGGCGATCATGCTGTCGGCCAATGCGATCGTGCGCGAGAAAGAAAAGGGCACTCTCGAGCAGCTCTTCATGACTCCCGTCCGTGCCAGCGAGCTGATCCTCGGCAAACTGCTGCCGTACCTCGTGTTGACGTTCATCGAATTCTGCACGATTCTTTTTTTGATGTGGGCGGTGTTTCAGGTTCCGATCCACGGCTATGTGGCGACGCTGCTGGGGCTGACGCTGCCATTCACACTGGCGTTTCTGGGCCTGGGTTTGTACATCTCGACACGCGTCGATACGCGCGAGGCAGCAGGGCAGATGGCGATGGGCACGATGATGCCTTCCATTTTTCTTTCAGGCTACGTGTTTCCGCTGGATTCGATGCCGACCGTTTTCTGGTACCTGGCATTCGTGTTTCCGACGACCTGGCTCATCGACGCCGCCCGCGGGGTGATCTTGCGCGGCGCCGGCTGGTCGGAGCTATGGCTGCACGCGGTGGTGCTCTGGGGCATGGGCGTGGCGTCGTTTGCACTGGCGGCGGCGAAATTCCGAAAGCGCCTGTCGTGACCATCACCCAATCAGGTTCGCTTGCCGTTTCGTGTGTCCTCTCGACAATACTCTAAATGCACAACATCACCGTCATGAGGATCACGCATGAAAACTGGCATGAATCTATTGCTCTGGACCACTCACGTCACCGATGCGCTATTCCCTTTGCTTGCTAAACTAAAGGCGACCGGGTATGATGGAGTAGAAATTCCGCTCTTCGAGGGCGATGCCGCTCATTACAAAACAATCGCCGCCGAACTCAAAAAACAAGGTCTCGGCTGCACCACAGTCACTGTGGTAGGGCCGGAGGCGAATCCGATCAGTCCCGACGCGGCAATACGCAAGGCGGCTGTCGAGCGTCATCGCTGGGCGATCGAGATGACGGCGATCATGGGCGGCGAGAACCTGTGCGGACCTTATCATTCGCCGTTGGCGGTATTCTCCGGCGAACCGCCCACCGAAGACGAGCGTAAGCGATGCGTCGAAGTCATGCAGCAATCGGCCGAGATTGCGAAGCAGCACAACGTCAATCTGTGCATCGAGTATCTGAATCGATTCGAGTGCTATTTCCTCACGACGGCTGCCCAGGCGAAGGATCTCGTGCAACGCGTCAACCATCCGAACTTCAAGACGATGTACGACACATTCCACGCGAATATCGAGGAAAAGAACGCCGCCCAGACGATCAAGGCGCTGAACCCGCATTTTGGCCACGTGCATATTAGCGAGAGCGATCGCGGCACGCCCGGAACCGGAATGGTCCACTGGGACGAGACGTTCAAGGCGCTGCGTGAAACGAAATACGACGGTTGGCTTGTGATCGAAGCGTTCGGACGAGCATTGCCTGCGTTGGCGGCGGCGACGAAAGTCTGGCGTGATCTGTTCCCAACGCCGGACGAAGTCTACACCAAAGGATTCACGTTCATGAAGGAAAAGTGGGCCAAGTTCGCGTGAGCCAGGGCGTTTGGCCTTCGATGCCCGCACGCTGTACTTCATCCAAAGGAGGACACGATCATGGCACAGAAAGTAGTCCTCATCTGTGACCCCGGAATCGACGGCGCGTTCGCCATCGCCATCGCCCTGTGCGATCCGCAGCTTGATGTCGTCGGGTTGCTGGCAACCCCTGGAAACGTCGAGGCCGACCGCGCGACCAAAAATGCGCGGATTGTCCTCGACCAAATCGACCCGGCTCGCTGGCCCCGGCTCGGGGCTGCCCCCGATCAGGAATTCGAGGTCAACGGCAAGGATCTTCACGGACCTAATGGGCTGGGCAACACCGATTTCCCCTGCGCCTCGCTGCACCATCTTCCGCCAAGCGAAAAGCTCCTCGTCGAACTTGCACGCCAGCATCCCAATGAGCTGACGGTCATATGCATGGGGCCAGCAACCGTGCTCGCCCGCGCTTTCGATCATTTCGCCGAGCTGCCGCGGTTGCTCAAACGGATCGTTCTCGTCGGCGGATCGCTGAACGAACCCGGGAACGCGGGCCCCGTGAGCGAGTTCCACTTCTTCTGCGATCCGTTTGCCGCCAAGCGCGTCCTTCATTGCGATGCGCCTGTGACGCTCGTTCCGCTCGACATGATGCGGCAAGTCCTCTATTCGCCGTCGGACCTTCTGGGTGCGGACACCGAGGTGTCACCCGTATTCCATTTCCTGAGGCAGATCATTCCGTTCGGAATCGCCGCGACGTCATCGCGTTATGGTATCGAAGGTTTCCATCTCAAGGACGTGCTCGGCATCGCCGTCGTCGCGTTGCCCGAGGCGGCGACGACCAAAATGATGTCAGTGGATGTCGAAGTCAACGGCGATCTCACACGCGGCATGAGCGTCTTCGACAGGCGATCGTGGCGCGGAGGCCAATCGAATGTCAGTGTACTTCTCGAAATCGATCAGAAGGTGATTCGGCAATATGTAAAGCGGACAATCGGATATTGATTAACAGATGTGAATTATTGTTGCCTGGGTGGCGGTCGGTACATAAAAAAACTCTTCATTCGGGCGTTGGCCCGCGAAGAGTCAAGGGAGTCAATCAAGTTGGATAGGGTTCTACTTAGTCGGGCTTGGCAACGGTCGAAGCTGCGTCGGAGCCATCGGGTTTGCCGTGAATCGCTTCGTAGACTTCTTGCCGATGAACCGGGACTTCTTTGGGGGCAACAATACCGAGCCGAACTTTGTCGCCGCGGATTTCCACCACGGTAATAGTAATGTCATTGTTGATGACAATACTCTCATTCTTTTTTCGAGAAAGTACTAACATCGCCGTCAATCCTTTTAGGACAGAGCATCGATCTGTTACGATTTCCCACGCGTCCGGTTCGATCTGGTGAACGAGGCGTCGCGCCGGTGAAGATCCGCTTCCCCTGGAGGCAATCGTGGGGAGTTCAACCTGGAAGTACCATATCCATTGAGTTCGGGCAGAACTCTGGCACAGGGCAAAACTCATCCTTATTTTATCGTACCCGTCATTTTTCGCCCGGTCAAGCGAGCGGATAGGTATTTTTGAATAATTCACGCAGGAGACGCGCGTATTTCACTCCGAACTGCACAATCGCTGCAGCCGATTTCAGTGATTTTTGTTGCGAAATGCAGAAAAACAAAAACTTTCGATCCGTTAACATTCTGAATTTTTTCCCTAAATTTTCCAGATTCACGAATTTGGCAAACTAGGAAACCTCGCTTGAACCGCCAAAGTGTCCTATCAGTATTAGCTCCCAATCACGCTCTGACGGCTATTTTTTTGTCAGCAGCTGACGTCCGCATGCAGCTGCGCCGATGAATCCCGCATCGACACCGAGTTGCGCATAGACGATCCGCGTCTTCTCAGCCGGCACGGGAAACGCCAATTCTTTGACGTATTTCTGGATTTGTTCCAGAAACGAATCCCCCGCAGCAATCATTCCGCCGCCGAAAACGATCATATCGGGGTCGATCGTGTGCATCATGTTCATCGCGCCGACGGCGAGGTAGTAGGCCGTTTCATCGACGATCTTGGCCGCCACGGCATCCCCGGCAGCAGCGGCATCGAATACATCGCGCGCCGTCAAACCGCCCTCCTTTCCAACCATGGACTTTAGCGACGATTTGACGCCACGTTGGCCCAGCTTTTCCATCGCTCGCTTCGCGACGGACGTGGCACTGGCGTAAGCTTCCAGGCAGCCCCAACGGCCACAGCCGCATTGGCGCGGGCTGGTCATCTCGATTTTCATGTGGCCCAGCTCGGCGCCGTGGCTATGCTCGCCCTGCACGACGAGATCGCCGAGAATGATCCCGCCGCCGACACCCGTGCCAAGCGTGAAGAGGACCAGGCTATGAACGTCCTTCCCTGCGCCGGCCCAGAATTCGCCGAAGGCGGCGGCGTTCGCGTCGTTCTGGAAAGCCGTGGGAAGTTGGAAGGCCTTGGCGACATGGCTGCGAACCGGCACGTCGCGCCAGGGTTTCAGATTAGGCGGATCGAGAATCAGTCCCGCCGGGATGTCCATCGTTCCCGGTGTCGCGACGCCGATCGCCGCGATCTTCTTCATCGTCAGTCCGGCAGCAGCAACTGCCTGACGAATCGTTTCGCACATCCGCTCCAGACCAAATTCCTGGCCGCGATGCGCCTCGGTGGGCAGGCTGACGGAAGCTAATGGCGTGCCCGCGTCATCCACGACGCCGGCTTTCATCGAGGTTCCGCCGACATCCAAACCGACAAATAAGGGGTTCTTCATGACCCAAGATTCTCCGTTCGTTCAACCGGTCTCGCTGAATGAAATTCCAAGGCAGGCAAGAGAGGGAAAATGGGAAGCCCGTATTGGACTGAGTTCCGAAACCGCATCAGGCTCCAAGACTGGTATCGTTTCAATTGGACATTGTTTTATAATGGGCCAATTCATTTGCCTACCCTAATGCGAACGGATTCCACACCGAGGCTCGAAATGATGCAGCGAACGCACGGACGCATTTGGGACTATGCACTCTTGCTGGCGGTGTGCGGCCTGGTGTTTGGGCTTAATCTAGGTGCGTCTTCACTTTGGGACGCCGATGAAGGCCGCAACGCGACTGCCGCTTACGAGATGGTGGAATCGGGCAACTGGGTCGTGCCGACGTTCAACGGCAAACTGCGCGATCACAAGCCTGCGCTGCTCTATTGGCTCCAGGCGATCGCCTACATCCTTTTCGGCGTGAACGAATTCTCGGCTCGGCTGCCGTGCGCTTTGGCCGCACTTGCGACGGTGGGGATCATCTACGAGCTAGCGCGAGCGATGTTCGGCTCCGCGACAGGGAGGCTATCCGCGTTCGCGTTTGCCACGATGCCGATGGCGTGCGCTTCGAGCCGGTTTGCCAATCCCGATGCGCTGTTGAATCTGTTCTGCGTCACCTACCTGGCGATTTTCTGGTTTCACATTCGACGACCGAGCACCGTCGGCTACGCCCTGTTGGGTGTCGCGGCAGGTCTCGGAGTGCTAGCAAAGGGACCGGTCGGACTGATTCTACCCGCTGCCGTGGCGGTGGTTTTCCTGGCCTGGGAACGGCGTTGGAGTTTTCTCTATCAGCCCGGATTATTGTTGACATCCCTTACCTTCGGTCTTACGGCACTGCCGTGGTATATCTGGGTAGCAGTCGAGACGCGTGGCGAATTTGTCCGAAATTTCTTCTTCAATCACAATCTCGCCCGAGGCCTCATGGCAATGGAGGATCACGATGGATTTTTCGGGTACTACGCCATCGTGCTGATCGTGGGCCTGTTGCCCTGGTCGATCTTTTATCCCGTCTCAATCTGGCTTGGCGTGTTCTCGGCTGTGCGCCACCCGTGGGAGCGATTGCGTGCTTCCTGGAACTTCAGCCACGATGCGGCAGCGGAAACACAAGAGGCGAACGGCTTCGACAGCGTGTCGAGTTATCGCCTGTTGACCGCGTGGTTAGTCGTGTATTTGACGTTCTACAGCGTCGCCGCCACGAAGCTGCCGAATTATATTCTGCCCGTCGCCGCGCCGTCGGCGATCTTGATCGGGCGGTACCTCCATCGCTGGCGGGTCGGTGAGTTGCGGATTCCTGCAGGACTTGTCCACGCCGGCGCGGCATCGCTGATGCTTATGGGCGGCGTGATCTTCGTTGCTCTGCTCGTGTTGGGCGGCATTGGGATGACCCCATTCGTCGGCACGGAGTCGATGCAGCTTCAGTGGTGGTCGGCACTCGGATTGATCGTCCTGGCCTTGGCGGTGGTGTGCTGGCGTTTTGCCAGGGTAGGGAAGTATCGCCGATTCGTGAAGGCGGTCGGAGTGTCGGCAGTCGTGACGGTAAGCACGATCTTCGCCCTTGGCCAACCCCTGACGAATCAAATCAAAGCCCCGAGGCCCCTCATGGAACAACTCGGCGAGATTTCCGATCGAGAAGATATCCGCCTGGGAGGCTATGACGTGGAGCACCTGGCAAGTTTCAACTTTTATAGCCATCGCAATGTCGAAGATCTGCCCGATGAGCTTGAGGTAACGGAATTCCTCTCCAGCAAGCTCAAGACTTACGTCTTCATGCCTGTCGCACGCTGGCGGCAGATTGAGCCGATGGTGTCGAAATCCATTCGCATCGTCGGCCGCGGACGAGATCTTCTCAAGAACACCGAAGTGGTCGTGGTGACGAATCAATAAGCGGATCGGATCGGGAACCGAAATTGCGAGAGTCTGCCGCTTGCCCACTGGACAAATCGCGTGGATTTGCTATCATCACTTTTTCGAAATAACTTCGGTTTTCAAGCAACGGTGGGTCATGGGAAAGCGTCGCATTGCACGAGATCAGCGCCAGGTCGACATGAAGGTCTCGCGCAAAAAGAATGGCGTGTTGAAGAAAAAAGAAAACGCCCGGCGCGATGCTCGGATGCTCGGCATCATCAAGGCCAAGCAATTGCCTTACATCCCGTCCGTGATGAGCTGGCTTAGCCAAACGCTGAGCAAGCCCAGCTCGCGCATCACCCAGGCTGACGTGGACATGTTGACGAAGGGTTAGCGGCTCTCGAAATAACTTCCCGCTTTGCGTTTGCCGCTTGCGGCTTAGCGCTCAACATGGCGCCATGCTGAGTGCTAAACCGCAAGCGGCAAACACGGAAGTTATTTTTCAAGCATCTCTTCGCTCGCTATCATCTCGGCACTAGCCGCGAGCCACATTCACCAGCTTGGCAAGAAGTGACTGTTCATTGGCAGCGCTTTGTGCATCCCTTCGATCCACGATTCCCGATGTCTGAACGCGTTTGATGAGTGTTCCCGGGTCGCCGATGACAATCACCCGGCGGCGAGCTCGCGTCATCGCCAGTGCCAGGTCATCCGCATCATCGCCGAACGGCACGGAACGATGCTGATGGCTGCGTGTGAGGCTCAAGATCAAGATGTCGCATTCGCGTTGCCGGAGTTTTTTCGCCGTCGTCAATTCGATGGGCAATGGCCGGGCTTTGATCACCGTCGATTGCTCCATGAGTTTGCGGATCAGTTCGATCTGTCCGTCATAAAGGGCGACGACAACGAGATGCGGACGCGGCGTGGCAGGAACTTCCTCGCGCACCAGCGATTCGAGTTGCCGAATTACCGCCTGGGCTTCGTAGAGATTCGCATATCCCTTGTTGGGCAGCCCCGTGCGGAGCATGCTCGGAAGCTTGTCCGAGTGGCGTGGCAGCGTCAGATCTTGCTCAAGACCGGCGCCCTGGCTGGGCCAGTCGGGTCCTGAAATCACGGGCACGGCCAAAAACTCAATGCCATGCGCCGCGTCTGCACAGCCTGCTTCCGCCGGCAACCAATCTCCGGACTCCATTCCTCGCAATCGGTCGCACAGCTCTCTGGAAAAGCGATACGGCGTCTGGAGGTATACGGTGCGTTCGCAGTCGTTTCCGACGCGGTGCGCCTTCAGCCAATTTTGGGCAGATGTTCGGTCCCACCCGCAGAGCCGATCGAATTCGATCATTAGAACCCGCGGCAACGAATCGCCGACTGCCGGCGCGAATGCCAGGCGAAGCCCGCGCTCGAGTTCGACCCATTCCTGCACGGAATGCGTCGGCAGTCCGAACCAGCGGCAAATCTTATCGTCCCGCTCGCTCCACCACGAGGTTCGCCCCAACGGCTCCAGCGGAAATTCCTGAACTTCCCGCGACATGAACAGGAACGCCTCTACAAACTCACACCGCGGTGCGAACGTCATTTGAACGAGACTTGGACGGCTGCGAGGTCGATGCAGAATGTGCAACTCAATGTCAGGCGAATCGGCGAGCGTCTCGGTTTCGAGATAGCGCATGTCCTCCGGAGAGAGCGGCTGCAATTGACAGATCAATCGGCCATCGACTCGCCGCCAGGTGCAAACGGGCCGGCAACTCGACGACCCGTTCAACACGTGCCAAATTCGGTTCCACGCCGTCGAGACTGGGAGACCGTTGCCAGGAGCCGGGCGGGCCTTCTGATCGCTCGCCGAAGCGCAAACGTCGGAGCGCACACAACCGACAAGGACGGCTTTTCGGGCATGGCGGGTTAGTTTGAGTATCTCGGCCTCGGTCAGGTGGCCGGCGTCCTCGATGACCAGCAGATCGATCGGATTGGCGAACGCTTCGTGGAATTTCAAGCCGCCATGCCAGCGAGTCGTCGTGGCGGCGATGAGATTCGCGAATCCCGGCAGCTTCTCGGCGAGCGATTCCGCGGCGCTCTCGATATACCGCGTCCATTCCTGGGCAAACCGAATTTGCTGGTTCACGGCACGGCGCTGCTGATCCCACGCCTGCCGGCCTTGTGCGATCCCGGCATCCGAGCACTCTAGCCGGCAGCCTATTTTTTGAACGCAGGATTCCCAAAGCGTTTCTGCCGCGAGAAGCTCCGCTTCGCTTGCTGATATTTTTTGAGATAGCAATTCCGATCGACGTGCAATCTCTTCGCCGATTTGCTCGTTGCGAAGTGCCTCAAACTGGTCCGACGATTCTTTCCTGCGTGACTCGAGCTTTTGCACATCGCGAGCAAGACTGTCTCGGCGAGCATCGATTTCAGATCTGGATTGCTTGAGCGATTCCATCTCTTTGAGAATCGACGAATTGAAGAGATTCGTCCAGAACGCGGCCGACCAAATTTTCGACGAGGTCTTCGCCTGGTATGCGGGCGTGATCGCGTCGATCCGCGCATCGATACCGGCAAGATCGGCCACGACCCGGGCAAGCGCATCGTTTGCCGAGCGGAGTTCGCCGGCGAGACGCTGCATGTCGGCCTGATGGGATAGTAGCGCACGGGCGATTTTTTGCGAGAACGGTGACGCTTCGTCATTTGCGTCGAATTCCCGGGAAACCTCGTGGCTTACTCGAGCAAATTCATTGCGCGCGGCATCGAGCGATGCCTTGGCGTCGTTGATGCGTTGCAACGCGACGACGATTTCATTCCAGGCAGGCTCTTGGTGCTGAAGGTTTCGGCTCGCGGCTTGTGCGGTGTCGTGGAATTCCCTTGCTGCGGAGATGAGACGATCGCGAAACGCCACCTGCTGTGAATCCGCCGAGAGTTTTTGGATGTCAGCAGGAAGGCAGTTCGGTTTTTCATCCGCATCGAGGTAACGAAGCGCGAAGGTGTCGGCGCGATTTGCCAGTGGTTGCAACGCGACATCGATCGATTCGGGATGGTTTGCCAGGAACAGCGTTCGCCAGCCGCGAGCGGATGCCTGGGCGAGAATTTCTGTAACGACACGCGATTTTCCCGTTCCCGGCGGTCCATTCAGGAGGAACAAATCTGGCGTCGCCAAGGCACGAGCGACGGCTTCGATTTGGAGTGCGTCGAGTTGCGTATCGAAACACTGGAACGGCTCTCGCGAAGAGACGGGAGAAAGCTCCACCTTGCCAGCCAGAAGACGCGTGATCCAGGAAGCAAGCCCCGATTCCGCGTGTTTGCCGTTCTCTGTGGTCTTTGTTCCGTTTGGCGCCGCCGGCAGTTGGTAGGGATAGACCAGACCTTGTTTCTGCGCTAAACCGAGAGCCGCGGCACGTTGAGGCAAGGATGCATGGGCGAACCAGTCTTCCCAGGAGAACGACACAGGCCGATCCAACAATGAGGCCTCGCTTCCGTTGCCTATGCCTGGGGGAGCGGTTCGATGTGGCGTGCCAGAGACTGACGGTTGCCGAACGGTCATGCAGTTTCCTTAACCCATGCGCTGCCGCCATGCAGGCGACTCGTCTTGTACGATTCCAACACGTGATTGCCGCGGACGGCATCTCGTTGGGGGCATTGCATCAGCGATCGGAATGCTGCCTGCATGGGTTTCCTGTGACGAAGGTGTACGATTCGAATAGCGGACTCTGAAAAATCGAATGAGCCGAAAGACGGCAAATCAATAGCGGCTTCCGAACGTCCATCATCCACGATGAACATACGCTGCCAGGTAACCTTCCTTGCGCGGTGCGCGTCTCGTTTGGCAGCCAACATGTAGACGTTCGGTTTGTTACAAAGTATCGGAGCGAATCGCTTTTCTCAAGAAAAAATATGGTGAAATCCGCAATAAAATCAAATCCGGAGCAAAAAACATGTACATCTGTTCAAAAAAATGCTTCTCCAATCTCATTTTTCATGAAATTCGCAGGTCCCTCGATTTTTCTTTACCGTTTCTTGCCTCCGCGCTCAATCGTCAATCCGTCGCTCAAACCAGTGGCGTTCGCCGCGAATTCGACGGAATCGGGAACATCGATCCAGGTCGGCGGCGACCCTGCTTTTTGCACCTTACGCAGTTCGGTGCGTTCGCCATCAGATCGACCGATTTGCACGGGCGTGCGTTTGACCTTATCGCCGTCGAGGATGTAGCAGACCAAGATGTCATTCTGCTTGATGACGGCCGTTGCCGGGACGGTCAAACATTCAGGGCCAAGCTGCGTGATGTGAGTATAGACATACATGCCGGGCCTGAGTTTGCCTTCCTTGTTCGGCAAATCGATTTCCGCCCGCAGTGTGCGCGATCCAGGGTCGAGTGCCCACGAGGTCCGCCGAATCACACCCGTCAGCGGCGTGCCAGGCATGGCCGGGATCGATAGCTTTACTTCCATTTTTTCGGTGATCGGCTCAGCGTCGGCTTCGGGCACGCCGATGACGACACGCACTGGATCGAGCCGAGCGACCGTGAAGAGGCTTTCGCCTTTGCCCGAACCTGCTTGCACCAGGTCACCAGAATTGATCTTGCGATGCGTGATGACACCGTCGAACGGTGCGCGAATCTTGGCGAAACCGACCATCGCTTCCGTACGCAGGGTGTCGGCTTTGGCGACATCGACGCGGGCGGATGCAGCCAGCACGTCGGCGTCGGCCTTGTCACGATCGGCGTTCGCCTTGCGCACCGCCGCCTCGCTCACCTGGACCCGAGCAGCGGCAGCCTTGAATTGATTCACGGCTTCATCGCGTGCCTGGGCGTCGATCGTGCCGCTTTTCACGAGTTTCTCGACCCGTGCCGATTCCGATTCCCAGCGATTGTACAGAGCCTTGGCCTCCAGCACCGACGCCTCGGCGATCGCAACGCCCGCAAGGGCGGCAGCTCGCGCCTTGCGCGACTGCTCCAACTCGGCTTCGGACTGCTTGGCGAGAGCGTGTTTCTGATTCAGCTCTTCTTCGAGTTCCGGCACGAGCACCTCCGCCAGGATTTCGCCGGGTTCGGTTACTTTGGCGTCCGGCCCGTATTTCGGCCCTTGAACGCGTTTGCCAATATCCATGACGATTTTGCCCTGGTCATCATGCTTGAGCCTGACGTAGCCGGAAACGCGAGAAAAGATCTGCGTCGTCTCGTGAGCCTGGATCGTGCCGGGTTGCTCGACGATCTTACGAATGCGATCGCGCTTCGCCTGCACCGGATGCACCACGGGCGGCCCGGAAGCCGTTTTGCCTTCGGACTTCGGGCTTTTCGAATTGCCTCGATTGCAACCAGCGAAGCTCCCGATCGCGAGCACCATGGAGGCAATGAGGAACCATCGGACCGATTTACGCTTTTCCATGAGTCACCCCGGTTTCCAAATTCTGATGCTCGGGAACAAAATGCGGGCTTTCGGGATCGGTTGGCGACAGCGACGCGGATACCGTGGACGCTCCCGCCATGAGCAACGCGAACACAGCCGGCAGAAGCGTCAGCGTAGCCAGCGTGGACGCAACCAACCCGCCAACGACAGCTCGGCCCAGCGGAGCGACCTGATCGCCCGCTTCGCCCAGGCCCAGCGCCATCGGCATCATGCCGGCGATCATCGCCAGGCTGGTCATCGCGATCGGCCTCAATCGTGCGAACGTTCCCTCGACGGCAGCCTGCGACGCCGTTCGGCCATCGCGCCGCAGTTTCTCCGCGAACGTTATAAGCAGAATCGCATTCGCGACGGCGACGCCAATCGCCATGATCGCGCCCATGAACGACTGAATGTTCAGCGTCGAATTCGTCACCAGCAAACTCACGACGACGCCGAGTAATACCGCCGGAACCGCCGCCACCGCACAGAGCGCAAGCCGAATCGACTGGAAATAGCCCGTGAGCAGGAGGAAGATGACGACGACGGCAACCGAAAGGCCGAACGCCAATCCCTCGAACATTTCGCGCATCGGCGTGAGCTGGCCGCGTACATCGACGCGAACGCCGGGCGGCGCGCTGCCGACTTCCTTGAGCGCTTCGCTGATCTTCGCGGAGACGGCGCCGAGATCCTCGCCTTCGATATTGGCCGTCATGCTGACCAGGCGACGCATGTTGTAACGGTCGATCTCGCCAGGCATCGTACCTTCCTTGACGATCGCGACATCCCGCAGCAAGATAGGGTCCTTCCCGCTCGTCTTCACTGGAACCATTTCTATGTCGGTCGCGTCCTTCATCAAAACCTGTGGCACCTCGATCTGAACCTGATAGCCGATGCCCGACGCAGGGTCGCGCCAGTAGTTCGGCACGACAAATCGGCTCGACGACGTCTGGGCCAGCAGCGACCGCGCGACATCCTCTGCCTTCACCTTGGCGAGCGACGCCTTTTCGCGATCGATGTGCACATCGACCGTCGGATAGTCCATCGATTGCCCGTATTGAAGATCGCGAATTGCCGAGAGGCTGTAAAGTTTTGCGAAAACCTTGTCGGCATGGGTTCGATTGTCCGCCATCTTCGAGCCACTGACGACAACTTCAATGGGCGTGGGCGAGCCGAAGCTCATGACCTCGTTGACGATGTCGGCCGGTTCGAACGATAGCCGCATGTTCTGCACCAATTGCTCCGCCTTGTCGCTGGGTACGCCTTCGCTGGTCCATTTGGTGACGATCCAGTCGCGCAGATGGGCGGGTAGCTTCTCTCGCAGCCGGGTCTTGAGTTCATCGATGCGGACGCCCGTGTTTTTCTTGAGCGCGACCCGCATGATCGATTCCTCGGGGCCGCGTGTCCAAAGGAAGATGGCGTTGATCGGGTAGCTGGAAGGCACGACGCCGACGTAGCCAACGCTGATGTCGATTTTGCCTTCGTCATCGGGATCGACTTCCTTGGCGATGAAACGCAGAGCTTCCTGCGTGATCGCCTCGGTTTGTTCGATTCGCGTGCCGTCGGGCGCTCTCAAGCGGAACTGAAACTGGCCGGCATCGACTTGCGGGAATATCTCCGTGCCAAGCGTGATGCCGAGAAAGTAAACCGCTGCCGACGCGCCAATGAGATAACAGGGCACGACGATCCAGCGCATTGTCGTTGTCAGACCGAGCAGATTAACCAGGAAGCCGCCGCGAGGCTGTAGGTCCGAAACTTGGGTGGCGTGAGCGTGGCCGGATCGCAACAGCCAAACGCAAAGCACCGGCACGAACGTGCTCGACAGCAGATACGACGTGATCATCGCGAAGCCGACGGCGAGCGAGAGCGGCACGAACAGGCCGCGTGCCGAGCCTTGCATGAAGAACGACGGAATGAACACCGCGAGAATACAAAGCATCGCAAGTAGCCGTGGCACGGCGGTCTCGGCATTGCCACGCCTCACCGCGAGGGCGACAGAACCAGTCTTGGCGAGTTGCGTGTGAATGTTCTCGACCTCAACAGTCGCCTCGTCCACGAGAATGCCGACGGCAAGCGCCAGACCGCCGAGCGTCATCAGGTTGATCGATTGCCCCGCGAGCGCCAGCGCGATGACCGCACCGACCAGCGCGAGCGGGATATTGAGCACCACCACAATCACGCTGCGCCAGTCGCGCAAAAAAATCAGCACCATCAAGCCCACGAGCACCGCGGCAATGCCGCCTTCCAGGGCCACGCTTTTCATTGAGTTTGTCACATAGGGCGATTGATCAAGCTCAAAGCTCACCTTGATGTCGTCGGGAAGCTCGGCCTGCATCTTCGGCAACTCCGCCCGGACGTTATTGACAACGGAGAGCGTAGAGGCGTCAGCCCGTTTCGTGACGAGAATGTAGACCGCGCGCTTGCCGTTCACGAGCGCGTAACCAGTTGGGATGTCGGTGGCGTCTTCGATGAGCGGGTCATCCGTCACGGGATCGCGCCGGCAGACGTCGCGGATGAAGACACCGGGCTTGACCGAGATATTGCCAAGCTCCTTCGGACTGCTGACAAGCGAATTGCTGGGCACAAGCGGCATGCTGGTGGTCGTGCGGATATTGCCCGACGGGCTGATCGTATTGCCCGAGCTTAGGGCGCGAATGACGTCGTCGGCAGAGATATTGCAACTTCGCAACCGATCGGGGTCGACGCGAACGACGACAGTTCGCTGGTTGCCTCCGAAGGGCGGCGGCGCCGACACTCCTGGGATCGACCCGAACATCGGGCGGACGCGGAACAACGCCTTGTCCTGAATTTCGCCAACCGACTTCGTCTCACTCGACAACACAAGATACCCAACTGGCACGCTGCCCGTATCGAACCGCATGATGAACGGCGGCACAGTGCCTGGCGGCATGAACGCACGCGATCGATTGACATGCCCGACCGTCTCGGCCATTGCCTGGGACATGTCCGTGCCAGGGTGAAAGAAGAGCTTCATCAGCGACACGCCTTGCACGTTCTTCGATTCGACGTGGTGGATGCCGTTGATGTAGAGGAAGTGATACTCGTAAAAATTCGCGATCAACCCTTCCATCTGTTGCGGATCCATGCCGCCGTAGGGCTGCGCGACGTAGAGAACGGGTAGATTGAGCGCCGGAAAAATATCGACTTTCATGCGCGTGACGGCAAACGCGCCGCCCGCAATCATTGCGACCACCGCGACCATGACGGTCATCGGCCGCCGCAAAGCAAATTCGACGGGATTCATGGCAGCTTTTCCGGAAGGCAAATCGCGCGGGGAGTAGTACGTAGATTTATCTATCAAAAATACACGCACTCGCACATCCTGAATCTGCCCGCCTTGAATGACTCAGCGCAAAGGCGCAAGATGAAGTTGACGCTTCTGCATGGGAATCGCTTGCAGCTCGGCATCGAGCGCGGCCGCTTTCTTCTGGGCGTCCGCGAGAGGGATGCCTTTGGGTGTTCCCGGTCGGCGATAGCCTACGTCGTTTAGCCAGGCGAGATCGAGAAATTGGTGCTTCTTGCGAAGCAAATCGCCGATCTTGTCCGCGTGAGAGTCAACAAGCTGCTTCGTCAGGTCGGCGCCTTCGGCGAGTTGCTCGTGCGTGAAGACGGCAAGCTTTTGCTTGCCTTCCATCACCGCATACTTTCCTGGAACGAGATTCATCACCTTGAGCACCTGCCGATTGAACCTCTCGGTGAACTTTTCAATGGTGTCGAGGTTCTTCTCCCAGCGTGGGTCCGTTGGCATTGAATGCTTCATGACCCATTCCGCCGAGAGCTTTTCAGATTTGGCGTCGATGATGAGACGATTCGCCTCGGCGGGCGATTTCATCTCGCGCAGAATCTCGAACGCGATCACGGCATGCCCCGTCGGATTAGGGTGGATGCCATCGCCGCTGACGACATATTTCGGATTGGCGGCTCGCATTTCCTTCAAAAAGCGATGCACGGCAGCATGGGCATCGACGACGGTGTAGCCTTTCTTTCGCCATTCGAGCAAATAGTCCGAATAGCGGCGCAGCACCTCGGAATCGTATTTCTCGTACGGCTTCATCCAGCTGTGTTTGGGTGCGTCCTTCGACAACAAGTTCTTCGCCACCGGTCTGGCATCGAACGGCGAGGGCGTCATCAGGATCGCCTTTGCGCCCGCCGCTTCGATCTTGGCGACCAGTTTCTCCGCACCTGATTTGTATTTCGCAAAGCGCTCGTCGGTGAAGGGTGAGTAGATGCCGTCGTTCATCCCGTAGCAGACGAAGACGAGTTTCGGTTTGACCTTCGCCAACACGCGATCGATGCGCTCGTGAACATCAGGTCGCGGATACGGATGATCGGCCTCCGAAAGCCCAGAAAGCGTCTCGCTTGGCAAACCGAGATTGATTAGCTCCCACAGTTCGCTCGGATATCGTGTGCGGAGAAAACCATCCAGATAAGCAATGTAGTGCCCGGCGTAGGTGTTGCTGTCGCCGAGAAACACGATCTTGTGCCGTTTGTCGCGGATGACGTCGTCCCAGCCCGCCCGGCCAGTAGTGATGAGGCAGACGCCGAAAAATGAGACCAGAAACGCGCGAGAGAGGATTGGGAACATCTAGGGACCTCCGTACAAATTCAGGGGATTTTGTTTCCGAAATCCATTTCCATTCGTTATGCGAAAAAGAAATGACGCGGCCCGGGAGACGTTTACTTTTTCCTGTCCGTCCTCGATTCCGAGTTCTTCGCGCATTCGTCAAGAAACGTCGTCAACGATGAGATCCCGTTTGGAGGCTCGCTTGATTTGAAACAGACCTGGTGGCTCCTAGAGCCGCAGGCAACGTCGATGGAGGTGCAGGTGCTTCCGGGCCAGATCTGCCCGTAGATTTTTTGCAATTGAAAAAAATGGGTTCGCTTCAACTGATCCAGGCATCGCTCGTAATCGGTTTTCGATTGCCAATGCGACTCAGATTGGAAGGGAGGAAAATCCTGCGCAACAATCCTGTTAGATATCGAATATCGACATTCCCCCGTTGGCCGGAATTCCCACAGCGATTGAGTATTCGGAGTGCCTGGCGTGGTGGAACCGCTGGATCTGGTTATGAGGATTGTCTCGCCTGCGAGTTGTGAGAATTCTTGCTCATGGGAATCGTCAATCGGAAAAAAACGGCAACCCGCGGCAAGCAGGAGGTATACACAAAGATACTGCGTTTTGAACACGATAGTCCTCCAAAATCCTATTTTTTTCCGAATACTCTATAACCAGCAGTATGTCGCCAGGGAAGGGCGAATTTAAGACTTTCTCAACAATCGAAAAACGAGGCGTCCAGCGAAATATGATTCGCTATGCCACGGTATTATTTCGTTACCGTACAATGGTAAGGACGAAAAGATCGCAGATTTTTCAAAAAAAATGTATGCTTTTAGCGCAAGAGTCATTGCGTTCGCCGTCTAAACATTAGATGATAGAGCCATTGGGACGAATCCAGAAGAGCGGTGCACACATGTTCAAGATTCAATCGATCGTTTCCGTCTTTGCAGCGTCCGTACTTGGCGCGACGATGATTGCGCCGGTCCACGGCCAATTTCGTTTGAACAAGCAAGTGCCGACGAAAAGCAAAACTAAAACTACCCAAACGCCCAAGCAGACGGGTCAGCAACCGACCCAACAGCCGAATCAGCAACAGCAGTTTCAGCAACCGTTCCAGCAACCGTTTCAACAGCCCTTCCAGCAACCGTTTCAACAGCCGTTCAATCCGTTCAACCAAAATCCGACGCAACAACCTGCTCCGAAGTCAACGAGCGCCGGAAACCGCTATCTTCAGAGACAGCAAGAAATAAAAGCCCAGAATCAGGCGAGCATGCAGGAGTTCCTGCAGAGTCGAGCCGTCGTGAACACTATCGCGAACGGAACGAATCCGTTTTCGAATCCGTATCAGATGAACCCTTTCCAGCAGAATCCGTTCCAGCAACAAAATCCGTTCGCGAATCCGTATCAAATGAATCCGTTCCAGCAACAAAATCCGTTCGCGAATCCATATCAAATGAATCCGTTCCAGCAACAAAATCCGTTCGCGAATCCGTTCCAAACGAACCCATTCCAGCAAAATCCGTTCGCCAACCCGTACCAGGCGAATCCATTCCAACAGAATCCGTTTGCGAATCCATTCCAGCAACAGAATCCGTTCGCGAACCCGTTCCAACAAGTGAATCCGTTTGCGAACCCGTTCCAACAACAGAATCCGTTCCAGAATAACCCGTTCGCCAACCCCTTCCAGCAGTTTCCGGGCGCGTTCAATCAACCGTTCGGGGCAGCCGTGCCGTTCCAACCTGGACTGCCAGGCCGAGTGGGTTTCTGAACCTTCACGCCCAGGGATGAGCGCAGCGAATCCCTGGGATCACCATCATCGCAGGGGTTCGCTTCACTCACCCCTTGGCTTGTGGGTTTACTCCTCCTCTTCATCAGTCATCTTGGCCTTGCTCACGATTTGCTGTTGGACGTTGCCGGGCACGATGTCGTAGTGGCTGAATTCCATCGTATAGGATCCCTGGCCTTGCGTGATGCTGCCAAGCTGAGCGGCATAGCGCGTCATTTCTGCCAGCGGAGCGATTGCCTTGATCACGGTCAAATCGCCTGGCAAGCTATCCTGATCTTCGACCCGCGCCCGCTTGGTGTTCAAGTCGCTCAGGATCGCGCCCGTGTATTTCGAAGGAACCGTCACATCCATGTGCACGATCGGTTCCAAGAGCACGGCATGAGCTTCGCGGAACGCCTTCTTGAAGCACATCCTCGCCGCTGTCTTGAATGCGGCCTCGGAACTATCCACATCGTGGGCCTTGCCAAAATGAACCTCGACGGCGACGTCTTGCATGCGATAGCCGGCGAGAGCGCCTTGTTCGAGGACTTCCTTACAGCCTTTCTCGATCGCAGGGATGAACTGGTTCGGGATCGACCCGCCGACGATGTGATCGATGAATGCGAAATTATGGACGGGATCGTAATGAGCGGAACGCATCTTTTCGAATTTCGATTTGTTCGCGAATTTCTCCAGTAGATCCTGCTCGGTCTTGATCCCGAGGTCTTTCAGCGGATAGACGCGCAGATGCACCTTGCCATACTGTCCGCGCCCGCCGCTCTGTTTCTTGTGCTGATACTCGGCGTCGGACGTCCCCGTAATCGTTTCCCGGTAGGGGATCTTCGGTTCGTGGGTGATGATCTCGAGATCGTACCGCGATTTCAGACGTGCTCGCACGATGTCGAGGTGCAGCTGGCTCATGCCGGTGATGACCATTTCCTTCGTCTGCGAATCGCGCGTCACCTTGAATGTCGGGTCCTCGTCGGCGATTTTTTGCAAGCTGCCGGAAATCTTCTGCTCATCGCCCCGCGATTTCGGTTCAACCGCCAGGCCGAACATGGGCGTCGGGAAATGCGGAGCCGGGATCTTCGGCGCCGTCGCGGTATAGGCGACGGTGTCGCCGAGGTGTAGGTCTTCGACCTTCGCCACGGCGACGATGTCGCCAGGCTTGGCGTCGTGCACTGGCTTTGAGGTCTTGCCCTGAGGCAGGAGAATGCCGTGCGAGCGCCCGCCGCGACCGGTACGGAGACTGACGAGCGCATGATCGGGCGTCAATTTTCCGGACAGCACGCGGAAGTAGCTGAGTGAGCCAACGAACTTGTCCGAGATTGTCTTGAATACTTGCCCGATGAACTCGCCGGCCTCATCCGGTTCGATGACGACCTCTTCACCGGCTTTGATCCCTTTGCGCCTGGTCGCCGTCAACGGCGTCGGGGTGAACTTGTCGATGACTTCCAGCAACTCCGAGACGCCGATATCTTTGTCCTTCTTTGCGGACGTGCAAAGAATCGGGATGACCGTGCCGGCGGCGATCGCCTTTGGCAACGCGCCGAGGAGCTCGTCGATGCTGAGGTCGCCCTCGCTGAGGTATTTCTCCATCAATGGTTCGTCGGCTTCGACGATGCTGTCCACCAGCATGGAACGCTGCGCCGCAAAATCGACGGTGCAACCCGCGGGCGGAGTGGCGGGCGGATTGAGGATGCTCACGATACCGGAAAAGGTCGGGCCGACCCCGACCGGCGCGTTGAAGAGCACGCACGATTTGCCAAAAGTCTCGCGAATGACTTTGACGAGATCGTCGAAGTGCGCGGTGTCGGCGTCGAGTTTGTTGATTACGATGAGCCTCGCTAAACCGCGCTCGCCGGCTTCGTTGAACATGCGGCGCGTATTGACCTGGACGCCGCCCGTCGCCGACACGACGATCACGGCTGTATCGACGGCGTTGAGAGCGCCGAGCGCCTGGCCGAGAAATTCAGGTTTTCCGGGGGTGTCGATCAGATAGACGCGCTTGCCGAGATGATCGAAATGCAGAACGGCGGAGTCGATGGAATACTTGTGTTTTTTTTCTTCGTCGTCGAAATCAGAGATGCTCGTGCCATCGTCCACGCAACCGCGCCGATCGTTGGCTTTGGCCTGGAAGAGTATTGCGTCGGCCAGCGAGGTCTTGCCCGAGACCTCGTGGCCGACCAATGCAACGGTGTGGATGTCACCCACTTGATAGTTTGCCATAATTGCTCCCGGAGAGTTAGGCGCGTGGCAATCGATCGTTGTGCCGGCTTTTAGCCAGGATTATTCACTGCATCATTTCCTTGACAATTCCAGACGTTCGCCGACGGAAGGCGTGATTTGTAAATCGTGCGCCACAAGACGCACGCCGAAGGTCGAACGGCCAGAAGGAAGCGGGATGCCTTTAGCTATTCCCGCAGGCGTGGAATAATTCAGGCCAAGTCGAAACGCTGAGTCCTATCGCTCCGCGCTCGTTCGGTTTTACTGTCTGTTTCAATTATGGGTGAATCGAGGCGAAAAATCACGCTATTTTTTTGAAAGTCGCGCCAAAATTTCACGAACCGATAACCGACCTTCATAAATCGCGCGGCCGATAATGGCTCCCGAAAGCCCGGCGTCTTGCAGCTGAACGACGTCGTCGAGCGTCGTCACGCCGCCTGAAGCGATGACCGGAAGCGCCGACGATTGTGCCATCTCGCGCATGCCGGCGACGTTGGCGCCTTGCATCATGCCGTCGCGACTGATGTCGGTATAGATGATCGCCGACAACGGAGGTCGGCCACACTCCCGGGCCAGGTCGAGAGCCGACATCTCGGAGACGTCAAGCCAGCCATGCGTCGCCACTCGTCCGCCCTTGGCATCGATGCCGAGCACGATGCGCCCCGGGAAAAGCTCCGTCATCTGTGCAAGCCAGCCGGGTGATTGTAGCGCCTTGGTTCCGACGATGACGCGCGTCACGCCCCAGCCAATCACCTCGCGGATGTCCGCCTCCGAACGCAATCCGCCGCCCAGCTGGCAGGGCACATTGACCGCTTTGACGATAGAACGCACAATCGCGCCGTTGACAGGATGCCCGTCCTTGGCGCCATCGAGATCGACGAGATGAAGGTACGTCGCCCCCTCGCCGACCCAGCGTTTCGCCATCTCCGCGGGGTCCGCCCCGAAGACGGTCTCCTGAGCGTAGTCGCCTTGCCTGAGCCTCACACATTGGCCGCCGCGAATGTCAATTGCCGGATAGATCTGCATGGTTGATTCCATCGTGACGTTACACACTGAAATTCTTTAGCATCGCCAGGCCTACGGCTTGACTCTTCTCGGGGTGAAACTGCGTCGCCACCACGTTGTCTCGCCAAATCACGGAAGCGAACGGCGACGGGTAATCAGTCTCGGCCGCGATGATCGTGGGGTCGCTTGGCTTCACGTAGTAGCCGTGCACGAAGTAGACCGACGGTTCGCTCGGCAAGCCGCGAAAGATCGGTGCCGGCTTGCGAATGTGAAGCTGATTCCACCCCATGTGCGGAATCTTCAAGCCTGGCTGCGACTCGAAACGGACGATCTCGCCTGGCAAGATATTGAGCCCCTCCCAGACACCTTCCTCATAGCTTCGAGTGAACAGAAGTTGCAAACCCAGGCAGATACCCAGAAATGGCTTGCCCGCGCGGATATGATCCTGGATCGGCTCGACGAACCCCGACTTTCGCAGCATCGCAATCGCATCGCGAAACGCGCCGACACCGGGAAGCACCACGCGATCCGCTTCAGCGACCCGCTGCGGATCCGCGGAAATCTCGGCCGTCGCCCCGACCTTCTCGAACGCTTTCTGCACGCTCCGCAGATTCGCCATGCCGTAGTCGATGATGATGATTGGTTTCACGAAAACACCTAAAAAAGTTGTGAGTTGGTAGTTGTCAGTTGATAGTTGAAAACCAGCAATGACAGAAACCAATTCCCATCATTGTACCTTTCTCAACTAACAACTAACAACTGACAACTATCAACTACCCTCACCGCCGCCGCGAATCAGACGCAGCGTGAAGCTGATGACGAACATTAAGCCGCCGATGACGACGGAGGCGATGACCATTAGTTCAAGCCAGAAGAACGCGGGGCGAACGTGCTCGCCGATCGCGTGCCAGGTGAGGCAAGTCGCCAACACGCTGAACGACAGAGCCGGGCCAAAGGGCAGCGAGTTGTCGCGTTTCACGATCCATAGCACGATGCCGAAGAGCAGGGCGGGGAACACGCTAAGGAAGAACGCCACGACGATGATCTGCCAGCCGAGGAAGCTTCCTGCCATCATCATGAGGTCGGCGTCGCCCATGCCGAGCGCTTCTTTGCCGAGGCCTTTACCGAAAAGAAAAGCGACCGCGCGAACGAGAAACGTGCCGACGAGAGCGCCGCAGACGCCGGTCGCCAGGCCGGTCTGCCAGTTGCCGCCGGCGCCCGCCCAGGCCGGCAGCGGCCCCCAAAACGGCCAGGAATAGATGCCGTGAAGCAGCCCGTTGTTTGGCATCTGCCAGGAGGCCATCTCACCCGCACCCAAAACCGGCGGGCCGGCCGTGCTGATGTCGTGAGGCCAGGGCCAGGGCAGGAACACCGAGCCGACCAGGCCGATCAGGGTGCCTGCCATCGTCAATGACAGCGGAATCTCGCGCGTGTGGAGATCGCAAACGGACGCGACCATCAAGAACGAAAACAGCAACGCGTGCCAGCCGAACCCGACCCAGCTCTGCCAGGGGTACACATGCAGATTCACCGCCCACGTATCCACCCTCGGCCAGCGATGCACATTGGCGATCACCTCAAGCCAAAATAACCCGACAAAGCCCAGCGCCGTCGTGAGTTCGACGAAGAAATACCCGATCGAGTAAGACGCGCCGCACGTTCGGCATCGGCCTCGCAGCCAAAGATAGCTAAGCAGCGGAATATTGTCGTACCAGTGGATCGCCTGCAAACAGCGCCCGCAGCGCGAACTGGGCCAAAGCAGGCTCTTCTCCAGCGGCATGCGAATGATGGCGACGTTCAGAAAGCTACCGACGCACGCTCCCACGGTAAACACAAATAGCAGCGTCGCCAGCAGAACCATGAACCACGCCCAGAGT
Organism: uncultured Singulisphaera sp.; assembly: GCA_964484265.1. Taxonomy (GTDB): domain Bacteria; phylum Planctomycetota; class Planctomycetia; order Gemmatales; family Gemmataceae; genus SIAQ01. The sequence goes on from CAZAFH010000054.1 coordinate 28,554, forward strand.
GAGGAACCTGTTTGGCGTATTATATACATCCCGGACGGTTGCTTTATACGTGATTTTATCTAACGTGAATGGATGAAGTACTTGGCCGTCGCCGCCACATTCATTTCCAAGGAGTAGTCCCATGCGCATCATGTTGTCTCTGGCCGTTATCGTGCTCACGCTTGCCGTTCCTTCGTTCGCTGGCAATCCGAAGGAAGCTCCAGCCACGGTCATGCTTCAGCCTGGAAAGTTGCTGTATTCGGAAGCATTCAGCCAACCGCTGGCGAAGGAATGGATCGCCGGCAAGGGGAAATGGGTCATCGCCGACGGCGCGCTCCGCGGTTCCGAACTCGCGGCCGACATGCACGGCGCCGTCAAACGCTTGCCGATCAAACTCGACAGCGCGGTGATTCAATACTCCTTCAAACTCGAAGGCGCGAAGCTGACGTCCCTGAGCATCAACGCAACCAAGGGGCACATCTCACGCGTCAAGATCACGTCAACGGGATTCAGCGTTCAGAAGGATGCCGACAAAAAGAAGAGCGAGAAGGGCGTCGTGCTCGATACCGTCACCACGTCGATCACACCCAACGAATGGCACACTATGGTCGTCGAACTGAACGGCAAAGACATCCTCGCCAAACTCGACGGCAAACAGGTCGCGTTCGGTTCGCACGACGGCATCGCCATGCCCAAGGCGAACATTGGCTTCACCGTCGCCGGCGAATCGGTGTCGTTCAAAAACCTGCGCGTCTACGAGGGCACGCCACTGCCAACCTGGTCCACCACTCGAGCGAAAATGCTCGCCGAGCGCGGCAAAAAATAGCGGCGCAACTGTTTATACTTCGCACACTCCGATTTGACACAATCTTTGAAAGGTGGCACAGACATTCTTGTCTGTGCTTGATGTTCGCACAGACAAGAATGTCTGTGCCACCTATGTGTCAATCCTGCCCGCGCGGAGTATAGCCGCTCGCCTTTGGCGAGCGCGCACTCACCCCAGGCAAAACCGTGCTCGCGCTTGCCAACAATGTCCGCCCAAACCAAATTGAACACATGAACATTAGGTTCCAATTTTTTTTCCATTTTTTACTGGATTTGCAGCTGGCGACCTACGTATAATTTCAACACCTTTTTCCATCGCGGGAAAAGCCAAGGCGGGCAACACGACTTTTCTCCAAGGATAGGAGTTCTTACGATGTTCGTTTCCAATAATCCCGTTCCCATTGCCATCTACGGTTCCGAGGTTCACCTCAAGGGGCGAGGCGTCGGTCTTTGGACGACCGGCTACCAAGGCACGCTTGCGGCTGCCGGCGCTAAACCGGTATTCCTCAAACCCGCGCGCGGCGATCGTCCCTGGGGCGAAATCCTCGCGGGCACGGTCGGCGTCGTCGCCTGCGGATTCGATCAAGCCACGCCCGGAAAAATGGGCGATATCGAATCGCTCTGCATGTGGTGCCGAGAGCACCGCTTCCCACTTCTCGCCATCGACGCAGGCATGCTGGCGATGAATGCCGCATTCGGCGGGTTGAACTTTGCCGACCTTTCGCGTGAAATGCCTGAGGCGCTCCAGCATCGCCACCCGCCGGAGTTTGGCGTGCGCCACGCGATCAACATCCTGCCTGATACTTTGATGGCGAAGTTGATGGGCGAAGGCGAAGTCGTCGTCAATAGCGAGCACCGCGCCGGCATCCAGCGCCTGGCACGGGATTTCGTCGCCACGGCAATTGCGCTCGACAACGTCATCGAGGCGATCGAGTACACGAAAGACAACTGGTTCGCGCTCGGCGTGCAATGGCAACCCGCTTCCACCTCGGCATCGGGACTGGACATCCAGGTCTTCCGCGCCTTGCTCGACGCGGCCGTGCCGCAGTCGGCTTGCACCGCGAAGCCGGCAATGGCGATGGCGGGATGAGTGATCTCATTCGGCGAGCGGGGGGCGTAAGCCCCCTGATTCTACCGAGTCAGTTCAGAACTCGTCGTCGCGGAATCCGTCCCAGCGTCGGCTGAATTCTCGACGATCGCCGTCAGGCGATGCGCAATCGCCCAGAATCGTCGCGTCAAGCAATGCAATTTCGTCGTCTAGGGATGTCCACCCCAGAAGCAATTGACTTTGACTGGGGTAGCGTCCATCCTTTGGACGGCCGGGATCGTCGTTTACGACAGGCAGAATCTCGATGTTAGCGCCGGCGCCGCTGAATAAATCGTCGTTTCCGATTCTGCGTTCGAGGGGTTCCGTGTCCACGCACGTCCACGCCAGTTCGGCATCGGGATCCACCGCGGACGCCGTGCCATAGTGGATTGTCGCCGAATTGGCATCGAAACTGAAGCCGCAGATCATCGTGCCGAAACTCGGCACGCCGTCATTCGAGCGTTGCGTATCATCGGTGTCGTCGCGAAAATCAGGCATCTTCGGGCCTCCGGTCCCTGGCCAAGATCATGCCTATTTCGCGCAAATTGTCAACGTCGCTTTGTCATACGTGCAACTCAACGACGTCCTTATCGTGCAGCACGTGCTCGCGGCCAACGGATTGGCCATCGTGTACGCCGCTGCCCCAGATGCGGGCGCTTTTGAGCTGTTCGGTAAAATCGCGATGCACGAGGCCCGCCATCTCTACCAGCGTGCTGCCGACGGGACAGGTAAACGGCGACGTCATGTCGGCAGGCTTGCCTGGAAGTTTCGTGTACACGCGGATGACATTCAGGAATCGGTAGATCGACTCACGCAAATCCTCCATGCCGGCGCCGTGTTCGGCAGAAATAACGTGAATCGGAAATTTCGAGCCAAACATCTCGCGAACGATGTCGAGCCGATCCTGAGCGCCGAGCAGGTCGATCTTGTTGGCGACAAGCATCGTGCGAATGTACTCGATGGAGGGATCGTCGATTTGCGCTGGCTTCTCGCCGACGAGCATCGTCTTGACGCCTGCCAATCGTTCGAGCACCGTCTCGGCGGTGAACGGAGCGTCATCGTCGCCAAGGTCCAGCATCAAGATCGCGGCATCGGCGGCGCGAACGATGCTTGACACATACGCCTCCATGAAATCCGCGGTGATCGGCGGCAGGTCGATGAGCTGCACCTTGACGTCCTGCCAATCCATCATGCCGACGTGCGGCTCGCGCGTCGTGAACGGATACGCCGCCACCTCCGGCGTGGCCCGCGTGAATCGGGTGAGCAGCCGGCTCTTGCCCGCGTTCGGGGCGCCGACGATGACGTATTGCCCGGCGCCTTGCTTCGGAAACTTGTAGCTGACGCCGACCTTTTTCGGATGCTTCTTTTCATGCTCGATCTCGTCGCGCAGCTCGGCCATCTTCGTCTTGAGGTCGGCTTGCAGCTTCTCGCTGGCCTTGTGTTTCGGCACGAGCTGAAACATCTTCTTCAGGCACGCGAGCCGATCCTCCGGCGTTTGCGCCCTCTTGTACTCTTCTTCCGCTTCCATGTACTGGGGGGTGAGGTTGGTTGCCATATTTGGTCCGTCGTCCGTGGTCAGTAGTCCGTGGCAAGCCCCATCGTGAGCGAAGCGAACGGTGGGGATAGTAAGATAGTTGTCAGTCGTTAGTTGTTGGAACCCAAGCCCCATCGTGCGCGAAGCGAACGGTGGGGATGAAATAAACCGCATCACCGCGCATCACATCGCCATCGATCTTTTCGTTCTTGCGCAAATTTTCCGCTTCCTTCTTCGCATTGTCGAGCGCCTGTTTCAGATCGTCGATTTGTTGTTGCAGTTGTTTGCGCACCCGCTCCGCTTCGGCCTGGGCGGCGCGGGCGTTTGCGGCCTCCGCCTGGGCGCGGGCCTCGGCGGCCAGGGCACGCTGCGCCTCTTGCTCGGCGGCCACGCCGCGGCGCCAGGGATCTTCCGGGTGGAGCACGAACCAGACGTTGAATCCGCCCGAGAGAATCAGAAGAAAGAACAACAGCCCCAGCAAACAGATCAACAACGGCACGGCCGGGAACGGCGAACGAGCTGTCGGACGCGGCGGCGATGGCGCGGTGGGCGACGCTGGCTCAGGCTTCTTGCCCGACGCCGCTGCACCGGCTGCCTGGATCCCCACCGCCAAGCTCTCGTCATCGCCTCGCACGAACGTGTGCTCGCAGCGCATGCAGCGCACCGGTTGATCCGCAAGATCTTTCGGAATCTCGAACCCCGCTCCACACTTCGGACAGACGACGGCGATCGGCATGGCTTGGCTCCCTGTCTGTTGACGTGGGGTCATTGTATACTGGTTACTATTACTCGGAATTCGTACCCCAGGGATTCGCTTCGATCATCCCAGGGCTTGGGAAAAACCATGCAACTCTTTGACCAAATCCAGGAAGCCAAGGCACTCATCCAATCTCGCTGGCAGGGATCGCCCAAGGTCGGCATCATCCTGGGCACTGGGCTTGGCGGTCTGGCGGAGGAAATTCAAGACGCCGTCAAAATCCCCTATCACGAGATCCCGCACTTCCCGGTTTCCACCGTCGAATCCCACGCAGGCCGACTCGCCTGTGGCACGCTCGGCGGCAAACCGGTCATGGCGATGGAAGGCCGATTCCATTTCTACGAAGGCTATTCGCTGCAGCAGATCACCTTTCCCGTGCGCGTCATGAAGGCGATGGGCTGCGACGTCCTCATCGTCTCCAACGCGTGCGGAGGCATGAACCCGCAGTGGAACAAAGGGGACATCATGCTCATCGAGGACCATATCAACCTTCTGGGCGACAATCCGCTGATTGGCAAGAACGACGAACGATTGGGCACGCGTTTCCCCGACATGTGCCGACCGTATGATCTGGATATCATTCGCAAGGCGCAGCAGATCGCGCTGGAGGAGAAGATCGTCGTGCACAAGGGCGTGTTCGTCGCCGTTGCGGGACCGAATCTGGAAACGCGGGCGGAGTATCGTTTCCTGCGTGCGATCGGCGCGGATGTCGTTGGCATGTCCACGGTTCCCGAGGTGATCGTCGGCGTGCATTCGAACATGCGGATTCTCGGCCTGTCGATCATCACCGACATGTGCCTTCCCGACGCGCTGGAACCGGCCCACCTTCCCGACATCATTGCAACAGCAAATGCAGCCGAAAAAAAACTGCGCGTGCTCGTGAGGCGAGTCGTTGCCGAGGTGTGATCCGTTCAGACGCTTCTGACAATCTGTCTTTTCCGGACTCTCGCCATGCCGAACCGAACGCGCGACCTTATAGCCGTCGCTATCGCATCGCTATTTCCCCTGGCAATGGCGATGATCTACTTCGTCGTGCTCGACAAACCCGCAAGCGGCGAGAACTCCGCGGTCAAGCTCACGTACAGCATGGGTAAGATCGTGCAGTTCCTCTTTCCCGCGTTATTCGTGTTCTATTTCGAGCGCGACGCCATCAAATTCACCGGGCCGAGCTGGCGCGGGATACCCTTCGCGCTTGTGTTTTCGTCGATTGTCGCCGTGTCGGCGGCGTGCCTGTATCACTTCGTCTTGCGCGAAACCCGCGCATTTTCGGTGACGGCGCCGGAGATGATTTGGCATCGGCTGCAGCAGTTCAAGCTGACCACGCCGGCGGCCTTCTTCGGCATGGGCGTGTTTATCTGCGTCATTCATTCGGCCATGGAGGAGTATTACTGGCGCTGGTTCGTGTTCGGCTGGCTGCGGAAATATGCGCCGACGGGCGTGGCCATCGTGTTGTCCAGCATCGGGTTCATGGCTCACCACGTCGTCATTCTGACGGTGTATTTCCCGAACGATGTCCTGACCTTGGCTGTGCCATTCTCGCTCGGTGTCGCCGTCGGCGGCGGAGTGTGGGCGTGGATTTACGCACGAAGCGGTTCGCTTTACGGACCGTGGCTGAGCCATTGCTTGATCGACACCGCGATCATGGCGATCGGCTTCGTCATCCTCGAACGCTACTGGCAGTGACGACGCGATTAATCGTCGTCGTCGTCCGTGGCGTCGAAATTTAGAGCCTGATTGGGATTGAGCGGGTTCGCGACGGACTTCTGCGTGCTCCTTCGCGGCGGGTGATTGAGCCCCGCTTTCTCGAGCAGCGATTGGTTGAAAGCCGCGTTCACTTCTTCGTCGTACTCCTCCAGGTCGCTCGGCCGGCCGGCTTCTTCGAACTGGATGGTGTACGTGCGTTTGCCGATGGTAACCTTGTCGCCATCGTGCAGGACTTTGCTAAGCGTGCGAATGCCGTTCACTTTCACGCCGTTGGTGCTGCCGAGATCACGCACGATCCAGAAGCCGTTCTTGAATGACAACTCGCAGTGCTTGCCGGAAATATTCGGGAACTGCAGGCAGATGTCGCAAGAATCGCGCCGCCCGATGACGAGAGGCGATCGCGCGAGAGGGACACTATCTCCACCGCCGACTGGTGTGAGACTACCATTGGGCTTCTTGTCTTCCATTGCGATTTACCGATAGATCCACGATAAGAAGGTTTGAGAATCGAACGCGCGCTCCTTATTGGAATCATACCATCAGAAATAGAGGTGTTCAATCGGCCGTTTGCAAATTTTGATCGACTTTGTGCTGAAATGAGGTCACGCAGCAAGAATCCTAACTTTTTGCTCATCTCCAACGATGGTTTGAACAAGCCGGGACGGTGAATGGCATGCATTCCAGGCGTCTTTGAACTTTGACGCGCGTTCGCGATACGCTGGAAGTTGATCGCAGACGCGTTTCACGGCAACGATAAAGCTCTTGTGGTCGCGAAACGTTTCGCCGCCTCCGGGCGGGAGCTGCCCTGCCATCCAGGTCTCTGCCGGACAGATGGTCGGGATACCTGCCGCGATCGCCTCGGTGAACGTGCCCGAACTTCGACATCGATAACGTGCCGGATCGTACGGACAGAGCAGAATATCCGTTTCCGAGACGAGGCGGTAATACTCCTCCGCTGGCAACGGATTGGCCTCGCCGACGAAACGAACGACCTTCGAGTCGTATCCCTTTAGGCGATCGAGCGCCTTTCGGCTAAGCCGTGAATGAGACCATGGACTCCGCGTCGCCTGAATCAAGAAGGAGACTCGCCCGGGGAGAATGTAATCGTCCATCAGCGCGTCGATCAAGTCCGGGAGCCAGAAAAACCCCTTTTCATCGCGCGCGTCGCCAAAGTAGCTGATGCGAATCTGTTCGGAGGGCTTGCTTGGCTCGATGAGCTGGCTGCGGAATGGAATCGGCAGAGTTTGAAAAGGCATACTCGCAAAACGCTCGAAATTCGCGGATAACTCCGACGTATCCGTATAGAGCCGAATGCGGTCGGATGCCGGAAAGGTTCGAGCATTCTGAAAATAGACGCGATGTTGTTCGCGGTAGGTGGAACTGTAAACGTCGAGGTCGTGCCGAAATTCGAGATGGAATGTCGGACCGGAAATCGGATGCTCCGCGACGATGCGTTGCACGGCAATCAACTCTCGGCCATGTGCGGTCGGTAAAAACACGTGATCGCCGGGCCGGCATTTGGTCGAGGTCAGTAGCGACTGGAGATCGTTTTGGAAATCGAGCAGATACGGAAGTTCCTCCGCCGAGCCGATACGTTCAAGGTCGATGGCGATCTGATCCAGCGTTCCATCCGCCTTGTTGCTCGGCGACGGCGTGCCGGCGAAACCACGAGCGAATCGTCCGAGCCATTTCTTGGCCTGACGGGCGCCGCCGCGGACGGCATCGTGCAGCGATTCGGGGACAAGATCACGAATCATCCGCTTGAACGCCTGCATCTGGCCCGGCATCCAGTGATCGGTACGCAGTACGGGATGAAACGAAAGCCAGCCCGAAACGAGATCCTTCGGACAAGAAGTATGAGCCGCGAGAATGGGCGTCCATCCCAAATCGCGAGCCGCCTCGGCAACGGAAATCGCCGTTTCATAATAATGGCCATAGAGATCCTTCAGGCCATTGTTAACTATGTAGAATTTCTTTTCCATAGACGAATAAATGAAATTGCAACTAGGCAATCCGGGAGCGTCAGTGACCGGAGAAAATGCACCGTTTCTTTTGGTTTCTCTAGTCGCTTACGCTCCTGGCTCGCGAGAGACGCGCTTACACATTTCCGTAACGGCTGTTGCGTAGGATCGTGTAACCCTTGATAAGCTCCGAGATACCCGCGGTGATTCCATGATTGGGACGGAACCCGCTGTTCTCGATCTTGGCATTGGACACGATGTAATCGCGCTTGTCGGGATCCTCGCCGATGGGAGCCTCGAGATAAGTGAAATGCGGAACCTGCTTGCGGATCTCCGCGCAGAGTTCAATCTTGGAAAGATTGGCGTCGCTCAGGCCAACATTATAGGCATGATTCTTCATGCGCTCGAACTGATTGATCCCGTGCACGAACGCACGGGCGACATCGCGGACGTGAATGAAATTCCGTTTGGCATGCCCTTCGAAAATAACTACCGCTCGATCGGTCACGGCTCGATACACGAAGTCGTTGACGAGGAGATCCAGCCGCATGCGTGAAGACATACCAAATACCGTCGCCAGGCGGAACGTGATCGCATTCCCCGCTTCCAGCACGGCGGCCTCGGCCTGAACTTTGGTACGGCCATAGAGGCTGATGGGCCGAAGCGGCGACTCTTCCGTGCAGAAAACTCCCTTGTCGCCGATGCCGTACCCGCTGTTCGTGTTCGGCAGAAGGATGCGCTGCTGCGGCGAACGCAAACTCAGGATCAGCTTGATGGCGTCGAGATTGATCGAGACCGCCGCCGTCGCGTCGTTGTTGCACGCCGGCGCACCGACCACGGCCGCCAGCGGGATGATGTAATCCGCCTCACGCATCAAGCGAGTCATCGTGCTCTTGTCTCGGCAATCGCCTCGGGTCACGTGAAAGTTCGGATCGGCGCAACATTCCGCCAGGCTAGATTGTCCAAATGTAAAGCTCTCGAGCACATGAACAGCATGGCCTTCCTTGAGCAAATAGGGCACTAGCATCGAACCAATATAACCTGCGCCGCCCGTGATTAGTATCTGCGATTTCATGATCGAACTCCGTTTTTCACAATACTCATTAGTTGTGTCTGAATTACCGATGAGATAGCTTGGTGCAAATTATTTTTTTTCCTGACTGGTTATTCGTTCCTCGACAATGTCACAGATCATGTGCCAGGCCATGATGTGGGTTTCTTGAATGCGCGGCGTGGAAGATGTCGGAACTTTCAGGCAAATGTCGCAGGCCTGGCCTAGAGGCTCGCCTGGCTCGCCGGTGAAGCCGATGGCGACGGCGCCGATTTCGCGTGCCGCCGCCATCGCCGCCAGCACATTCGGCGACTTTCCGCTTGTACTGATGCCAACGACGGCATCGCCGGGCCGAGCTTGCGCTTGAACTTGGCGCGAAAAGATCACGCGAAAATCGTAGTCGTTGCCTATCGCCGTCAGAATGGAAGTATTGACAGTGAGGGCGATCGCGGGAAGAGCGCGGCGTTCGCGAAGAAAGCGCCCGACGAATTCTGCCGCGACGTGTTGGGCGTCTGCCGCGCTGCCGCCGTTACCGCAAAGAAAAATCGTGCCGCCGCCCCGGAGCACTTCGGTCAGGCGGTCGGATATTTTCAGCAGGACATCGAGTTGTTTATCAACGAACTGCCGCTTGACGGCCAGGCTATCCTGCAAGGCGGCCTGAATGCGTGCTTTGTCGTCCATGGCGTTTTTCTCCATACCATGCGGTGAAACGACGGAAATCGTCCGGCGTTCCGATGTCGTAGAACGGTTGATCACAGGGCAGGGCGGCGATGCGAATCGCATCCTGAAGGGCGGACGGAAATACCTCGCGCTCCAGCGATACCGCTTTGTGCGGAAATATTCGCGCAAGTAGATCGCGTTCGATCACGTACGCGCCCGCATTGAGCCAACCGTGCGTTGGGCCGGAGTCCGCCTTTTCGCGAAAACCGACAACAGCGGTTTCGGAAGAATCCACTAACACTGTGCCGTATCGGCTGGCATCCTCCAGGCGAGCGAGTGTGAGCGTCGCCAAGGCGCCGGTCTGCGATTGATGATGTTCAAGCAGTCGACCATAATCGGCGTCCAGATAGGTATCGCCGTTGAGAACCAAGGCTCGCGGCTGGAAGAATCGTTCCGCCAGCTTGAGCGCGCCGCCCGTGCCGAGCAATTCTTTTTCGATGGAGTATTCGATTTGGATGCCGAGGTGCGCGCCATTGCCGAATTCGTGCTGGACCTGGCCCGCGCGATGGCCGACGCAGAGGACAAATCGCCGTGCTCCCTGGTCGCGCAGGATTTCAAGTTGAATCTCAAGAAACGAGCGAGTGCCGATCGGCGCCAGAGCTTTCGGTCGATCGGATACGACTGATTGCAACCGTGTGCCCAATCCGCCCGCGAGTATGACGACCGGAGTCTCGGCAAGGAGCGAGGAACTCATGCCGCCTCCCGACGCCAGGCGCTGGTGTGAGGGATCCCTTCGCTGCCGCAATGAATGATATGCGTGCCCGGAGCGTTGACACGGAAATCGATCTGAGGCAAATGATTCAGGCGAAGCTGCACGGCGGCTCTGCGTTCGGGCGGAACGAAGAACATGATAAACCCGCCGCCGCCGGCGCCGAGTAGTTTGCCGCCCAGCGCGCCGGCATCCATTCCCGCGCGATAGATCTCGTCGATGGTATCATTAGATATGCCTTCTTCGAGCGATCGCTTCAGTTCCCAGGAGCGGTGCAATAATTCACCGAACTGGCTGATGCTTCGTCCACTGACGAGGATGTTGTAACCTTCATCGACCAATTCACGCATCTGCGCGAGCTGATCGAGATTTTGCCCGACGCGTTTGACCTGGCGCGAGGCCAACTCTTCCGCACGGCGTTTTATTCCCGTAAAGAAGACGAGCAAATGCCCTTCAAATTCGTGGAGCCGCGACTGTGAAAACGGAATGCGATGCACGACAAAATTGCCCATGCCGCGAAATTCGATGACGTTGAATCCGCCAACGGCCGCGAACATTTGGTCCTGGCAACCGACCGATTCTTTGAGAACCTTGCGTTCAAGCTCGATGGCTTCATAGCCCAATTCCACGCTCGGAACAAGCCGCCGGCGGAACGCATACAGCGTGTTCAACAGGCCGACGACGAACGACGAAGACGAGCCGAGCCCCGTAAACGACGGCAGCTCGGCCGCGTGGCTGATCTCGATGTCTTGGACCACTCCGCCCCAGCGCAGGCACTCCCGAAACGGAGCATGCTCGAGTAACTCGATCGACTTGACGCACTCCACTTTACGGTACGCGATACGGATCGAGTAATCGAACATTTGGCTGTAGAACTTGGAAATGCTAAAAAAAGCGGATTTATCGACCGCAGTGCCAAGAACCGCTCCGCCGTGTTTCTCGAAATACTCGGGATAATCCGTCCCGCCCCCGAGAAAGCTCACGCGGAGCGGGGTTTGAGTGATAATCATGCGCTTTCCTTCTTCCGTGAATTCAAGCAATGAGACTATGCGTAGGAAATGAGCATAAACTCTTTCCGTCTTTTGTCAAGGTGGCTTTGTGAGGCACTCAGATTTCAGATTGGCCTTGCACTCGAAGTTAAGAAATGCAACAAACTACTTAATAAGGCGGATGTGATTTTTATACCATCACTTTCTCGTCATTGTTAGCTCGAGTCGATCCGTACCAGATCAACTTGTATTTTGGGGACAATGCGGATGTTGGGAAGATTGGTCAATGCGCCACTGAGCCTATTGGGTGTCCGGCTGATACGCGTGCAACAGGAAAACCCAATGAACATTCCACCAGGGCTTTCCAAGCGGTGCCTGTTTGTCGTTGGCCACGCACGCTCGGGGACAACGGTTCTTGAGAACTGCCTCAACAACTCTCCCGACGTACTGTTGATGAGCGAGGCTAGCTGGTCGCTTCATTTGAATCGTTCCGATTTCGTGCCGCATTTCAATCAAATGCACAAGGAATTGAATAGCCCTAAACTAAAAGACACGTGGATTCCGCCATCGCAAGACGGCAAAGAACACGGAGTTGATACCCTGGTTCGATTAGCCAGCCACTATCGCTGGATCGGAGAAAAGGTCTGTTTCGGTCCTCATGGCCTCTTTGGAACAAGAACCTTTCAGGAGGTTTTCTTCGAATTCCATACCCAGTTCTTTTATGATTCGACGTACATCCTCATTATCCGCAAACCCAGCGAAGTCTTTCATTCGTGTCTGAAAATGTTCTCCGACCGAGGGCCGGCGGAAATTATCAGAACCTGGCTCGATACTATGCTCGTGCAGATGGATATCTTCGAAAATTTTCCCAATCGCAGGTGGTGTTTTTTGGAGGATCTCGATGTCGCGTTGATCAACAATCTCGCCAGTGAATTGAACGTCAGTGCTAATGTTCCCGCACGAATGGTAATGAGCGGGCGCAAAGCGTCGGACCTCAGCGACGCGGAAATTCCACCTGGATTTGAAGACTGGAGTGAAGCCGTTTTGCTTGCAAACCAGCTATACCGCACTCTCAAGCTAGAGGTAAACGATCCTACCGATACCTACCGCACCTGCACACGCTTTCTTCGCGCCGATGTCGAAGCACTCAGGGCCGTCTTCGAGGGTAAAACCGAATTTATCATGCCCATCGTCAAGAAGTACCGAATACAGAATCCGGTCGAGGCACCCTCACGGCTAGCCGCGATGACTAACAGTTAAACAGAGGCCCCTGCCGGCATGCCTCCAGGATTCTGTGCCGTACGCACAGGAACGCAAACGCTGGGCACGGTTCCGGGTAGAAACCAGCGGACTCCGCCTATTACTGTTTACAGGTCCGAGGCACTGTCAAGTCACTCTTCATCAGCTTTTTTGCCGCGGCGACCCAGTGATGAAATTTCCAGCCACTCTTCTCCTCCAGGCGTTTCACCTCGCCACGAAGCCGATCGATCTCGCTGGTGAGACTCTCGAGGTGCTCTTTTCGGCGCCACCACATTGGCCCAAGCAAGAACCTGCTCAATTCGCGCACTTCCGCGTTCTCATCCTGCAACAGGCTTTCATAGACCTCCGTATTCATCCCAGCGAGCAACCCGAGAACGCCGGGCGTCCAACGGTCATCCATGCTGGCTGCGGCACGGATGAGGTTCTCGCCAAAAACCGTCATCACGCCGCTGGATTGGAACAACGGCAAGACGTCGGCGTTGTCCGGCGAAGCAAGGCGCTTCAAGATATTCCGCAGAACCTCCTGTTGATCGAGCGGATTCCGTGTTCCCGCGGCCGAATAAGACGTCTCGCGCTGCGAGAGCAACGCAATCGTGTCCGGAATGTGGCAAAGACCATGGCGGAAGGCCAGAACGAGATTCACGAACCAATCGCAATGCCATCGCAATGAAGCATCAAATCCTCCTGCGTGGAGAAGTGCATCATTACGATAGACTGCGGTATGGCCCGCCGGACAGTTTGGCCCGATCATCCGCGTCAATTCATCAGAGCTAATGAATCGCGGCCGATCGCACCATTGACTCGGATTAGGCAGAATTTCGCCGGCCGGCTCCTTAATTACGGAGTGGTAGGCGCACGAGAGTCCCGCTGTGGGATTTTCTCGTAGAAGTTCCATCGACCTCTTGATCATTCCTGGAAGAATATAATCATCGGACGACAAAAAAATCGCATATTTGGATGTGACCAATCGGTGCGCGCGATTCACGGTCGCTAGCGTTCCGCAGTTTTTCTCATTGCGAATCACCTTGAGCAGAGAATCCTGTTTGGAAAGGTGCTCCAGGATTTGTGGGCTGTTGTCCGTAGAGCAATCATCAATGACAATGAATTCTCGCGGCCGAACCTGTTGGGAGAAGACGGCCTTGACGGCACGTGGAAGAAATTGCGCATAGTTGTAGTTCGTCATCACGACGGAGACATCTTCGACGTTCATGGACGAATCCTTTCGTTCGTGCGAGATTGCTCGTTAGATATTCATCCCGACGACGGCGCGGCTGATGGTGCCACGCTCGAGTTCGTGTAGACACGCACTAACGCTGCATAGGTTTACGTCATGCGAGATCAGTGCGGAAAGATCAAGCCTGCCGGTCAGGTAAAGGCGAGCGTAGAGCTGAATATCCCGATCGGGTTGCGTTTCGCCGCCCCAGGTGCCGATGATGCGTTTGCCGCGAATGAGGTCGAACGGGTTGATGGCAATCTTTTCGCCAGCCGGCAGATTCCCAGCAAGGATGCAAAGTCCGCCGCCGTCTCGCGTGGCCTGAAATGCGGATTCCATGCTCTCGCGCTTGCCGGCCGATTCGATGGCAAAGTCGGCGCCGCCTTTGGTTAGCGAATGGATCGCTGCTACTGTATCCTGTTGCTTCGCGTTGATGGCATGCGTCGCCCCCATGGCCTTGGCCTGGTCTAACTTCTTTTCGACGACATCCACCGCGATTATGGGGTCCGCGTTCATTAGGCGCGCCGCCAGGATCGCGCTGAGGCCGATGCCTCCGGCGCCGAAAACAGCCAGGCTCTGCCCGGGGCGAACTTGCGCGGTATTAAGTACGATACCGGCTCCGGTAGGAATGGCGCACCCCAGCAGTGCCGCCTCGCGAAGGGGCATTTCCGCAGGAATTGGCACGAGCCGATTTTCGCAGGTAATCGTTTGCCGCATGAAGGTGCTGATGGCGCCGGAATTTACGGGCCCTACCGCACTTTCATAGACAGTCGAACCGACGTCCAACCCCTTGCCCTTGATCCAGGTGAGCACTACGCGATCGCCTGGTTTTACCTTGTTCACCCCGGCACCGACTTCGAGCACGGTGCCCGATCCCTCGTGGCCAAGCGTATGAGGCAGGAATCGGTCAACGCCGCGTTTGCCCTGGAACTCCAGGACCTGGCTGTGGCAGACGCCGCTGTAGGCAACATCCACGAGCACCTGCCCTGGCTTGAGGCTCGGAATGCGGAGCGACCGCATTTCCAACGGTTTGCCGATTTCAACTAATACCGCCGCTTCTGTTTGCACGATTGAATCATCCTTGATTGGCAAGCCAATGGTTGAAGGAGAATAGCCCCAGCAGAGAAAAGCTATCTATGATTTCCCCTGTCGCCATCATGTTCAGGGCATCCGAAATCCTCACCCAGGCATGTCCATCCACCTCGCCAGCGTGGATTTGTATCAATTCAGAATCATAAGATTCGCTGGACAAATATATCGACGTAGGATTGTGTAGGGTATCCAAACCGGGATGGTAGTGAAGTAACAATATCGGATTCATTGCCCGAATGCCCGTCTCCTCCAGGCATTCGCGGATGGCAGCGCGTTCCGGTGTTTCGCCATCATCAACTTTACCGCCGGGGATCTCCCAGGACAGCCGATTGATCAACAGGCGATATTGTCTCACCAGAAGAACATTTTGATCCCGAACCACCACTAGCCCGGCTCGCGGTCCGTAATCCGTTATGAAATATTCTTTCGTCCGCCTGTCTACCTCGGCCACAACGCGCCATATTTTTTGATGAGGATTTTCGTAGACAACCCGGCGATCCTCATTCCAATCCATGTCAGTCATTCGGCGATGAACCAATAGTAGTCGCCGGTATAACCAACCTCGGCGAAAATCCGCTTCCATTCATCGACATGCATATAGGTCAATGCCGTCAGGTTCCATTTGAGAAGGCGTTCTCGCTCCGCGTCATTTCGCCAGGCATCCATGGTCACGAAAGCATGCCGCGCGGAGACTCTTTGGATCTCTCGCAACGCTTGTTTGCATTTCGACAGATCGAGATTGTGAATCGTATTGATCGAGATCACGAGGTCGAAACTGGCATTTGCAAATGGCAAGTCATCGGCGCTTCCCCGCTGTAGGAATGGCCGAACCTCTTCCCGCGCGTGGTCGAGTGCGTACTGGGAAACATCAATTCCCGTAACGCGTGCCTCGGGCATGAGAAGCTTCAGATCGTACAGCATGAAACCCTTGGCACATCCGACGTCCAGGATACGGGCATCAGGCGCGAGATTGTAATACTCGCGAAAACGCCGGACGGTTTCGGTCCAAAATCGCGGGTGATATTGATAACCGCCATAGCCGCTCAGGCGATCGCCGTCGAAATACTCGACATCGAACTTCCGCGCAGCCGCTCGGTGTTGCTCGGTGATGGAATGTCCGCGCTCATCGATCGGGCGTTTGCTTCGCGGATAGCGGTCCAGCAGATTGATCTCGGGCACGAATCACCCCGCCTTTCGGCTGGCTTCAAGTGGTGTCACGATCATGTTGGCGAAAAACTCATGCCGCGGCAGCAACGGCTCGGGATCTTCGTTCGGCCGCCCAAATCTTACTTGCGGGATCACGCGATGCTGCGGATCGATGTCCAGGTGGACGAAATACGGTCCCGGCGTCTCCAGCGCTTCGACCAAGGCGGCACGCAAATGCCGCGTCTCAGAAACCTCTTTGACTGGGAAGCCATACGCACGGGCGATCGCCGAGTAGTCCGGGTCCGGCAACCCGCCATCGACGCTCGATGCGAAGTAATTCGATTCAAGCCACTGGTCTTGCGTTTGCTGGATCATGCCGTGGCCGCGATTGTTGAGCAACACGATCTTGATCGGCAAGCGATGCCGGATCACGGTCGCGAGTTCCTGAATGTTCATGTTGAGGCTGCCGTCGCCCGTGAAGCACAATATCTGTCGGCCATCGAGGGCGAGACTCGCTCCGATGGCCGCGGGCAAAGCCCAGCCCATTGCCGTGTTGTTGCAGTCATGGTAGATGCGTTGGCCCTTTTTGGGTTCGAAGCCTTGCATGACCCAGGCGATGGTGCACCCAGTATCGACAAAGATCTGCTCGTCGGGCCGACTCAGTTCGGACAACGTCTTCACCACCGCGTACGGATTGAGCCGCTCCTCTTCGAGGTAGGACGGTTGACAGGCCGGGTATTTTCGTTTCCAGTCAGTAATTTGATTCAGCCAGCCGCGCCGATCAGGCATTTCGTAGTCATCGAGGATCGAAAGGAAGCCGTTGACGAATTCACGAGCATCGCCGCAGACGAGAAGGTCCGCTGGGATTCCAAGGGTTTTGAGTTTGGCAAGCTCCGCGAGGTCGATATCGACGACGATCTTCTTTGCTTCTCGCGCAAACGTGGATGGCGGACTACCCGTGGCCTTGGTGTCGATTCTGCAACCAATGGAGAGAAGCAAATCCGCATTCTGCACGGCAAAATTGCCGAAGCGCGTGCCATGCGTCCCGAATGTTCCGATGCGCAACGGATGGTCGGCCGGCAGAAGGTCCGCGACCGCCCAGGTTGGCGCGATAGGAAACCCGAGGACCTCGGCGAGACGCGTCACTTCGGCGGCAGCGTCTGCCAGTCGAACTCCCCAGCCGCACACCATGACCGGGCGTTTGGCCTCAAGAGCCATCGCCTTGCATTTCTTCAGCTGATCCGCGAGTTCCGTATATTTCGCTTCCAGCGCGGGCACGAATCCGACTAACGTTTCCGGATCGATTTGTGCGCGTTGTATATTATCCGGGATATCAATGAGCACGGGACCTGGCCGCCCCGTGAGAGCGAGATGACAGGCTTTTTCAAGCTCGTAGCGGATCTGTTCCGGCTGTTCGATCTGAACGGCATACTTCGTGACCGAACGAAAGATATCGATCGTTTCCGTTTCCTGAAATCCAATCTGCCGGACGCCCGTGTTGCGCTTCATACGGAACGTGGAAACCTGGCCCGTGAGAAACAAGACCGGGACGGAATCGTAATACGCGCAGCACACGCCGGTGAGTAGATTGGTGGCCCCAGGGCCGCTCGTGCCGACCGCCGCGGCGAGGCGATTGGTCACTCGAGCATAGCCATCCGCCGCCATGGCGCCGGCCTGCTCATGCAGCGGGCAGACGAACGACGTACCCTCGGCGTCGGCCAGGGAGTGGATGAGATGCAGCGACGCTCCGCCTGAAATTGCAAAGACGTGCCGGATCCCAAGCTTGGTGATAAACTCAGCGACGTAATCCGATAGCTTCATATCTTTCTCCAGCATCCCAGCCAATTACTGCCAGGGTGATTCCCCGCGAGACGTCAAGAACAGTGAGCCGTCCTTGTAGGTCGTCGGCATCGCAGTCAGATTGTCAACGACTCCCCATCCCGATTTTTGAGCATACAACTGAACCGGCGATTTCCAGAATCGTTCGAAGATCGCCTTCGCCGCGGCGGGCGAGCCAACTTCGAGCATTGCGTCGGTCTTGGCCCAATCAGCAGGTGTGGTACTCAGGAGGATCTCCGTCTCATGCCCCTCGACGTCCATTTTCACGAGGTCTGCCCAGCCGAGCAGAGGCCTAAGGGCGGCAACCTTGACGGGAAATCGCTCCAGTTCGCCGTAGGGCGAAGGTTTTGAACCCGCCAGATGGCTGCCGGTGGTGTTGCCCAGGACGCGCACGAACTCGAGCGTGCCTTCCTTGCTCGAAACAGCTGCGTTGTGAGGCGAGACGCGCTCGCAATGGTTCAAGGAGAGGTTGTATTTCAATCGTTCGAAATGCACTGGATCAGGCTCGAAACATTTCACTTCAAAACCACACTTGCTTAAAATGATCGTGTGCAGCCCGATATTTGCGCCGATGTCCGCGACGCGTCGATAACGTTTTCTGTGTCGCCAGTAGAACGAAAAAAGAATTAATTCATCGATGTCGAACAGATTGAGCGAATCGACGGCGCCCATCTTGAAATAGGGAAGGCACAGTTCGCCAATGTCTCCAAATTGCCAAGTGGATGGAGTAGCCGATGAGAACATGTTCTGGATGTGATTTCGTGCCGCCTTCTTCAGGTAGCGATACGTCGGCGAATCCGGGCCATGTTGAGCGTAGAGCGCTGGCAGCTCGGCCAGCATCAAATTTAGATCGTCATTCGTCGGCACTGATGGCGACCATTGATTCCCAGATCGGCGAAGTTTGTAGAAATCGTGATCGCCCGCCGCCTTCTGGGAGAGAGCAGAAGTCCCCCAGGCATCATTCGGAACACTGAAGTTACGGCCACTGACTACTTCTCGCGGCGCGTCGATCGCCCAGTCGCAGCATTCGAGAATCCGTTCGATGGAGGTGCACGATTGGCCTTCAAGCTTGTCGATCGTTCGCTGCAGATTCGTCCCGGCTGCCGCGCCGGCGCGAAGCGTTGCTTCGTGAATCTTGGTGTTGACCCACCCTGTACCGAGGATGACGAAGCGCGTATCAGGAATTTCCGCATCGAGAAGCTCGCACATTTTGACCAGTGCGACCTTGGCAAGTGTGTAAGCGGAGTATCGCGTGGGCGCGTCATTGACGCCGCCGCCGGAGAAAAAGATCACGATCGGCGGCTTGGCGCCGCGACGCCGGCTTGCGAGAAGCCGCCGAACCATGCGGATGGGACGCAATAGGTTCACGTCCACGGATTCTTCCCAGGCATCGAAAGGGACTTCGTCGAATTGCCCGATCGGCTCGAGAAGCCCCGGACAAACGGCGAGCACATCCCACTCGCCAGCAGTCTGTTCGAGTTTCGAACAAGCCGACTCGACGGAAGTAACGTCAATGAGATCGCACGATGTCATCGCGATGCCCAGTGACTTGAGTTCTTCGACACTTTGGCTGGGCGTACGGTAGGTGCCAGAAACCGCCCACCCGCGGTTGCGCCAGTGCTTGGCGGCGGCAGTGCCGATGTCGCTCGATGCGGAGATCACGATTGCCTTGGGATCATTCATAGTATTTCAACGTGCCTCCATCGGTGCATCGTTTTTCAATCTCGGCCCATTCGCTCCGCGAGAGCGGTTTCTCACGCGGAGCAAGAATTCTTTAGAGTTTGCCCTGGTAGCTGAATCCTTTGCGCGGCGCCTTGCGACTCGGATCTTCCGTCGTCCGCGACTGGGTCTGCTCGGGAGTGGTATTTA
>CAZAFH010000055.1:0-47834 GCA_964484265.1 uncultured Singulisphaera sp.
AGCGGAACGCCCGCCTTGGCCATGCCGGCGATCTCGTCGTTGAGCGTGATCAATTCCTCCGCCGACAACGGACTCGCCAAGATCGATGGCGGCGCCGCGGGAATAGGCTGCGCGGAGAATTCGCTGCCTGAGTTGGGGGCCGGATCGTCTGCCATGGCTGCCTGCCCTTCGGTGGCGGAAAAAATCGACCAAGCGCAAGTCCACGCGGAATGCACTCCACCTATTCGCCGCGAAACGCCCGGGATTTTGAATTATTTTAATTTTTTTAGAGAAATGGTGATGCGGTCCACGCTTCGCTGCGCGTCGCGGCTAAACCAGATTGGGAAGTAATCGGCAGAGCCACGATCACGCCAGCGGCAACGGCCGACCGTCCGTGAGCGGGAATGGCCGTCCCGTGTTGTCGCGAAGGTGCGCGTCGAGCGGGATGCTGAGCTGTTGAAAGATCGTCGCGTGGACATCCGCCGGGCCTGTCGGCAGATCGCGCGGCACCGCCCCGAGCCGGTCGCTCGAGCCATACACCTGCCCGCCGCGGATGCCGCCGCCGGCCAGGAAAATCGAGTAGACGTTTGGATAATGATCTCGCCCGGCGCCGCCATTGACGCGCGGCGTGCGGCCGAAATCGGTCAGCATCACGACGAGCGTTTCGTCGAGTCGGCCACGCTGGTGCAGGTCGGTGAGCAGCGCGCTCGCCGCGCTGTCGAAAGGCGGCAAGAGATCGCGTTTCAAGCGGTTGAAATTGTTCCCGTGCGTGTCCCAATGATCGCCTGCCGAGCCGTTCAAATCGCCCGCGGCACAAACGACCGTGACGATAGGCACGCCCGCTTCGGTGAGCCGACGCGCCAGCAACACGCTTTGGCCACACAGGTGACTGCCGTACATTTCGCGAACATGGATCGGCTCGCGATCAAGATTGAACGCAGCCTGGACGGTCGTGCTCAGCAGAATATCAGACGCCAGTTGGCGGAAATGATCGTGCCCGCGCGTCGGCGGGACGAACGATTGATCGATGAGCCGAGACAGGTTCTGCCGGGCTTCCAGGCGAGGCGAATCGACGCCTTCGGCACGCTGAATGACCATCGCGCCGAGATCGCGCGAGACGCCGCCCCAGGGCCGGCCACGATCCGGTCTGACGATGATCGGGTCCGCCGCCTGGCCGAGAAAGCCGGCGTTATCGCCCGCTTGCAAGGTGTTGTTATCCACGAGCGGGTACGGCAGCTGCACGGCAGATGGAAAACCGGCGGGTGCGTGCAGGTAGCGCGACACCATCGCGCCAAGGCAAGGCCAATCCTGCCGCGACGGCGGAAGATTCGCCGCCACCTCCGCCGCGAACGGCGGATGCCCGGTGATGTTCCAGTACATGCCTTTGCCGTGGGCCGACGAGCGATGATGCATCGATCGAATGATCGCGAGTTTGTCGGTATGCATCGCCAATTTGGGAATGTGCTCGCCGACGCGAATGCCGGGCACGACCGTCGCGATCGGGCTGAATTCGCCGCGATATTCCGCCGGCGCGTCGGGCTTGGTGTCCCAGGTTTCGTGATGGCTCATCCCGCCCCAGCAGTACAACACGATGCACGATTTCGCCCGCCCAGAACGCGCGTTTGAAGAGGCGCGTGCCTGAAGCATGTCACTCATCGACAATCCGACCGCGCCAAGCCCAAGCTTGAGAAACGCACGGCGAGAAGCAGGATGGATCGGCACCATGGCAAACTCTGGAGGGAAACGAAAAGTTTTGGAGGGTAAAGATGATTATCCACGCCCAAGCACTGATGTCAAGCGCGATTCACGCTATGCGCTCGATTACCGGTCTGATAGGATGACACAATGAACGCAATGAATCGGATACCTGCGCGTCCAATATCGCCCGCCGTCGGCAACACGGTTGGAATGGGGGTCCAAATACTCGATCGCATGGAGCGTGCCGTGGCCAAAGTGCGCGAACGATTGTTACGAGCGACATCCGCGTTGCATGCCGCTGGCATTGCCTACGCAGTGGTCGGCGGCAATGCCGTCGCGACGTGGGTCGCTACCGTTGACGAGGGCGCGGTGCGCAATACTCGCGATGTGGACATTCTAATTCGCCGAGCCGACTTGGCTCTCGCCACCGACGCTCTCGAAAAAGCTGGATTCGTCGGCGGTGAATTGCTCGATGTCATCATGTTTCGCGACGGAGCTGATGGCAAGCCGAGCGAAGCCGTGCATCTGCTCTTCGCCGGCGAAAAGGTGCGGCCCGATCATCCCGTGCCAGCGCCGGAGATCGTCACCATTGACGACCCGGAGAACTTCCGCGTTATCAATCTTGATTCCCTCGTCGAGATGAAACTGCTGTCGAATCGCGACAAGGACCGAACGCACGTCCGCGATCTCATTGGCGTCGGTCTGGTGGACGCCTCCTGGTTGCAAAGGCTGCATCCCGTTCTCGCCGAGCGATTGCAAGCGTTGCTCGACTCGCCGGAAGGGTGAGGGCGGGATTGCCAATCGTTAGAAAGCGACTGGATCCGCGATTCGCCTCGACCAGGCCAGAGCGTTCCGTTGTGGCCGAGTCTCGTGCACCCGAGTCACAATCGCTTCGTGAGACCTTCGGTCGATTCACCTGGCATGGTCAAAGACCGATCGGGTTGGCGAAGTTTAGGGCCAGGTGGATGTCGCTCTCGGCTCGTCCCGCGGACTGCAGCCAGACCGGGACTCTCCTGTCTCGCAAGGCGTCGAATTCTTGGTATCTAACGATGAATCCAGGAGCGTGAGCGGCAAGAAAGTAGGTCTCACCTGGCTCCAAGTTACCGAGTCCCTCAAACACGTCGAATCTCTGGACCGTATCTTCATTCGCACCAAGCCATTCGGTGAAGGTCCACAATATTCATTCCGTCCTCTTACAGCGCCGGTAAAGGCAAACGAAACTATCCGAGCCAAATGTCGCGACGGAAGGTCGCCGAGGTTTCGTGAGACCGTCGGTCGATTCACTTGGCATAGTCAGAACCCATGCAACAACAAAACTAAGACGTCACGGCGTGGACTGCCCGGCGAGGTCAGCCACAAAATGTTCCACTCCCTCGTGATCAAAGAGAATCGGCACTCCGCCTGGTCGGAGGAAGACAGCCACCCCGTCGCGGAAAATCAACGCGCCTGGGTGGTCAATTTCAAATCGCGCGCCGCTTCCTAGAACGACGGTGAACGGCCGAAACGACGCACGCTGCTGCAATGCGGCCAGGCTTTGTTCAAAATGATCTTCAGTCATTACAAGCACTCAAGGCGTGTACGGTGATAACGCTTCTACCTTTATTCTACCGCACCAGCAAATGAACTCCCAGCGGAGATCGTGCCTCTACGATGTTCCATTAGTCCAGCAAACTCGCGATTACGTTATCCTGCGGATAGCTGTGCCCAAGGTGCTGGCGGAAACCCTCGGCGAACGCCACGCCCATTTCCTGGCCGCGCTTGGCGCCGAGTTCGCGCATGGCCGTGACGTAATGGTCCATGCCGTGATGCTTCATCAACCAATCACGCTGACTGGAATGATCGGAGAGCATCGCGGCTTTTTCATCGATCACGCGGCTGATATCCACGCGAAAGCCCGGCACGACATCCCGCCCGAGCGGATCCTTGCCTTCGATCGCGTCGCAATAATACAAATGCGGAATGTGCGGCAACACTGGGCCAATCTGGCGATCCACGAGAAAGTTCGGGATCGGCCCCGCAAACGCCGCCGCCCTGGCCAGCGTGCTCGTCATTTCGTGGTCGAGCATGTAGTCGCTCGGGCTATGCGTGAACACGATGCTCGGCTGCACATGACGAAAGAGCCGCGTGACTTTCTCGAGCGTCGCTTCGTTGTAACAGACGAGCAGATCGCGTTCCTCCAGGCAGTGATACGTCGCGCCGATTCGCTTTGCCGCCCGTGCCCCTTCCTCGCGGCGGATGCGGCTGATTTCCAGCGGCGGATGCTCAACCGACCCGCAATCGCCGGGCGTCATCGACGCGATGTGAACGTTGCAGCCGTGTTCGCGGATGAGGCGAATCAGGGTGCCGGCGCAGAGGAACTCGGCATCATCGGGATGGGCCAAAATCGCAAGGATGGTGTGTGACATAGGGTTCATTTGATAAAGGTGAAAAATTCGGTTTCGCTGGTATTTTACGAACTGCCGCCTTGATTCTTCGCGACTTGGAAAGTGCAAATCGACTTTTGCGCGGACACGCTGTAGAATAGTGTGAGTGGTGAAGCAGTAGGTCCTGAAATGATCCGAACTTTCGGTGTTCGACTCGTGTCTTTGGTACGATTCGTTCACACTTATTCATTAAAAGCCACCACGGGAGGCCCTTTGAGCACGCAAACGAACCTCGCCGAAACGAATCGTCGCGCTGAAACGGCACTCGCGCAAGCCATCGAGTGTGCGCGCGTGGGCGACGACAACAAAGCCAAGAATATCGTCATTCTCGATCTTCGCGGCATCACGCCGATCTTTGATTTCTTCGTCCTCATGACCGGCGGAAGCCGACGGCAGATTCACACCCTGGCCGAAGAAGTTGACGATTACATGACCAGCGAAGGCGAAAAACGCTTGAGCATTCAGGGCTATCAATCGAGCCGTTGGATCGTGCAAGATTATGGCGACATCATCGTTCACGTGTTCGACGCCGATTCACGCAGCTTCTACGCGCTAGAGGATCTCTGGGCCGACGCGAAAATCGTCGATTGGAAACGCGAGTAAATTCCAGCTTGCGATTAGCGCTCGCGTGGTCCCATGCGAGCGCTAATCGCAAGCAGAGAAAACCGGTTAGTAATCCCGTATCATTTCCGCATGAACATTCTCCACACCATACAAGCTCGTTTTCGCACGGCACTCACCGGGCTGGTTCCTGATCCGGAGCCGTTTGTCGCGATGGTCAAAGCTGCCCAGGACGCCAAGCATGGCGACTACCAGGCGAACTGCGCGATGTCGCTCGCCAAGACGCTCGGCAAAAAGCCGCGCGATGTGGCACAGGAACTGGTCGATCGGCTCGACCTGACCGGACTGCTCGAAAAGCCGGAAATCGCGGGGCCGGGGTTTATCAACCTGCGTCTGCAATCGGCGTGGTTGGCGCAACAGGTCCGCGACATCGCCAATGACGATCGGCTCGGCGTCGCGGTCGCCTCACCCGCGAAGACATACGCCATCGACTACAGTTCGCCGAACGTCGCCAAACCGTTGCACGTCGGCCATCTCCGCAGCACCATCATCGGCGATGCCCTGACGCGCTTGCTGCGCTTTCTCGGCCACACCGTTATCACCGACAACCACCTCGGCGACTGGGGCACGCAGTTCGGCATTTTGCTGTACGGGTATAAGAACCTGCTGGACAAAGAGGCCTACGCCAAGGATCCGGTGCGCGAACTCGCACGCATCTACGTCGAGGTGCGCAATCGCATCGCCCAGGCCGGCGGCGGCGATGACGAGGAGGAGGCACGCAATCCGATCGCAGACCAATGCCGAGCGGAGACCGCGAAGCTCCATCATGGCGATGCCGAGAACAACCGCCTCTGGCAAAATTTCATGCCGCACTGTCTGAAGGAAATCCATGACGTATACGCACTTCTTGGCATTCTGACCTTCGATCACGAACATGGCGAGAGTTTCTACAATCCGATGCTGCCCGGTGTGGTCGAGAATCTGCTGAAAGCGAAGGTCGCCGAGGAAGGCGAAGGCGGCGCCGTCATCATCCGCATCAGCAAGGACAACGTTTCGCTCGTGCGCAAGCGTGATGGTGCTTTTACCTATACCACGTCCGACCTCGCAACCATTCAGTATCGACTCGACCAATTCAAGCCGAATTCGCTCTTGTACGTCGTCGATTTCCGCCAGACGCAACATTTCGCGAACCTGTTCGAAGCCGCCAAACGCTGGGGCATTACCGGCGTGGAGATGACGCATATCAGCTTCGGCTCGGTGCTCGGCCGCGACGGCAAGCCGATTTCGACTCGCAAGGGCGACGGCACGGAGTTGATCGACCTCGTCAAACAGGCCATCGTTCGCGGGTTGGAAAAGTACGAAGCAAGCCACGCCGAACGCAAAGCTGCAGGGCACGATGTCCCTGAATTGAACGACGAAGCGAAGAGCCACATCGCCGAGACCGTCGGCATCGGCGCCATCAAGTACGCCGACTTGAGCCAAAATCGCACTAGCGATTACAAATTTGACTACGACAAGATGCTCGCCACCGAGGGCAACACCGCGACGTACATGCAATACGCCTATGCCCGCAATCGTAGCATCTTTCGCAAAGCGGAGGTCGATCCCGCCATGCTGCGTGCGAATCCGCCGAACGTGACGCTCGATTCGCCGTTCGAGCGTGCCCTGGCGTTGCAGCTATTGCGACTGGAGGAGGCGTTGCTATCCGCCGTCGCGGAATATCAACCGAGCGCGATCACGGCATATCTTTGGGATTTGGCGAAGACGTATAGCGGGTTCTTCCAGAACTGCCCGGTGATTCATGCCGAAACCGATGCGCTCAAACAGAGCCGACTGTTGCTATGCGACCTGACGGCACGGGTGCTCAAGCAGTGTTTGAGTCTGCTGGGCATTAATGTGGTGGAGCGGATGTGACAACGATTCCGCTTGCGGCTTAGCGCTCAGCGTGGCGCCGTGCTGAGCGCTAAGCCGCAAGCGGAAAACGCTAACCCGCATGCCAAACCGCGTACAGCGTCATCGCCTGGTAATCGCGCACGAAGCCAGCACGCTCCAGCAAATCCCTTCCGATCGTCGCGGTGATCGGCTGATCGTTCCACGTTTCCACCGTCAGCTTGTGGCGAAAATCGAGGTCCGGCGTCAGCTTCAGAATGTCTGGCACACGTGCAATGGCGGAGGCGAGATCATCCGCGCTGGCGTTGGCGAGAGCCGTCAAACGTTTACCGTTCTGCTCGATGAGCAGCACTGGCCGTCCCGCCTTCTGCACGAGCCAATTGCCGGGACGGCGTTGAAACACGCGCGGCGTATCGGGGCCAACTGCCGGCTCGAACGGCGCGCCGCTGCCGTAAAGATTCGCCGGGTCCAAGCTATGCAGCAGCACCATCGGCGCCTGCGATTGGCTGGGCAGCGCTAGCTCCGCCAATTCCTTGGCGGCTTCGGGCAACGCGAATTGAGCGCCGGACAGGCCTTCGACAAAGTAACCGCGGCGCACCTCGCCGGCGATCTCCATTCGGCTCAGAACCTCGTAGAGCACTCGCCACGGCACCATGGTTTCCGCGAGCAAGGCCAGCTCGCGCGCAGCAACACCGAACCGCTCTAGCAGTAAGCTTGCCTGCCCAACGGCGAGCGATTCGGGATCGGGCTGACCCCAGGCCACAAGCGACCAGCGGCCCTCGGCGAACACTCCCTCACCCCCTGCCCCTCTCCCGGAGGGAGAGGGGAGAGAATCTCGGCGCCGACGCAGATACGCGCGAACTTCGCCGCGCGAACGCATCGTAGGCGGTTCGTCCGAGCGCGGCGGTTCGCCTCGCCGCGCGACATCGAAGCGGTCGTTTGTCGCCATGCCGAGCCGAACCAGCATCCACAAGGCCGAGCGGACGACATCGATCGGCAGCTTCAGATGATCGGCGATTTCTGGCGTGAACTGAGCGCCGCGCGAACGAAGTGCGTCGTAAACCACGGCTGCGGGGCCGGGCAGCGCGGCATCGCCGAGATCGGGCGTCGCCAGGCTTGCCAGCGTCTCGCGTGCGACAAATGCCAGATCGCCAGCGTCGCCGCGCATATGCCAAATCCACTGCCCGCCGGCGATTAGCTCGTTCAGCCAAGTAGATTGATAGCCCACAACGCGCGAGCGCAACACGACGGCTTCCCACATTTTGTTTGGCAACGCCAATGTCTGCAAACGATCCAGTACATCGCGCACGCCATCCGCGTTTTGCAGGTTCGTCGTCGGATGGACATACTGCCAGCGTGCAACGAAGTCGGCGAATTGCGCTGGCGGGCAAGTCAATACCTCATGCCGTAGCAACGACAGTGTTCCACGCTGAATTTGCTCGAAGTTCTCCGGCGCCGCCCATTGCAACGGCTCGGCTTCGCGCGTCGGCACGTTGACGAGCCGGCCCTGCTGCGTCCACTGCGTCAACTGTTGCCGTGCCCAGGCCGGATCGAACGGATAACGGCGAAGGATGTCGTGTAAGCCAACCAGCGCCCGTGTCGTGAGGAAGCGATGCAGAATGTGCGCCGCCGCTGCAAGCGTTTCCTCGGCATTCGCTGGATCGTCAGCAAACGCGTTGCGATAGCGCTCGGCGTCCTCGGCGAGAATCCAGCGTTGCGGTTCGCTTGTCGCGTTCAGCGTGATGGTGATGGCGACGTTTTCGCGCACCAGTTCATCGAGAAATCCGCGAATGGCCGGCTCGATTTCGCTTGCCGTCACGTCGCCCAACTTCCGCAACCATTCCGCGGTCTCGGCCTTCGAGCGCGGCGGAAAGCCGACGCCACGCAATCGGCGATCGACCGCTTGCACCGCACGCGGATCGAGCGGCAACGGTGCGTCGCCATGCGCGATGAGCTGATCCAGCAGCGACGCATCGAGCGGCGTGCCGCCCGCGCTCGTGTTCGGTTCGACGTCGTCGTACTGATACATGAAAACGGCAGTGAACGCGAACAGCAAAGACGCCGCGAACGGTGACGGCATTTCCAGACGCGAGGTCTGAATGGTTACCACCCCGGTCGATATTTCATGCAATAGCGCGCGAATAGAAGTCAGATCAAGATGATCGTGCAGGCATTCGCGAAAGGTCTCCGCGATGATCGGAAAATCGGCATGTTGCCGGGCGACTTGCAACAGGTCTCGTCCACGCAATCGTTGCAACCACAACGGAGCACGTTTACCCGCGGCGCCGCGAGGCATCATCAAAGCGCGGGCAGCGTTTTGGCGAAAACGCAAGGCGAACAGTGCGCTGTCGGCGAGTTCTTCCAGGATCATGTCGCGCACGTTGTCGGGCGTCAGGCCATCGAACAGGTCGAGCACCGGTTCGTCGCTTTCGGTGAGGCGGATCAGCACGCCGTCGTCGTGGTGCAAGCATTGTGGCCGATAGCCGAGTCGCTGGCTGAGGCGATGCTCGATTGCGAGTCGCAAAGTCAGGTTGATCGCCCGTCCGAGAGGACAAAGGAGGACGACCTGCCAATCGCCAAGCGGATCGCGCGAGGCTTCGATTTGCAGCGTGCGATCGGTCGGCAAGCCACCGGTGCGAGCGCGATGCCGAGCGACGAAATCGCGAATATTTCGCGCGGAGGCGGCATCGCAGTAATACTCGGTTTGCAGCCAATCGAGGCAATCAGGCTGATCGAGCCGTTCGCCAAGAATGCGCAAGAATGCCCCCTGCGCCCGCCCCAGATCGCTGCTGCGGCCCACGCTTTCGCCACGCCAAAACGGAATCATTGCCGGCCTGCCCTCGGCACTGGAGACGACGACGCGATCGGTATCGATGCGTTCGATGTGCCAGGCGCTGGTGCCGAGGAGGAACGTGTCGCCGATGCGCCGTTCGTAGACGAATTCCTCGTCCACCTCGCCGAGCCGAACGTTCTTGCTGGTGACGACAGCATACTGCCCGGTGTCCGGGATCGAGCCGCCGTGCATGATGGCGAGCCGTTGGCTGCCTGGCAAGGCGTGCAGCGAATGATGAACGCGATCCCAGCTGATGCGCGGCTGCAAGGCGCTGAGTTGCTTCGGCGGGGTGACGGCGTCCGTGCCATGACCGAAGCGATATCGGCCCGCGATCATCTCGAGCACGCCATCGAACGCGATCGGTGATAGATCGTGGTACGGGTAAGTGCGACGAAGCACGCCATAGAGCACGTCGATGTTCCAGTCATCCATCGCCACCATCGCGATGATTTGCTGCGCGAGAATGTCCAGACAGTTGTGCGGCACATGCAGCGATTCGACGCGTCCCCCGGCCATCTCGGCGGCGAGAACGGCGCTATTGAGCAGGTCGGGCAGCGTTTTGCCAAGCAGACGACCCTTGCTCGATTGCCCTACGAGATGCCCTGCCCTTCCCACTCGCTGCAAGGCGCGAGCGATGTTGCCCGGCGATTCGACTTGGCAAACGAGATCGACAGCGCCCATGTCGATGCCGAGTTCGAGCGACGCCGTCGCCGTCACCGCGCGCAGTCGGCCGGCCTTCAGCGCTTGCTCGGTCTCCTGGCGAACTTCGAGCGCAACGCTGCCGTGGTGAGCTCGCACTAGCAACTCATCGGCATCGACGGAATCGTCGGCCATCTCCGCGAGACATTCGTTGAGCTGAGACGTGAGCCGTTCGACGCTGCGGCGGTTGTTGGCGAACACAATCGTCGAGCGATGATCGAGAATCTCCCGCGCGAGCCGGCGATAAATCGACGGCCAAATCGTTTTCTCGGGCAACGGCCCAAATTGCTCCACCGGACTGACGACTTGCAGATCGAGATTCTTGCGCAATCCGCCATCGACTATCGCAACGGGACGAGGCTGCCAGTGGCCATCGGCATCGCACGTAAAACCGCCGAGATAGCGGGCGACTTCCTCCAGCGGTCGCTGCGTCGCGGACAGACCGATGCGTACGAAGTCGCGGCCAACGATCTCGCGCAGACGTTCGAGCAGCACGGATAGGAACACGCCGCGTTTGTTCGGACAGAGAGCATGGATTTCATCGATGATACAGTGCGTGACACCGCGGAGGATGTCGCGTGCTTTCGATGTCAGCAAAAGGTGTAGCGATTCCGGCGTCGTGATCAGAATCTGCGGCGGTCGGCGCGCGAGCTTGAGGCGGTCCGCCGTCGTCGTATCACCCGTGCGGACGGCGATCTCGATGCGCGGCAGCGCGACGCCGTGAGCCTTCGCGAACTCGGCGACGCCTTCGAGCGGCGTTTGCAGGTTGCGATAGATGTCGTTGTTGAGTGCCTTGAGCGGCGAAATGTAGAGGACGCGCACGCCCGGCTTCAACGTCGGCTGGCGCCAAAGACCATCAAGGCACGCCAGGAATGCCGCGAGCGTCTTGCCTGAGCCTGTCGGCGCGAGAAGCAACGCGTTGCGACCCTCGGCGATGATCGGCCAGCCATCGCGTTGGATCGGCGTCGGTTCGCCTAGCCGGGCGCGAAACCATTCGCTCACTGGCGGCAGAAAAATCTGCAATGGATCGTGATCGCTCATGCCGACGCATCCGCCGACTTCCCTTGCTTTGTCCGCCTGGCGATGCTCGGCAGCCAGCCGACAACGCCATACGCGGCGAAACAAATCAACACTCCGTCGAATGGCAGCCGCGGACCCGACATCGCTTCGCCATGACTGAGAATGAACGGCAACGGCAGAAGGATCAGTGCCAGCGTCCCGATACGCATTTCGCGCCGCCAGACGTAGCTCCAGCGCCAGCCGAGAAATGCGAGTATCAGAAGCGAGATCAACGCCGAGTGCAGGATCAGTTCGATTTGGTCCGTCAGCCAGTCTGGCGCTTCGCCGACCTCGTCGCCGCTCCCGGAAATGCGTGCTAATTCCCGCTGTCGGAGCCAGCGTTCGCCGAGGAAAAATGCCAGAGTGGCCTGGATGCGACGAACGAGCGTTGCCTTGGGGCGATCCTGCAATTCGTCCAGGCAATCATAGGCGAGCATTTGGTAGCGGCGGGTTTCGTCCGTCTCCGCGAGAACCTCCTTGAGCCGTTCCGCGGGAAACGCCTTGCGCATCGTGCGTTCGTCGAGTTCCGAGCCATTCGCAAACGGATTGTTGCCCATCCAAAGATGCAGGTACATCGAATTGACGATCGGCACTGGCTGCCCGGTCACCTGGTAGTTGCGAAACGCCCACGGCAGGAGCACGTTGATGAATCCGAAGAGCGTGAGAAAACAGGCAAGCCAGCCGAACGGAAAACGCCGGCACTCCCAAAGAAACCAGATTACAGCAATGATGGCAAACGGCAGCAGCGAGGCGCGGACCATCGCCAGGCAGCCGAGCGACGCGCCGAAAAGCAATGCCGTGAATGGTCCGCCCTTCTGGCTGCCGCGCGCGCCAAGCGCGAGTGCAGCCACCAGGAAGAACGTCGCCGCTGTGCCATCGCTCAGTTCCGCAACATTGGCGATCCAGAACGGATGCAATGCACCCAGAAGGCCGGCGATGATGCCAGCAAAATTGGATCGAAAGGCGCGGCGGGAAAAGAAGAAACACCCGATCGGCGTCAGACCAGCGAGCAGACATTGGCCCCAGCGCATCAAATACGAGGGCGATGCTGCCCAGTTCGAGACCCAGCCGTAGACCCATGGGTAGCCCGGTGACACATGTGCCGTTAGCTCTTCTTTGTCGGAGAGCGGCGCCACGCAACCGAACCAAAGCCGGTCCTCCATGTTGGCGACAAGGTCATCCTGAATGGTCGGCAAGGAGGCACCAGGCATGGCAATGCGCGTCGGGTCATGGCTGGCGGCGCCGCGGCCCTGCACCTCGATCGGCGTGTCGCTCCAACCATTGTCCGCGCACCTCGTGAGGTAGCCGACACGCAGGCCAAACGACAGGGCGACGGTAAGCGCCAGCGCGAGCGATAACCACCAGGCAAATCGAGGCATCGGAATCATGGAGGATTTGTCCTTGTTGTGTCTCAGAAGCTATCAATTGAGAATCAAATTAGACCACAGGTAACAAAAATGGACACGGATAAATGCCGAAAAAATAGGCGACTCATTGAAATTACCGATTTCATCCATCACTCCTATCCGTGTCGTCGGTGTTATCCGTGGTTTGTCTTTGGTCGGCTCAAACTGGATTAATTCTGGCCCGACGTCGATCCACGGTCGTAGGATTATCATACGCGGTGTGCCGGAGTTGGTTTGCCTCTTGCAAGATGGGCATGCGGCGGATAGCTTAAATACTTAAGTTGTGGGCATGATATTGCCATTAAAGGAGATCAAGCATGGGTCGTAAAAGGACGATGAACTATCGCGAACTTCGTGCCGACGCCGAGGAGGAAGAAGCCCGGACGGGGGACGAAGACGAAGAAGAAGATGAAGACGAAGAAGACGACGAGGAAGAGGACGAGGAGGCAGAAGGCGACGGCGACTCCGAAGCGGAAGGCGACGAAGACGAGGATTCCGAAGACGAAGATGGCTTACCGAAGAAGAAAAAGAAAAAGAAAGCCAAGGTAAAAGAAAAAGCCGCCGCGAAACCGAAACGCACCCGCGCTGCGAAGGTGACGCGCATGCGCGTGGTCTGGGGTGTGTTCAATAATTCGCACCAGATGGTGGCGTCTTACGATTATCCAATGAAGTCCGACGCCGAGGCGCATGCCGCCCGTCTCATGGCTGACAAGAAGTCTACCCACTTCGTGCAGCCCATCAAAGAACCGATCGAAGAAAAGAAGGAGAAAGAAAAATAGACTTTTTGCACCCGCGGCCCTCACCTGGCCGCGGGATTTTGTATGCTATCCTACATCTCTCTCCATGCGGCCGAGCGCACAGCTTTGTGCGATTCCCCCCATTCCCGAACCGACTAATCCGTTGATCCGCCTGGAGATCCGCACATGGGCCTCGAAATCACCCCGCGTGAACTGGCACTGCTGTTGGCCAACGATCATCCCGTTTGCCTGGTTGATGTTCGCCAAATCTGGGAAAACGAGCTGGCAAGGCTGCCAGACAGCATCTTAATTCCGCTCAACGCGCTTCCCACGCGGCAGAGCGAGCTTGTCAGGGACCCCAACCGACTGATCGTAGTCTACTGCCATCACGGCGTGCGAAGTCTGTCGGCCGTGAATTATTTGCTTCGCCTGGGATTCACCAACGTGCGCTCCCTGGCGGGCGGCATCGATGCATGGGCCTGCGAAATCGACCCGACGATCGCACGGTATTAAAGCCGTCGTACGATTTGGGCTAGTCCAAGACGAGATCTTCGGCGAGCTGGCGCCAGTTGATCTGCTCGAGCATCTTATGTAGTAGGTCGCGGTGGATCGATCGTGCGACGGTGTTGACTTCACGCTGCATTTCCGTTTCTAATTGCTTGCTCAGCCTCGCGATGACGAGATTCCTCTCCGTGTCCTTTTTCTGCTTCAACTCCTTGGAATCACGCACGGCATCGCGATGGTCAGCGGTCTGTTTCTTCCAGTAGGCATGCGTTTTCTCGTTGCTGCGCAGCCAGTTGGCGACCATGGCGGTCGGTGGGCTTGGATTGCGGTCGTAGGTGTGTACTTCGCGTCCCTTGCCGCCGTCCACTGCGGTTTCGTTGGGAACGGAACCGCTATTGAGTCCTTCGAGGATAGCGCCGGTGCGTGAGGGCGTTTTGCCTCCGGTTTCGCCGATGTTACCCAGGGGATCGGAGAAATAATCGGAGACCGAGCGGCGAACTTTCTGGTCCTGTCCGACGATCCACATGACGAGGAAGAACGCCATCATCGCGGTGACAAAATCCGCGTAGGCAACCTTCCACGCTCCGCCGCCTTTTCCTGCCATTGCTGCACCTTTTTATTTGCGCGTTCGCCTGTCGTTTACGCCGCTTCAGTAATTTGCGCGAGTTCGCGGTCGTTGGGTCGGCAATCGGTGCCGACGACACGCATGACACGCGCCAGAACTTCGCGTGCATTTTCACCGCCGCTCATCGCCACGACGCCTGCGGTTACCGCGCGGAAGAAGCTCGTTTCCACTTCGCCGAAATATTCCATGCGTGCCGCCATCGGTCCAAGAAAACCGTAGGAGACCAAGATGCCGAGGAACGTGCCGACGAGAGCGGCGCCGACCTTGTGGCCAATCTCGCTCGCCGGGCCATCGATGGCGCCCATCGTGATGACGATGCCCAACACGGCGGCGACGATGCCGAACCCGGGCATGGCGTCCGACGTCTTGGCGATCACGCCCACCGCGGCATGGTGCTCGCGCTCGATGACCTTGATTTCCTCTTCGAGCGCTTCCGTCATGTGGGCCGCATCGGTATTGCCTTCCATGCTCATGTAGAGTGCCTTGACGATGAAATCCATCGCATGGTGATTGTGATGAATCCTGGGGAACTTCTGGAAAAGCGCGCTCGCGTGGGGATCGCTCAGATGCGAATCGAGCGAAAGCAGCCCATCCCGGCGAATCATCTTGGAAAGTGCGTTGAACAGGCCAAGCAATTCCGAGAACGATTGCTTGTTATAGGGCGAGCCAGTGAGAAACTGCATCAGGTTCCGAATCACATCCTTGATCACTTTCATCGGCGACATGATGATGATCGCCCCGACCGACGCGCCGCCGATCGTCACGACTTCGGAAAGGTGGAGCAACGCCCCGACTTTGCCGCCTGCCATGGTGAAGCCGCCGAGAACCGTCGCGATGACGAAGATACAACCGAAAATGACTGCCATCGGTCACTCCCTTGTGAATTCGGAACCTCCGCGCATAGCCGTATGCGCATGATCCGACAACTATATCGAAGAGTGCGAAAGCGACTTGCGTAGGGATCGGAAGAAACGGGCAAGATGGGAAGGTGAAGCATGCCGAACGTGCCGAATAGGCGTTGTTTAACGTTTGGGCGGAAGCACAATACCGATGTCTGCGACGTGGACGGTCCCGGTGAACTCCACCGACGCCGGGTTTGCGAATCCGAGCTTGGGAGCGACAAAGGTCGCCGTATGTGCCGCCCGGATCGTTGGACCTAGGGGAACGCCGGTATCGCAATCAAGCCCCGACGGAATATCGACAGCGAAGACGCGCTTGCCGGCCGAGTTGACCTGGTGGACGATTCGGTCGAATGGTGGGCGTAATGGCCCCGTCAATCCCGTGCCGAAGAGAGCGTCCACGATCCAGTCCGCTCGCGAAAACAACGCCCGGAGCGTTTCCTCGTCGATGGTCGTACTCGATAAGATTTGCGTGGATAGGGACATGTTCTGAACGATATTCCACTGAATGCGTGCGTCCGGCGAAAGCTGATTGGGATCGGCGAAAAGCAGAACGGCGACAGCGACGCCCCAGTTGGCGATGTGGCGCGCGATGACAAGCCCGTCGCCGCCGTTGTTTCCTTTTCCGCAGCAAATGACGATCGTTCCAGCAACGCCGAGGGACCGCAGAACTTCGGCGGCGCCACGGCCGGCATTCTCCATGAGCACGACGGACGGCACGCCGACGCGCTCGATCGCCTCCCTGTCGTAGGCCCTGACTTGTTCACGCGAAAGGAAGCCGATCGGCATGGCATCCACCTTGTTTGCCTACTTCATGCTCGCGCGTGTATCCTTGACGATGGCGGCATACTGTTTCGCCAAGTCGCGAATACGCGTGAAGTTGCGTGTGGCGACGGCCGTGGGTTCGACGAGTTGCCCGCCGACGCCGAGACAGCATGCGCCTGCTTTGAGGAACGCCGGGGCCGTCGTCAGATCGACGCCGCCGGTCGGCATCATGCGGATTTGCGGCAATGGACCTTTGACGGCCTTGAAGAATGCCGGCCCAACGACATCCGCAGGAAAAACCTTGACGATATCGGCCCCGGCCTCCCACGCAGCCAGGATCTCCGTCGGCGTAAACGCGCCTGGCATGACCAGTTTGTCGTATCGCTGGCAAAGCTTGATGACCTCGAAATTCACTGTCGGTGATACGATGTACTCCGCCCCCGCGAGAATCGCGGCTCGCGCGGTCTCTGGATCGAGAATCGTGCCCGCCCCGAGCAGCACGCGATCGCCGAGTGCCGACCGCACCGCGCGAACGACATCGAGCGCTCCGGGAACCGTCATCGTGATCTCGGCCACGGTCACGCCGCCGTCCGCCAACGCACCCACGGCTTCGACGAGTTGCTGGCTATCCGTTGAACGCACCACGGCGACGATGCCGCACTCAAGCACCTGGCGTAGCTGATCTTCTTTACTCATGTCGCTGCCTCGAAGGAATTACCGGTCCGAAAATATCCAATGATTGTCGAGTAAATGTAGGGAATTGCGGAACTGCTGCAAGAAACGAAGCGAGCCTGGAGCATTCGTGTGAACACTCCAGGCTCGCTCTCATATGGATATTAATCTCGCTTATGCTTCCGCGGCGACCTCGTCCTTGCGGCGTCGGAGGAGGTAGAGACCGGGGAGTCCGAGCAGGCCGAGCAGCAACGAAGCGGGTGCGGGGACAACGTGTCCGCCGCCGTGCCCGCCGTGGCCATGGCCGTGACCGCCGCCGCCTTTTTGGCCTTGGAGCTGGAATTGACCCTGAGCCTGGAGCTGAGCTTGCAGGTTGACGAGCGTGGCATTAAAGTCGATAGCGGGCGTGTTGGATTGCGTTTGGTTCTGGCTAGGCGTGCCATTGGAGCTGCCGTTGCCGCCGCCAAGCCCGCCGCCGACGCCGCCGCCGCCACCCATGACACCCGTCGGACGAGTAAAGCCGCCAGTGATTGAGGGAATACCGACTCCACCGCCGCCGCCGCCGCCCTGTCCACCACCGAGACCGGCTCCAAAGCTACCGCCGATACCAGCAAATCCGCCGGTGCCCGGATCGCCGCCGCCTGCGGGAGTGACGGCCATGCCCATGCCACTGCCCGTTGCCAGCGCGAGTGCGGCGCCTTCGGCAACACCAGCCGCGGGTACGATGCCGCCGCCGGCTCCGGCTCCCACGCCAGTGCCGGTGCCAGCACCCGCACCTTCGCCGAAATAGCTGGCGAGGCGAAGACCTTCGCTGACGACCGCTGCGTTCGGCGTGTCGATGCGTACCGGAGCGCTAACTGGCGGCAGATCCGTCGTGAAACCGAACACGACGCTGTGCTGGCCCTGTTTCAACGCTCCATTGCGGGCGAAGTCTACACGGAAGATCGCTCGCGTGATTTCGTCTTCGATCGTGCCTGCATTCGTCAGCTGACCGCTCTGGTCGAGCGCGGCCCGTTCTTCGGGCGACATGAACATGAGCTGCACGAATTCTGGTTCCTTGCCCGATTTTGCGGTGTTGATAAGGTTCTCGGCGAAGGCAACCCACTTCACGTCGCCCTTACCCTTTTGGCCAGACACGAGGTTGACGAGACTCTTGTGCGTCGCCGTGTTGGCAAGGTTGTAGCTGCTGTTCTTGACAGCCAGGCCGTTTTGCAGATTACCCAGCGAATAAGCCCGAGAGCGGGTGGAATAAGTCGTCTTCGTCAGGTTGTGGACGATCGCGTCGGAGTAGGAAAACGCGAGCCCCTGATTGCCTTTGCCATCATCGACGACGTTGCGAACCACTTTGCCCGTCTGATCGACATCGGGCACATTGGCAGCGAACGCGGAGTCGCGGAAATGGCCCCACGAGGTGATATAGCGCGGATCGACGAGCAGCTTCAGCGAGAAGCTGGCGATGTCTTCGGTCGCAGGTATTTTCTTCGCATTGGGGTCAAAGAGCGGATTCACGATGCCGTCCTTGCCGACAGGACCCGCCACCTGCGTGACGCGAGCATCCAGGCTGCGGTCGTTGACCACTTGGTACAAGTAGAGGTATTTCGCCTTGCGGTCGATACCGGGCGACATGGTGTCGCGGAAGCTGCGGCCCGTTTCAAAACGGCTATCGAAGTTCGTCAAACCGGTGTTGAAGGTGTCGCCTTCGACCAGGCCGGTGTTCTTGAACACGACGAAATAGACGGTGCCGCCCATGATCTTGAATTTCGCCATCTTCGGATCGCTGAAGCTTACTTCCTTGAGTTTGCCATCGGGAGTATAGCGGTCTTCCGGATTGCCCGGCCGCGTGTAGCCGCTGACTTCGATCGAACCCGCGCGAAGCGGTTGATCGTTTTGTGCCTTCTCCTTGACTTTTTCGACTTTCTTGCCGTCGTCCTTGATCTTTACATTTTCTTGGGCATCCAGGCTCACCGAGAAACCGGCGAGCATGCCGAAGACCGCAAGGGCGGCGAAAAGTGTTCTCTTCATGGTGTTCTTCTCATTAGGGTGATAAGAGCAGTTGTTCCGGTTTGAATACCTTGAGCAATCGTCGTGCCAGTCATCGTGATTCGAGGGACATTTTCGTCATTCGGCGATTTTCAGGCGATTTCGCGTCAGCTGAACGAACGACTTTCGACTTTTCGTCAGGCGGCTGATTACCTCGGCGTTGCCTGGGAGAACCGCTGTTTACACTCAGGTGTAAACTAATCTTTACACACGGCAGCAGCCTGAATCGGGCTCTTAGTCAGGCGTGTCTTGAGAGCATTGCGCACGTTACGGGCGACATCGACGAACTTCTCGCCCTGGCGACGGAGCCATTCTCTCGCTCCGGGAGCGGCGATGCGAATTTCGACAATGGGCCGAGTCGTTTCCGTGAAGCGGAGTTTGTATTGGGCGGCGCCGCCGAGAAAATCGAATTCACGGTCGCCTCGGGCGATCGCTTTTTGCAGCAGTAATGCGTTCATGACGATGCCGATGCGTACCTTGTCGGGCACATCAATCTTTCGGCCACACTGATAGAAATAGGTCTTGCCAATGGCGTGAAACTGATACTGGACAGCAACGGGATCGCCGCGAACGGTGAGCCAATTAAGATCCAGAATTTCGGAATCGAGGAAAGACGCCATCAGATCGTGATGGAAGGCGCGGAATTTCGGAGAGTCGAATGCGCCGCGGGTTTGCTCGCTCTCCTGCCAGCGCTGGTGGTGCAGGTCGGCCAGAATGCGCTCACCGTTCGCGAGGTCGGCGGCAGATTCAACGCGGTGGAGCCGCCAATCGCCCTGGGCCCATAGCTCGAAATCGCGCAGAGCGCTGGTGATGTTGTAACGCCGCTTCTTGGTCAACGATTTCAGATACGCATCCCAATCCGACGGAAGGGTCAAAAACGGCGCCTCGGTGACGACGCGTTTCGCCACCGCCAGCCCGGCTGCTTCGAAGACACTGGTGAATCGCTCAGCTGCGGGCGTCGAACCGTCCAGCGCGGGCAGCACGATTTCATGCCACGAGCCGAAGCCGCCCGAGAGAACCGCCTCGCAAAACAGGCGCGCAGCTTCATCCTCGAATCCCTCACGCGTGGTGATGTCGAGATACTCCGAGCAAACGCCGTCGTGATCGTCGATGTCGGCGCCCAAGAAGGTCAGGCGGTTCATGGGTATGCCGGGGCGATGCCAGATTCTTCGCATGCACATCGGCGCAATTGCGGCAAGCTGCCCATCGACACGCCAAACGCCGACGCGGAGCTCCCACCCACCAGGCTCGCCGTAATGCCGCCACCAGGCCATCAGCCAGGCGGGCGAGCGCATTGGTTCGGAAGCGCCGCTTCGGCGCCACAACGCCTCCCATTCCGGATGAAACGCCGATAGCTGAGCAGCATCCACGATGAGCCGAAAGGACGCACGTTCTGGCGTGGTCCGCACGGGGGCGTTCACTCGAAATTCAACTGGATCGATCTGAAATGCTGGCACGACCCCTCCGTTCTCCTCAATCCGTCATCTCGTGTTGCAGAATCGGCCCACCGCGACAAATGCTATTCACGCGGTTTGCATTCCGAACCGCCTCTTCATGGCGTAGAACCACTCCAGACATCCTGAGAGTTTCATTTCCAAATGCGACATCGATCGGAACGGCGGCATCGCAATACGCGGCAACACCCGGACGCCATCCTCGGGTTTCACGAATCCGCGCATCGCCGAGAAACAGAGGTCGTAGCCCAGTTCCTGAGCGAGCGGCCAGTAGCACGATCGAAAATTCGACGCGCCGCCAAAGGGGTAGGCAAACCAGCGAATCGGCATCTCCAGTCGATCCTCAAGCACGCGTTTTGATTCCAGCAACTCAAATCGCGCTTGCTTACTCGGCACGATTCCTAGATCGGGATGACTGACGGAATGCGAGCCGATGCTGTGCCCCAGCTGCACCATCTCGCGAACGTCATTCCATGTCAGATTCGCGAGACGTGTCAGGCCGATGTCCCAGTCGAATACGTGGTCCGTCTCGACAAATTGCGTCGGCACAAAGAACGTCGCCGGCAGGCCATGCTCTGCAAGAACACGCGCAGCCGCGAGGTTATCCTTGTAACAATCGTCGAACGTAATCACCACCGATCGCCGTGGCATTGCTTCATTTGCCGTCAGGCAACGCTGCAACTCGGACATCGAGATCACGTGAAACCGATCGCGCATCAGCTGGCAAAAATCGCGGAACCATCGGGTGCTCACCGTCAGACCGTCAGGCGGAATCTCGTCCGTCACGCGATGAAACAGCACGACAGCCGCGAAGCTTCCGCCACGCCGCGATGCCAAATACTCCTGTAACGCCATCGCTCCGCTGTAGCGGTAGGCGCCAAAAGCCGCACCACGTGCGATGTCGACCAGACTCCGGCGCGGATTCGAGATCGGCGTCGTTTCCGCGACATGTTTCACAACAGGATAGGATTCGACGAATCCCTGGGGCATGGTTCCCTCAAACATCATGGAGCGTGGCCGTCTGCGAAAGACCGTTTTCGTTTTCCGCGAAAACGGCGCGAAGCAGTGAATCGCTGGACACCACGAACGGCATTTCCGCAGGGTTGTTCACCAATCGAAACATTTCGACGCAAACCCTGGATTTTTGCAGCGTCACTACAATATAGGTTACAGTTTCGAGAAATACCAAAGATTCGGAGAATGATCGTGCCAAAGTGCTTGGTGACGGGCGGAGCCGGGTTCATCGGCTCCCATCTCGTGGATTCCCTTGTCGCCGATGGATTCGACGTTTGCGTGCTCGACGACTTCAGCACAGGCAATCCCGCCAACCTGGCCGAGACCGAGAAACGAATTGAAATCCTGCGAGGCAGCGTGGCCGATCCAGAGTCAGCGACGCGCGCCGTCGAGGGATGCGACGTCGTATACCACTTGGCCGCCCTTGCCTCTGTCACGAAGAGCGTCGAGACGCCGGCCGTTTCGCATCACATCTGCGCGACTGGCACGCTGCACATTCTCGACGCCGCCCGCCGTGCAAAAGTCCGGCGTGTCGTTTACGCCGGCAGTTCGAGCGCGTACGGCGACCAACCGGGCGACGCTCGAACGGAAGACGACCCGCTGCTGCCGCTCTCGCCCTACGCCGCCGCCAAGCTAGCGGGCGAACACTATTGCTATGCGTTCACCTCGGTCTATGGCCTGGAGACGGTCCGCCTGCGATTCTTCAATGTCTTTGGCCCTCGCCAGGATGCCAAAAGCCCGTACTCCGGCGTGATCGCATTGTTCATCGCAGCGATGTCGCAGGGCCGGACGCCTACGATTTTCGGCGACGGACTCCAGGCACGCGATTTCGTCTACGTGACGAATGTCGTCCATGCCCTGCGGCGTGCCGCCGAGACGCCTGGCGCAACTGGCCGGGTGTACAACATCGGCATGGGCCAGAGTACGACGGTGCTCGATCTCGTCCGCCACCTCAACGAACTGCTCGGCGCCAAAATCGAACCGATCCACCTACCGGCACGCGCTGGCGATGTCCGCATCTCGCAAGCCGACATTCGCCGCGCGGAAACGGAACTCGGCTATCGCCCAACAGTCTCGTTCCGCGACGGCCTCGCACGGACGTTGCCGACTTGAGTTAGCCGCGCAGTTGCACACGCTGTCCGGTCTCGGCGCTGCGAGCGACGGCTTCGGTGAACTCCATGTAGGCCACGCCTGCCTCGAAGGTCGTGAACTCGATCGGTTTCTGTTCACGAATCGCCGCGATGAAGTCGGCCTCCACGTTCCAGCTTCGCGCTTTCTCCGGTGGAATCGGGATTTCCGCAAGGTCGCTCAATCGCACGGCCTGGCCGCCGAGAACTCGATCGGTAAGCAAGTCGTAGTGCAACGCTCCTTTGGTTCCGAAGAGATCGATGCTCGCCGATTGGCCGAACGCCACTGCGCCGCTGAAATGGAACGTCGCACACGGGCCTGACGCAAGCCGGGCCGACACCTGCACGCTATCCGGCGTGCCGACCTGGCGCACGGTTCCCGTTGCGGGATCAATTCTCGTGGGAATATGTGCACACGA
Organism: uncultured Singulisphaera sp.; assembly: GCA_964484265.1. GTDB lineage: Bacteria > Planctomycetota > Planctomycetia > Gemmatales > Gemmataceae > SIAQ01. Next base: position 22,805 of record CAZAFH010000055.1, read on the forward strand.
CTGCGCGACGAGCGAAGCGACTGGCGGCACCCAACGCAAAAGCGTCTCGTAGACGATGCCGAGCGTCAACACGTTGCACCCGGATAGTTCCGCATCCTGCCGCCAGGTCAACGCGGCCTGCGGATCGGCGAGAGCGCCGTTCAGATTGCAGACGCGCACTTCGCGCAGATCGCCGATATACCCCGCCGCCAATAATTCGGTCATGACGGCATGCCCTTTCAAGCCGAATGGACTTGGCACCACCTGCGTGACGAGTTTCGGAAACTGCCGCGACGCCGCGAGCATTCGCCGGGCCTCGTCGGCGTTCATGCTAAGGCGTGCCTCGGTCAACACATGCTTGCCCGCCTGCAGCGCCGCGAGCGTGATCGGACAGTGCAGGTACGGCCAGGTGCCGATGACGACAGCGTCGATCCGCGGGTCGGCGATCAAATCCTCCCAGCGTTCATAGGTCTTGGCTATTCCGAATTCGCGCGCAACAGCCTGCGTCGATTCAGGACGCCGATTGCACACGCCGGCGAGGGTGACGCCCGGGACAGCAAGCAAACCCGGAATATGTCGTAGACGCGTATTGCCGCCGGCGCCGATCAACCCAATGCGAATATCTTGAACCATGCGAAATACTCCGAAATGGAAATTACGCTTCTGCCTTTTGCGGCCGATACATGCGATACGAATCGACACAGAAAATCACCAGCGCGATCCAAACGAGGAGATAAGGCCACCACCCGCCGCGAACCTCTTCGCTGAATAGCGTAATGGCAAGTAGAAACTGCAAGCTCGGCGAGATGAACTGCATAAAGCCCAACAGCGAGAACGGCAACCGCCGCGCCGCCTGCCCGAAGCAGAGCAAAGGAATGGCCGTGACGACGCCGCTCAGCGAAAGCTTGCCGAGCAGTTGCGCATCTTCGACATCGCCGCGCTGGATCGCCAGAGCGATCAACCCCGCCATGGCGATCGGAAGGAGCACGATCGTCTCGACGGCGAGTCCCGTCAGGCCATCGACAGGCACCTTCTTGCGGATCATGCCGTAGAAACTAAACGAAAATGCCAGGGCGATCGCAAGCCACGGAATCTCGCCGGCAGTCAACGCAAGCGAAAGGACGCCGACACCCGCGACGATCACGGCCGCATACTGCAAGCTGCGCATGCGCTCGCCGAAAATCAGCATGCCGAGCGCGATATTAACGAGCGGCAGGATAAAGTAGCCCAAGCTCGCCTGCACGATCTTTTGAAGGTAGACGGCTAAAATGTACATGAGCCAATTGAACGCGACCAGAATCGCGGAGACGATCAACGGCCGAAGGATGTCGCGCGTTTTCAGACAGCGAATGGTTTCGTGCCAACGTTTGGTGACGGTCAAGATGATGGCGAGAAAGACCGCGGACCAAAAAATGCGATGTGCAAGAATATCGAGCGGAGAAATCGTTCCTAGCCAACGAAAGTAGATCGGCACCAGGCCCCACCATCCGTATGCCGCCAAACCATACAAAACCCCCTCGCGCGTCGTGCTTGCCACCTTGATTGAGTCCTTTACGCCTGTGCCCGGCGAGCCGGGAGCGTCAGCGACCGGAGAAAATCTGCGGATTCGACTATTCCTCCGGTCGCTGACGCTCCCGGCTCGCCACGATGGCGCTTCTCGCCGAAATGGCGCTCAAGCGTTTTCCTTGCGATCGACGAACGGAAGCGTCAGCCCCGGCTGGTCCTGGTACTTGCCCTTTTTATCCGCGTAGCTCTTTTCGCAAACCGCGTCGGCCCGGAAGAACAGAATCTGCGCGATGCCTTCATTCGCATAAATCCGCGCGGGCAACGGCGTCGTGTTGCTGATCTCGATCGTGATTTTCCCGCGCCATTCCGGTTCCAGCGGCGTGACGTTGACGATGATCCCGCACCGCGCATACGTCGATTTTCCGAGGCACACCGCCAGCACGTCGCGCGGAATTTCGAAATATTCCACGGTCTCCGCCAGCGCGAAGCTATTGGGCGGGATGACACACGAATCGGCCTCGATCGGCACGAACGCGTTTTCCGCGAATTGCTTCGGATCGATGATCGCGCCGTAAACGTTGGTAAAGACTTTGAAGTTTCTGCCGACTCGGACGTCATAGCCGTAGCTCGTCACGCCGTAAGAAACGACGCCCGCCCGCTTGGCCTCCTCGGCGAAAGGTTGGATCTTGATGTCCTTGCGTATCTGCCAATCTGCGAGCAAACCCATGAGTACGGCCTCTTCCTTTGCAAAATTAATTGTCATTGCCAATGTATCCAATCGTCTTCAATTTGGCATTTCCCTTGCTGATGGCGGGGGGTATCGAGTAAAACGTAAGAGGAAAGATGATAGCTCACTATTTCATCTAGCCCGCCATTCATGGCGGGTTTGCCCGGACCGCACGAACCCAGAAGACGACAACAGCGGAGATTCCCATGCAACGCTGGCGCATTGCTGCAATCGCGATCCTGATCGGCTGGTTGTCACCTGCGCAAGCGCAGCTGGATCCCCAGGTCGAAAAGCTCCAAAAGTCCATTCAGAAGGTCATTTCACAGTCGGAAAACGCCATCGCTTGTATTTTGGTTTCGCGTTCCGACGCCTACCAGCGCATCACGCAAGCGCCCGACAAGGACTCCACGGGACGCCTCGGCTCGTTCGATCCGCTGCTGCTCAAATCGATCGGCGATCTGTCCGAGAAGGAACGGGTGATCCTGCAAAAGAAGCTCGACCTGGCCGACCCGAATCATCTTCCCCAGGCCTACGGCAGCGGCGTCGTCATCGATGCGGCGGGGTTCATCCTCACGAATTATCACGTCGTGCAGGACGCGACCAAGCTCTATGTCCGGCTACCCGGCGGGAAAGGCAGCTACGCCGACATTCACGCCGCCGATCCTCGCAGTGACCTGGCCGTGTTGAAGGTGCTCAACGCCGATACTCTGCCGTTGAAGTCGATCCCGCTAGGCGATGCCGACGAGGTTCGCCGGGGGCAGTTCGTGGTGACGCTGGCGAATCCGTTCGCAGCCGGGTTTCAGGACGGCCAGCCGAGCGCGTCGTTTGGCGTGCTCAGCAACATCCGCCGGCGTGTCGTACAGGGCACGCGGGAAGAAGATCGCGTCAAGCCGCTGCAATACTACAACACGCTGCTGCAAACCGATGCTCGTTTGCATCTCGGTTCCAGCGGCGGCGCCTTGCTCAATCTCAACGGTGAAATGATCGGCCTGATCACTTCGCTCGCCGCCATCCAGGGTGGCGAAACGCCCGGCGGGTTCGCGATCCCCATTAACGCCGGCATGCGCCGCATCATCGACGTTCTCAAACGCGGCGAAGAAGTCGATTACGGCTTTCTCGGCGTCGGTTTCGAGGAACGCACCGGTAACGGCAAACGCGGCGTCATCCTCAGCCAGGTCGGCAAGGGCACGCCTGCCGATCTCGAAGGAAGACTCCGCGATCGCGACATTCTCCTCTCCGTCAATGGCAAACCGATCAACACGAGCGACGACATGTTCGTCGTCATCGGCACGCAACTCGCCGGGACCAAGGTCCGCCTTCTTGTTCAACGCGGCTTCGAGGAGATTGTTGCCGAGGTCACGCTCGCCAAACTCTACGTGCCTGGCCAGCGCATTGCGTCGTCCACGGGCGCTCGGCCGTTCGTGCGTGGGATGCGTGTCGATTATTCCAGTCTGCTCGTGCAGAAGCCGCCGCGCTGGTTTCATCTACCTCCCGGCGTAGTCGTCAGCGAGGTCCAGCCGAACTCGCCCGCCGCCCGAGCCGGATTGAAGGCAGGCGATGTAATCACACGCTGCAACGATCAACAGGTGTCGAGTCCGTCGTCGTTCTACAATGCCATGCCGATGTTCGGTCCGGTGGACCTGACGCTCTACAACTACCCCGCCGACGGGAATGCCGTGAAAATCAAGCTGAAGTAGGATCGTTCGCGTCCCTGCGTAACTTGGGAAAAACCACGTCCCGATTTGCATTTGCCGCTTGCGGCTTAGCGATCAACAGGGCACCATGCTGAGCGCTAAGCCGCAAGCGACAAACACGGAAGATTTTTTCCAACCCTCCGATCGGAAATACAATATCCGAATAATCCGTAATTCACTGCTGGGAGAGCCAACGTAATGCGCTACGCGATTTGCAACGAGACGTTCGAGGGTTGGGACCACGCGAAGATTTGCCGAACCTGTGCGGAACTGGGCTACAAGGGCCTGGAGATCGCACCGTTCACGCTGGCGCCGCGTATCACCGACGTGACGCTCGATCAGCGAAAGAAATTGCGTGCCGAGGCCGAGTCTGCCGGTGTCGAGATCATTGGTCTGCACTGGCTGCTCGCCAAGACCGAAGGCTTCCACCTGACCTCGCCGGACGCGACGATTCGGCAACGCACCGCGGAGTACATCGTCGAACTCGCCAAGGCGTGCCGCGACCTGGGCGGCGATCTGATGGTGTTCGGTTCGCCCGCACAACGGCGCATTCCCGAAGGCGCAACGCGCGAACAAGCGATCGGCTGGGCCGTCGATACCTTTCGCCGCAGCGTGAACGGCGTCGCCGACGCGGGCGTTCGGCTCTGTCTGGAACCACTGGCGCCGGCCGAGGCGGATTTCATCCAGACCGCGGCGGAAGCGTGCGTCATTCTCGATCAGCTTAACCATCCGAATTTCGTGCTGCACCTCGACGTGAAGGCGATGAGTTCCGAATCGATTTCGATTCCCGATCTCATTCGCAAGCACGCCCCACGGCTCGGCCATTTCCACGCGAACGACGCCAATCGCCGCGGACCGGGTTTTGGCGCCGTCGATTTCAAGCCAATTTTCAGCGCTCTCAAAGAGGTGAAATACCCTGGCTGGGTCTCGGTCGAGGTGTTCGACTACACGCCCGATCCGATCACCATCGCGCGCGAGAGTATGCGCTACATGCGCGAATGCGAGTAGCTGGGAAATCTGCGCGGCCCCGCTCCACCGTAGCCATCTCGCTCCGCGAGATGGATGGGCTTTTTTTTTCGATATCTCAATACTGCTCTAAATCCATCACGCGGAGCGTGATGGCTACGGTAGTTCATACACTGCAATTCGTCTTGGCGTGGGATGCGTCCATTTGGTAATATCCTCTCTTCTCCCGATTTCACCAACTAACTGTTGGCGAAATCGGCAGGTTCTACCCAATGCCGGTGCAATGAGGTGCCGCGATGTCGAAGGCAGGATGCCGCCGCTCTGGTATTATTTTTTCCGCAATCGTCGTCATTTCGCTGGGATACTCAGCCGCCCGCGCCGATGACAGGGAACAGCGAGACTTCTCTATTTTCGTGAATGGCAAAGAAGCCGGCGTGTCGCGCATGCTGCTCGTTCAACGCGACGACGGGACCTCCTACATGTCCGGCTCGGTCGATGTCAAATTCCGCGGGGTGATCGTCGATTTTTCACTCAAGGTCGAAACCCAAGAATGGTGGAAGCAAGGCCGATTGATCGCGCTGAAGACCACTTCGCAAGAAAACAACAAGCGAACCGAAGTCGTCGGTTCACTCGACAACAACGGGCAGTTGCGCGTGCGAGTCAACAATCGCGACAACGTCGTCAATCCCGAAGTCTGGACCGACAGCTACTGGAAATTGGCCGACAGCCGATTTCACAACAAAAAGCTGCCGATTCTCGAAGTGGAAACCGGAAAAGACTTTGTCGGAGAACTACGCTACAACGGGCCGAAGCGGTTGAAAGTCGGCAACGATTTTCTCGATTGCTACCACTTCACCGTCTCGACCAACACAGGCCCCGTCGAGGTTTGGTACGACCGCTACCACCGCCTCGTTCGCCGCGAATCGACGGAATCGGGCCACAAAATCATTGTGCAACTGAACGGCATCAGGCGATAGCGTAAGGTGTTGGCGAGCCTAGCCGCTTGAGCGGCAGGTTGAATCGGCTGGCGTTTGTTCAACCTGCCGCTCACGCGGCTAGGCTCGCCGTCGAAGAAGGACACTCAACAGACCCAATGGGGAGATGGAAGTCATGCAGGACCGCGAATCTATTTGCCGAACGTTGATCCGAATCATGCAGGAAGACACGGGCGAGGAATACACAGATATCAGCGACGAAAAGAACCTGCGCACGGATCTCGGACTCGATTCCGTCGATGTGGTCAGCATCGTCTCGCAAATCGAACGCCAATTCCGCATCCGCATGACGCAGCAAGAACTCGAAAAACTCGTCACCGTCGGCGACCTGCTCACGCTGCTCGAATGCAAGATTCGCGAAACGCCCGAGCACCGAGCGGCTGCATAGAATCCTGCCTACAGATGCCGCGAAAAAAACGCAGACGGCAAGCCGCAATCAAATACGGATCACGAAAGCGCGAAAGAACGAAATCACGAAGAAATACGAGACAAATAGAAATCATCGCCAGGAATCCGTACCCGCCTTTCCCTCCCCAATCTCTGGTTTTTTTCGTGAATTTCATTCGTTCGAGCTTTCGTGATTCGCATTGGGAGATCATTGTCGTTGGCGGAGTTTATTGTTAATAGCTCCCAATTGACTTCAAGCTGGGTAACCACTTTTGAGACTTTTGTGTTTTTTGCGGCCAATACATTTTCGAGGCATCAGATCGTGTAGTCCGTTTCGAAAAAGCGTGCGTGGCGTGGCTGCACGTAGACTAGCTCGTCTTTTTTCAAACCCAACTCCGCCAATCGTTCGCGCGATAACTCGACGATGATCGGCTTCGCCGTCTGCTCCGACAGAAGCTGGACTCGCACCAGAGGCCCGGCCGCATTGATGTGCAGGACCTTCGCGGCGATGCTCGTGATGTCGCCCTGACGGACGATGTCCAGTTCGTGAGGCCGCACGTACATCGGCGCTTGCGCCGCGGGAATTCCGCCATGTTCGTATCGGCCATGGAAGATATTGACATGCCCGAGGAAGTCCATGACGAAGGCGCTGGCCGGATGATCGAAGATTTCCACGGGCGAGCCGGTTTGCTCGATATGCCCCTGCCTCATCACGATGACCTGGTCGGCAACTTCGAAGGCTTCCTCCTGATCGTGAGTCACGAGGATGGTTGTGACCTTGATCTCCTTGTGGAATTGCCTCAGCCATTGCCGAAGTTCGAGGCGGACCTTGGCGTCGAGCGCGCCGAACGGTTCGTCGAGCAGCAGCACGCTCGGTTGCGAGGCCAGCGAACGGATAAGCGCCACGCGCTGCCGCTGCCCGCCGGAGAGCGCGGCCGGAAGGCGGTGTTCCAACCCATCGAGACGCACGAGATGGATCAGTTCCCGCACGCGGTCCTTGATTTTGCTTTTTTCCCAGCCGCGAATGCGGAGCGGGAAGGCGACATTGTCGAATACAGTCATGTGGCGAAAGAGCGCATAGTGCTGGAAAACGAAGCCCATGTCGCGTTCGCGCGCATTGGTCGTCGTGACATCGCCGCCGTGTGCGAATACCTGCCCCTGATCGGGAATTTCCAGCCCTGCGAGGATGCGCAAAAGCGTCGTCTTGCCTGACCCGGACGGACCAAGCAAAGCGCACAGCGAACCGGTCGGCACGGTCACGCTGACGTTGTCAAGAGCGACGAACGTGCCAAATTTCTTCGTGACATTTTGCACGTCGATGCTCATGTGCTTTCCTTTCGCGCTTCCTGCTCCTTCGCCAGTTGATGTTCGAGATAGGTCTTCACGCCGAGCGTCACCAGCGCGAGCAGCGTCATCACCGACGCCAGGGCGAACGATCCGGTCATGTCGGCGTCTTGAAACAGGCGGTCCACGCGTAACGGCATTGTGTCGGTTTCGCCGGCGACGCGTCCCGATACGACATAGACCGCGCCAAACTCGCCCATCGCCCGGGCGTTGCAAAGGATGACGCCGTACAACAGGCCCCACTTGATGTTCGGCAGCGTCACATTCCAGAAAATCTGCCAGCGATTGGCGCCGAGCGTCAGAGCCGCCAATTCCTCGTCGGGACCGATTTCCTCCATCAATGGCAGCAATTCGCGAACGACAAACGGGAACGTCACGAAGATAGTCGCCAGGAGAATTCCAGGCCAGGCGAAAAGAATCTGAATGTTGTAACGGATCAGAAAAGCGCCGACGTAGCCGTGCAGACCGAACCAGAGCACGAACACCAGCCCTGCGACAACAGGCGAAACCGAAAACGGCAGATCGATGAGCGTGACCAGCAGCGTGCGTCCGTGAAATTGGTAGCGCGAGATCAGCCAAGCCGCCGCGATGCCGAACAGTGTGTTGCACGCCACCGCAGTCGGCGCGATGGTCAAGGTGAGCAAAATCGCATGCACGGTATCTTCGTCGTTAACCAGCGTGTCCCAGTAGACGCCCGGGCCATCGGCCAACGCCTGCGCGAACACATTCACGACGGGCACGATGACCAGCACGCACAGGATTGCGATCGCCGATCCGATCAGCGTCCAGCGCACCCAAAGCGGATCGCGCTGGCCGCGCCGCATGGCGGGCTTAGTTTCCATAGGCTTTGCTCCAGCGCTGCAACACGTTGATGCAGCCCAGCAACACAAACGAAAAAGCGAGCAGCACGACCGCCAGTGCCGTCGCCTCGTTGTAAGATCGCTCCTCAAGCTTGTTCACGATCAGCACGGCCGCGATCTCGGTCCGGTTCGGGATATTGGCAGCGATGAAAACGACGGATCCGTACTCGCCGAGCGCCCTTGCCATCGCCAAAGTAAAACCCGTTAGCAACGCAGGCACCAGGCAGGGGAAGATCACGAAGCGGAACGTCTGCCAACGCGTGGCGCCCAGCGAGCCGGCGGCCTCTTCAAGCTCGGGATCGAAATTTTCGAGCACCGGCTGTAACGTCCGGACCACGAATGGCAAGCCCGTGAACGTCAGCACCAGAACTATGCCCAAGCGCGTGTAAGCCGCGTGAATTCCGAGCGGGACCAATATCTGCCCCAGCCAGCCCGTGGGCACATACAGGCTTGCATAAACAAGCCCCGCGACGGCGGTCGGCAGCGCGAACGGCAGATCGATAATCGCATCGAAGAATCGCTTGAAGGGAAACTCGTACCGAACCAGCACCCACGCCAGGAGGAAGCCGATGATCGCGTTGAGCGTCGCCGCGAGGAACGACGCGCCGATGGTAAGCGCGTAGGCGTTGCGTGCCCGCTCGGTCCAGACGGTGCGTGCGAACTGCTCCCAGCTCAGCGTTGCCGCACTGAAAAACGCCGCCGACAACGGCAGCAGAACGATCAAGCTGAGATAGGTGAGCGTGATGCCCAGGCTAAGCGAAAAGCCCGGCAAGACGCGCCGGCTCACCGTTGCCATGCGTTGTACTCCGTGCCAACATGCCGACCACGTTAATCGCGGCGCGAATAAATCCGGTCAAACACCGCGCCTTCCGCGAATAACTCCGTTTGAATCTCGTCCCAGTCTTTCGCAATATCGCGAACCGTGAACAAGTCTATCGCCGGGAATTTGTCCGCATGGCCGCGAAGAGCCTCCGGCTTGATGGGGCGATAGTGATGCTTCGCGAAAATCTCCTGGGCTTCGTCGGTATAGAGAAATTTCAGGTACGCCTCGGCAGCGTCGCGCGTGCCTCGGCGGTCAATGTTGGCATCCACCCACGCTACGTGAGGCTCGGCCTTGATGCTCATGCTGGGGTAAACGATCTCCAGTTCGCCCTTCGATTTCACGACGTCCAGCCTCGCTTCGTTTTCCCACGTCAGCAGTACGTCGCCCAGCTTTCGCTGGGAGAACGTCACGCTCGAACTGCGCGCCCCCGTGTCGAGCACGAGGACATTTCGATAGACCTTCGCGATAAACGATTCTGCCTCCGCAGCGGATTGGCCGCCCCGCTTGGCGGCGCCCCACGCGGCGAGAAACGCCAGCTTGCCGTTCCCGGACGTTCGCGGATTCGGCGTGATGATGCCAACACCCTCGCGCGCGAGATCGTGCCAATCTCGAATCTGTTTCGGATTCCCCTTGCGAACCAGGAACACGATGGTTGAGTAGTACGGCAACGATCGCTCGGGCAAACGGTCTTCCCACCCCGGCGAGATCAACCCGTCCGCGCGAATGGCGTCGGTGTCGGGCCAAAGTGCAAGCGTCACCACGTCGGCTGCGAGTCCGTCGCCCACCGTCCGCGCCTGACTCGTCGAACCGCCATGCGATTGCTTGATCCGCAGTTGCTTCCCGCTGGCCCTTTCGAACTCTGGAATGAATGCCTGGTTCATCTCCCGCCAAAGCTCGCGTGTCGGATCGAAAGACACATTCAATAGCTGAACGCGGCCCTGCGAATTTCCGTTGCCGCAACCAACCATTGCCGCGAAGAGCGAGGCAGCAACGATCGCACCGAGACGAGAAGCGATCGCGTTCACGTTACCACTCCCGAGCAACACCTGACGTCGTCGAAGATCCCTCTGCCTATTATCGGCATAACCCGCACGGGATCAATACAAATGTTTATAAAATTTATCATCTAAGTAATATATTAGCACTGGCGTGCCAGGCGGCAATGCCCGAAATGGTTTGGGGACCACAACATTTCCAGAAAGTCGTATAATGCGAAAAGTCGCAACGAGGTTGGCATCTCACTCGTACGCTCGCTGGAGCACGGCATGGCCTCTTCCACCCGCTCGGCAAAAAACAACGGTTTCACCGGCGACAAAGCCGCACGCCGTCCGATGACCGTGCCTCAATTCCTGGCTGCGAAAGCGTCGGGCCAACGCCTCACCGTGCTCACTGCCTACGATTACACCATGGCCCGGCTTATCGACGACGCCGGGATCGACGCCATCCTCGTCGGCGATTCTCTGGGCATGGTCGTTCAGGGCGAGGCGAATTCACTTCGCGTCACCATGGACGAGATGATCTACCACACCCGGCTCGTCGCCAGGGCCGTGCGTAATTGTCTGCTCATCGCGGATCTTCCGTTCATGAGTTACCAGGTCAGTCCGCAGCAAGCCCTGGAGAACGCTGGCCGACTCGTCAAGGAAGGCGGGGCGCATGCCGTCAAACTCGAAGGCGGGCATCGCAGTGTCGGCGCCATCGAGGCGGTGATCAGCGCCGATATCCCCGTCATGGGGCATGTCGGATTGACCCCGCAATCGGTCCATCGTTTCGGCGGATTTCGCGTGCAGCGCGATGCCGAGCAAATCATCGGCGATGCTCGAGCGATCGAAAAGGCCGGCGCCTTCGCGATCGTCGTCGAATGCGTGCCGAGCGATCTCGCCGAGCGGATTCGCGAAAGCGTCGCTATACCGACGATCGGCATCGGCGCAGGCGTCGGATGTGACGGCCAGGTCCTGGTCACGCACGACATGCTTGGACTCTTCAACGACTTTCGGCCTCGTTTCGTCAAAGAGTTCGGCGCGATCGGCGACGCCATCCGCATGGCTGTGAGTCGTTTTCGCGAGGAAGTGCGCACGGGGCTTTTTCCGGGGCCAGAGCACTCCTTTCGCGGATGATGATTGTGAGACGAATCCCGAACAAGACATTGGCAAACCCCTTGCGAACCCGCGAGGAAACAATAAACTGCTAGACGGTCAATTGATGTTGACCCAAGTTCATCGCGAGGTTGCCGACATCCAATCCACGGCGCCACGAGGCGAGTCATGAAACCGAAAGTCCTGATCGTTGATGATGAGAAGGATCTCTGTCTAATCCTGTCGCAGCATCTGCGTAATTGGGGCTATGAGCCGACGTATCTACTCGAAGGCAAAGACGTCGTCGAGTGGGTGCGCAAGAATAAGCCGTGCGCCATCCTCCTGGATTTGATGCTGCCCGACCTCGATGGTTACGCGATCTGCGAAACGCTGAAGCTCGATCGCGAGACCAATCTGATTCCAATCATCATGATCACCGCGCTCGATGGCGCGGAAGACCGCGTGCACGGGCTTCAGGTCGGCGCCAATCATTACCTGACCAAGCCGTTCACCTCGGATTCGCTGCGAAAATCGATCGACAGTTCCCTCAATTGGCTCGAAGATCTCAAGACCAATGGCACGGAAGGCGAGATTCGTTTCCATCTCCAAAGCGACGCGCACTACCTCGAAGAGCTGAACCACCTGCTCGGCTCCCTGTTTCTCTTTAGCGGATTGACACAATCTCAGGTCAAGCAACTGACAACCGCAGTGCGTGAGCTTGGCACGAACGCCATCGAATGGGGGCATCGCCGGCAGGTCGAACGCATCGTCACCGTGGACTATCGCATCGATCCCGAAAAAATCACCATGGAGATCAAGGACACGGGGCCGGGCTTCGACCCCGCCCAGCTCCCGCACGCCGCCAGCCCCGACGATCCGATCGGCCACATGATGGTCCGCGAAACGCTTGGCATCCGCGAAGGCGGCTTCGGAATCTTAATGTCGAAGGGACTCGTTGACGAACTCTCCTACAACGACCGAGGCAACGAGGTGAGATTCGTCAAATACTTCTCTCCGAAAGACCATCTTCAACCCGAAGGCAAGCACTCGACGACATCCATGAACTGATCGAACATGCTAATACGCCATGTTCTCGTAATGTCGCTCGTCATACTCGCCGGCTGCGCCAGGCCGCACGTCGTCGTCTATTGCGCTCATGACCGCGAATTTTCCCAGGAAATCCTCGACGAATTTCAGAAACAATCAGGCCTCGAAGTGCGCGTGCGCTTCGACACCGAGGCGAACAAGTCGGTTGGACTGTATGAAGACTTGATCCGCGAGGCCGGCGCTCCACGCTGCGATGTGCACTGGAACAACGAAATCCTCGCCACCCTTCGCCTGAGCGAACGCGGTCTCCTGCAACCCTACGCCAGTCCCGCAGCGGAGCCATTCCCGGCCGCGTTCAAAGCAGCGGATCACACCTGGACGGCATTCGCAGCCCGTGCGCGCGTGCTCATCGTCAACACCGACCTCGTCCCGGACTCAGAGATGCCGAAGGGTCTTACCGATCTCTTGGAGGTGCGCTGGAAAGGCAAGACCGCCATGGCCAAGCCGATGTTCGGAACCACGGCGACGCACGCCGCCTGTTTGTTTCAGGCATGGGGAGCGGAAAAGGCTCGCGACTTCTATCGCAAGCTCCATGCGAACCAGGTCGCCATCGTGCCGGGAAATAAGCAGGTCGCCGCCGATGTTGCGTCGGGCAAATATGCGATCGGCATGACCGACACCGACGACGCCGTCGCCGAGATCGACGCCGGCCGACCCGTGAAAATGATCTTCCCGGATGCCGAGGCGCCGGCCGACAGCAAGCGAGGCGTCTTGTTCATTCCGAACACGGCGGCGATTGTGAAGGGCGGCCCAAATTTAGAGAATGCGAAGAAGCTGGTCGATTTCTTGCTAAGCGCGGAGGTGGAACTTCGCCTGGCGCGATCGAAGAGCCGACAGATCCCGCTCAATCCGCAAGTCAAGGCGGATGCAATTCCGAACATTCGCCGACCCGCGGAGGTTCGCACGCTGCCCGTGAATTTCGCCGAGGCCATGACGCAATGGAGCGAATCGCAAACATTTCTAATCAAGGAATTCAGTCTGAGATGAATCGGAACACCGCTTGCGGCTTGGCGCTCAGCATGGCGCCATGCTGAGCGCTAAGCCGCAAGCGGAAAAGGAAAATCTTGGACTTTCCGGCCACTTGCGCTAGTCTTTCATCGGCACGAGCCAGATATTGCGGTACTGCACGGGGTTGCCGTGGTCTTGCAAGAGGATCGGGCCAGCCGTGGTGGGGTCACCGCCGAGACCTGCGGTGGTGTTGGTGACGGGGACTTCCTTGTCGCCTTTCTTGTTGACGAGCCGGACCTTGTCGTGAATGAGTGTGCCGTTGTGGTGGACGGTGATGACTCCGGGTTCAGTGACTTTGCCGTCTTTGCCCTTCGGGGACTGGAAGACGATATCGTACGACTGCCAAACCGTCGGGGCCTTGCAGGCGTTGACGAGCGGAGCGGCGACCGTGTAGATACCGCCGCAATCGTTGTTCTTGCTTTTCAGACCATAGCTATCCAGGATCTGGACTTCGTATCGGCCTTGCAGGTAGACGCCGGAATTACCGCGGCCTTGGCCGGAGGCTTTCGGCATGTAGGGGACGCGGAATTCGAGGTGGAGTTTGAACTTGCCGTCGAATTTTTCCTTGGTGATGATATTGCCGCCTTGAACCTGCATGGCGCCGATATCGCTGAGAATCTTCCAGGTTGGAGCCGATTTGCGGTCGGTTTTCGTCCAGTTGTCGAGCGATTTACCGTCGAACAGGACGATCGCTCCCGTCGGCGCGGGCGTGGATGGCGTGTCCTTGGCGTCCTCGGCCTTGGCCAATTTGAGGTCGGCGATGCTGCCGTACGGATCTTGTGCCAGTGCAGCGTTGGCAAACGCCAGGGCGAGGACGCAAAGCATACTTCGAAGAATCATGGAAACTCCTGTTTGATAATGCACATACCCAGAGGCGAGCACGGCGTGCCCTTGGGATCCGTTTCATGGAGACAGCCTCCAGGGATTTGCCGTGCTCATCCCCGGGCGTTTGCTTAATCCTCGCCGCCGCCGACACCCCTGGCGATGCCCAATTCCTCGGCATGGGGCTTCAGGGCATCGATGACGAACTGAATATGCTCCGAAAGATCGACGCCAAAGTCGGCGGCGCCGCGGACGATATCGTCGCGGTTGACCGTGCGGGCGAAGCCTTTCGACTTCATCTTCTTTTTAACACTTGATGCGGTCATGTCCATGACCCCGCCGGGCCTGACCAATGCCGTCGCCGTGATGAATCCCGCCAGTTCATCGCATGCATAAAGAGCCTTGTCCAATACATGCACGCGCGGGTAATCCGTCAGGTAGTCGGCATGCGACAGAATCGCGTAAATTACTTCGTCCGAGTAACCCTTCTCACGAAGTATCACCGACCCCTTCAGCGGATGGTCCGGCGGATCTGGCCAACGCTCGTAATCGAAGTCATGAAGCAACCCGACCAGTCCCCAGGTGTCCTCATTGGCCCCATGTTTCCGGGCATAGGCACGCATGGCGATTTCGACGGAAATCATATGGCGGACCAAACCCGCGTCCTTTACATATTCGTTGAGCAGGGCGAATGCGTCATCACGATTCACGAGATGCCCCATGTGAAAATGTCTGCAAACATGCCGTGACTGAGGTTTATCTGCATTTATCCATTTCCAAGTTATCTGCGGTCAAATTGATTAACAATTGAACGGCATCGGGCAGTTTTCGTCAAAATCAGCGCGAATTATTTGAGTCCGGCCGATTTTGATGCATGTTATACTAGGCGAGCCGAGTCCTGTCCGGGAAAAATGAGGGGCGCGATCCGGCGTTCATGTCGAAATATTGTCGAATTTGCCGCGGAAAACATACAATGGTTCAATCGCTGATGGGGAAACGTATCGCGCAGGAGGGCCTCGCGACCCCGACTCCGACGGGAGTGTCACAAATGCCGAACTTTGCGCTGCGAGTGGGTAGCCGAAGCGAAAAGGGCATGCGAGCCAACAACGAAGACAGCCTGGCGATTGATTTGGACCATCACCTCTTCGTCGTCGCCGACGGCATGGGCGGACAAGAGCGAGGCGAAGTGGCGAGCGGCATGGCGGTCGAAATCATCCCGCGCGTGGTACACGCTCGTCTGGCAACGAACGAATCCGCCGACGCTGCCGTGCAACACGCAATGCACGAGGCGAACGCCGCCATCGTCGAATCAGGCCAACTTCAACCCGAAGGCCGCCGGATGGGCACGACGGCCGTGGTCGCCCTGATGCATAACGGCCAGGTTTATGTTTCCAATCTCGGCGATAGCCGGGCCTATCTCATTCGCGGGTACGATGTTCATCAGCTGACGGTCGACCATTCCGTGGCACAGGCGTTGGTTGCTTCCGGGGCGCTCACGCCCGAGGAAGCGCGGTTCAGCCCCTACCAGCATGTGCTCCACAAATTTCTCGGCTGTGCCGATCTGCGTTCCCCGGCGGAAGTCCATCCCTTCTCGCCGCAGCATGGCGATCGATTGCTGATCGCGACTGATGGATTGACGAATCACGTCTCCGAAGAAGATCTACGGATTGGGCCAAAAATCATGCCCGACCCGCAAGTATGGATCGATCATCTCGTGAAAAAAGCCCTGGAACGTGGCTCGCGCGACAACGTCACAGGAATCGTCGTCGCCTTCGAGGAAGCGGCGGCGTAGCACGTTCACGGACGATTTGAAAAGTTCGCCAGGAATCCCTGTTTTTCCAATCTCGACCTTTTTGCCGAGCGAGTGAATCTTTCCGACCCGTTGTGCCCTACGCGACCGATTCCTTCGCTACGTTCGCCCGGCAGATTTTGAAAAGTTCTTGTTTTTTTCTTAATTTCGTTGGCTCGACCCGTTAGGATGACCTAGGTATTTGATGGAGGACATCCTGATGAAGCCGCTACGTGATTTTGTGAAAAAGTGCTGTATCGTCGCGGAGAACGCACGCTATCCCGCGATGGATCTTTATTTAACATACGTGAACTGGTGCATCAACCGCCGATGCACGGTTTACGATCAATTCGCCTTCCTGGAAATGCTCGAGCGCCAGGGCTTCGTGTACAACGCGAGGCCGGGCCGATCGTTTTTCGAGGGCATCGCCGTGCTGCCGCCTTATCGCGTCGAATAGCCGGAGCTTGCCTCGCGAAAGACCCACTCGCCCCGCCACATCACTGCAACGGGCTTTCGAGACGATTGCAAGATTTCCGGAATCACATTCTTCACTCCACCCTCGGTCAAAGGCATCACAACCAAATCTGCGGACTTGCCAGGCGTCAACGACCCGCAGACGGCGCCGAGTCCGAAAGCGTCCGCCCCGGATTGCGTGATCATGCGCAATATCTCCGCCGGCGCGACTTCGCCATACCTCGCATGCAGGGTTCGCGCCTCGGCGAGGATGTCCAGGTCCGGATTCGACGCCAGGCTGTCCGTGCCGAGAGCAACGCGCACACCGCGCTCGAGCCAGCCAGCAAACGGATGCTTCGCGTGCCCAAAGGCTTGATGCGTTCGCGGGCAGACCACGACCGTTTGGCCGGGCGAAAATTCTGTGTCAGCGTCAAGGTAATTGCAGTGGACAAAAATCCCGCTGGGGAATCGGCGAACCACTTCCTCGACGCCGGAAACCAGCCCTGCGGGATCCCAGACGCCGACATCACTGAGGAATTGAACGAATGGCCCCGTCCGTGATCGCAGCAGCTCCAGCTCATCGCGCGTTTCGCCGAGATGTATCGCTGTCGGCAAGCCGCGTTTCTCCAGCTCCGCAAAGAGGCTGGCGCGGACCGAATACGACGCATGCGGACTGACCCCGGCCAGGCTGCGATCCGACTTCGCGTGCCTCGCCAAATTTGCGTCAAGCACGCTCAGGTTTGCTGCCGCGCGCTCGGTTGTCAACCCGAGCACTTCATGAAACACCACCGACCGACATGGTGTAGCTTGCAAGAGATCCCAGCTGGAACCGCCCGCGGAAATATCGCCAATGCAGGTCGTGCCAAACCGCGTGCACTCGGCGATGCCGGCCGCGATGTCAGTCTGCACCTGCTCGGGCGATCGACCCATGCGAAAGGTGATGACGCGGCGCAGCCATTGCGTGAAATCACCGGAGATCTCGCATTGTCCACGAGCCCCGGATAGGTCCAGATGGGTATGCGCGTTGACAAACCCAGGCAGCACGGCGACGTCGCCAAGATCGACGACGCGTTCACCTCCGACATACGAGCCGACAGACACGATCTTGCCCCCGGCAATCGTGATGCTGCCTCCCGCGATCGGAGGCGCGTCGATCGGCACGATCCAGCGAGCCACATACGTCGTCGCGGTTGGCGGCATGAATTCGCTCTGAGAATCCAAAGGAATGTTTTGTATTTGTTGCCAATCAATTAGCACTACGCTGGTACAGCGCGATCGCTAAACGCAAGCGGGAGAATCGATGCTTATGCTTCCTTGTCATCCTTCTCGGCGTGGGGTGGAATGACCGGCGGCAGGCCCAGGTATTTCCGCGTATCGCCGCACAAGTCCATGAGGAATTGCCTGGTCGAGAGATGCTCTGCCAGGATTTCCGGTGGAATGATCACTGGCTCAGCCACCGCTATCGAGATGAGTCGGGCGAAGTCGAACCTTTTGTTCTTCGTCGGCAGGCCCTTGAAGTAGGAGAAAAAGCTGCCCCACCCGCCTTCGATCCAGCACACGACGACCGGCGTGTTCGGCCTTTCGTGCAGAATATGCCAAATGCCTTGCCCGAACAGCTTGATCGGCTGTTCCTCGCTGCGCCGCAAGCGCCCTTCGGGGAAGAGCACGACGCATTTTCCCTCGTCGAGAGCCTCGATCGCCAGCTTGAGTTCGGGCACATCGCGGCGGAAGTTCGAGACGTCCACGCGAATCGCATCGGCGATGTACACCATCATCCAGCGCAGCATCCACGGGTCGAAAAAGAGACTCGTCATCATCGGCTTGATCGTGCGAGGCAAGATTTTCGCCAGCCACATCGGGTCCATCCACGCACTGTGGTTGGCGATGACGAGCAGTGGCCCCTTGGTCGGCACCTTGCCCAGTCCGGGACCAGCCGACCGAAAGCGGTACATGATCGCAAACGCCACCTCGACGATATTCTCGAACACCTCGCGGCGGAATAGCCACCACGCCGCAATCGTGGCGACAAGCGAGATGCTCGCGACGAGCGTTAGCTGATGCTGAGGCTGCAGTCCCGCGAATCGGCCGAGCAAGAACAAGCCGATGCCGGCAACCGACGCGCACACATAATCCGCGAGATTGCGGACCGACATCGCGTTGCCTCGGGCGTCGTCTGGAACCGCGGCCTGATAGGTCGATGCGAGCGGCACATTGATCAGCCCGGCGGCGACGCCTATGAGTGCGCAGTACCAAAGGTCCGGCTGTTCGCCCGACGCTGCGTAGAACATGCCAAACGTAAATCCCACGCCGCCGATCGGCGCCAGGCCGAGCACGCGCCGCGGATGCTTCTGAATCCCCGCTCCCAGAGAACCGATCGCTACGCCGGCCGCCACCCAGCACGTGACCTCGGCGATCTCGGATAACTTCAACCCCTGGTCGCTGAACATCAACGCCAGCATCGCGCCGGACATGCCGATAACGACGCCGCGCTTCGTCGCCAGGCCGATCAGGCAGATGCGAGCCTCACGGGTTCGCCAGATGGCGCCGAGATCGGAGAAGAAGCCGCGCACGGCAAGCGCTGGCGGATCCGGCCGGCGGATGTCGCTGGGAAAATCGACGGGCAGCGCTGTCAGCCAGGCCAGGCCGTTGAGCGCGAACACCAGGCCGATCGCCGCGTTTAATCCCCCTGGTATTAGCATCGTTTGCAGGTCAGTGCCGACGATCAACACCAAACCGGCTAGAATCGCCGTGAATGTGCCCATCTCGATAAAGCCATTGATGCGCGGCAGCGACCAATTGGTATCGACAGCCGCGGCAGGCAGCATTGCGTAGCGCGTCGGGCCGTAGATCGCCGAGCCGATCGAAATGAACGCCCAGCAAGTGATCCATTGCGATTGCAAGAAGGCAAAGACCGCCATGACGGCAAAGCCGTAGAACGCCGTCCAGCGCACCACGCGCGATTTCGGCAAGCTATTAGAGATGGCGCCGTTGAAAGGCGCCAGGAGAACTGCCGGCATCGTAAAGATGGCATTGACGAGATACCAGGCGCTATTTTTTTGAGCGTCGCCCTGGCTGGCGTAATCGAGGCAGACGAAAAATCGCAGCGCGTTGTCGGCTGTCACGCGCGCGGTTTGCGAAATCCACAGGCTCACGAGCTTCCAACGTGCTCCCACACTGCGCTCCTTCTTGGCGAGTTTCTCCCCTCTCCCTCCGGGAGAGGGGTCGGGGGTGAGGGGGTGCTTGCAATACTGATAAAACCACGGCCCTGCAGGCGCCCCCCTCACCCCAACCCTCTCCCGGAGGGAGAGGGAGCACTTCGCACAATGATTTCTTCGATTCGTATATCGTCTCACAGAGGCGACTTTTCAATGTTTGTCATCAGCCGCCCCTACCACTCTCACGAAGGAGGGGAGGCCTACTTCCCAGCAAAATCTTTCGCGAACGCCTCCGGGCTCAGATCAGCGCCCGTGGCGTGACGCGTCAGTTCGTTCCACGTCATCGTGCGGCCTGGTTCGAAGACGTACTGCCGCATGAACGCGCCGACCTGTTTGTTGCCCACGTAGGTCACGCTCGCGGGATTGGCGCCGTTGTAAACCTTGCGAGCGATGGCGTGGTGAACCTGCGACGCGAATAGCTCGCCCATCATGTAATTGTGGTAGTATACCGGCGCTCCCACGATATGGTACTTGCTGCCATAGTCCGGTGCATTTCGGCCCGGCGGACGCCGCAGCATCTGGTAGCGTTCGACCGTATCCCACCAAAGCTTGTTCAGATCCTGCTCCGGGTTTTCGTACATTCCCTTTTCAAAGCGAAGCATTACCTGGCACCAGCGAGAGAAGATCAGCAGTTGATAGCGCGACATCTTCGCCGCCGTCTCGTCGAAGGTCTTCGGATCATCGACCTTTACGCCCATCTGCTCAAGCCAGGCGCGCCTCTTGGAGTTTTTCTCGAACAACATCGCGACGCCTTCCGTCGTCAGGATGTGCGATTCCGCACGAAGAACGTAGGGCAGCTTGGCAGGAATATTGATGCTCGAGTAGACGGCATGCCCGAATTCGTGAAGCATCGTGGACATCCAGTATTCGTTCGGCACGATGTTGGCCAGCACACGCACGTCGGTCCCGTCGCGCGTGATGTCGGTGCAGAACGCGTGCGGATTCTTTCCTTCGCGCGGCGAGAAATCGTTGCCCGTCTTTTCGATCACCAGATCGATCGGCAGATCGATGCCGCGATAAAAGTCCCGGCACAGCTTGACGATGTCTTGCGAGGCATAGATTTTGTCGAGGTCGGCCTTGAAGACCGCAGGCACTTCCTGAAAGAACGGATCGTGGTAATGCCAGGGCATGAGATCGGCGACCTTGACATTGCAGGCTTTGGCCAGTTCGACGTCGATCTCGGCCTTGGCCTTGATGAACGGCTCACGCGTCAGTTCATCGAGCCGATCGAAGAGCTTGATCAGGTCGCCGCCGTCTTGCTCGTTGAGATGCAGCTGCATGGCGTGAAAATTCGCGAAGCCAAGGCGTTTCGCGGCCTCGTTGCGCAGCTTCACGAGCTTCTTCAAACCCGGTTCGACTTCCCGGCCCAGTTCCTTCGCGGCCTCCCAGACCTCGCGCCGGCGTTCGGAGAGCGTGGAGGTCTTGAGCACCTTGCGCACCTCGGCATCGGTCAGCTTTTTGAATCCGTCCTTCGCGTCAGCGTCTTTGATCTTGGCGCGGAAATTGGTGAAGACCGCTTCGATGTCATTGCCCAGCTTGGTCATGTCTTCGAGAAGCTGGGTATCGAGCTGTTTTTCGAGCAGCAGAAGGTAAACGACATCGATCGAGCGTTTGACGACCGGATCATCGATTCCGCCGGCGGACTTGATCGCCTTCAGGTCGGCAAACTGCTTCTTGTCCGCGAGTAGCGCATTGAGTTTATTCTGCGTTTCCTCCTTGGCTTTGAAGGCCTCCTTTTTGCCCGTCATGTTCGCATCCCACCAGGCGCGATTGACGGCAATATCGAGGGGCCGAATCCGCTCGGTGAACGCTTCGAGAAAGTCGCGTGCTTTCTTGGTTTTCGCAGCGTCGGCATTCGCTGCCGGCGCCATCGCCCATAGAAATGCGCCGAGACACGCCACGAGCACGATTCCGATTCGGATAGTTAGCATGAGGTAATTTCCTTGTTCAACTGAGCCGAAACATTTTCATCATCGCTTCCAGAAGCGTGTGCTGGGCTGGTTCGGGAGCGTCGTCGGCAAGGGCGGAGATCGGGCCGTGCAGGAAGCGATTCTGCATTAATTTGAATGCACCTTCGATGTAGGCGAGATCTTCCTTGGATAATTTCCCACTCAATTTGGCGAAGAGATCCGCGACAATCGCTTTTCGCTGGGCCTCGGTTTCCTGCGTAAGCTGCGCGATGATCGGGCCATGCCGGCGACGGCGGAAATCGCTCAGGAAACGCTTCACTTCCTGTTCGACAATCGTCTCGGCCGGGCGGATGTGTTGCTGACGCTCGTGGATCGTTTGTTCCTGAATGCGTTTCAGGTCGTCCACGTTGAATAGACAGGCGCGGTCGCCATCGTGAATCGTTGGATCGAAGTCGCGCGGGACGGCGATATCGAGAATCACCATCGTGCCCCGGTTACGCCGCGCGAGAATGCCCTCGAAGCGTTCGCGTGTCATGATCGGCTGCGGCGCTCCCGTGGTGCTGAGTACGATGTCCGCCTCGACAAGGGCGTCATCGAGGCGATCCCAGGCGACCGGCGTGCCGTTGCACTCCCGGGCAACATCCTGAGCTTTTTCCGGGCTACGGTTGGTGACGAGGATGCGCTGCGGATGCAACTCGCGCAGGTGCTTGAGCGTCAACGCGCCCATCTTGCCGGCGCCGATGACGAGGACCGTCTTGTCGTCAAAATGGTCGTGGACTTGCCTTACGTAATCGACCGCAACACTCGAAACCGACACATGCCCTCGGCTAATGCCCGTCTGCGTGCGTACCCGTTTGGCGACGGCGAGCGCTTGCTGGAACAGGCCGTGCATGACCGAACCGGTGGCGCCCGCCTCGCGCGATTGCTCGTAGGCTTTCTTCACCTGACCCGCAATTTGGCCTTCGCCGACGATCATGCTGTCGAGGCTCGACGTGACGCGGAAGAGGTGCCGAATCGCGTCAGGATTCGTCTTGCTGTAGAGATTCTCGCGGATCGCATCGTAACGCGTCTGATGAAACTGCGCGACAAATTCCGTGATCAGGTCGGCATTCAGGCCCGAAGCCGAGCCTGGCTGGGCGAGGTACAACTCGACGCGATTGCAGGTGCTCAGGATGACCGCCTCGCACCCGAATCGCGAAGTGAGTTCGTTGAGAGCGGCCGGCAGCTTCGGGCCATCGAATGCCAGTTTTTCGCGCAGCTCGATCGGAATCGTCTTGTAGCTGCCGCCGACGAGGAGCAGATTCATGGCTGTGCCCCCGGCGCGAACGCATGAGGCGGCGAGACCAGCGCCACGATAAAAATAGCAAACGCCAGCATAGTCCACAGCGCAAGCGCTCGGCCACGAACATGGACGCGGTAACGCAGAAAAAGCAAGATCGCGAAGACGATCCACAGCCCAAGCACGCCAGCGATTCGAGGACTCAGCCAACCTTGCAGGAAGATGCCGTCATACACTTGCAGCGCGAAACCAGCCAGCAGACCGGCCGTGAGAAGCGGGAACGACCAGAGAATCGCCCGGCGATTCATCAATTCGAGCCGTTCGAGGTTGAACAACGTCAAACCTTGATTCGGCGCGACCTTCGTTCGCAGCCGCCAAAGCTGCACGAGATACATGACGCTCGCAATAAATCCGACACTCACGCCGACTGCCGCGAGTATGAGGAGAGTGCCATGGGTGACGCCCCAAAAATATTTCCAGCTGGGATCGATTTCATGCGTCTCGGTGTTGCCGCTGGTTACGACGGCAAGGCCGATGAGTGTCAACACGATCGGCAATACAAAGAGCGCCCAGGCGATGCGAAAATGATGCACGGCCTCGAACAGGTAGAAAACAGCGAGAATCAACGCGATCAACAGCAAGGACCCCGTCGGCGCACCCAAGGGCGGCGATTGCATGACGAGGTAGGTGACATGGGCAAACAACCCAGCAGCCGCGAAGCCGAGCGCGACGACGCGGGCGATCGGCCCCGGCTGCCTGAGACGCCAAAGTTCGAGCGCAAACGCCACCGCATAGCTGGCAGCGAAGCAGAGAATCGTAATCTTTTCGGCAAACGAGTTCATACGTGCATTATATAGTGATCTTCTTCGTTTAGCGTATGTGTGACGCTCCATGGATACGCGGGCGTTTGCCCATGCGACGGTTGCTATTATTTGGGCATTGGGTGGCGCCGTCCCTTATCACTCGCCTTGAGCGCCTTGTCCGCAGGCGATAGAATAACGGTTGCACGAACACCCTGCCGAGCGAAGGTAACCTCATGAGCACTGCGACACTCGAACGGCCGACTGCGGTTGCGGCGATCGACATCGTCGGCGACGACGAACTTTATGAAGTCATCGACGGCATTCGCGTAAGGACTCCTGCCATGGGCGTTTTCGCAGTTTGGATTGCGTCGGACCTATTTTTCCACCTGTCTTACTTCGCGAGAACCCAAGGCCTTGGCCGGGCGATTGCGGAGGCGCTTTTTCATCTGCCTGCTCCGATCCATCGCGATCGCCGGCCCGATGTCGCGTTCGTGTCGTTTGAGCGTTGGGCGAAGAATCGTCCGATACCGCCAACGGATAATGCCTGGGATGTCGTCCCGAATCTCGCCGTGGAAGTCGTCAGCCCCTCCGACAAAGCCGATGACCTTGAGGAGAAAATCGCCGAGTATTTCCAGGCTGGTGTCCAGTTAGTGTGGATCGTTTATCCGACGCACAAGAAGATTCATGTCTATTCCTCGCCGACGCAGATCAGCATTCTCTCAAAAGGCGACACCCTCGACGGCGGCACCGTCGTGCCTGGCTTTCGATTGGCGCTGGCGGAGCTTTTTCCGGAAATGACCGAACCTGACGCCTCGAGTGCAATTATCACCTAGCCTGCATTTCTCACCACAGAGAACACTGAGAACACGGAGAAATGCGAAGTCATCGACACGCGGCAACTAGCAACATTGAACCTCTGATCGAGAAAAGGACGAAGTGCTTTTTATCGGTCCTCCCTATTTTCTTGGTATTCCTCACTCTGTGCTCTCGGTGCTCTCTGTGGTGAGAAATCCGGGTTAGAGGCTATCCGGAAAGAATCCATGGGAAGTCGATGGTAGTGTCGCAGGTCGATGATGAAAGCGCGGCATCTTCGCGCCAGGCGCCAAACGGCGGCGACCGATGACGCGAAAGTGTGCCGTTTTTCATTGATCGTAACGCGCTGGTAGAGAGCATTGCAAAGTCAGTAGGGGTATTTTTTTTCGATTTTTGTAGAAAAACTGCATGCAGTTCCCTATCCCCCTCCCCCGGCTTGTTGGCCAACACCCCCTAAAAGTGCAAAAAAAGGCCGAAA
>CAZAFH010000056.1:0-46303 GCA_964484265.1 uncultured Singulisphaera sp.
GCATTTTCTCCCCTCTCCCACCGGGAGAGGGGTCGGGGGTGAGGGCCGCAGGTTGCTTGCAACGCCAAGATTTGCCTGGCATTGCCATCGTCAAGCGACCCTCACCCCTTCCCTCTCCCGGCGGGAGAGGGAGCACATCACGCAACGATTTCCGATCGTGGATATTGTCAAATCCCATCGGATTTCCAAAAGCAATTATCAGTCCGCAATCAAGCCCTACGTCGCAGATTTCACTTCACGAGCAGGTACGGATTGCCGCCGCGATCGGGCGGATACGCGCCGACGAATCCGGAACGCACGAAGATCGACACGATCGTCGGATCGCCGCGGAAGACGTCGGCGGGGAAATCGGGATTCGGCGCCCGCACCCAAAGATTGATGTTCGATGTGGCCAGGTTGCGCGAAATCACCTGACCCGACGGCCCAAAAACGATGTCCGAGAAATTCGACCCCTGATTCGGATCCGTGGGTGGCAGCGGCGAGAGATACGTCGCATTCGTGCTGATGTCGATAATCGTTCCGTCGGGCATGCTCAGCTTCTCGTCGCCCACGGGCCGCGGCGCGCGGATGATGCGGTAGTTCGGCGTCGGCGTGCTAATCGCGAACGGCAGCGGCGGACTGACCCGCACGGCATTTACATCCACGCCGGTGATGACACGGACCAACCCCGTGCCCAGCAACTCGATCGAATCGCCTGGCTGCACCACCCAGTAACGCTGCTCGGCCGGGTTCATCGGCACGTACCCATTGAGAAGGTCGGCGCCGGCGGGCAGGGCGAATTGCAGAAATTCATGCGTGGGACCCGGCGGCGGCAGAACCGACGCAACGACGCCACCCGAGAAATCATCCGGCTGCTGAACGTACTGGCACTCGACGACCTGAGCTGGATTGGTCGGATCCTGAATGAGCCGAACGCCAAACGGAATCTGGTCGCGCAGCGCTCGCTGCTTGGCGATGTTCAGCCAGCCTTGCAATTGCTGCGCCGCCCGCGCCTCGCGCTGGGCCGATGCGGCATTCGGGAAAAACGCGATGACCAGCGTTGCCATGACCGCCATGATCGAGATGACGACGAGCAATTCGACGAGCGTGAAGGCAGCGCGATTTCCTCCCCTCTCCCCCCGGGAGAGGGGCCGGGGGGGAGGGACGCTTGACGCACGCGAGGTTCGCTTGTTCCGCGGACACGCCAAGTGGCCCTCACCCCAACCCTCTCCCGGCGGGAGAGGGAGCACTTCGCGCAATGCTTCCGGATCGTGGATATCGACCAACAGCCGAGAAATGGGTTTGGTTGCTCTTCGCATATCAATCCCCTCGCAACTGGAAGCTGTAGATATTGTCGGCCGAGCCAGGTAAGGCAGGAATGACGAAGTTCACTGCCATGATGCCATCCTTGCCCGATGACGCAATGACAGGCGTGGTGTAGTAGGCGTTGCCCGTTGCGCCATTCATTATCGGGTGAAACACGGCTTCAAAAATGTCACGCCGCGATCTCTTTTCCGTGGGCGGATTGAGCGGAGTTTTGTCCTTGTACCAGTTCATCGCCAGCTTGTTGTCGAGCAGTTTTCCCGTCGGATCGGTCGGGTCTGAGAAGCGAGCCGAAGCGGTCGCGTTGACAGCAGTCCAAAATGCCGGACTGGTTGATGGTTGATTTCCCGTGCTTGCGGCGATACATCGATAGGTCCCGGCTCCGAATGTTACCATTGCCCCGACGGGATAATTTTGGGCGCTATTCCATTGCTTCGCCGCTGCGGGATTCGCCTCCTGCAAGGCGGCATCGTTCCACGGAAAGCGGAAGAACGCCAGCGGTTTGCCCCAGCCGTCGATGAGTTCGGGAATCGTGTCGCCATCGGTGTCGGCAATGGCGTTTTTCATCTGATCGTCAACCGCCAGACCATCGGCTTGCAGAGTCCGCAACGCCATGAGCAAGCATGCGGACGATTCCGTCGGACCAGGAACGGCCGGGTAGGACGGGATCGTCGTGCGGTACTTCGTCATGTGCGGCTTGACTTTGTTGGGCGGTATGAACGAGTTGACGATGTTGGCGACCTTCTTGGGGTCTGGCTCCATCTCCGAATAGTTGATTGGAAACGCCTCAGCGAGTCGCACCTTCACCCAGATCACGCGGGCGCGCTCCAGGTCGCCGCCCGCGAGGATCATCGCCTGGGGCGAGGGCGTTTCCTTGCGGGCCTCGGCGGCCACGGCGGCCCAGCGCGTCTGCAGCATCTTGTGCAGCACGCGAATGTTGGCCTCGGTGTTCATCTTCGTCCGGTTGCCGATCATCGCGAATACGCCGAGCGTTACGAGCGACGCCAGGATTGCGATGATCGCGATGACGGCCAACAGCTCGACGAGCGTAAAGCCGGCACGCCGAGCCGATAGAGTTTCAGTGCGTAGCATCGTGTATCCTCAGGGCACGCCCAATTTGTTGTCGTAAAAATTCGTCATGTCATCGCGCCCCTGCATTGCCATCGATCCTGCCAGGGCGGGCGACCATGGGTTGAGTAATCCGCCAGGGCCGAAAAGCCCATCTCTTCCTGCACAAATTATTTGGAATCTCGATTTTTGGTAATAATTGTGCGGTGGTACGGGCTTAGGCAACGGCAGAGGATATGGTGGCGGAGGATAGGGGGGTACCGGCGGCTCGATGTACGGCGCAACGTTGAGCGTATTCGCCGTGCCACCATATCCATAACGTCCCGAACTGAAGTAGACGTAGGGCATATTCTTGCCCCAGCGATCGATCATTGACGGGAACGGACTGCCGCCGCGATTGATGAGCCGCCCGGTATCGAATTCCATGAAACGCTTGCGATCGACGGTTTGCCCGAGGCTGATCGGATCGCGCGGATCAACGGAGAAACCGCCCATTAAGCCCGGCGTCGTTCCGATCGGCGGACCACCGAGGAAAAAGACGAGGCACTGATCGCCCTCAAGCACAATTCCAGTCGCCGGCAAGGTGATTCCTCCGGCCCAAGGTTTTGGAGTATTCCAATTGATGTTCGGCCACATCGTGCCGATGTAGGCGAGTGACGCTTTATCGAGTGCGTTTGCCTTGTTGTATTGGCCGTAATTAGAGCACAATTTGATCGTGTCAGGCGGATAGAACTTGTACTCGGCGTAGAATCGGTCGAGCGCGGTGTTGAGCTGCAGCAGGTCGTTGCGGACCTGTAGCTCGGGGCCTTTGCTCATGTACGCCATGACGCCGCCCATAATCAATGCCGCCAGGATCGCGATGATGGCGATGACGACGAGGATTTCGATCAGCGTGAAGCCGGATCGGCGTGCCGCATTGGGATGGTTCATCACCTTGTTCTCCCTCGAGCTATATAGCCCGCCATTTATGGCGGGTCCGGGTGCAAACCCGCCATAAATGGCGGGCTATATGTTGAAGACTACTTCTTGCCGCCGCCTGATAGACCGTCGAGCAATTCCAGGAGCGGCATGAACAAGGCGATGACGATGGTGCCGACGATCAAACCGAGGACGACGATCATCAACGGCTCGAGCAAGCTGATGAGCGATTCGACGAGCACGTCCACTTCTTCTTCATAAACGTCGGCGACCTTGTTGAGCATCGTGTCGAGATCGCCGGTCTCCTCGCCGACGTCGATCATGTTGACGACCATCTCATCCACCAGCCGACATTCACGCATCGGAGCGGCAATCGTTTCGCCTTCGCGGATCGCATCGTAGACGCGCTGGAACATTTCCTCGAACACTTCGTTCATGGCCGTGTCGCGGACGATGTTCAGGGCTTCGAGAATCGGTACGCCGGACGCGATCAGCGTGCCCAGCGTTCGCATGGTACGTGCGACGATGTTCTTTTCCGTGATCATGCCGGCGACGGGGAGCTTGAGTTTTATCTTGTCGAGAATGTAGGCGCCGGACTTGTTTAGGCGAATTAATTTCAAAGTCACCACAAGGAAGACAGGCACCACGGGAATAACGTACCAGTACCGAACGAACAGTTTCGACATGTCCATGAGCACGACCGTGATGAACGGCAGCTTCATCTTGAAATCGAGAAAGATCTTCTCGAATTTCGGGATGATGAAAATCATGATGAAGCTCAAGATCGCCACGGCAACGGAGATGACGACCACCGGGTACACCATGGCGCCTTTGACTTTGCGCGCCAGGCTTTGGGCCTTTTCCTTGAACTCCGCCAGACGCCGCAGGATGACTTCCAGCGCGCCGCCGGCCTCGCCGGCGCGAATCATGTTGACATAGAGGCGGTCGAAGCACTTGGGATGCCGGCTGAAAGCTTCGGAGAGCGTCTGCCCGGATTCGACGTCATCGACGATGTCCATCAGCGAGTTTTTCAAAATCCCGGGCCGCATTTGGCCTTCGAGAATCTTGAGACTGCGCAACACCGGTAGGCCGGCGTCCTGAAGCACGGAGAATTGCCGGGTGAAGGTGACGAGTTCTTTCTCGTTGACGCCGCCGAGCGCGAGGACTTTGGTCTTCTTCGGCTTGGCGGCCTTGTCTTTCTTTTTGTCTTTCTTTTTCTTCTTGTCCGCCATCTCCGTGAGCCGAGTCACGAAGTAGCCCATCGAGCGGATTTTTTGCTGTGCATCTTCCTCATTGGCGGCATCGATGGTGTCCTTGACTTCGCCGCCGGTCGTGTCCATCGCTTCGTACTGATAGGTCGGCATGGCAAAACTCCTCGAGGGAACCCTTAAACTCAGGCAGTTTCAAATTAATCCGCCAAAGGGACTAATGTAGCCATCATGCTCCGCGTGATGGTTGTTGAAAAATTTTGGTTCTCCACCAATTTGGTGAAATGATGGAATCGTAGTGCGGGCTTTAGCCCGCTCCTTTGGATTCACGGGCTAAAGCCCGCACTACGAATCCACCAACTTGGCGGAGAGCCAAATTTTCAAAAGAAGTCCATCACGCGGAGCGTGATGGCTACGGTAATCGCATGTTAGACATCGTCGGTCACCGTTTCGCGGACGATTTCGTCGATGGTCGTTTTTCCGAGATAGATCTGCTCCAGGCCTGCTTCGCGGAGCGTTTGCATGCCGTGCTTCTGACAGCCTTCGCGTAGCTGATCGGTCGAGCAGTTCGAGCTGATCATGTCGCGCAGGTCGTCATTGATGATGATCAACTCGAAGATTCCCTGGCGGCCCTTGTAGCCGGTGTTGTTGCAGCGGTCGCAGCCTTTGCCGTAGTAGAATTTCTTGTCCGGCGGAACGTCGGCTTTGCGCAGGCCGAGTTCCATGAGCATCTCTTGACTCGGATCGAATTCGGTTCGGCAGTCCTCGCATATTTTGCGGACCAATCGTTGCGCGAGAATCGCTTCGACGGTAGCCGTGATGAGGAAGGTTTCCAGCCCCATGTCGCGCATGCGTGTGATCGTACTGGGGGCGTCGTTCGTGTGCAGAGTGCTGAAAACGAGATGGCCGGTGAGGGCGGCCTGGACGGCGATTTGGGCGGTCTCGAGATCGCGAATCTCGCCGATGAGAATGCGGTCGGGATCTTGCCGAAGGATTGCACGAAGGGCGGCCGCGAAGGTGACGCCGATGTCAACATTGATCGGAACCTGGACGATGCCGTCGATGTCGTACTCGATGGGGTCTTCGCAGGTGATGAGCTTGTCGGTCACCTCGTTGAGTTCGCTGAGTGCCGAGTAGAGAGTTGTGGTTTTTCCCGAACCCGTCGGGCCGGTGACGAGGACAATGCCGTTGGGCTTTTTGATGACGTCGCGGAAGACGCTGACCATTTTCGGGTCCATGCCGACGCGATTGAGATCGAGGCCGACGTTGCCCTTGTCGAGCAACCGCAAGACGCAGCTTTCGCCGAACATCGTCGGCAAGACGCTGACGCGCATATCGACGGCGTTGCCGCCGATGTTCAGTTCGATGCGGCCGTCCTGGGGCATGCGTCGCTCGGCGATGTCGAGATTCGACATGACCTTGATACGTGTCGAGATGGCGTTGGCCAAATGGCGAGGCGGCGGGATCATTTCCATCAAGACGCCGTCGCATTTATAGCGAAGCTTGTAATCTTCCTCGAACGGCTCGAAATGAATATCGCTCGCGCGGTCTTTGATTGCCAGAAGCATGACCATGTTGAGCAACTTGCGGACCGGGGCTTGGTCGGCTTCTTCCATGAGTTTGTCGAGGTCGATGCTCGTCTCGCGCCCGCGCGGGCCTTCATCGTCGGCGTCCTCGTTCATCTGCTTGATGATGTCGAGGATACTCTCTTCCTTGCCCTGATAACATTTGGCTAGTACGTCGGCCAGAACCGACGGCGCGGCAAGCGATGCCGTCACTTCCTTGAGACCCTGCATGTTGCGCAGATCATCGAGCCCTGGAAGATTCATCGGGTCGCTGATGGCTACGGTCACGACGCCGTCTTTCGCGGTGAGCGGCACGACCTTGTAGAGCGCGGCCATCGTTTCCGGCACCGCTTGCAATGCTTCGGGCGTCGGCTTGATTTCCTCAGCGGTGAGGAACTTGAGGTTGAACTGCTCCGCAAGCGCCTGAAGTAACTGCGTCTCGGTGATGAGCGCCTTGGAGACTGCGACCTGGCCGATCGGTAACCCCATGCTCTTGGCTTCGTCGAGAATCTGCCAAAGCTGGTCTTCGTCGATGAATCCGAGGTCGATAAGCACCTGACCAAGGCGGCGGCCGCCGGACTTGCTCGCGACATTCGCCTTGACGGGGGTTGGTTTGTGTTTGCTCGCGGGGATAGCCTGCCCGCTACTGTTAGGTTTTTTGAGCGGCGGCGCTCCGTCCGGCCTAGGCGGGCCGCCGGGCTTGGCGCCAGGTGCAGGCGTTCCAGGTTTAGCAGCGGGCGCCGGGACACCGGGCTTAGCTCCGGGCGGCGCGACGGGCTTGGATGTCGGCGGGACACCGGGCTTGGCAGCGGGCGGCGCCGCGCCGGGTAGTTTCGCAGCGCCGGGCGTCGCGGCCGGCTTGCCCGGAACCGGAACGCCGGGCTTCGGCGCCTGCGCGGGAACACCCGGCTTGGCGGCGCCGGGCGGCACGGCGGGGCGCGCCGGCTGACCCGTCGGCGGAACTCCGGGCCGCGCGGGTTGCCCCGTCGGCGGCACGGCCGGGCGAGCCGATTGACCGGGCGCGGGCGTTCCTGACGGAACCTTTCCTGGCACTCCTGGCGTCGCAGGTTTGCCAGGCAATGGCGCTCCGGTCGGCGGCGTCGGCTTCTTCGGCGGTGTCGGATCGTTTGGTGTGGACATGGTCGCTACTTCCCTTCGCCGAGTTCCCAAGAAAGTCGATCGTTCGGCACTCAATTACGGCGATTCTTCCAGCGTTCTTCCTTACCGGCGCTTGCCACGTTTGCGTCGGTCATCGTCATCGTCGTCGTCGTCGTCATCATCGTCGTCGTCGTCATCATCGTCATCGTCGTCGTCATCATCCTCGTCGTCATCATCCAGCTTGCCTTCCTCGGCCTGGCGGATACGTTCGGCCAATTCGGTCGGCTTTTGAGCTTTGAGCAGGACTTCTTCTTTCTCGCAGACGCCTCCGCGCCAAAGATTGAACAGGCTGTCGTCCATCAGGATCATGCCTTCTTTGGCGCCGGTCTGGATCGACGAGTCGATGCGATAGGTCTTGTTTTCACGGATCAGGTTCGCTATGGCAGCCGTGACGATCATCATCTCGTAAGCCGCCACGACGCCTTCGGGCTTTTTGGGAAGCAGTGTTTGCGAAAGCACGCCGATCAACGCACTGGAAAGCTGCGTGCGGACCTGGTCTTGCGCATCCTTCGGGAACACATCGATGATACGGTTCACGGTGCTCGAAGCACTGTTCGTGTGCAACGTGCCGAACACGATATGTCCGGTTTCCGCGGCTTCGATGGCGGCGTGAATCGTTTCCAAATCGCGCATTTCGCCGACGAAGATAATGTCAGGCGCCATACGCAGCGCACGGCGAATGCCTTCCTTGAAGCTCGGCACGTCAACGCCGATCTCACGCTGATTGACGAGACATTTCTGATGCTTATGCTGATACTCGATCGGATCTTCAAGCGTGACGATGTGGCGATCGTAGTTTTGATTGAGAAAATTCATCATCGAGGCGAGGCTTGTCGTCTTGCCTGACCCCGTCGGACCGGTAACCAGGAGCAAACCGCGCGGGCGAAGAATGAGGCGTTTGATCGGCTCGGGCATGCCGATCTGCTCGAACGTGAGGAATTCGCTGGGAATTCGCCGCATGACGATGCCGATCGTGCCGCGTTGGCGGAAGACCGCGACGCGAAAGCGGATGCCGCCGGTGTATTCGATGGCGAAGTCGGTGCCGCCGTGCTCCTGCAATTCCTGCTGGCAGCGGTCGGGAGTGATCGACTTCATCAGAGCGACGGTGTCATCCGCGTCGAGAACCTTGGTCTCGAGGAGGCGATAATGCCCGCCCTTTTTGATGGCGGGTTTGCTTCCGACGGAGATGAAAAGGTCAGCCGCCCTGATCTGAATCATCGTGTTCAGCAGCTTTTCCATTTGGGGTGTAGCGCCGGCAGACACGATCGGACCTCCTGAATCTAGTGGACGTGATGCAAAAGCTTGAGCCTTCCCTGGGCATGATCTCAATCGGACATGGGTTTCGTCAATGCATTATGAGGCGTTCGTCGCCGGAATCCAAATTAGCTGACAAAATCGACCGGATGGATCCGGAGCGGTGCGACGAAGGGCACACACACAGGTAAGGCTGTGACGGGCATTCACCGCCCCGAGAACGACGATCCTCGTATCAATCGTTCTATCAAATCACGAACGCAGGGATTCGCGCGACATCCTCCTGGTCAGAGTCGAAAACGATACACTGACGCGGCGGAAATCGTATCGTTTGTTCCGTTGGTCAGATCGCAATCGATACGCGAAATCTGGCGGCCTACCAAACCGAAGTTATAGAACGTCGCCACGGTCGAACACGGCCGACGTCACTCGCTGTGATGGCAGGTGCTTAGGACTTCCTCTAGGGTTGTCATTCCCGCAACTGCTTTATTGACACCATCTTCAAGCAATGTTCGCATGCCGGCGAGGCGGGCCTGGCGGCGGATCGCCTGGGCGGGTTCGCGATTGAACGTCAGCTCACGAATGATGTTGCTCATGCGCATCATCTCATAGATGCCCTTGCGGCCGCGGTAACCAGTATGATTACAGTTGCCACATCCTCGGCCGCGAGTGAAGTTGGCGTTTTCAGCCTGGGCCGGAGTTAACCCAGCTGCCTTGATTTCGTGTGCCGGTGGTTTGTCCGGCTCCTTGCATTTGGGGCACACGAGGCGAATCAGACGTTGGGCGAGGACCGCGATTACGCTCGATGCTGTCAAAAACGGCGCGACGCCGATATCGTTCAATCGGGTTATAGCACTAGGCGCATCGTTCGTATGTAGTGTGCTGAAAACCAAGTGTCCAGTCAAGGATGCTTGTACTGCGATCTCGGCTGTCTCATGGTCGCGAATCTCGCCCACGAGGATAATGTTCGGCGCTTGCCGTAACATCGATTTGATGATCTTCGCAAAATCGAGTCCGATCTTGTGCTTCACCTCGCATTGGCTGATCCCAGGAAGATAGTACTCCACCGGATCTTCAGCCGTGATGATCTTCTTGTCGGGCCGATTCATTTCGTTCAGGGCTGAATAAAGCGTCGTCGTTTTTCCTGAACCTGTCGGACCCGTGACGAGGAAAATACCATTAGGCCGTTTAATAATGTTGAGGAAGCGTTTGTAGTCGTCCTCGGCGAAACCGAGGTCTTTTACGTTGACCTGAATGTTCGCGCGATCGAGGACCCGCATGACGATCGACTGCCCGTGGTTCGTCGGCAGTGCATTGACGCGAAGGTCAAAGTGCTTGTTGTTCGTCGTCATTTTGATACGACCGTCCTGCGGACGTCTCTTTTCGGAGATGTCCATGTTCGCCATGATTTTGAAGCGTGAAATCATAGGCGCGAGCAGGCGGCGGGGCGGGCTGTCGCGTTCGACTAAAACTCCGTCGATGCGGTAGCGGATGCGCACTCGATCTTCGAACGGCTCGATATGGATATCGCTCGTACGCAGGCTGATCGCTTCCTGGATAATCAGATTGCACAGCTTGATAACAGGAGCGTCGTTCTCCTCGGCGCCTGCCTTATTCGCTTTGGTCGCTTCGGTTTCGGTGAAGTCGATCTGGGTGTCAGTGAATTCGGCGAGCACCGAGTCAACCGATTCGGTTTCAGTTTGGCCATAATGCTTGTTGATGGCTTCGATGATCTGATCTTTAGGGGCGAGGACCGGCTGGATTTCCTTGTTGAGAATGAATTTGAGTTTTTCGATGGTGTCGTAATCGGAAGGATCGGAGATCACGATGAGTAAGACGCCGTCTTCCATGTTGTACGGGATGACGATGTTTTCGCGGGCCACGGATTCAGGCACCATTTCGATGATGGTCGGCGGGATCTGAACGTCAGTCAGGCTTACCGATTTCATACCGGCAGCTTCGGCGGTGGCCGATGCCACTTCCTCGGCGGTCAAATAGCCGAGTTTTACGAGTGCGTCCGCAAGTTTCGCACCCGTTTGTGCCTGGAGCGCCTTCGCCTCGGCGATTTGGTCGGCGCTGAGGACCCCCTTTTTCATGAGTAAATCGGTAAAGTCGCCACGACCCTTTGCCATTTGAGGATACCTCCGTTAATGCAATCTTGCCAAAAGAGAGGAGTCGGCAAGAGTTAATTCATCGGGATAGGTGAATACCTGCGTCGCCCATATTAATGTCAATCTATCAGACGAAAACGAAAGCACCTATCGCAAAAACGAAGAAAATGCGCAAGTTCACCTGCTCGGGACGTTCCGATTGTGGAAAAATCCGTTAAAATATTGTTAGGCGACCTCGATGGTTTCCGCCTATTGCCGCGAATTTTCCCCACGGCAGGGCGATGTCGCCTCGAAGCGGCGTGCGTTACGAAATCGTCGCGGCTGCTTCATTTCTGCGGAAATCCCGTGAGGCGTCATCATGCACACCACAACTAAAACTCTCACTGCTCTCATAGCCTTTGCAGGGTTGGTTGCCGCTGGCCTTGTGGATGGGCAAGAAGTTACTGCGCCAAAAGTGGGCGAACCGGTGCAGGGGCCGATCGAAGTGTTGACGCGCGGCCCGCTTCACGAGGCGTTTGCTCAACCGTTGCAAGAAAAGGCCGGACCGGGCGAAATCGTTCCCAAGGAGCCGCCGGCGCCGATTCCGGAACAACCGCCGGAACAACAGCCGGATCTCGCCAACACTCAATGGATTCCGGGCCACTGGTCCTGGGATACGGATCGGCAAGAATTCGTCTGGATTAGCGGCGTTTATCGCGTAGCGCCGCAGGGACGCACGTACGTCCCAGGCTATTGGGCGCCGGAGGGCGATGGTTGGCGCTGGGTATCGGGATTCTGGGCGGATTCGCAACGGCCCGATGTTGCCTACGCCCCTGAACCGCCCGCACCTCTCGCCGTTGGCCCGACGGCTGCGCCGCCCGATCAGAATTCCGTCTTCATTCCGGGTGTTTGGGTCTACGATGGCAATCGCTTCGTCTGGCGACCCGGTTACTGGTCGGCCGCGCAGCTGGGGCGTGTGTGGATCTCTCCCTACTACGTGTGGACGCCAAACGGTTACCTTTTTGTCGATGGCTATTGGGACGTGCCGTACGACGCGCGCGGAATGGTGTTCGCGCCGGTTGCCTTCAATCGCCCGCTTTGGAACGATCCGAACTGGAGCTATCGGCCGAACTATGTCGTGAGCCTGGCGCTGCTGTTCGATTCGGCCTTCGTCCGCGGCGGATCCTTTTATTATGGCAACTACTACAATCCGAACTACGCCCGACTTGGCTACCGTCCATGGTACAACGGTATCGGCCGATACGATCCGGGGTTTGCGTACTACGGGTGGCAGAATCAACGCACGAATCCCAACTGGGTGGCGAATACACAACTCGCCTATGCGAATCGAAGCGCGGGGCGAGCAAGTGTTCCGCCGACCACCTTTGCTCAGCAAGCTAGCCTGAAGACGCCCGCTGTGGTCAGGCCGCTCAATCAAGTTGGGGGAGGTTCGGTTCGGCTGGTAAACGCGACGCCGGCACAAATCGAGCATCAAAAGCAGATAGCACAGCGTACGCGCGATCTGAGCGTTCAGCGCAAGGCGTTTGATTCCGCGGTTCTAAATCAGCCCCGTCCCGCGGTGGGGCAGACCCGCAGTTTTCCGATCAACGGCGCAAAGTTCGGGTCGCACGTGCAGACTTTCCCGACATCACCGAAGGGGCAGGGGAGTTCACCGTCGATCATCAATGGAGGCGGGTACCGATATGACAGACCTGGCGGAAATACGCCGTTTTCAGGTGGTCCGAAAATAACCAACCAGAATCCATACCAGGCGCCAGGACCAAACAGAACCTTCACGCCGCAAAGCGTGCCGCGTGTGAATTCCGTACCGCACACCACGCCCAAGACTTACACGCTGCCGAGCACGCACACCGCGCCGAAGACCTACACGCTGCCAAGCCAAACCACGCCGAGGACGTATTCGCCGCCAAGCGTGCCGCGTGTGAATTCGGTCCCTCACACGACGCCGAGGACCTATTCGGCGCCGGCCACGATTCGTCCAAGTGCGGCCCCAGTCCATCACCCGCCTGCCGCCGTGTCGCGGCCTGCCCATGTGGTCCAGCCGAACCGGGCGTCGCATCCGGCGCCGAGGCCGCATCGGCGATAGACGTGTGACGGGCCGTCGTCGTCAACTGGCGACGTTTCCCTCGTCGCGAAAGATATGATTGACGGCAAACCACAGTTCATTCATTCGGAATGGTTTCCGCAGCAGATCGACCGAGCCGTCGCTTAATAGTTCGGCGGCCTGGTCGGTTTGCAAAAGCCCCGTGCATAACAAGACCGGGATCTGCGGGTAGTTCGTGCGTACCTGTTGGAACGTGACACGCCCGTCTTCACCCGGGATCATCCAGTCGAGCACGATCAAATCGACCTTCTCCGTCGAGAGAACTTGTAATCCCTCCGAGCCATTGGGCG
Source organism: uncultured Singulisphaera sp. (assembly GCA_964484265.1). Lineage (GTDB taxonomy): Bacteria > Planctomycetota > Planctomycetia > Gemmatales > Gemmataceae > SIAQ01. The sequence continues at coordinate 12,979 of CAZAFH010000056.1, forward strand.
CACGTAAAGGCACATGACCCGCGATCTCCAGAAATCGGCAGATCACGTCCTGCACGGCCTGTTCGTCGTCGATCACCAGGATCCTTCGCCGAGACGAGGCTTCCGGTTCCAGCACCGTCACATTGGCCGAGGCCGGGCCGCTGAACGGCTTGACGAGGCGAGGCAGATAGAGTCCGACGGTTGTTCCTTTTTCGGGTTCGCTTTCCAGCGTGAGGTATCCCTGATGCCCCGTGACGATTCCGAATACGACAGGTAGCCCCAGGCCTGTCCCTTGGCCGATCTCCTTGGTCGTGAAGAACGGATCAATCGCTTGAGAGAGGACGTCGGCAGTCATCCCGACGCCGCGATCTTCGACTTCGATGAGCATGTAATCGCCGGCGGGAACATTCTGCGGGAAAGCCGGGAATTCACCGGCGTACACGCGGTGTTGAAGGCGATAAATGACCGGCGCCGGCTGCGGATTTGGCATCGCGTCGCGGGCGTTCAGGCTGAGATTCACAAGAACCTGCTGCATCTGGTTGGCGTCTGCCAAGGCCATCCAATTCGACTCAGGAACGGGAGGCTCAATCTCCAGCGTGATATCGACGCTCAGACTGCGTTGCACGAGTTGCCGAGTGCTTTCGAGGAGTTTGACGAGATCGGTCGGCGCCCGGACCAGGGAAGGCTTGCGGGCGAACGCCAAAAGTTGCCGCGTGAGATTGGCGGCTCGATCGGTCAACTGCACGATGAAGTCGAGAAACTCCTTGGCCGAGGAGGATAAGCCCTGTTCGCGCATCGCCAGTTGCGCGTATCCCTGGATGCCGGCGAGAAGGTTGTTGAATTCGTGCGCCACGCCGCCAGCGAGCGTGCCGACGGACTGCATTTTTTGCGCCTGCACGAGTTGGCGCTCCATCTGCTTGCGTTCAGTGATGTCGCGGTAGATGCTGACGAAGTGCGTCATTTGTCCGCGAAAATCGAAGATCGGCGAGATCGTCAGCGAGGAATCGAGCAGCGTGCCGTCCTTGCGTTGGTTGACGAGTTCGCCCTGCCAGCTTCGCCGTTCGTGAAGCGTCCGCCAGATCACGTCAGAAAGGTCGGCCGGCTGGTATTCACTTCGAAACAACTCCGTCGTATTGCGGGCGATCAAGTCGTGTCGGCCGAATCCGAACATGCGTTCCAGAGCGCTATTGACATGCTGCACCGTGCCTTGCAAATCGCTGATGACGATGCCGTCGCGGGTTGACTCCAGAGCGGCGATGAGCAGGTCGTTTGTCTGTTGAAGGCGGTGGCGCGTGACCGCTTCGCCGACGCGCTTGGGCAGGTCCTGCAAATAGGCGTTGGCCTGATCGCGGACGACATAATCGAGCGCGCCTTCACGCAGGACGCGCGTCGCCAATTGTTGATCGCCGAACGCAGTGATCATGAGCACCGGCGTGCGGATACACTCGGCGTGCAACCTCTGCAGAAGCTCCGACCCGAGCATGTCCTCCAGAAAATAATCCAACACGACGAGATCAAACGCGGAATGCCCGAGAACGATCAACGCATCGGCGCCGGATCGGCACACGGAAACCTCGTGCCCGGCGCGTTCGAGACACAATCGCGTCACGAAGGCGATGTCATCGTTGTCCTCTATCACAAAAAGTCGTAGGTGTTCAGCCATGTGTTATCGTCAGGGCATAATGACTACGAATCGCGCCGAGGCGTTCTTTACTTCGGACGTTTCTATCACGCCGCCGGATTGAGTAACAAGGTTTCGGATCAGAAGCCACTCGATTCGCGTCTTCAGCGGCGGCGAGTCTCCTTGGCACGCGCCGATGACCTCGCACGTGAGTTGAACGCCGTCAGCGCGTTGCTCCGTGCATGCTTTTACTATAACAGGCTCCGTACCTTCCGCGATCGAAATACTCAAAAACTCCAAAATCGCGCCTGTTATCGCATTGGCGACACCTCGCGCCGAGGGAACGTCCCAGAAGGTTTGCAAACTAATGTCTCGTCCCGCAAATCGCTCGGCGATCTTTGCCCGCCAATCGCGTGCCAGCAATTTCCAATCGAGCAGTTCGGGCTTCGATTCTTGATCGGCCAGCTTCACTAACTCACGCAACACTCTCGTCATGGATGCGGCGCCAGCGAGCAATCGAGTCAGCCGCTGGAGAGATTCGACACCCTCCGCGTCGAGTCGTTGCGTTTCATCGTCGAGGAAAAGTTGCAGCAAGGTCTGTGCGACGACGATCTGATTGGGCAGATCGTGGCAGCAAAGCTTGTGCATCTCGCGCAACAGCCGATCGGCTTGCATGGCGCTCCCTGAGTCTGGAGCCAATTTACTCGAATGGTGATAGCGCTGATTGCGCAATAATATTCTACGCCAAATCGCGTCACGCGCTTCGACCAATTATCGACTGTGCGATTTCCGCGATCACGGTTCCGAATCGCGCGTGCTGGTCAGCGGCCCAGTGAACGCCGTCGATCGGGCTCGATTCGACGACGATCCCGGCATCGAGAAAGCGGCACCCGAGCTGGGTGGCGAACGCCCGATAATGAGAGGCCAATTCTCGCGACTTCTCGGCGGCGCCGGCGAACAAGTCGGCAAGTGCCGTGAGTTTGGCAAGGTGCGGCGGAGCGATCATCAGCACTGCCGGCGCTTTGCCCTGCGGTCCGCACCCACTTTGCTGAATGACGCCGACAAGTGCCGCGACGTTGGCGGCGATATCGTAGGCCGAGAACCCGAAGCGGTGCTTGAGGTCGTTCGTGCCGAGCATGAGGATGACGAGGTCGAGCGGTGCATGCGATTCAAGGCACGGGCGAAGGTAGGTCATGCCATTCTTGATTGCTCCGCCGCGGATGGGATCGTCCATCACGGTGGTCCGCGCGTTCAGGCCTTCCTCGATAACCTGGACGTCCGGACCGAGCGCGTTCTGAAGCACGCCCGGCCAGCGCTCAGTGCGCGAGTAGCGAGCGGCCGTGCCTGGAACGTAGCCCCAGGTATTGGAATCGCCGTAACAGAGGATGGTCTTCATGTCTCGGATGGCACTCGCAAGATCGGTTTGGGCGGCGTTGAATGTTGACGGGAATTCTACAAAAGAGGGGCCGTTTCCTCCAGAGGCTGTTGATCGAGCCAAGATTTCTTACACTGGTCTTTGGTGCTGCCGTGTCCAACGAACCTATATCGGGAGTTTTACTGATGTATCGCAATTTGCTCATCGTGTGTTTGCTGGCGGCAACGCCGCTCGTCTCGCGTGCCGACGTCACCGTCGCGCCGATTTTCGGCAACAACATGGTTCTTCAGCGCGGAACGAAAGTACCCGTCTGGGGCAAAGCCACGCCGGGCGAGGAAGTCACCGTTTCCTTCCTTGGCCAAAAAAAGACCACCAAGGCCGCGGACAAGGGAACCTGGATGCTCACGCTGGACGAACTCAAGGAAGGCGGCCCCTTCGAGCTTGCCGTCTCTGGCAAGAACAAAATCACGTTCAAAAACGTGCTCGTTGGCGAAGTCTGGATTTGCTCGGGCCAGTCGAACATGGCCTGGTCGCTGAGCCAAACGCCCTTCAAGGCGACGGAGACGCTGCCCCAGGTCCGCATCAACGGCGGCACGTGGCAGGAATGCACGCCTGAAGCCGCCGCCAAATTCTCTGCCACCGCGTTCCATTTTGGCCGCGAACTGCAAAAGTCTCTCGGCGTGCCTGTCGGATTGGTCAATCGCTCCGTCGGCGGGACGTCGGCGCGGCTATGGGTTACGAAGTCGGCCGTGGAATCCGCTCCGGAGATGAAGCCGTTCCTCGAAGATCTCTTCAAGGGCAAAAAGCCAGTCGCCGTTGGCAACCTCTACGACGGCCGGATCAAGCCGTTGATTCCGTACGCTATGCGCGGCGTTATCTGGTACCAGGGTGAAAGCGACGCAGGCCGGCCAGAGGAATACACACAGCTCTTCAAGACGTTGATCAAGTCCTGGCGAGCCGAATGGGGCCAGGGTGATTTTCCGTTCCTGTTCGCGCATCTTGGCGCGATTGGCGGAGCCGCGAAAGATCCGAGTCAGGTCGGCTGGGGTCCGATCCGCGAAGCCCAGTCGGCGGCGCTCGACCTGCCGGCAACCGCCGTCGCCGCCTTCCACGACAGCGAAGCCGATCTGCATCCGCGCCGCAAGGAACTCGTCGGCGCACGGCTTGCCCTTGCCGCTCTCCATGTCGCCTATGGCCAGAAGGTCGTGTTTACCGGGCCGACGTATGATTCGCTCAAGACCGATGGCGACAAGCTCATCGTGACATTCAAGAACGTCGGTCGCGGACTGGTCGCGAAGGGCGACACCGTCAAGGGCTTCGCCATCGCCGGCGCCGACGGCAAATTCGCCTGGGCTGACGCGAAAATCGAGAAAGACAGCGTCGTCCTGACGAGCAAAGCCGTGTCCGCTCCGATGTACGTGCGTTACGCGTTCGCCAGCAACCCGCAAGCGACACTGTACAACCAGGAAGGGCTGCCAGCGCTGCCGTTCCGCGTGGAAGCGAAGAAGAAGTAGGTGATGATTTCAATCCCCAGGACGATTGCAGGGAATCCTGGGGATTACATCCCTCACAATCGCTGCAATCGTCAAGGTTTCGCGGATCGTTCAAGTCTTTTCATCTTCCCGGTCTTCAATCGCCCTACCTGCGTGAGCTAGAATCGGCGTTGTTCGCCGAGCCATGTCTAACGCGGGAATGATTCATGCTCGAGTTTCGTGAGATGGGATTGACCCGGCGGCGCGGACCGACATTGATCGGGCAACCGCGCGAGCCGATACGCGTGGCGCTGCCGGCCGGGCCGCGAGCGTCTTTGCCGGAGTGGATTCTGCTGCCAATCCTGGCGGGCCTGTACGGCATTGGAGCGGCCATCGTCTGGGCGGGGTGGTTGATGTTCACTCCCGCCGAGGGCGCTGCGCTTGGCAACCCAGCGCCGATCGTTCCCGAGTTGCCTCGTATTGAAAATCCGCCGATCGCGCCTTCGGTCCTTCCGAAATCTGCGCCTGCCGCTCCCGTGCGAATCGCAATGCCAATGTTGCCCGCGGACGACGAAGTGATCCTTCGGCGAATGCCCTCGCGGCCCGACGACAAGGCGCCGCCACTGGTCGTTCCGATCGAGTCGGCGTCGCTCCCGAAAACGACGGCGCTAAAGTCGCCGCGCTGGGTGATGGAACCGCTCGCCAACTCGGGGCCGAATTTCATCGTGCCGATCGAAGTCGCCAAGATGGAGGACGCCGACCTGCTCTATTCCGTTCGCCGAATGAAAATATCAGACGTCGAACCTGGACCGATGCGGCTTGGCGTGACGAAATTCGTCCACGACGATCTCGGCGTCGTGCTCACGAACATGGGAACAGGATACCGATACACCGAAGTCTCGAATGCGGACCTGATGTCGTTGGAAGTTCTGAAGGGCTATGACGTCGTCTTTCTGACCTGTTCCGAAATGTACGTCCGCGACTTTCGCGCCGCGGGCACGCTGCGCCAGTTCGTCGAGCAAGGCGGCACGCTCTATGCCTCGGACCTGCGCGGCGATTTACTGCAGGCCGCCTTTCCCGAATACCGGACGCTCTACCCCGTGATCCACGGCGTGCCGCAGAATGTGGACGCACAGGTCGTCGAACCGGGCCTGCGGAGCATTTTGGGCCGCAAGCAGATCCCGCTCAAATTCGAATCGTTCGACTGGAGGCCTGCGCCCTTCGACCCGCTCAAAGTCACGGTTTGCCTGCAGGGAAGCTATCGCAACAACCTCGGTCAGGCGGCGTCGGCGCCGTTGCTCGTCAAGTTTCGCCACAAAAAGGGCAGCGTCATCTTCACGTCGTTCCACAATTCCAAGGTCGAATCGGACATGATTCGAACACTGATCGAGTACCTGGTGTTTTCCACCGTGAACGCCCGCTCGGAAAATCGGCTACGCGACATGATGAAGCAGTCGGGGTACTCGCCCAGCGACCTTCGACCGGGATTGCTTTGGCCCGGAAGGTCCGTCGCGGGCACCTACCATCATACGCGCGGCACGCTGCGGATCGCGCTGGGGTTCGAGTCGGTCGGCGCGAAAGTGAAGATCGAGCTTCAATCGCCGAGCGGCAAAAAGATCTCGCATGCGGACGAAGGCCTGTTCGTGATCGAGATACCCAATGCCGAACCCGGTGCATGGAGCACGACGCTGACGCCGGTCTGGCTGCCATTCGCAAATTTCCCGGTAATGACGTCGCTCTCGTCGGGGCGATAAGGGGCTGCTCCGGGCGCTTGGCCATTTGCCGATGGCCAAGCGCTTTCGCACTTTTTCGGCCTTTTTTTGCACTTTTAGGGGGTGTTGGCCAAATTCCCGTGGGGGAGAGGGGGGGCCACGTTTAGCGCTCGCGTCGTCCGTGCAATCGAAAAAATATTCCGCAACCGACTTTGACAGCCGATCAGCCCGCGCGTTACGATCCTAAAAAGGTTCGCCGCAAGCCCCAGGATGAGCGCAGCGATTCCTGGGGGTGAAGTGACGCCAATCTCAACCAGAAAATGCTTGACAATCAGACCAAAGTCTGATGAAATCAATCCTCGCTATAGCGGGCACAGGAACTATAGCCTCCTGGTTGGGAGGTCTAACCACGCGTTGAAGCAGAATCGAGATTCGGAAGTTTGGCTCGTCGCCGATTGCAATCGCATCGCCCCCAACAGGCGATTCTGCTTAACTTGGTTCGTTCGGCTTCAGGTGAAGGTCGTGAGCGACGATGACCGCCCTTTCGATCCTGTTCAGACGCTAACCGACTATGCCGACCAGCTGAACGCGCTGTGCTCGGCGGGTTGGTGGCCGAAGGTGCAATACGAGATAATGTCGGGGGCGCTAATTTGGTCCGATGAGACCAACGAGGATCTGCCCGTGGAGGTAATCTGGGCACTAAGTTTCATCGTCGCGTATCGTACGAGTTTGATGCTGAACAAGCCCCGAGAAGAACTCAAGCCGATGTGGGATCTTGGACTCTCGCTGTTTCCAAAATGGGTCGGGTTTCGCCCTGAACGCAGGCAGCCAACTCCGAAACTCCTCCAGCTTTATCGGCGTGGAGATGTGAGTCTGAGGAAGTGCTTGCGAGACATGGAGCGAGAGATGGACAATGAAGATGCCGAACCGTTATCTGGCCCCTGAAGGTTGAGGTACGTTCCGGGAGTAGTGGAGAGTGAAGAGAGGTGAGGGGCGAGAGGAATGCATTGGTTCAGGTTCACACGTTGAAGTCGTCGTTTTCCGCACCGGGATCGTCGTGGACGACATCGACGATACGCTCGCCCAGCTCACCTCGGCAGTCTCGCGCCTTCCGGTACGAACGCGCATGGCGCTCAAGGCGATCATCCAAAAGGGGATGAGCATCATGATCAACATGCGCATGACGCTCAAGGCGATCATCCAAAAAGGGATGAGCATCATGATCAACATGCGCATGACGCTCAAGGCGATCATCCAAAAAGGGATGAGCATCATGATCATCATGCGCATGACGCTTAAGGCGATCATCCAAAAAGGGATGATCATCATGCGCACCATGCAGACGGAGTGCGGAGCGAAAAAAATCGTCCTTGACAGCAGCCGTCTGCAGGGTTCTAATATCACCGTAATATCGTGCCGGCGCCGTGATATCCAACCGGGCACCCGTGATATCCAACCGGGCACCCGTGATATCCAACCGGGAACCCGAAATATCCAACCGGCGCTTGCATACCCAACCGGCGCCGGTTGGGCTAATCAGTAGTTATGCCGCAAGAAAGGCAATTCGTGGACGAGTCGCGACGAGACGAACCTGACGATTTTGACCAAGCCTACACCGAAGGTTGGCGTTTGTTCAACGCGGGGCAATTGGAAGGGGCTATCGCTGCTTTTGCTCGCGCCGCGGCGATCCGGCCGGCGGATTACCGACCATGGGAGGTAACCGGTTGCTGCCTCGGTGGTCTTTCCCGCTGGGATGAGAGCTTGGCGGCATTCGAGAAGGCACGACAACTTGGCCATGAGTGTGCCGACTGCTGGTTTAACCGGTCCATCGCGATGTGTCAGCTGCATCGGGCGGAGGAGGCCCTCCAAGCCCTCGATCGGTCGCTCTCGCTCGAACCGAACAACGTTGCTGCGTGGCACAATAAGGGCATGATCCTCGGGATGGCGCACGGGCGAGCACCAGGGGAGCTGGAGCTGTTTGACGGCCGGCATGAGCGAGCCGTCGCAGCGTTTGATCGCGTTCTCGTGCTTGAACCGGAGCATTGCTGGGCCTGGCACTACAAGGCCTACACGCTCTACAAAATCAGCCACAGTTGGGCGGCCATCCAAAGATTGATCGCCGCCGGCTGGCCACGGGATAAAGACATTGCCCAGGAGGCCTTGGCGTGCATTGAGCGTGCCATGGCTCTGCACCCGGATCGGCCGGAGGCGGCAGAGCTTCGCGATGAAATTACGGCATGGATCGCGGAGCGCAGCGGCATAACCAACGGCTGAAGCTGACCGGGGCCGCCGTCCTGGTTTTCCCTGCTTCAACGTCTCACAGGCGGCCCCGGCAGCTTAGCCAAGCGTTAGCTGCTACAGTCGCGAGGGTTTTCGGATGAGTTGGTCGCCGCTTGACGAGAGTGATCCTTCCAACGATGCGGTGATCGGTGACGAACCTTTTGATCTCGTTTCTGACTGCTTTCAAAAGGTCGTTCGGTTGTACAAGCGCGACTGGAAGCGAAAGCCGAGCCTCCGCGAATTGGTCGGCACAATTCAATCCGTCCTCGAGGCGCAGATTCAAGATCATACCTCCGACGGGGAAACCGCGGAATTGGCGGGACTGAGCTTTAAGACGCGGAAGATTCCCAAACGCCAAAAGTACGCTAAGGGCGACATCTTGAAGGCATTGGCGGCGAATGGCCAGCCTGTCTATGCTCGCGTTTTCGATCCGGAGCTTGCCGGGCAGTGGAAAGGGTCAGAGTCGGATTTCGGTCCCTTTGTCGGTGTATACGATTCGCTGGGTATGGATCAGCGCGACTTGGATGCAATCATTGAGCGGCCATTAGTCGTCAAGGTGTTTCCGATTCACCGCGAGATTCTCGAAAAGCGAGAGTGGCTCGTCATCGGGCACAGGCCGCTAACGAAAGCCGACCGGCGCCATCCGAATGGGCCGCTGCAAATCGCCGGCAGCAACGAGCAGTTGGAAGCGGCGAATTACCATTACGGGCTGGGGCCAAAGGCGTTCTACAATATCGAGGAATGCTTGGTCCGGAAGAATGAAGGCCGCGGCTAACAATCGGATCAAGCTGACCGGGGCCGCATTCCGGTTTCGCGCGGCATAAAGTTTTGTAGGCGGCCCCGGCAGCTTATCCTTTCCGTTATGTCGCCTAAACACTCAGCAACCTGGGAATCTCTGTTTGACCACGTGTTCGAGCGCGCGGAGCCAGCGGACCCTGCAGCCATCGAGCAGCTATTCCGGCCAATCTCGCCGGCGGAGCTTGCCTCAGTTACCGCTCAGTTTCGTAATCCCTGGCCGGTTGACAGCCCGCTGCATGGAACTTATAAGCCGCTCGATCCGTCGAAATGGCTACTGCCGCGCCCGCCGCTGCCACGTGAATATATCGAGTTTCTGCTCTGGTCCGACGGCGTGTCTTGGCAAACAGGGAACAGGGAATTCGGATGCTTCGGATGTAAGCACGTGCGCGAGTATCTGCTCCACTACGAATTTCCCGAGTACATGCCGGGCGCAGTACCGATTGGCCTCGATGGCGGCGGCATCTTTGGCGTCATCGACCTACGCAATGGGCCGAGTGAAAAGGTCTGGGCCATCGGCTCGGGTGCATTGAGTTGGGATGGCGCGGTGCAAGTCGCCGGGAGCTTTCTTGAGTTCTGTCGCGGGACTACGCCGGTAGGCGACGTTTACGATGACGGACTCAGGGGCGCGGGGCCGGCGACATAACAAACGGATGAAGCTGACCGGGGCCGCATTCCGGTTTCGCGCGGCATGAAGGTCTTGCAGGCGGCCCCGGCAGCTTATCCTTATCGTTGAACGAAACCTACGGTAGTTGTCAGCATTTCTTCTTATCAGCAATAGAACCTATCTCTCCCCGTGCTTCTGCTCCCTCCACTTCTGGTCCGGTTGTAACGATTATATCGATTTGCGCTTTCGCATTTCGTGTTCCATACTTGCCGCAGCTGGTTTCCACGCGCCGGCGGTTTTCTTCTTTTCGGAGACTGTCATGACACCATTGCGGCAACGTTTTATCGAAGATTTGCAACTGCGCAATCGTGCGCCCAAGACCATCCAGGCGTATGTGTTGCAGGTGCGTAAATTCGCGCAGTACTATGGGCGCTCACCCGAGCACCTGGAAGCGGAGCAGGTTCATCGTTGACGGCACCCTCAAAAGTCCGCGATTACCGTAGCCATCACGCTCCGCGTGATGGATTTGCATTGGATGGGCGCAAAACCCCTGCGGATTTCGAGGCTTTTTCAAAATCCATCACGCGGAGCGTGATGGCTACGGTAATAGAAGCGACTGCGTCATCGTCATCTTCTGTATCTTCTGCACGAGAAAAAGGCTTCGTGGGTGCAGTACAACCAAACCGTTAGCGCGTTGCGGTTCCTTCATCAGGCGCTCAGACTGGGCTGATGAAAACTATTGGGAATTCGTCGATTTTTGGCGTCATGCACCGGCAATATTCGTTGCGCGAAGAGCACCCTCTCCCCCACGAATGTGGGGGAGAGGGAAGGGGTGAGGGGTTCAAGAAACCTTGCAAAAGGCTCCGTTTTTGGCCAGCGATACGGATCCGCCCCTCACCCCCTGGCCCCTCTCCCCCACATTCGTGGGGGAGAGGGGAGCAATCGCGCAACAAATTTGAGATGAATCCCGGCGTCGGTTATCATCAGCCCACGCACCGACTGCTACCAACGTTGCCTGCGGAAAAAGGCAATCGAAGGGTGCGACGGTAGAGCGAATCGCGATACAATACCCCAGCAAAAACAGGCTGCCCCAATCGTCTGCTCGTAGCCGTCGATTGTGGCACCCGGTTCCGTTCAACGGCCCCGTATCCCGCCGCGAGCGAACGCGCCGGATGAATCGACCGCAAGCCATCGCGGCAGGATAGGGGGCTGGCGTTCGGCAGGCGGAGGCACAGAGACAGGGCGCGGGACCTCACGAAGTCGAGAAACGGCTGCTCCGAGCGACCGGCGCGGAGCGCAGTCAGTAACACCTCTTCAAGGAGAAGGCGATGCGTGCGCAGTGCATAACGGCGTCGGTCCTCTGCCTGCTCGGACTCTCGATCGTGGCCCAGGCCCAGGAGTCAGGCCCGTTGCCGGCGGAAGTCGTTGCCGGCTGGAAGAAGGCCGGCGCTACTGCCGGCTGGATTGGGCTGGGCGACTATAACCATCTGGCCTTCCACACAGGCCCGAAGGGACGACCGCAAGACGTGCCGGGGTTCCGGATCCAGCCCTGGCGGGCCGGCGTCATCGCCGCGGCGCCGGTCCCCCAAAGCGCCTTTGGTCTGGACCTCGGCATCTCGAAAATTACCGATGACGGCCTCAAGGAGGTCCGCAGTCTGAAATCACTCGTGTTCCTGCAGCTCTGGCACGCCAAGGTGACGGACGCCGGGATGAAGGAGCTCTCCGGCCTGAAAGCTTTGCAGGTGCTGGACCTGAGCGAAACCAAGGTGGGCGATCAGGGCGTCAAGGACCTGGCCGGCCTTACCTCACTCCGTTGTCTTCATCTCGCGAACACAAAGGTGACGGGCGCGGCGATGAAGGACATTGCCGCCTTGAAGTCGCTGGAGGTATTGGACCTGGTCGAGGCGACGTCGAGCGACGAGGGGCTGAAACACCTGACGGGGCTAAAGTCGCTGCGCTGGCTCGGCCTCACCGGCCAGGAGGTTACAGACGAAGGGCTGAAGGTGTTGGCGGAGATGAAATCGCTGAAGATCCTCCGACTCTACCAAACGAAAACGACGAAGGCGGGCATAGCGGAACTCAAGAAGTCGCTGCCCGATCTGCAAGTCATCGCCAACTGAGTCCAAGAACAGCGGATGCTGACCGAACCGGCGCCCCGAAGAAGTACGGGCCGAACCGTTCTATGCCCCGTAAAGGTTGAGCTACGTTCCTTCCTCGGCGACATTTGCATTTGGATTTTGCACGTCGTAATCGATGCAACCGATTCATTTTCTTGCGGCAGGACGCTCCGAACTTCCGCATCGGGATGGTTCGAGCAACGGTGTCCATTCATACGTGTTTTTACTTATAAGCAAAAACACCGAGACGGTACCAAGCAGCTATACCGGGTGAGGCCAACGCGTGTTCCTACGCGACGACGGCGAAGCCTCCTTTCCTTCCAGGGGAATTGGGAAACGTCGCGCCCCAGAAACCTCTCTGTGAGCGCAAGTTTTTTCCAATCTCGCGTTATAATGAATGTGTACGCTGCACTGGGTTTTTATGGCCGGGTGAGGGATGAACATGCATCGTATCGTTCTTGGCGTTGTTGGGCTGGTCGGCCTGATTTCTGCGTTATCGTGGATCCCGGCTCGCGGCCAAAAAGCCTCGTCCAATCGCAGTGAAATGCCGCCGATTGATAAGAAGGCGCCCGCGAAAATCGAAACCGCTACTTTCGCGCTCGGCTGATTCTGGCATCCCGAATCCCAGTTTGGGATTCTGCCTGGCGTCGTTCGCACGCGCGTTGGCTACACGGGCGGAACGACCAAGAACCCATCGTATTACCGTATCGGCGATCACACCGAGACCATTCAGATCGATTTCGATCCCACGAAGATCTCTTACGAGCAAATACTTAACATCTACTGGGCCACGCACAATCATTGTGCGACACCTTTCAACCGGCAGTACATGTCAGCTGTCTTTTTCGCGGACGAGAAGCAAAAGAAGATCGCCATCGACACCCGCAGTAAGGCCGCGGCGAAGCGCAACCAGCGTATCACGACGGCGATCTTGCCGTTGGGGCCGTTTTATCTCGCCGAGGCCTACCATCAGAAGTACATCCTTAAACTTCGCCCGGACATCATGCGGGAGTTCCTTTCCATGTATTCCACCGAAGCGGAGTTCATGAAATCGACCGCCGCGGCTCGCATCAATGGCTACCTCGGCGGGCACGGCACGATGACGCAGCTTGAAAGCGAGATCGAAAGCCTCGGTCTGTCCCGGCAAAGCCAGGCGGCGCTCACGTCCATTGTGAAGCAATATGGGCGGTAATATTCAATTACCGGTCGATATCATACCTTGTGGCATTGTGGTGGCACAGACATTCTTGTCTGTGTCCGTGTATTGGACAGACAAGAATGTCTGTGCCACCTTTTCGAGCGCGATCGCCGAATCGTCCGTGGAATCCGCAAAGAACAACTCTCCGCCGGCGAACAAGTTGGTAGCGTCGTCGGTTTTCATTTCTGATTTGTTCGTGAGCCGTATAATGTGGACAGGTCGTATCGGTTGGCTGGATGGCGCCGCGATTGTGGCATTTTGTTCAGTGCTCAATCTACTCTCTCTACCGAGACTACCGTTTGACAAAACCTGATTACGCCCGCAAGGTTGTGGAAAAAGTAAAGAGTTGAGAACGTGACGCGGAATGGCCTGGCCGAGAATTACCCATGGCATTGTCAACATCGCAAAAACCGACGCGGGAATGGCCGCTCTTGATCCTGACGATTCTACTCGTCGGCGCGGTCGTCTATCCGCTTTGGACGACCTTCGGCGTCATGTCCACCGCTCCTGTAGATGACCCGGCGGATACGCTTCCGCGCCAGCCGCGCTGGGCTCAGCTGTTGCTGGGTCCGGAGCAGGTTGCGTGCTATTGCTGTTTCGTTTGGTCCATTTTTATCTTTATCGGCCGATATGCCGAGATGATGCGGCAACGGCGTGCGTTCGGTCTCCATCTACTTCCGACTGACGATGGCGCGCGCATACTTACGGACGACGCGCGTGGCCTGCAGCGGCAGATCGACCAGGCGACGGAACAGCAGCCCTACATACTCGCCAACATGATTCGCGCGGGTTTGGCCAAGCTCTCGATTAGCCGGTCCAGCCAGGACGTTCGCGAGACGCTCAAGACGCAGTCGGAAGTGGACCTGGGCAAACTGGTGGCGAGCATGGCGACGCTAAATTACCTGGCGTGGGCGATCCCGGCGATCGGTTTTTTCGGGACCGTGCGCGGCCTCGCCGCCAGCATGACGATGGCGCACGAGGGCGGTCAGCAGCTGGTGGAGGCGACTCGACATCTTACCGTGGCGTTTGATTGCACGCTGGTCGCGCTGGGGTTGAGCCTCGTCGTCATGTTCTTGATTCATACTCTTCAGCGCGAAGAGGAATCGCTCGTTATCGACTGTCAACAGTATTGCCTGGACCATCTCGTGAACCGGATCTACGAACCGGAACTGGGCGCCGCTGCCGCTGGGGCCGATGCGGCGGCGCAAGGTCCGGTGGGCATGATTGCGGGCACGTTGCCTGAAAGGGCGGCACGATGACCTTGCTGGGCGTCGATTGGAACGCAACACGGGTGCGGGTGATGATGGGCGCGTCGGGCGACTACCCGTTGCCTGCGCTGCTCGATGCGCCGCATGCCGAACTGGCGTTGGCGTGCGATCTGCAATCGGCGAAGCTGGACGTCGGCGCCGCGGCACTGGGTGTGAGTCGCGTTCGGCCTCGAACGGTCTGCCAGGGCTTTCTACCGTATCTGAGCGCACAGCCCGGCCACGGTCCGCGCTGGGAGGCTGGCCGAAATTCATTGGACGCGCGTGCCGCGTGTGAGCTAGTCTGGCGCCGCCTACAGCCGCTGGCTTCATCGGCCCGAGGCGTGTTTGTCGTTACGCCAGGTTATTTTCAGCCGGCCCAGGCCGACGCGCTGAGGCGTATCGGCGAATTGGCGAAGCTGCCGATCATCGGCTCGGTCCCGACGCCGCTGGCAATCGCGCTGGCGGGGCACGTCGAACAATTTTGGGTGCGATCGACGCTGGTCGTTGACATTGACGAAGGCGCTCTCACCCTTGGCTGGGTGAAGGTTCTCGAAGACCGCGCCCATTTGATCGCCTGCCGGCCGTTTCCGCATCTCGGCTTGCGTTTTTGGCGTGATCGTCTGATCAATATGCTTTCGGATCTCTTTGTCTTTCAGCATCGGCGCGATCCGCGCGACGTTCCGGGCGCGGAGCAAAGCCTGTTCGATCAACTCGATGTGCTCGCCGATGCGGCACGCCAGCGCCGCGCGATTCAGCTTGGAGTTCAGGGCCAGCAGTGGTTCAAGCATCTGCTCGTGCATCCCGAGCAGACGGCACAATTCTGCCAGCCGCTCGTCAATAAGGTTATCGCCGAGGTGGACGACTTGATGCTGACGTGCCCCGCCAGCGACTCGCCGCGCGGCATCATCCTTACGCACGAAGCGGGCCGTCTGCCGGGCCTCGTCGATGGCCTGCGATCGCTGTTCAGGCCGGGACTCGCCGCCGAGATGCGGCGCAATCCGGGCGGTGGATCCGAGTTTCACGGCGATTTCGGCGAAGATTTGCTCTTCCACGATGACGAGGATCCGCGCGGCGTTTGGATTCTTTCGCCCGAGGCGCTCGCCCGCTCGGCCCATGCGCTCGCGGAAGCGGCTTTGCAAGGCACGATCCAGCGCGGGCATCTTGAAACGATCGTCCCGATTAGCGCGCCGCTTCCCGCAGATGTGGGGCCGCCTCGCGTGCATTTTCAGGGACGGGACTTCCTGCTGCACGACACGAACTTTAGTTTTGGCACGAAATTCGGCTGCCAGCTCTGGCTGGATCGCGGCGAATATCCCGAGGTCGATGCCGTGCATTGCGAGATCGTGTACGATCGCCGAGTCTACACGCTGTACAACCATAGCCGCGATTGCACGCTGGTCAATGATCATCCCGTCACCGGTTCCGTCCTATTGCATGCCGGGGACCGCATTCGCCTTGGCATGCGTGGGCCGCAGGTTCGATTCCTTGGCAAGACACTGCCTCGCCCGGTCCATGCAGCGTTCCGATAGGCTTCTCGATGATCGCTCGCCAACGAATGCGGGAATGAAGAGGGCCAGCCATGGTTCATCGCCACAAAGTGCCGACGATCTTCAATATCTACATGCTCGATGTAATTTGCTGCGCGCTCGGTTGCGTGATCTTGCTTTGGCAGGTCGCGCACCAGGAGGCTTCCACACAGTCGCGGGAGGCAATTTCGCAGACCGAGAAAGCAATCGCCCAGGGCAAAGCCGCTGACGGCGCACGCAAAAGTTACGAGAAGGCGCAGCGCGATTTTCTCTCCGCATCGAGTGATGCCGCCAAGCTGCAGAAATCCCTCAACGATTGGCAGCAACGCCATCGCGATCTCGAGGCGGCACTCGCGCTCATGACTAGTGATCGCGACAAGATGCTATCCTTGGCCAACGATCGGCAGAAAAATCTCGACAAGACTGCAAAGCTATTGGCTCTGAGCGAAGAGTCCTACAAGAAGCTGCAAGAAGACCTCGAACAAGCTCTCGCCTCGCACAAAAAAACCAAGGCCGAGCTGACGGGAACCGTGAAGCTGAATGCCGAGTTATTGGTCAAGTTCGGCATGGCCGAGAAGCAGGTTTCGCTGCTTCGCGCGGAGTTATTGGAGAACAAGGCCGAACTCGTCAATGCCGCGAAAAAATCCAAGGAACAGCTCGTGCAAATGAAGCTGTCGCAAGCGGAAGCGAAGAGGCTTCAAGAGTTGCTCAAGGCCCTGCAAACGGAAAACGATAAGGCCAATAACAAGATACTCGTCACGGAATTGTTGCTCAAAGTCAGCGATCAGAATCTTGAAGCGGTCCGAAAGGATCTCAAGCTCGCGCTCGTGTCGCGCGATCGCCTTCAGAAGGATCTCGACCTCTCCAAGAAGAATCTCGATTTTGCCCTCGCCGCGAAGGACACAATTAGCAAGGATCGCGACGCCAACCTACTTGCGCTTCGCCAGGCTTTGGCGGCGGCGCAGGCGGAGCGCGATCAGTTCAAAGACAAGCACGCCAAGTCCCTGAAGGAACTGATCCTCGCGCAAAACGCGATCGGCACGTTCCGCCTGGACAAAGACCAACTCCGGCAGCGCATCGCCGATCTCGAAGCCGAGGTCGAACATCGCTTCGCAGGTGTGCCGTTGACAGGCGAGAACGTCATCTTCCTGATCGATACCTCCGGCAGCATGGCCATGAAGGATCCCGATACGGAAGATCCCGACAAATGGCCGTTCCTGTGCGAAACGCTCATGCAGCTCATGAAAAGCGTCCGCACCATGAAACGGTACCAGATCATCCTCTTCTCGGATAAGACGAGTTACCTATTCGGCAAACGCGGCGAATGGCTCGGCTACGCCGGCGCCGATACCGCAAAATTGGCACGCGATACGCTTCGAAAGATCAAGGTTGACGGCAACACCAACATGAGCGACGCCTTCGAAGAGGTGTTCGCTTATCGAAAAAACAAGATCAAGCTCGACACCATCTATCTATTCTCCGATGGGCTTCCCAACGTGGGCGATGGCATTCCCGTCGGCCTGACCAAACCCACGCAGGCGCAGCGAAATTACTATCTCAGTAAACACGTGCGCGACAAGCTCACCTACGATTGGAACAGAAAGCTCGACGACTCGCCGCAAGTCCGCATCAATTCCATCGGCTTCTTCTTCGAAAGCCCCGATGTCGGCGCGTTCCTCTGGGCCTTGTCGCGTGAACACCGCGGCAGCTTCGTTGGGCTGCGGTGAGACGGCGAACCTTTCCTGCCGGGCTTCCGCGTGCCGGTGGCGGATATTTTCGCGTAGGTCGATTCATTTCCGAGCCGCGCACACAGCGCAGCGGAGTAAGCGAGAACTGGCAAGAAGCGCTTACTCCGCTGCGCTGTGTGCGCGGCTCGGAAATTATTCTGTCGGACTTCGATCCATGAATAACTCCGATCACCCGATAGCGTACTTCATCACGTTCACGTGCCGAGGAGCCTGGCTGCATGGCGATGCTCGTGGTTCCGTTGATCTCGCACACAACGAGCCGGGAACGCCCTTCCTCCCACCCGATCCCGAGCGACTCGCCGACGAATCAAACGTCGTCGAATCCTACATCATGGATGAAGGACGAAGAAAGGAAGCGCTCAAGGCCATCGAAGAACTCGCCAAACGAAAATCTTGGAACCTTTTAGCTGCTCATGTCCGATCCAATCACATTCATATAGTAGTTTCGGCGAATGGTTCCGTTGAACGCATCATGAACGATGTCAAAACCGCAATCAGCCGCCGCCTAAATAAACTATACCCTGCTGAAGCCGGCGCCATCCGCTGGACTCGGCACGGCAGCACCCGGTATCTCTGGAAGAACGAGGACGTAGAATCTGCCGTCGAATACACAATCTCCGGCCAGGGAAACGCGATGGCGGTCTTCGACGGTCGCGATAATCCGAGCCGCGCACGCAGCGCAGCGGAGTAAGCGAGAACTGGCAAGAAGCGCTTACTCCGCTGCGCTGCGTGCGCGGCTCGGAACGCTGCGTGCGAGATTGAGAAAATCGTGAACATCTTTCGTTCAGAAGTGTCGATCTTCTGCTTCATTAATCAATTTCTTGCGTTTTTTCAGAGAATACTATGGCAAAGGAAGTTTTCACCGGCCCGCTCGAACAGATCGATGCGTGCTGTTACCGCATCCCGAAGAGCTACAAGCAAGGCATGCGCGTCGATGGCATGATCTTCGCCAACGCCGAGCTACTCAAGCAACTCAAGCTCGACCAGGCCGCGGAGCAGGTGTGCAACGTTGCGTTCTTGCCGGGCATTCAGCGTGCCAGCATCGCCATGCCTGACATTCACTGGGGCTACGGCTTCTGCATCGGCGGCGTTTGCGCGACCGATCCCGACGAGGACGGCGTCATCTCGCCCGGCGGGGTTGGCTACGACATCAACTGCGGCGTCCGTTTGTGCCGCACGAACCTGTTCTACCGCGAAGTCAAGCCGCACCTGACCACACTAATCGATTCGCTGTTCAAGAACGTGCCGACGGGCGTCGGGCGCTCGGGGCGTTTTGCGTTCAAGGGCAAGGACCTGACACGCCTGCTCAGCGAGGGTTCGAGCTACCTCACGGCACGCGACCTGGCGACGCCGGGCGACATCGAGCACACCGAAGCCGGCGGGTTCCTCCAAGGCGCCGATCCCGATGCCGTCAGCGAACACGCCAAGACACGTGGCCAATCGCAGTGTGGCACGCTCGGTTCGGGCAACCACTTCATGGAAGTGCAAGTCGTGGATGCCATTCTCGACGCCGAGGCCGCGGCGGTCATGGGCCTGGAGAAGGATATGATCTGCGTCATGATCCATTCCGGCTCGCGCGGCCTGGGTTATCAGGTCTGCGACGATTCGCTGGCGCTGCTTCGCAAGGCGCCGGAGAAGTATGGCATCGAACTGCCCGATCGCCAGTTGGCCTGTGCTCCCGCGAACAGCTCGGAAGGCCAGCAATACATTGCCGCGATGCGGGCGGCGGCGAACTTCGCCTGGTGCAATCGCCAGCTTTTGATGTGGCAGGCACGCGAAGTCTTCGCCGATGTCTTTGGCCGCACCTGGCAGGAATTGCAGATGAACTTGATCTACGACGTGTGCCATAACATCGCGAAACTGGAAGAGCACACTGTCAACGGCGTCAAAAAGAAAGTCTGGGTGCATCGCAAGGGAGCGACGCGGGCGTTTCCGCCGGGCCATCCGGAAGTGCCGTCGATGTACCGCGGCATCGGGCAACCGGTCATCATCCCGGGCGACATGGGCCGGGCGAGCTGGGTGTTGGTCGGTCAACCGGGCAGCATGGAGCGTTCGTTCGGCACGACCTGCCACGGCGCCGGCCGAGCGATGAGCCGTACCGCCGCGATCAAGGAAGCAGCCGGACGGCGCATCGACAAGGAGCTGCTGGCGCGTGGCGTCATCGCAAGAGCATCGAGCCACAAGGGGTTGGCGGAGGAACAGCCGAAAGCGTACAAGGATGTCGATGAGGTCGTCGATGTCGTGCATCAAGCGGGCCTGTCGAAGAAGGTCGCCCGCATGCGGCCGATCGGGGTGATTAAGGGGTGATCTTGGAGAATTGCAGATTGAGGATTTCAGATTGCAGATTGAAATGCATTACTCGGGTATGCGATAACTGGCGTCAAACAGGTGCGGGTGCTATTGATTTGGAAAAACATTCTCCTCAATCAGGGCCGCTCGTGTTTGGACATAATCTGCATCGTTGATCTTCAGGACGGCTACAGTGGCCCGGCCAATCGGCGTTCGCCCATGCAGTATGGGGCCGACCCAGCGGAAATGGCGTTCCCATTTCATGCGGCGTGGGTTAAACAGCCAAGCTTTCTTGCCGGTTTTTGAATCGATCCCGCCGAGATTGGTTCCCTTCTGAAGATTGCAATGAAAGCAGGCCCATGCGAGGTTTGACGCTTCCGTTGGCCCGCCGTGAACCTCGGCAATGATGTGATCAGGCTGAAATGGAGATCGATAATACTCTTGCGGCATCTGGCAGTATTCGCATTTGTCGCCGGCGCGATCGCGAATCTGTCTTCGCAGGGGAACCGAAACGCGAGGCATCAGCAAGATTTCCTTTTTTTCAGCGATCGCCGCGCTTTGGATTGCATCAATGCCAGCAGATGGGCGACGCGATTGTACGTCTCCACGTCTTGGCGTTCCTGGGTAGTCAGCGTGCCGATTCTCGCTTTCTCGGCCAGGTCGTCCATGCGTTCGCGGTCGGCCGATGAAAAGTCAAGTCGCAAAAACGCTCTGGCAGCATCGTGCGGCAGGTCGCCAGATTCAGGTTGGAGGATGCCGTTCCAAATCGAGCTTTCCGTGGATGGCATTTGCATCGTCGTGTTCATACTTAGATTTTAGCAGGCCCGAAACGGATGGGAAGCGGATTTTGCCAGGAGATACCGATGCTAACCACGATAAGCGAAAACCTGTTCACTGTTGCCGATATTCTTTCGCCTGAAGAATGTCGGCAACTTATCGTGCGTGGTGAAACTAATGGATTTGAACGCGCGAATGTGCGACCTGAATCGCTCGAAGGCGGCGTTCCATTTGCATTTGACTCATCGTTCCGTTTCTATCGATATGACCCAGGCCAAAGATTCAAGCGGCACAAGGATGGCGTGGTGAAGCGTTCGGAAACGGAGCGTTCGCGGCTGACCTGCCTCTTCTATCTGAACGACGATTTTGTCGGCGGCGAGACCGTCTTCTATTCTCATACCAGCGCAGACGGCATACGGCCTGAAGTTGCGACTATCATTCCGCAGACGGGCATGGCGTTGTTCTTCCTTCATGAATGGTGGCACGAAGGGCGATGTCTATCGACGGGACGCAAGTATGTTTTGCGATCAGACGTATTCTTCCGATTTCCGCAAGCGTGAGACCGACAGTCTCTCGGAGAAATTCTCATGTCCGACACCATCAACTTCTACCACCTCGGCGAACCGTACGGCGAGTTCTCGAACTTCGCGCGGTTTCCGATCAAGTTGGATGGCAAAATGTGGCCGACTTCGGAGCACTATTTCCAGGCGATGAAGTTTCTCGATGACGCCCATCGCTCCGAAGTTCGCGAAGCCAAGACGCCAGCCGTTGCTGCCCGGCTTGGGCGCGATCGGTCGAAGCCGTTGCGTAAAGATTGGGAATCCGTCAAGGACAACGTGATGCGCCAGGCCGTGCTCGCGAAGTTCACGCAACACGAAGAATTGCGAAAGCTGCTGATCGAAACCGGGGATGCGAAGCTCGTTGAGCATACCGTCAACGACAATTATTGGGGCGACGGCGGCGACGGGTCCGGCAAGAATATGCTCGGGCGGATATTGATGGAGGTGCGGGAGAAACTGCGCGATTCGACGGATTGATAGATCGCAACAATAACGAATTACTCATTCGGCAACGCTTGCAACTCGCGCACCGCTTCCTGCCAGTCTTGCCGGCTTATGGCCGCTTCGACATACCTCGTCCACTTTGATCGGCTCCGCCGTGACCAACGATATCCGCCCGCGTTCGTGTCCCACAAGTAATCGTGCCACCGCATGGCATCGTATCCGAAATCCTGTTTTGTAATGCGCATCAGGAATTCACGCCCAGCTCTTATTCGTTTAGGGAGCGATCCCTTGCCAAGGTCGCCCATTCTGAGCTTTTGACCGAGTAATGACGTCATACCAACCTGCGAGGGCGTGAGCTTCATGTTCTCACTCGTTTGAAATGTAGGGAAACACATTTGTTGAAACGCTTTATTGGCATTTCAGCACGGATGAAAATTATTGTACGTATGGGTCATCGAGCATCACCTCCACCAATCGCTGCGCTCATGGTGGGGCTTGCGTGAATGCACTGAACCTGCGCTTCGCGTTCGGCGTCCCTATAACAATACTATGCGAACACAAATTCGAATCGTAGCGGGCGAACTGCGTGGGCGGAAGATCACCTGCACCGTCACCAAGGAGCTTCGGCCCACGCCGCAGATGGTGCGCGAGGCGTTTTTTAGCATCCTGGGTAATGCAATTCCAGGGCGTCCGTTTATCGACATCTTCTCCGGTACGGGTGTCGTCGGCATCGAGGCGTTGAGCCGAGGCGCGTCTCAGGCGATTCTGATCGAGCGCGATGTCGAGCTGGCGGCGAACATCGACAAGCATATTCGGGCGTTTGACCTCGTGCGCCAGGCTCGGCTGTTTCGTACCGATGCTTATCGCTGGGTTGCCGCGTGGCACGCACCGGTCGAGCCGGTCAATATTTTCATCAGCCCGCCGTTTGTCGATCTCAAGAATCGGCCCGAGGAAATGCTCAACATGCTCAGGACGCTGCAAGAAAAGGTCGCCGAGGATTCGGTCATTGTTGTGCAGACCGAGCGCGACTCGCCGCTGGACGGCGCCGATTTGCTTGCCGACTGGGAACTGCGGCGATACGGCCGCAATGAGTTGCGCATATGGCAGCGGATGCCGGCGGCAATTACAGAAGCCCAAGGGTGAGGTATTCTGCCAATTGCGGCTTAGCGCTCAGCATGGCGCCCTGTTGAGCGCTAAGCCGCAAGCGGCAAAGACAAAATGACCGAGCGCGAATTCGCTATCACCGTGGTGCGCCAACTTCAGGACGCCGGACACGAGGCGCTGTGGGCTGGCGGTTGCGTGCGCGATGAATTGCTCGGCCTGATCCCGAAGGATTACGATGTCGCCACGAGCGCTCGGCCCGATCAGGTGCAGAAGCTCTTTCGCCGCACGATCGCGATCGGCGAGAGCTTCGGCGTCGTCGAAGTGCTTGGCCCGAAAGTCGATGGCCAGCACCTCAAGGTGCAGGTGGCCACGTTCCGCAGCGATGGCGCGTACACCGATGGCCGACGGCCAGATCAGGTTGTCTTTTCGTCCGCACAAGAAGACGCGAAGCGCCGCGACTTCACCATCAACGGGATGTTTTTCGACCCGGTCCGCGGGCATCTTCATGACTTCGTCGGCGGCCGCGACGATCTGCACGCACGCATCCTTCGCGCGATCGGCGAGCCGAATCTGCGTTTTCAGGAAGATAAACTGCGCCTGCTGCGTGCGGTGCGCATCGCCACGCGATTCGAGCTGGCGATCGAATCAGAGACCGCGTCGGCCATTCGCGTGATGGCGTCGCAGTTGCCTGTCGTCAGCGCGGAACGCATTGCGGAAGAAATTCGTCAACTCGTCGTTCACCCTCGCCGGGTACGCGGATTGAATCTGCTGATGGACCTCGGTCTCGCCGAGGCGGTGCTGCCCGAGCTTCTTCCAATGAAGGGATTGCCGCAAGGCCCACCCAGTCAACCCACGGGTGATCTGTGGGATCACGTCATGCGTGTGATGGACGGCATAGGCGATCATCCGTCGTTTCCGCTCGCGTTCGGCACGCTGCTGCACGACGTCGGCAAGCCGAGCACGTTCGGCCGTACCGCGGACCGGTTGACGTTCTATCACCACGAGCATGTTGGCGCTCGCATGGCGGATGCCATCTGCCTGCGTTTGAAATTGTCAAACACGGAACGTACTCGAATCGTTTGGCTCGTCGAACGGCACCAGTATCTTGCCGATGCTGAGCGATTGCGTCCGAGTAAGTTAAAGCCGATATTGATCCATCCCGGCATTCACGAGTTGCTCGTGTTGCACCGGGCCGATGCATTAGCGACAGGCAAGAACGTCGAGCACGTCGAATTCTGTGAACGATTGCTTCGAGAGAGCTCGCCGAGCGAACTCAACCCAGATGCATTGATTTCGGGCAATGACTTGCTCGCAATGGGCGTTGCGCAAGGGCCTCGCTACAAGCAGATTCTCGATGCCGTTCGCGAGGCGCAGCTTGACGGCACGCTGACGACACACGCGGATGCGCTCGCGCTGGCGCGACGGTTGGCGGGCGTTTAACTACTCTGTGCTACTCACTGTGCGAATTGTGTTTTCGTAAACCATTTTTCGGGGTGTTCGGTTAGCCGCGACGCGCCTTCAGAGCGTGGGATTCGGCCCACGCGCTCCGCTGGCGCGTCGCGGCTAAACATTGCCCAGATTACCAACAATTCCGCGCGAAATTGCTATCCACAATCTGGAATGTTTCTGGTAGATTTCGCGATGAATCTGCATCGGTTCCACAGCGAAAAACGATCCTCCCGCATGGATGCGTGGAAGGAACTGACACGGAGGTCGCAGTTTGGCGTGCACCTGGCGTATTCGCCACAAGCTCATGCTGGGCATGTTCTTGGTGGTAGCGATCATGGCTCTCCTTCTGGGGGGGACCGTGCACGGTATCGTTTCCTATCGCAACACCATGAAAGTATGGGACAGCAAACTCGACGAACTCGATTTCGCCTACAAACTCAAAGACTCCATCAACGCTCTTTCCGCTCCGATTCCGGATCCCGCCAGGCAGTGTGGCACGCTGCTCGACCGGATCCCGCCAGTTCGGCTGTCGCTCGCCGAGTTCAAGAAAAAACTTGCCGAGATCATCGACCTGGGCCGATTTCCCGACAACGGCCGAAAGGAAACCAGCCAGCTGGACGCCATCGCGAAGGACCTGGACAAGCTCGACGGGCTTCTGAAAGACGTCAAGCCCAGCGTCATCGTGAACGGCGGCTATGTAGACTTGCTGGAGCCGCAGACACCCATCGCGGTAGCGATCAAGGGCCTGAACATCGACGTGACGGATCTTATCGGCTCGATCACGGAGGAGCTAAGCCGCAGCGTGCAAAAGACGCGTGCCGACGCCCGGAAAAGCATCATGCTGCTGGTGAGCACGGGCGGTTTGGCGGTTCTGCTCATGGCGGGATTGTTACGGTTTTTCTATCGCTGGGTCGCTCAGCCGATCCGCGACCTGGAGCTTGGCGTGAGTCGAGTGGCCCGCGGCGACTTCGAGCATCGCATCGAAATCAAGAGCGGCGACGAAATCGAGGATCTCGCGCACGCCTATAACGAGATGACCGGAAAGCTTCGTGCGATGTACCAGAACTTGGCCGAGCAGGTCAACGAACGCAGCCGTCAGCTGGTGCGATCCGAACGCCTCGCCGGCGTCGGCTTCCTCGCTGCGGGCGTGGCGCACGAGATCAACAATCCGCTGGCGGCGATCGCGTTTAGCAGTGAGGCGCTCGAAGGCCGAATCGCAGAATTGATGCGGATCACGCCGATGAGCAGCGCGGACAAGGAAACCATCGCAAAGTATCTGAAGATGATTCAGGAGGAAGCCTTTCGCTGCAAGGAGATTACGCAGAAACTGCTCGCGTTCAGCCGAGGCGGGGAACTCAAACGCGAGCATGGCGACATCGTCGAAGTCATCCAGGGCGTGCTCGACATCGTTCAGCATGTGCAGAGCTGCAAGGGAAAACGCGTCGAATTTCATCCGCCCGGATCGTTGTTTGCGTGGATCAATTCGCAGGAGGTCAAACAGGTTTTCCTGAATCTCGTTATCAACGCCATGGAAAGCATGGAAGAAGGCGGCGTGTTGACCATTTCACTTTCGGAAAAAGCCGGCCAGGCTCAGATTGCGTTTCGCGATACCGGTTGCGGCATGACGTCCGAGGTGTTAGAGAATATCTTCGAGCCGTTCTATACACGCAGCCGGACCGGGAAGGGGACGGGGCTTGGGTTGTCGATCAGCCATCGAATCATCTCGCAGCACGGCGGCGAAATCGAGGCCACGAGCGATGGCCCGGGCAAGGGCAGCACGTTCACGGTGCGTTTGCCCGTCGAGCCACCCGCCAACGTCGAAAGCTCGAACAATGACGTGCAGGATCCTGTCGAAGAATTCCTCAAACTTAGCAGTGCGAAACGCAGTTCGCGGGCGGCGTAGAGAATTACCCACCGTGGTGTTCTCGAACAATTCCAACGGAACGCTAATCGGCGATCTCTTGTTCAACTGCTCTTGTAAATCTTTCCGAGGTATCGTATCTGGGATACCAAGTAATTCATGAAGATTTCGATCGCCCAATGTAATGTCGTCTAGGCCGGGACCATGGATGGGATACCGGCGGCAGGTAAAGGAGGCCGGGCTTGGCGTCGCATCAACCTCTTCGGATTCTGTTTGCCGACGATGAGAAATCGCTGCAAGAAGTCATGCGGACCGAACTGCCTCGCCTGGGCCACCAGGTCACCGTATGCCCCGATGGCAAAGCCGCGGTAAAGGCGCTCGAGAAAAGCACGTTTGACGCTGCCATACTTGATCTGCGCATGCCGGGACTCACGGGCATCGAAGTGCTCGAGCAAATCAAGCAGGTCTCGCCCGACACCGAAGTCATCATCATGACCGGCCACGCCAGCGTCGATACCGCGATGGACGCGGTTCGGCTCGGTGCGTTTGACTACATCACCAAGCCCTGCAAGATGACGCAGATTGAAACGATCTTGCGCAAGGCGGTGGAAAAACGCGAACTCAAGCACAAGACGCTCGCCCTGCAAACGCGCGTGCAAGCAGCAGAGGGCGAGAACGTCATGGTCGGGCGATCCAGCCCGATGGCGGGCGTGCAGAAGATCATCAGCACGATCGCTCCGACCGATTCCACGATCATGATCCTTGGCGAAACGGGCACGGGCAAGGAACTCGCCGCCCGGACCATTTTTCAACAGAGCAAACGCGTCGATCAGGTCTTCGTGCCCGTCAACTGTGGCGCGCTGGCCGAGAATCTTGTCGAAAGCGAGTTGTTCGGGCATCGCAAAGGCGCGTTCACCGGCGCCGACCGGGATCACAAGGGCTTGTTCGAAGTCGCGAACGGCGGGACATTGTTCCTCGACGAAGTCGGCGAACTCAACAAGAACATACAGGTGAAATTGCTGCGGTTCCTTGAGTCGGGCGAAATACGCAGACTGGGCGACACCGAACCGTTTCGCGTGGACGTTCGCGTTATTTGTGCGACCAATCGCGACCTACGCGACATGATCAGGGAAGACCTGTTCCGCGAAGATCTCTACTTCCGGCTCAACACGTTTGAAATCCGTCTGCCTCCATTGCGCGAACGTCGGCAAGATCTGCCCGATCTCGCCCGGCATCTCTTGGCGCGATCCGCGCATCGTCCGGTCGATCAGGTCGCCAATCTGCTCACGCCCGAGGCGATCGATGCGCTGCTGGAATACAGCTGGCCAGGCAACGTCCGTGAGCTGGCGAACGTCATGGAGCGAGCCTACATCCTGGCGGGCGGCGAATCGATTTCGCCGGAGCATCTGCCGTATCACCTCGTGCAGCATCAAGACCCTGTTACGCTGAGCTTCCCGAAGGCGCCTGCGACGTCGGATCCGCCGTTGCAGCCGAGAACGTTGAAAGAAGTTGAGAAAGAGCACATCCTGCGCGTTCTGGAAAAACACCAGGGCAACAAGGTCACCGCCGCCGCGGAATTGGGGATCGTGCTCAAGACGCTTTACAACAAACTCAATCAGTGGATGGAAGAAGACCAGCAGCAACGCATGCCGCAACGCCACGCGGGGTAGTGCAACCGGCGTTACGAGCAATAAATCGACGGGTAGGCGAGCCTAGCCGCGTAAGCGGCAAGTTGAATCTGCAATCGTGTGTTCAACCTGCCGCTTACGCGGCTAGGCTCGCCCAATGTCTCGATATGCTTCGCGTAAAGTTTATTCACTGACGTCCGCGGGTAGCTTCTCGGCGATCTGCCTGAGCATTGCTTGACGCACCGGTTCTTTTCGGTTTGACTTCACGCTGGAAACGGACTCCACAACCAACTCGACCGTTCCAATCCGGATCTGGTCCCCGGCTGTGAGCGTTGCCTCGGTGATCAGGATTTCATTGAGGAAGACGCCGTTCAGGCTCTTCAAGTCGCGAATCCGCCAATCTCCGTCGGCAAAATCCAACTCGCAATGACGCCGGCTGACTTCGGGAAACGCCAAACACAGGTCGCAATCGGAACGCCGGCCGACAAACACGTGCGGCCTGGTGACTTCGACATGCACGCGGTTCTCGACGATATATAATCCCAAAGGGTGAAACTTGTCGGGCGGAACGAAGTGTGGCCCTGAAAGGCCATGACGCGCATGATTCAGCGTACGATGTTTATCCGACATAATGAGACCCCCGGCAAACGAGCGCGATTCCGACCCCCATCGGAATCGCCAAGCCGTATAACATAATCCCGTTTCTTCGCAAGCGAATTTCGCCGTTTTTCGTGTCGGTGCTCATGCATCCATCAATTCATTACTCTTGCGGATGCGTGCTCTTGGGTTTGCTTTTGACCGTCGGCATTCGTGCCGAGGACGCTGTCGAGCATTCCGGGA
Organism: uncultured Singulisphaera sp.; assembly: GCA_964484265.1. Taxonomy (GTDB): domain Bacteria; phylum Planctomycetota; class Planctomycetia; order Gemmatales; family Gemmataceae; genus SIAQ01. Next base: position 41,608 of record CAZAFH010000056.1, read on the forward strand.
TTGTCCACCACGGAACGCTCCGGCGCGAGGCAGCAGGTTGGACTTTTCGCGATCAGGCTGGCAGCCGAGTGCCATCGTCGCGCATTGCGTATATCCGATTCGCCGGCGGAAAGCTGCCGGCGCCTCGTCGTCTTGCAACTCATTCGCTGCGACTCGATGCAGGCCAGATCGTATCGGGGAAGTTGATCGCCATTGGTGCAAAGGCGATCAACTTCGCTCCGTCGTGGGGCGAATCGATGATGATTCCGCGCGACAAGGTTGTCGGAATCACCCAGACCGACTGCGCGATGGTCGTTGCACGCGAGGATTTTTCGGCGCCATCACAAGCCTGCCTTCTGACCGGCTCACCACTGATCGAATCCAATGCGATCTGGTTCCATTCGCCCGACCAGAAGTTGACACGAAAATGGAATCCCGCCTTGCGAGACGGCATCGTGCGTCTTTCCGTGCGGACCGAAAAATCCGATTCGGGCTCACGTCTTCGGTGTGAACTCATCGGGATCCAGGCGAAGCCATGTGCAACCTTCAGTGATACTCGCTGGAGTGCCGAGAACACGAAGACGCTCTACGCTGCCGTGAGATCGTCGGAAACGTCGGACATTCTCGACCTGGATATCCGCGACAAACGCCTTCGCATCTACCTCAACGACGTATGCCTGGGCGAGACGCCCATCGACGCCAACGACGCGATCACGGGCATCCGTATTTTTACCGAGGCGAAAGAACCCGGCGCGAAATTCGCCAAGGTAGCTTTCCAGGAATTGCGCGTGGTTCGCCGAGTACCCTTTCGCGAAATCCCAGGGCTAGTTTCAGATCGCGATATCATTCAACTCGAACACGGCGAGGAACTCTTCGGCAGAATCCGAAGCGCAAATGGCGATACCGTCGCCTTCGACGCCAAGTTCGGCAAACGGCAGTTTGCGTGGACGAGCGTTCGCGGCATCTTTTTTGCTTCTCGAAACGCGATGCCATCCCGCGCCCTGGCAGAGGTTTCATTTCGTCCAGGAATCGGATCGCAGATTGACACGCTCCGCGGCGAACTGATACGCTGGGAGAATGAGCGATTGCTCGTCCGCCACGATCTCCTCGGCATGATCGCCCTGGAGCGAGGACAATTGCATCGCATTCGCCTCGCGGCGAAATAATCGCCAGCAGTGATTAGTCCGTATCCAGTGTGGTTGGCACTAGAAGTTTGATACCATCAACTCTACTTAAGGATTGTTTCGATGAGATTAACTCGCATGTGGATGTTCCTTCTCGTCCCCACCCTGGCGGCGGGAATGTTGTACGCGGTGGGCGCTGCGATCGCGCAGCCACCCGTCGGCGCGAAGCCTGACGAAACGCAGGCACTTGTCAACAAATCGGTCGATTTCCTCAAATCGGTTCAAGGCAAGGACGGCTCTTTCTCGGCGAAATTCGCAGGTCCTGGAATCACGGCGATCGTCGTTGCCGGGCTGGTTCGCAATGGCGTCAGCCCGGAGGAACCGGTTGTATCGAACGCGCTCAAGTTCCTTGAGACGAAGGCGAACAAGGACGGCGGCATCTATGACAAATTCCTCGCCAATTACACGACGGCGGTCGCGATCATGGCATTCAAGGAAGCGAATACCAAGGGCCGATACGATGGCGTCATCAAGAATGCCGGCGAGTTCATCAAGAAGATCCAGCACGACGAGGAAGAGACGCACCTCAACCATGGCGGGTTCGGATACGACAAGAAAAGCCGGCCTGACATGTCCAACACCGGTTTCGCCGTCGAGGCGCTGCTCGCGGCCGGCTTCGGCAAGGACGACCCGGCCGTGCAGCGGGCACTTAAGTTTATCAGCCGCTGCCAGAATCTACCGGGTGAAAAGAACGACCAGCCATTCGCGAAGAAGACGACCGACGACGACAAGGGCGGTATCGTCTACGACCCGGCCGCGGGAGACAAGAGTCCGCACAAGACTGCGGCGGGCGGCTTGCGCTCCGTCGGCGGCATGACCTACAGCGGGTTGAAGAGCTTTCTCTATGCCGGCGTGAAGAAGGATGACGAGCGCGTAAAGGCGGCCATCAACTGGGTCCGCAATCACTACACGCTGGAGGAAAATCCCGGGATGGGTAAGGCGGGGCTGTTCTATTACTATCACACCTTCGCCAAGGCGATGGATGCGCTCGGCGACGATATCTTCGTCGATGCCAAAGGCGGCAAGCACGACTGGCGTCGCGAACTGTTCGAGGCGCTCCGCAAACAACAACTCGCCAACGGCAGCTGGCGCAACATCGGCGAGCGGACCTTTGGCGAGGATAACGCCGAGTTGGCGACCGGCTTCGCGCTGCTGAGCCTGAGCTACGCGAAAGCGCCCAAACGGTAAGCGATCTACGCAGCCGCGCGTGTTGTCTGTGGTGTTTCCTTCGTCGCGGATTCGCGTCGCCCGAATCCGCGTGCGTTGGTAATCGCAGCAATCGCAAAGAAGATTAGCCCGACGTAGGTTGTCAGCCCCAGTTGTCGGCAGGCGCGGAAGAAGGGGTAGTCTTGCAGGTGCGCGAAAACGTGTACTATGTTATTCAGCACCAGCAAGCCGATCCATGCGACGCCAAGGGCGAGCGTTGGTCGGTGTTCCCATTGCAGTGCGAGCAATGCCATGATTGCCGGCAGGAGCCAAGAAAAGTACGAGAGATGGCACACCGGCGAGAGCCACATCATCAGCATGCAGAGCATTCCAAGAAATAGCACTTCGCCGACCGGGCGTTCTTTCTTGCGCCACCCTGCGCAAAGGCAAGCAACGAGCGTCAGCAATCCGCCAAGCCCCCAATGGGCCAGGCGTACGCCTGGCGCGGGATCGTCGGGCTTCTGATCGGAGCCCATATGGATCGCGTTATGCATCATGGCCATGAACGATTGCGTATCGGTCGCGGTGATGGCCGTCAGCGTCGCCCGACGGCCTTCGTTTTTTCCTTCGCCCACGCCCGGCATGAGCACCAGGTCGGCGAATTCCTTGTAGTACGCGATCGTCTTTTCCGGCCCAAAGACAGCGCCGGGGATCAGTGCCAGTCCAAGGAGCAAACCGGCTGCGAATCCGCCCAGACAGCGCCAATCGCGCCGCCAAAGCGGGTAAATAACGAGAAACGCGGGGAATACCTTGAAACAGACCGGTCCCGCCATCCACAGGCCGGCCAGCCAACTCCTGCCTCGCAAAACGGCCGCCGCCATCGCGCAGAGCATCGCCAACAGGATGAGGTTCGTCTGCGCATGGCTTAGCGAACTGCCGATCGCCAGCAGACAGCCGTAGGTCGGCACGACGCGCAGCGCCCACCACCGGCGACAACCAATCGGCTGATCGCGCACGTCTGGATCGTCAGACGTTTCCTCGAATGCCTTGGCGAGATGATGCACGCCCCACGCTAGGATCAGCACGTTCAGCGAATACCAGATCGCCACGGCAAGCGGATACGGAACCATCCAGCTCCGGTCATGCCCGGGCGGCGACTCCGCCAGCGGCGTCATCAGAATCGCAAACAGCGGCGGGTAAACGTAGTACCAGCCGTTGCCCTCGTCGGATACCTGGTAGAGGTTCTCGCCTGATCGCACTGCCCATCCCGCGCGCATGAATACGGTGAGATCCGACATTCGGCGATCGACATAGGCCGAGCGAATTTCGACGAGGACGCCGAAGAGTACGACCAGACCCAACATCGACCAAAGATGCCAGCGTTCCCAGCGGCCAAGCGAGGCAGTCGCGAAATTCATCCGTAAACTCCGAAGGCATCAACTATTACCCATTCCTGCGGAGTCATATAACACCATCAAACGCGAGAAACTACGCCAATCCGCGCGTGGTGCATTTGGAGATATGCCACAATGACGACGCAAATTCGCTGGTTGGGCCATGCTGCCATGTCGCTGCAAACCGCTGGCTTCGAGATTCTGATCGACCCATTTCTCACGGGCAACCCAAAGGCCTCGGTCTCCGCCGCCGACGTCAAGGCCGACTTCATCCTGATTTCGCATGGCCACGGCGATCACGTCGGCGACTCGGTCGCCATCGCCAGGCGCACCGGCGCGACGATCATCGCGAACTACGAGATCGCTTGCTGGCTCGAAGGGCAGGGCGTCAAGAAAGTCCACGGACAACAGCACGGCGGCGGGTTCAATCATCCCTTCGGACGCGTCAAGCTCACGCTCGCATTCCACGGCTCTGCTTTACCCGACGGTTCCAACGGCGGCAATCCGTGCGGATTCCTCATCTACACCAAGGACAGCAAAAAGATCTACCACGCGGCCGACACCGGATTGTTCGGCGACATGCGCTTGATCGGCGAGGAAGGCATCGACCTGGCCGTGCTTCCAATTGGCGATAACTACACCATGGGTCCGGACGACGCACTGCGTGCCGTGAAGATGATCGAGCCGAAGAAGGTCATTCCGATCCACTACAACACGTTCCCGGTGATCGAGCAGGACGCGGACGCCTGGGCCGCCCGGATTCGCACGGAGACGAAGACGGAGCCCATCGTGCTGCAACCGGGACAAGGGGTGGAGGTAGACTGATGAAAGCCAATCGATCCGTTCGTCCGAAAAGTGTTGCGCATTTTCTCCCCTCTCCCACCGGGAGAGGGGTTGGGGGTGAGGGCCGCAGGATTTCTGCAATGCTGATATTTACCTGGCATTGCCATCGTCAAGCGGCCCTCACCCCTTCCCTCTCCCGGTGGGAGAGGG